>NZ_JAIXIG010000002.1 GCF_020297365.1 Curtobacterium oceanosedimentum
CGCCGCGGCGGTCCTCCTCGGGATCGGCGTCGTGCTCCTCGTCACCCGCGACCGGCGCCCGCGCCACCGCGGTCGAGGCCGCCGTTCCCTGGACGCGACCCGCCACCGTCCCGCCCCCTGACCGGCCCACACCGGCAGCACGTGCCCGCAGCCGACGGGCACGCCCGTCCCGCGCGGTGGTCGCGCCGCCACGACGGACGGGAGGCGCGGTGCCGGCCCGACCCGCGCCTCCCGTCCGCCCCGCGTCACCCGGCGCGACCCGACCCGTGCGATCCGGTGTTCGCCCGCTGCGCACACCGGGCCGTCTGTCGGTCCCCGCCGGTACCATCTGCTGAGTGACGATCTCGGGCATCATCCCTGCGCTCTCGCGCGCCTCCGCCTTCGATCGCGTGCTGCGCGCCGCGCCGCGCGACGCCGACTTCTCCGTGGTGGACGGCCTCCGGGTCCCGCTGCTCGGCGCGCTCGTCGCGGAGCGGAAGGGGCCGCAGTGCGTCCTCGTGATCACGGCGACCGGGCGCGAGGCCGAGGCGGTCCGTGACGCCGTCGGCAGCTACCTGCCGGACGCCGACGTGCTCGAGTTCCCCGCGTGGGAGACCCTGCCGCACGAGCGCCTCAGCCCGAGCGCGCAGACCGTCGGCACCCGGATCGCGACCCTGCGCCGCCTGGGTGCGTGGCAGGCCGCGGCACCCGCCGACCGGCGCACCACCATCGTCGTGGCGAGCGTCCGTGCGGCGCTGCAGCCGATCGCGGGCAACCTCACCGAGCTCGCCCCCGTGGTGCTGCGGACCGACTCGCGGGGCAACGACCTGGCCGGCATCGCGTCCCAGCTGGTCGACCTGGCGTACGCGCGGGTCGACCTCGTCACCCGGCGCGGTGAGTTCGCCGTGCGCGGCGGCATCCTCGACGTCTTCCCGCCGGCCGCCGACCACCCGGTGCGCGTCGACTTCTTCGGCGACGAGATCGAGGCGATCAAGGCCTTCTCCGTCGCCGACCAGCGCACGACGGACGACGACCTCGGCTCGGTCGAGCTCACGGCGTCCCGCGAACTGCTGCTGTCCGACGACGTCCGACAGCGGGCGCGCGAGATGCTGCACGAGTTCCCGAACCTGTCGCAGATGCTCGCGAAGATCGCCGAGGGGATCCCGGTCGAGGGCATGGAGTCCCTCGCACCCGCACTCGTGCAGGACCTCGTCCCCGTCACGAGTTACCTGCCCGACGAGGCCACCATCGCGGTGTTCTCGCCGGAGCGGGTGAACGGGCGAGCCAACAGCCTGGCCGAGACGAACACGGAGTTCCTGCAGGCCGCGTGGAGCGCCGCGGTCGCCGGTGCGCAGGCGCCGATCGACCTCGACGCCGGCAACTTCCTGACCGTCCAGCAGCTCAAGAACACCCGCGGCCAGCGCACCTGGTGGACGGTCTCGCCGTTCGACTCCGGCCTCGACGAGGGCGACGACGACCGCATCCTGACCGACGCCGAGGCCGCGGCCGAGGCGGGGGAGTACATCCGCGTCCGCGCCGAGGCGGTCCCGAGCTTCGCGGGCAGTGCCGACGGCGCCGTGGCGCACGTCAAGGCACTGACCGACGACGGGTGGGCGGTCGTGGTGACCGCACAGGGCCAGGGGCTCGTCGAGCGCGCCGTGCAGGTCCTGGCCGACGCCGGGGTCGCGGCCCGCGCCGAGTCCCTGACCGAGCCCCCTCAGCCGGGCGTCGCGGTCGTCACGACGGCCGCCGTCGAGCACGGGTTCGCCGTGCCCGACCCACGCATCGTGGTGCTCAGCGAGGCCGAGTTCTACGGGCGGAGCGTGCAGCAGGGCGCCCGCACCGTCAAGAAGCTCGCCAGCCGCCGCAAGAACGTCGTCGATCCGCTGCAGCTCAAGCCGGGCGACGTCGTCGTGCACGCGACCCACGGCATCGGCAAGTTCGTCGAGCTCGTCAGCCGGGAGGTCAGCTCCGGCGGCCGCAACGCCGTGAAGACGCAGCGCGAGTACCTCGTCCTCGAGTACGCACCGTCCAAGCGGAACTACCCCGGTGACAAGCTCTTCGTGCCGACCGATCAGCTCGACCAGCTGTCCCGGTACGTCGGCGGCGAGAACCCGACCCTGTCGAAGATGGGCGGGTCGGACTGGTCCGCGGCGAAGTCGAAGGCGCGCAAGGCCGTGCGCGACATCGCGGTCGACCTCGTCAAGCTCTACTCCGCCCGCATGGCGTCGAAGGGGCACGCGTTCGGCCCCGACACCCCGTGGCAGCGTGAGCTGGAGGAGGCGTTCCCGTTCGCCGAGACCGTCGACCAGCTCACCACCATCGACGAGATCAAGCGCGACATGGAGAGCCCGGTCCCGATGGACCGCCTGCTGTCCGGCGACGTCGGCTACGGCAAGACCGAGGTCGCCATCCGCGCGGCGTTCAAGGCCGTGCAGGACGGCAAGCAGGTCGCCGTGCTCGTGCCGACGACGCTGCTCGTCCGCCAGCACATGGAGACGTTCCAGGAGCGCTTCGCCGGGTTCCCCGTGCACCTGCGGGCACTGAGCCGGTTCCAGACCGAGAAGGAGTCGAAGGAGACCGTCGCCGGGCTCGCCGACGGCACGGTCGACATCGTCATCGGCACGCACCGCATCCTGTCGCAGAACGTCCAGTTCAAGGACGTCGGGCTCGTCATCATCGACGAGGAACAGCGGTTCGGCGTCGAGCACAAGGACCAGCTGAAGAAGCTCAAGACGAACGTCGACGTGCTGGCGATGTCGGCGACCCCGATCCCGCGCTCCCTCGAGATGGCGGTCACGGGCATCCGCGAGATGTCCACCCTGGCCACCCCGCCGGAGGACCGCCACCCGATCCTGACGTTCGTCGGCCCGCAGTCCGACCTGCAGGTCGCCGCCGCGATCAAGCGCGAGCTGCTGCGCGAGGGCCAGGTGTTCTACGTGCACAACCGCGTGAAGGACATCCAGTCGGTCGCCGCGCACCTGGCCGAGATCGTGCCGGACGCCCGCATCGCCGTGGCGCACGGGCAGATGGCGGAGAGCACCCTCGAGCAGGTCATGGTCGACTTCTGGGAGCGCCGCTTCGACGTCCTGGTCTCGACGACGATCATCGAGACCGGTCTGGACATCGCGAACGCGAACACGCTCATCATCGACAAGGCGGACAAGTACGGGCTGTCGCAGCTCCACCAGCTGCGCGGTCGTGTCGGCCGTGGGCGGGAGCGCGGGTACGCGTACTTCCTCTACGACTCCGACAAGCCGCTGTCCGAGACCGCGCAGGACCGCCTCGAGACCATCGCCGCCAACAACGAGCTCGGTGCGGGCATGCAGGTCGCGATGAAGGACCTCGAGATCCGCGGGGCGGGCAACCTGCTCGGCGGTGAGCAGTCCGGCCACATCGCCGGCGTCGGGTTCGACCTGTACCTCCGCATGATCGGCGAGGCCGTCTCGCAGTTCCGCGGTGACGTCGCCGAGGGGCAGACCGAACTCCGACTCGAGATCCCCGTCGACGCCCACATCCCCGAGGACTACGTCGAGTCCGAGCGACTCCGGCTCGAGGCGTACCAGAAGCTCTCGGCGGCCTCGGCCCCGACGGCGCAGCCGACCGCGATCGACATGGTGCTCGACGAGCTCACCGACCGCTACGGGCAGCCGCCGCAGGCCGTGCAGACCCTGGTCGAGGTCTCCCGTCTGCGCCGGATGGCCCAGCAGGTCGGGTTGTCCGACGTCGTGGTGATGGGCTCGAACCTGCGTGTCGCGGGCAAGGAGCTCGCCGACTCGGCGCAGGTGCGGCTCGGACGCATGTTCCCGGGCGCCCGGTGGTTCGCGCAGCAGAACGCGACGAGCATCCCGATCCCGCGCCCGCACGACCAGGCGCTCCCGGACGACGCGTTCATCCGGTGGGTGGAGAGCATCCTCACCGCCGTGTACGGCGCGACGACCCCGGCGGAGGCGCCGGCGGTCTCGTAGTCGGCCACGGACGGACGGGAGGCACGGTGCCGGCTGGCACCGTGCCTCCCGTCCGTTGGTGGGGGCGTCCGGGGCCGGTGCGGACTCGGAACGACAGCCCCGTTGTCGTACGACGTCGACACTGTCGCACGCGCCCTCGCGCGGACTCGGAACGACAGCACCGCGCCGCCCGTGACCGCTACTCGGTCGCCTCGGCCTCGGACAGCTCGCGGCGGGCGCGGTAGGTCCGGGCCCGCAGGGTGACCACGACCGCGGACGCGACGATGGCGATGCCCGAGCCGACGAGCACGGCGAGCACACCCTCGTCCAGGATCTCCTCGTTGCGGGCGAACGCCAGCTCGTTCATGAGCAGCGACACCGTGAACCCGATGCCGCCGAGCACGCCGACCGTCACGATCGAGAAGAGCGACAGCGACGACCGACCCGGTGAGCGGAACAGGCGGGTGGCGACCACGCCGAACAGCGTGATGCCGACGACCTTGCCGACCGGCAGCGCGACGACGACGGCCCAGAAGGTGGGCGAGAGCTCACTGATGCCGACGGCCGGGATCACCACGGCGGCGGAGGCGAACGCGAACACCGGCAGCACGATCGCGTTCGACCACGGCTCGACGTTCTCGTGCAGCGTGTGGCCCGGCCGGCGGGGCAGGACGAGGCCGAGCGCGACACCGGCGATCGTGGCGTGCACGCCGGAGTGGTAGACGAGCCACCAGGTCACGAGCCCCACCAGGACCATCGCCACGATGATCAGCGTCTGGCCGCTGCGCCCCGGACGGAGCATCCGGCCGAGCAGCCAGAACACCGCGAGCGTGACGACGGCCCCGGAGAGGGCCAGGAAGTCGGTGTCGTGCGCGAAGACGACCGCGATGATGACGATGGCGATGAGGTCGTCGAGCACGGCCAGGGCGAGCAGGAACACCCGGATGCCGGACGGCAGGCCCCGACCGAACATCGCCAGGACCCCGAGCGCGAACGCGATGTCGGTCGCCGTCGGGATCGGCCACCCGTGCGTGTACGGCGTGCCCGCGGTGACGAGCAGGAAGATGCCGGCCGGGACGAGCACGCCGCCGACCGCCGCGATGGCGGGGATGATCGCGGTCTTGGGGTTCGACAGCTCGCCGTCGACGAGCTCCTGCTTCAGCTCGATGGCGACGAGCAGGAAGAAGACCGCGAGCAGACCGTCGCTGATCCAGTGCGCGATCGACAGGTCGAGGCCGAGGGCTCCGAGCGGCAGGTGTGCGTCGAGCAGGCGTTCGAGGCCCGGGCCGACGGGGGAGTTCGCCACCACCAGGCCGAGCACGGCGGCGGTGAGGAGCGCGATGGCGCTGAAGCGGGGGGAGCGGACGAGGGACGACATGGATCTCCGTCTCGAGGGGTCGGGTGAGTGTCCGTCGACCAGACTTCCCGACACACCAGCAGCCAGCCTACGCGAGTGCGACGATGGCCGCATGACCGCTGTACCGGACCTCGTGACCGTCGTCGACCGCCTGCTCGCCGAGGACGGCGGGTGCGTCTGGAACCGGGCGCAGACCCACGCGTCGCTCGCGCGGTACGCGGTCGAGGAGTCGTACGAACTCGTCGACGCGATCGACGACGGCGACCCGGACGACGTGCGCGAGGAACTCGGCGACCTGCTCTACCAGGTCGTGCTGCACGCGGGGATCGCCGCGCTGGCCGGCGAGTTCACCCTGGAGGACGTCGCCGCCGGCGTGCGCGACAAGATGACCCGGCGGCACCCCCATGTGTTCGGGGAGGAGACCGCGGACACCGTCGAGGACGTCGTCCGCGTCTGGCGTGCGGCCAAGGCCGCCGAGAAGGCAGGTCGGCGCAGTGCGTTCGACGGCGTGCCGCGGGCGATGCCGCCGCTCGAGCGGGCGGTCAAGCTGCTCGAACGCCTGGAGGAACGGGGCGACGTCGACGCGGTGGTCGCGTCCGTCGCCGGGGTCGGCCCGGAGGCCCGTGGTGCGTCGATCGCGGAGGCTGCGGTGGGCGCGGCTCCCGTCGGGGACGGGCCGTCGGTGGTGGACGGGCCGTCCGTCGGGGGCGGAGCGGTTCTCTCCGAGGCCGCCGGTGCGGTCGAACCGGCGTGGGGGAGTGCGGTGCTGGGCGAGGTCGCGGATGCGGTCCGTCGCGGTGTCGACCCGGTCGCGAGTCTGCGCGCGGCGGTGTCGGCCCTGGAGCAGGCCGGGCGCGCTGCGGAGCGCTGAGGGCGCGCGGACGTTCCCGACCCGGGCAGGGAGAGCGGGCGCCCTCCCAACCCGAAAAAAGGAGGGCGCCCGTGAGCGGGCGTCGGCTCCACCAGGGAGAGGCGCCGACAGGAGACCCGCTCGAACCGCGGGACGCACTGCAGCACGTCGCCCCGCGTTCGGTCCGGAGCGCGGATCAGGCACGTTCCGGACCGAGGTTCTGGATGCAGTATGTCAGTGGCTCGGTGGGAGTGCAAGCCCCGATCCTCGGTCTGCCAGAATTGCCCTCATGGCGACGACCGTGACCGTACCCCGTGGCATGCGCGACTTCCTCCCGGCCGACAAGGCCCGCCGCGAGCACGTGCTCGGCGTCGTGCGCGACGTCTACGCGCGGCACGGTTTCGACGAGATCGAGACCCCCGTCGTCGAGGACGCCGCCCGGCTGCACTCCGGCCTCGGTGGGGACAACGAGAAGCTCGCGTTCGCGGTCATGAAGCGGGGGCTCACCACGGAGGACCTCCGTTCGGCCGAGGCACCGCTGGACCTCGCCGACCTCGGCCTGCGGTTCGACCTGACCGTGCCGCTCGCCCGCTTCTACGCCTCGCACCGCGCCGAGCTGCCGAGTGTCTTCCGTTCCGTGCAGATCGCACCCGTCTGGCGTGCCGAGCGTCCGCAGAAGGGACGCTACCGCCAGTTCGTGCAGTGCGACATCGACATCCTCGGGGAGCCCGGCCAGCTCGCCGAGATCGAGCTCATCCGTGCGACCACCGCGGCGCTCGACGCCCTCGGCATCGCCGGCACGACGATCCGGATCAACGACCGGCGGATCCTGCTGGCGCTCCTCGCGTCGTGGGGGATCGTCGAGCCGGCCGTCGCGGACCGGGCGCTCATCACGATCGACAAGCTCGACAAGATCGGGCCGGACGGTGTCGCCGCAGAACTCCGCGCGACGCTGGGCGCGGACCTGCCCGGACTCGAGGACACGATCCGCGCGCTCGAGGCCGCCGACTGGTCCTCGGTCGAGAACGCGCCGTGGCTCGACGCCGACGCGTTCGCCGACCTCCTGCGCCTGCGTGACGCGCTGCCCGGCGTCGACCTGCGCTTCGACCCGACGCTCGTGCGCGGCATGGGCTACTACACGGGCACGATCTTCGAGGTCGCGCACCCCGACTTCGGGTACAGCCTCGGCGGTGGCGGACGCTACGACGGGATGATCGGCCGGTTCCTGGGACAGGACGTCCCGGCGGTCGGGTTCTCGCTCGGGTTCGAGCGGCTCGTCGACCTCGTGACGCTCCCGGAGTCGGCCGAGTCCGACGCCGTCGTGCTGCTGTACGACAAGGACGTCGACCCGGTCCGGCTCGCCGCGCTGAAGGACGAGGCACTCGCGTCCCACCGACGCGTCCGGCTCGAACGCCGCACGAAGAACACCAAGAACCTGCTCGCCGGCCTCGCCGCACAGGGCTTCACGGCGTTCGCCTCCGTCGGCGCGGACACCGGATCGCTCGAGGGCGTGGAGTTCCGACCGCTCGACTGACCCGGTCGCCGAGTTCTCCACACACGGCGTCACGGCCGACGTCGTGTTCACCTCGGCTCGCTAGGATCGACACCGCAATCACCACAACCAATGTGTAGGGAGTACCCCGTGGCCCTGATCGATGCCGTAGGCGCACGCGAAGTCCTCGATTCCCGAGGCAACCCGACGGTCGAGGTCGAGGTCCTCCTCGACGACGGCGTCGTGTCCCGCGCGCTCGTCCCGTCCGGTGCCTCCACCGGCGCCTTCGAGGCGTACGAACTCCGCGACGGCGACGCCTCGCGCTACGGCGGCAAGGGCGTGCTCAAGGCCGTCGACGCCGTGCTCGACGAGATCGGCCCGGCGCTCGAGGGCTTCGACGCCTCCGACCAGCGCCTCGTCGACGCCGCGCTCATCGAGCTCGACGGCACCGAGAACAAGTCCCGCCTCGGCGCCAACGCGATCCTCGGCGCCTCGCTCGCCGTCGCCCGCGCCGCTGCCGACTCGGTCGACCTGCCGCTGTTCCGCTACCTCGGCGGCCCGAACGCGCACACGCTGCCCGTCCCGCTGATGAACGTCGTCAACGGTGGCGCCCACGCGGACACCAACGTCGACATCCAGGAGTTCTTCCTCGTGCCCTACGGCGCCGGGTCCTTCTCCGAGGCACTCCGCTGGGGCGTCGAGACCTACCACGCCCTCAAGGGCGAGCTGAAGAAGCAGGGCCTCGCCACCGGCCTGGGCGACGAGGGCGGCTTCGCCCCGGAGCTCGCGTCGAACCGCGCGGCGCTCGACTTCCTGCTCACCGCCATCGAGAAGGCCGGCTACACCCCGGGCAAGGACATCGCGGTCGGCCTGGACGTCGCGTCGACCGAGTTCTTCTCGGACGGCAAGTACCAGTTCGAGGGCAAGCAGCTGTCGAGCCAGGAGTTCACCGCGTACTTCGCCGACCTCGTCGCGAACTACCCCCTCGTCACCATCGAGGACCCGCTGGCCGAGGACGACTGGGAGGGCTGGTCGCACCTGACCGCCGAGCTCGGCGACAAGGTGCAGATCGTCGGCGACGACCTGTTCGTCACGAACCCGAAGCGCCTGCAGCGCGGCATCGACGAGAAGGCCGCGAACTCGATCCTCGTCAAGGTCAACCAGATCGGCACGCTCACCGAGACGCTCGACGCGGTCTCGCTCGCGCACCGTCACGGCCTGACCTCGATCCTGTCGCACCGCTCCGGCGAGACCGAGGACACCACCATCGCCGACATCGCGGTGGCGGTCGACGGCGGCCAGATCAAGACCGGCGCCCCGGCCCGCTCGGACCGCGTCGCGAAGTACAACCAGCTCCTGCGCATCGAGGAAGAGCTCGGCGACGCGGCGGTCTACGCCGGCCGCTCGGCCTTCCCGCGCGCCGCCGCCCAGTAGGCAGTCCGGGCAGCAGCAGCCGCACCACCGAGACGCCGTCCTCCTCCGGGAGGGCGGCGTCTCGTCGTGTGCGCGCCCCCGAGGGCCGAGCGGTCAGGACGTGCCGCGCTCGCTGCGTCGAGTGGTCACGAGTCGTCGGCTGGCGCGGGCCTGGCCGACGGGACGTGACCACCGGACGTGCACCGGGCGGTGTGTGGTGACCACTCCAGGTGCGGAACGGGAGGGGCGGGCCGAAGTCGTGCCTCCCGACCGCCTCGACGTGACGGGGCGGGACGCTGGGAGGGCACCGAACAGCCGCGTGCCGGGCGGCGCGACCGGCGACGCCGGGTTATCGTCGGGACGTGCCCAGCCAGAAGCCCCGCGTCCGCCGCGTCCCCGTGGCGATGCCCGACGGCAGCACGCACGAGCAGCCCTGGTACCGCTCGATCCACTTCTCGGGCTTCAGCCTGCTCATGCTCGCGATCATCGTGTTGTTCGTGGTCGTCCTCGCGCCGTCGCTCCGGACGCTCATCCAGCAGCAGGAGCAGATCGCCCAGCAGCAGCACGAGGTGGCGAGCCAGAAGGCCGACGTCGCGCAGAAGAAGAAGGACGTCGCGCGCTGGGACGATCCCGCGTACATCGAGGCGCAGGCCCGCGACCGGCTGCTCTACGTGTACCCGGGCGAGGAGAGCTACCTCGTCATGGGTGCCGAGGACGACGCGTCCGAGGCGACCCCGCGGACCGACTCCGGCACCCCCGTGAGCGCGAAGGTGCAGACCCCCAAGGTGGACTGGGTGCAGGCGATGCTGTCGTCCGTGCTCGAGTCCGGGCTGACCGAGAAGACGGCCGCGGACCTCGTGGCCCCGGACGTGTCCGGCACGGGCGAGAGCAAGTAGCCGTCCGGTCCGACGGTGCGCCGGGTGCCGTGTCTCCGGTAGGCTCACGTTCCCGTGACGACCCCTCCCTTCGACCCGCCCTCCGACCGCGACGTCCAGGTCGTGTCGGCGCAGCTCGGCCGGCCGGCGCGCGACGTCATCGGGATCGCGGCACGCTGCGTCTGTGGCAACCCCACCGTCGTCTCCACGAAGCCCCGACTGTCGAACGGCACCCCGTTCCCGACGTTCTACTACCTGTGCCACCCCGCGGCCACCGCCGCGGTCAGCACCCTCGAGGCGAACCAGGTGATGCCCGAGCTGGCAGCCCTGCTCGAGGACCCCGAGGTCGCCGCGCAGTACCGCGCGGCCCACGAGTCCTACCTGGCCGACCGTGAGTCGATCGAGCACGTCGACGAGATCGACGGCATCAGCGCCGGTGGCATGCCCACCCGCGTGAAGTGCCTGCACGCCCTCGTCGGTCACGCCCTCGCCGCCGGACCCGGCGTCAACCCCATCGGTGACCTCGCGCTCGAGCGCGCGGACTGGTCGCCCTCCCGGTGCGAGTGCCGGGCGTATGATGACGGTGCAGACGCTGGAGTCGGGGCGGGTGGCGGCGAAGTCTGACTCGACTCCGCACACCCCCATCCAAGGAGAACATCCCCCGTGCCCAAGATCCTCGTCGTCGGCGGCGGTTACGCCGGCTTCTACACCGCATGGAAGCTCGAGAAGCACCTTCGCCAGGGCGAAGCCGAGGTCGTCATGGTGGACCCGCTGCCGTACATGACGTACCAGCCGTTCCTGCCCGAGGTCGCCGCCGGTTCGATCGAACCGCGCCACGCGGTCGTCGCCCACCGTCGCCACCTCAAGCAGACCCGCGTCGTCACGGCGAAGGTCACCGGGGTCGACCACGCCACCAAGACGGCGACGATCACCCCGGCCGAGGGCGAGCCGTGGGTGGAGTCCTACGACCAGATCGTCATGACGGCCGGCGCGGTGTCCCGCACGTTCCCGATCCCGGGTGTCGCGGACGAGGCCATCGGCCTGAAGACCATCGAGGAGGCCGCGGCGATCCGCGACAAGATCCTCACGAACTTCCACAAGGCGGCGAACCTGCCGGCCGGTCCCGAGCGCGACCGCCTGCTCACCGTCGTCGTCGTCGGTGGTGGCTTCGCCGGCATCGAGGTGTTCGCCGAGCTCCGCTCCTTCGTCACCGACCTGCTGAAGAGCTACCCGCAGCTGTCCTTCGACGACACGCACTTCCACCTCGTCGAGGCGATGGGCCGCATCATGCCCGAGGTCTCGCTCGAGACCTCGCACTGGGTGCTCAAGAACCTGGCGGAGCGCGGCGCGACCGTGCACCTCGAGACCCAGCTGGCCTCGGCCGTCGGCGGCGTCTGCGAGCTCAAGACGAGCGACGGCGCGATCGAGACGATCCCGTCCGACCTCATCATCTGGACCGCCGGCGTCATGGCGAACCCGATGGTCAAGGGCACCGACTTCCCGCTCGAGCAGCGCGGCCGCATCCGTGTGCAGCCCGACCTCCGCGTGGTCGACGACAACGGCGTGATCGCCGACGCGTGGGCCTGCGGTGACGTCGCGGCGGTCCCGGACCTGACCGGCGGCGGTGTCGGCGGCTTCTGCGTGCCGAACGCCCAGCACGCGGTGCGTCAGGCGAAGCAGCTCGCGAAGAACCTCGTGGCGACGATCCGCGGCGAGGCGACGACCGACTACAAGCACGAGAACCTCGGCGCCGTCGCGGGCCTCGGTCTCGGCACCGGTGTGTTCCAGTCCGGCAAGTTCGCCATGAAGGGCTTCCTGGCCTGGGGTGCCCACCGCGGCTACCACGGCCTGGCGATGCCGTCGTGGGAGCGCAAGTGGCGCGTCATCGGCGACTGGGTCGGCGGCTTCTTCCTGGGCCGCGACATCGTGTCGCTCGACGACCGCGAGACCCCGCGTGCCGCGTTCGAGGCGTTCGCGTCGCGCCCGAAGCCAGCTGCCGAGGCGCCCGCCGCACCGGCCGCTGCCCAGGCTCCGCAGGAGGGTCAGCCCGCCGGTGCCGCAGGCCCCGCGTACGGCGAGCCCGCGAAGGACGTCTCCAACGAGGCCGAGCCGGTGAAGGCCGAGGCCGACGCCGCGAAGTAGCAACGCGCGTCACGACGGCGGTCGCCCCGACGGGGTGGCCGCCGTCGTGCATCGGTAGGCTGTTGCGGCCCGCCCCCGTGGCCCAATCGGTAGAGGCACGCGACTTAAAATCGCTGAGTTGTGGGTTCGAGTCCCACCGGGGGTACCGCGCGACCCGGCGGGGCGCGAGGCTGTCCGCGGAGCCGCGACTCGGCACCGCACCCCGTGACCACCTACGATCGTCCTCGTGGTCGGACTCGGTAGCGCGCTCGCGAACCTGCAGCACGCCCTGCGTCGGCCCGAGGCCCACGTCGAGGTCGTCGACGGCGAGACCGTGCCCGTCGGCATGCTCCTCGGCACGCTCGGGGCCCTGCTGCTCGACGCCGGGAGCTCCGTCACCGACGTCCGCTCGGCACTCGAGAAGGCCCGTGACGCCGCCGGCGTGGGGCCCACGCTCGCCATCGGCGTCCTGCCGGCGCTCGTGATGGTGAGCGAGGTGGCGACGGGCGCGGCCACCATCGTCAACGCCGAGGGCGTGGAGCTCTCGTCACGGCAGGCCGCGCGGGCGAACCGTGTCGTGCTCGGCCTGGAGAGCGGCTCGATCGCCCTCGCCGAGATCCCCGCCCGTGTGCGCGCCATCCGTGCCGGCACGATCCCACCGCCCGCGCTGCCGTGGATCCTCGGCAACGCCCTGACGTCCGCCGGCCTCGCGGTCGTCTTCCGCTGCCCGTGGTGGGCGATCCTCGTCGCTCTCGCCGTGGGTGCGGTCGTCGGCGTCATCGGCCTGGTGCTCCGCCGGTTCCGCGAGGCCGTCGCGATCATCCCGTTCCTGGCCGCGTTCGTGTCGACCACCGTCGTCGGACTCGTCGCCGCGGGCACCGGCTTCGACCAGGTCCCCCTGTTCGCCGTGTGCGCGCCGGTCGCGGTGTTCGTCCCGGGAGCGCTCATCACCAACGCCCTGCTCGAGCTCACGGCGGCCGACATCGTCACCGGGGCCTCGCGGTTGGTGCAGGGGCTCATCATGCTCGGCTTCATGGCGGCCGGCATCGCCTCGGGCAGTGCGCTGACCGGGCTGCACGTCGACCCGTCGTCGGCGGCGCTCGTCGGCGAGGTCGCCGGCGTCGGGACGTCCCTGGACGGCTGGGAGGCCGTCCCCTCGTACTGGGTCTCGTGGGTGGCCGTGGTGGTCCTGGCCGTCGGACTCGGTCTGGTGTTCCGGTCGGGCTGGCGACTGACGCTCGTGTCGGTCGCGGTCATGGTGACGGCCTACGCGCTGGTGAGCGGGACGACGCCCGTGTGGGGCAGCGTCGTGGCGACCGGCGCGACGGCGGCGCTGCTGTTCGTCGGCACTCGGCTGCTCGAGCGGCTCGCGCCGGCGATCCCGGCGACGGTGTCGTTCTTCCCGGCGTTCCTGCTGCTCGTGCCGGGGACGGTCGGGTTGGTCGCGGTGGCGACGTTCGACGCGCAGGCCCTCGCGACCCCGCTCGCGACGTTCGTCAGCCTGTGCATCGGCACGAAGATCGGCGGGCTCCTGCCCGGGCTCTTCGCGCGCAACGCGCCGCACCGCCCGTAGCGGCGAGAGCACAGGGCGGCGGACCGGAGGCGCGAGGCGGGGCCGGCACGGGCCTCCCGTCCGACGGCACGCGCTGATCCGGGTCCGCAGCCCAGGCGGACGGCCGGGAGGCGCGGTGCGGCTCAACCGCGCGCGGTGCGTCCCGTGGTGCGCGCCCAGACCACGGCCGCGACCGCGGCCGCCACGCAGGCTGCGGCGAGGCCGCAGAGCAGTGCCGGCGGGGCGTGGGTGCCGGTCGAGCCCGAGTAGACGGCCGCGGTCACCGTGACCGCCAGCACGGCGAGGGCGACGTACCGGGCGCGGGAGGCAGCCAGGAGCGCACTGCCGGCGGACCCGGCGAGCGGCAGGAGGGTCGCGACCACGGCCCCGATCCCGCCGATGCACAGCGTGGTGGCGAACTCCGACGCGAGTGCCGCCCAGAAGCCGCCGGGGGTGCCGGTGCTGTGCAGCGCCCAGCCGGCCGTGGCGAGCCCGAGGAGCGCGACGACGCGCCAGGTCGCGGTCCGCGCGCTGGCGGCGATGCCCGAGCCGAGGCGGAGTGCCCCGGTGCCCAGGTCGGGGCGCCCCGACGGCACGAGCACGACGCCGACGACCAGCGCGGGGGAGAGGTCGGCGGCCCGGGTCAGCCCGCACGCCGCGACGGCGGCGAGCACCAGCCACGGTGAGACCCGGAAGCCCACGCTGCGGTGGTCGGGGCCGGCGGACCAGCGGGTCGCGAGCACGACGGCCGCGGTGAGCACCGCGGTGCCGAGCAGGACGGCGATCGCGAGGCGGACGTAGCGCGCCTCGAGTTCGACGCCGACGCCGAGCAGGGTGCAGAGCGTGGCGACGACCACGGCCGTCCCGATCGACACCCACGTCGGCAGGACGTCGCCGCGGGTGCGGTCCGAGCGGGTCCGGTTCCGGCCGAGCAACCCGGCGAGCGGGGAGCGGAGGCGGCCACCTGCCACGGCGGCGACGAGGGCGAGCGGTGCGGCGATCAGCAACAGGAACCCGGCTGCCACGGCCGTGGCGACCAGGACCGTCCGCCACGAGAACGCCGCCCGGATGGACGGGACGGTGCCGTCGTACGAGGTCGCGGCGGTCCAGTCGCCGGCGGGCCCGGACCAGTCGGGGCGACCGTCGGCACCGCGTGCGCCGGCCGCACCGTCGTGGCCGCCGTCCGTGCCACCGGCCGGGGCAGCGCTGCCGGTCCCGTCGTCGCCGGTCGCACCGGTGGTGTCGTCACTGCCCGGCCGGCTGCCGGATCCGTCGGCGGGCGAGGGTGCGCTGCCGGTGCTCCCCGGTGCGCCGGGGGTGCCGGCGCTCGGCGAGCCCGGCGTCGCCCCGCCCGTGCCGCCGGGCTCGGTGGTCGGTGCGGCCGTCGTCGCGAACACCACGATCCGGACGGGCGCCGACGACCGCGAGTAGTTGTGCGCCGCGTCGTGCTGCGTCGCGGTGAGCCGGTGCACGCCAGCGCGCATCGTCGACCCGGTCGTCGCGCACGACCACCCG
The DNA here is from genome assembly GCF_020297365.1 of Curtobacterium oceanosedimentum. Lineage (GTDB taxonomy): Bacteria > Actinomycetota > Actinomycetes > Actinomycetales > Microbacteriaceae > Curtobacterium. The sequence goes on from NZ_JAIXIG010000002.1 coordinate 15,102, forward strand.
CCGTCGGCACTGACCGTCGCCCCGCAGACGGGCGCGCGGTCCACGTACACGGTGACGCCGGCACCGGGTTCGCCGGTGCCCCGGACGGTCGTGGTCCGTGCACCCACCCGCTGCCCGTCCTGCGGCGACGTGATGTCGGGTGCGTCCGGAGCGGTGCGGTCGAGGGTCAGGGCGACCGGCGCGGACGCGGCGCTGCGCAGGTCGGACCGGAACCCGCGAGCGGTGCTGGCGGTCTGCGAGGCGGTCGCGGTGACCGTGCCGTCCGCCCGCACCGGGAGTGCGGCGACCCACCGGCCGTCGGCCCCGACCGGCGCGTCCTGCTGCGCCGACGAGCCGGACACCGACAGGGTCACGGTCGCCCCGGGGAACCCGGTGCCGGACACCGTGCCACCCGTGGGCCGACCGCCGGCGATGGTCGGGGGCACGATGACGTCCGCCGCGGGCGCGTCCACTCCCGACGCCGTCGGGACGGTCAGGTCGCGCACGGTGAACACCTGCTGGGGGCCCGAACGGACCGAGCCCAGGCAGGCCCACCGTCCGTCCGGCCCGACCGCGGCGGTGCACCCGCTGGTCCCGCCCCCGGCCGGTCCGCTCACGCGGACGCTGTGTCCCGGCGCAGCCGTGCCGTGGAAGCGGGTGGTCCCGGTCGTCACGTCGCCGGGGTCGGCGATGGTGAGGCGCACGGCGGGCGACGGTGTCGGGGGTGGGGTCGGGGCGCCCGGGCGTCCGACGCTCGGCGGCGCACCGTCGCTCGGCGCGGGGCTCTCGGTCGCGGTCGGCCCGGCGGCAGCGACGGCAGGGGCGGCGGTGGCGGGGGCGGCGATCGTGCTCAGCAGTGCCGCGGCGAGGAGGGTCGCGGCTGTGGCGAGCACGGCGATCCGGGCACGACGACGAGGGCCGTCGCCCCCGACGGCCCCTTCGTCCACGTGCTCCCCGCGCGTCCTCACCGGGTCCATCCCACGGGATCGACGGCGTCCGGTCAACACTCCCCGCGGATGATGACCACGATCGGCCCGCAGTCCGAGCGCCCGGTGTGCGTGACTCGGGAATCGCCCGTGAACACTGCTCATGGAACAGAGCGCGGTCGGCGCATCGATAGACTTCCCGATGGCCGATCAGGCCGTCGCAGCACCGCGGATCCCGACGCGCAAAGGAGTACGCCCTCATGGACACCGGACTCGTCACGACGCTCATCGTCGTCGGAGTGGTGGTGGTCGTCCTGGTGATCATCGGGATCTACCTCTGGGTGACGTACAACGCCCTGGTCACGCTCAAGGTCCGCGTCGACGAGGCGTGGAGCGACATCTCCGTCCAGCTGAAGCGTCGCGCCGACCTCATCCCGACCATCGTCGACACGGTCAAGGGGTACGCCACCCACGAGAAGGCCGTCTTCGACGACGTCACGAAGGCCCGGTCCGAGACCCTGACGGCCGGTGACGCCGGATCGGCCTCCGCCGCCGAGGGGCACATGCAGAAGGCGTTGAAGAGCGTCTTCGCGGTGGCCGAGGGGTACCCGCAGCTGCAGTCGAGCCAGAACTTCCTGCAGCTGCAGTCGGAGCTCGTCGACACCGAGGACAAGATCCAGGCCTCCCGCCGGTTCTACAACGGCGGGGTGCGCGAGCTGAACACGAAGATCCGGGTCTTCCCGAACTCCGCGTTCGCGAAGAACCGCGGGTTCACCGAGGCCACCTTCTTCGAGACGGCCGAACCGGCAGCGATCGCCGAACCGCCGCGCGTCCAGTTCTGATCCCAGCGTCGGGGCCGACGTGTACAGCGCCATCGCGCGGAACAAGCGGAACACCGTGCTCATCGTGCTGGTGTTCCTGCTGATCATCGGCGCGCTCGGGTTCCTGGGCGGCTACCTGGCCGGCAACGTGTCGATCGGGGTCATCGCGCTCGTGGTCGCACTCGGGTACGCGGTGCTGCAGTACTTCTCCGCCGCACGGCAGGCGACCGCGATCGCCGGCGGCGTCGAGATCGACCGGGCCTCGGAGCCACGGCTCTGGCGCACGGTCGAGAACCTCGCCATCTCGACGGGCATGCCGATGCCCCGCGTGTTCGTCATCCCGGATCCGTCGCCGAACGCCTTCGCGACCGGGCGTGACCCCGAGCACGCGGTCGTCGCGGCGACGACCGGTCTGCTCGAGCTGATGGACGACCAGGAGCTGCAGGGCGTCATGGCGCACGAGCTCGGCCACGTCCGGAACTACGACATCCGGGTCTCGACGATGGTCTTCGGCCTGGTCGTCGCCGTCGGGCTCATCGCCGACGTGCTCCTGCGCATCTCGTTCTTCGGGGGTCGAGGTCGGGGGTCCGACAACGGCGGCGGCGCGAACCCGGTGCTGCTCGTCGCCGGCATCGTGGCGGTCCTGGTCGCACCGATCGCCGCGGCCGGGGTGCAGGCCGCCGTGTCGCGGCAGCGGGAGTACCTGGCCGACGCGACGGGCGCGATGACGACCCGGTACCCCGAGGGGCTGGCGCGTGCGCTCGAGAAGCTCGGGGCGCACGGCCGACCGATGCAGACGCAGAACTCGTCGATGGCGCACCTGTGGATCGCCGACCCGATGCGGCCCGGCGTGATGGACCGGCTGTTCTCGACGCACCCGCCGCTGCCCGACCGGATCGCGCGGCTGCGGGCGTCCGCCGAGCGGTTCTGACCCGGGGTCAGTCCCCGAGGGCCGCGGCGTCGGCGCCGACGTCGGGCGCCGGTGCGTCCGCCACAGGTGCCGGGGCGTCCGCGTCGTCGGCCGACCGGTGGGGCACCAGGCTGACGCCGAGCGCCCCGGCGACGTCCGCCGCCGCGGTGCCACGGTCGGTCACCTCGACCGCACCGAGCCCCTGCCAGGCCGCCGTGCGCCGCAGGGTCTCGGCCAGCCGTTCGGCGTCCAGGCGTTCACCGGGCTCCTGCCACGCGGTCCGGACCCGGAGCACCCCGCGCTGCCGATCGCTCTTCAGGTCGATGCGCCCGACCAGCCGGTCGTCCTGCAGCACCGGCAGCACGTAGTACCCGAACACCCGCTTCGGTGCCGGTGTGTAGATCTCGATCCGGTAGTGGAAGCCGTACATCCGCTCGGCCCGGCGCCGGAACCACACGACCGGGTCGAACGGACTGAGCACGGCGTCGGCGTCGACCCGTCGCGGCACCCGGGCGTCCGCGTGCATCCACGCCTGCTCGCGCCAGCCCTCGACCCGGACCGCCAACAGGACGCCGGCGTCGGTGAGGTCGGCGAGGGCGGCCGCGGTGTCGTCGGAGCGCAGCCGGTAGTAGTCGGCGACGTCGGCGCGCGTCCCGACGCCGAGCGCACGCGTCGCCCGCTGCACGAGCTCGCGCACGGCCGTCCGCCGGTCCGGTGCGGCGTCCAGGAACCCGGCGGGCAGGACCTGCTCGGGCAGGGCGTAGACCCGCTCGAAGCCCGATCGCCCGGCGCTCACGACCTCGCCCCAGCGGAACATCTGCTCGAGCCCGAGCTTCACGTCGCTCCAGCCCCACCACGGCCCCCGGCGGACGTTCGACTCGTGCTCGACGGCGCTGGCGGGCATCGGTCCCTCGGCACGGAGCAGGGCCTGCAGCTCACGACGCACGGTGGCGGTCCGGGTGACCCCGTCGATCCGTGTCGGTCCGGCGTCGCGCTCCCGCAGGGCGTCCATCCGCCAGCGGAACAGCCGCAGGTCGTCCCGGGGCACGATCGCGGCCTCGTGCGCCCAGTACTCGGTGTACGGGCCCGAGCGGTGGAACGTCAGACGGTCCAGCGTCGACCGGTCGTAGGCGCCGAGCCGGGCGAAGAGCGGCAGGTAGTGGCTGCGCTCGAACACGTTGACGGAGTCGATCTGCAGCAGCCCGAGCCGGCCGATCGTGGCGTTCAGCGCCCGCGTCGAGACGGTGTCCGCCGGTGGTCGGCCGAAGCCCTGCGCGGCGAGTGCGACCCGGCGTGCCTCGGCGGCGGAGAGCGTCGTCCTGACCATGCCGCGACGCTACCGACTCCCGCCGACACGGGCGTCCACGGACACATGCCGCGTCCGGCACCTGCCGCAGGGCGCGTCGCTACACTCGGCCCATGGCCTGGGGCAAGAAGACACAACCGGAACCCGTCGTCGACGCGGCGGTGCCCGAGGGCATGCGGATCGCGGGAGCGTGGTCGTGGCGGATCCTCGTGGTGGTCGGGGTCGTCGCGGTGGTCATCTACCTCGTCACGCTGTTCAGCGAGATCCTCATCCCGTTCCTCATCGGCATCGTGGTGGCCGCGCTCCTCGTGCCGCTGTCGAACTGGATGCAGCGCCACCACGTGCCGAAGTGGCTCGCCGTCATCGTGAGCCTGGTCGGCGGGCTCGCTGCCGTCAGTGCGCTCATCTGGCTCGTCGTCGACCAGATCGCGGCCGCCTACCCCTCGCTCCGTGACCGCACGCTGTCGCAGTACGACACCATCCGCGACTTCGTGCTGAACTCCGGCCTGGGCATCAGCCAGCGCGACCTCAACTCCTACCTCGACCAGGCCACGGACTGGCTGCAGAGCAACTCCGGGTCGATCCTGTCCGGGGTGGCGAGTGCCGGGTCGTCGCTGACGCACATCCTCACCGGCCTGTTCATCGTCATCTTCACGGTCATCTTCCTGCTCATCGACGGCAAGAACGTCTGGCGCTGGGCGGTGCGGCTGTTCCCGAAGAACGCCCGCAGCGCCATCGACGGCGCCGGTGTCGCCGGGTGGACGACCCTGACGAGCTTCATCCGGGTGCAGATCTTCGTGGCCTTCGTCGACGCGGTCGGCATCGGGCTCGGGGCGTTCATCCTGCAGCTGCCGCTCGTGGTGCCGATCGCCGTGTTCGTGTTCCTCGGGTCCTTCATCCCGGTCGTCGGCGCGATCGTCACCGGCTTCCTCGCCGTGTTCGTGGCACTCGTCTTCAACGGCTGGGTCGCCGCGGTGTGGATGCTCCTGGTGATCCTCATCGTGCAGCAGGTCGAGGGACACATCCTGCAGCCGCTGGTGATGGGCAGCGCGGTCAAGGTGCACCCCCTCGCCGTCGTCCTCGGCGTCACCGCGGCGTCGGGGCTCGCGGGCATCGCCGGCGCCTTCTTCGCGGTGCCGCTCATCGCGACCGTGAACTCGATGGTGACGACGATCGCGAGCGGTCGCTGGAAGACGATGGACTCCGACCACGTGCGCGAGGCCCGGCAGGAAGCCCACGACGCCAACGTCGCGTCGAAGCGCCGCCGTCGGGTGATGAAGCTGCGTCGTCGTCGGGGTGACGTGCCGCCGCCCGGTGTCGACGAGCAGCCCACGGCCGTGAAGGGGACGGCGGGCTGAGCGACACCGACCGGCCGCGTCACGAGTTCGCCGCCGCGGCCCCGAGCGACGATGATGGGGGAGTGACCGACACCAGCGCCTCCCCGAACACGCTCGCCGCGATCCCGACCCTGGCGGACATCGAGGCGGCGCGCGAGACGATCAAGGGCGTCGCACGGGTCACGCCGATGGAGACGTCGCAGTTCCTGGCGGAGCTGCTCGGGTCCCCGGTGCACCTGAAGTGCGAGAACCTGCAGCGCACGGGCGCCTACAAGGTGCGCGGCGCCTACAACCGCCTGTCCGCCCTGTCCGAGGAACAGCGGGCCGCGGGCGTCGTCGCCGCCAGCGCCGGCAACCACGCGCAGGGGGTCGCCCTCGCCGCCCGCGAACTCGGCATCCCCGCGACGATCTTCACCCCGGTGGGCGTCGCGCTGCCGAAGCTGCAGGCCACCCGCCACTACGGTGCCGACGTGGTGCTGCGCGGGCACTCCGTGGAAGAGGCGCTGAGCGCCGCGAAGGACTTCGCCGCGCACACCGGCGCCGTGTTCATCCCGCCGTTCGACCACCCGGCCGTCATCGCCGGGCAGGGCACGCTCGGCCTCGAGATCATCGACCAGGTACCCGACGTCGACACCGTGGTGGTGCCGATCGGCGGCGGCGGCGTCATCTCCGGCATCGCGCTCGCGGTGAAGGGCATGGCCGAGCGGCTCGGCCGGCCGATCCGGGTCATCGGCGTGCAGGCCGAGAACGCCGCCGCCTACCCGTCGTCGATCACCGCGGGCGAGCCCGTGACGATCACCACGAAGCCGACCATCTCCGACGGCATCGCCGTGGCCCGCCCGGGCGACCTGAACTTCCCCATCATCCGCGACCTGGTCGACGACATCGTCACCGTCTCGGACGACGACACCGCCCGCGCCCTGCTCGTGCTGCTGGAGCGCGCGAAGCTCGTGGTCGAGGCAGCGGGTGCGGTCGGCGTCGCCGCCATCATGGCCGGGGCCGTCCGCGACACCGGCCGCACCGTGGTGCTGCTCAGCGGCGGCAACATCGACCCGCTCATGATGGAGCGCGTGATCACCCGCGGCCTGGTCGCGGCGTCCCGCTACATCGGCATCCGGATCATGCTGCCGGACCGTCCGGGCCAGCTCGCGCGCGTCGCGCAGGTGATCTCGGACGCCGGCGCGAACGTGGTCGAGGTGCTGCACACCCGCCACGGGCAGGGCCTGGTGATCAACGAGGTCGCGCTCGACCTGTCGATCGAGGCGCGGGGCCCCGAGCACGCGCAGGAGGTCATCCAGCGCCTGCACGAGGTCGGGTTCCGCCCGGAGCTGCTCGAGCACTGAGACCGCGACGATCCACGCGTCGATCGACGCGTGGACCGTCGGACGCGCGGTGCGCGCCGTGGGCGCGACCAGCAGACAGACGGGAGGCCCGTGGCGGCGTCGCCACGGGCCTCCCGTCTGCAGTGCTGCGGCCTACGGCTCGTAGCGCTCGATCTTGACGACCTCGACGGCGATCTCCTTGCCGTTCGGCGCCGTGTAGGTGGCCTTGTCGCCCGCCTTGCGGCCGATGATCGCGGCACCGACCGGGCTGACCGGGCTGTAGACCGTCAGGTCCGACCCCTCGGCGACGATCTCGCGGCTGCCGACCAGGAACGTCGACTCGTCACCGGCGATGACCGCCGTCACGACCGTGCCCGGCTCGACGGTCCCGTCGAACGTGGCCTCGCTCACCGTGGCGTGCTTGAGCAGCTCCGTGAGCACGCGGATGCGGGCCTCGATCTTGCCCTGTTCGTCCTTCGCGGCGTGGTAGCCGCCGTTCTCCTTGAGGTCGCCCTCTTCACGCGCGGCCTCGATGCGGCGCGCGATCTCGGCGCGGCCCTCGCCGCTCAGCTCCTCGAGCTCCGCCTGGAGACGGTCGTGTGCCTCCTGGGTCAGCCAGGTGACCTGGGTGTCGTTGCTCATGTTCTGTCCCTTCGACCATGAAAAAACGAGACCGGCCGAGTGGTCGGTCTCGAAAGGCGAATCACAGCAGTCTAAGGAATCCAGCAGTCGTGGATCAACCCGGTCACGCCGCGGGTCGTCGTGGTGACCTCGGTCGTGATGCTGCGGGTGCGCTGCTCGGCGGCCGGCAGGGTGACCTCGCGCCACCCCACGATCGAGTACCCCTTGTCGAGGACCTGGACGGCGCACTTCGCCTCGACGCCGGGGTCGACGGAGACCTGCGAGTGCACCACTGTGTCGTGCTCGGACAGGACCTCGTACCCGACGACGTCGTGGTCGAGCCCGCGGTCGGACTGGTCGAGCCCGGCCCAGACCACCCACGCGGCGAAGACCACGACGACCGCGACGGCCGCCACGATCGCGATGATCCGGCTGCGACGCCGGCGTTCGGGCGTGCGGCCGTACCGTTCGTCGAGGGTGACGGTCTGCTGCTGATCGGACAGTTCGGGGCTCCCGGGGTGGATATCCTGATCCCAGGGTAGTTCACGCGACGCTGTGCGCTGCCCGCGTCCGACGTCGCTCACCCGCTGTGAGGAACCCACGTGCCCTACCGTCTGCTGGCCGTCCACGCCCACCCCGACGACGAGTCGAGCAAGGGTGCCGCGACCGCCGCGAAGTACGTGGCCGACGGACACCAGGTGCTCGTCGTCTCGTGCACGGGCGGCGAGGCCGGCGACATCCTCAACGACCAGCTCGGTGAGCCCGCCACGAGTCGCGCACACCGTGACATGGCCGGCTACCGTCGGTCCGAGATGGCCGGTGCGCAGGCCGCGCTCGGCATCGACCACGTCTGGCTCGGCTACCACGACTCGGGTCTCCCCGACGCCGAGCAGGGCGAGACCGTCCGACCCGGCACGTTCTCCACGGTGCCGCTCGAGTACAGCACCGAGGCGCTCGTCCGGGTGATCCGCCGCTTCCGGCCGCACGTGCTCGTCACCTACGACGAGAACGGCGGCTACCCGCACCCCGACCACATCCGGACGCACGAGGTCTCGATGGCCGCGTGGTCCGCCGCCGCCGACCCCTCGGCGTACCCGTCCGCCGGTGCCCCCTGGTCGATCGCGAAGCTCTACTACGAGCGCACGATGAACCCGCGGCGCTTCCGCACCGTCTTCGAGGCGCTGCAGGAGCGGGACCCGGACAGCCCGGCCGTCGAGCAGCTGCGCGAGTGGGTCGAGCGGTCCGCCGACCGGCCCGACCTGGCGACCACCCACGTCGACGTGCACGAGTACTTCGACCAGCGCGACGCCGCACTCCGCGCGCACGCCAGCCAGGTGCCGCCGGACAGCGCGTTCTTCTACTGGCCGAACGACCTGCTGGCGACGGTGTGGCCGACCGAGGACTACCAGCTCGTCGAGGCACGCGTGCCGACCGAACTCCCGGAGACCGACCTGTTCGCCGGGATCCCAGCCGACAAGGAACCCACCCCGTGAGCACCATCGCGACCGCACTCGTCGCCCAGCCCAGCCCCAGCCCCTCCGTCGTGCCGGACGTCGACGTCACCCCGGGTGTCATCGGCTTCGTCGCGATCGCGCTCGTCGCCGTCCTGACGATCCTGCTCATCGTCGACATGACCCGACGGATCCGCCGGACCCGCTACCGCGCCGAGGTGCGCGAACGGCTCGAGTCCGAGGCGAACGGCACCGCGACGGACGGCACCGCGGGCGACGGCGCCGCGACGGACGAGCCCGACCGCCGCGCGGCCGAGGACGGCCGGGCCGACGTGGGCGACGACACCGAGCGCGGCTGACGCGACCGCCTTGCGGACGGGAGGCCCGTGGTGGCATCGCCACGGGCCTCCCGTCCCTAGCGCACCGGGTCCAGGGCGACGATGAGCACGCCGACCCACTGCGCACCGAAGGCGACGACCGTCAGGGCGTGGAAGACCTCGTGGAACCCGAACTGCGTCGGCACCGGGTTCGGCCGCTTGAAGCCGTAGACCAGGGCACCCACGACGTACGCGAGACCGCCCGACAGGATCAGCACCGTCATCGGCACGCTCGCGGCGAAGAACTGCGGCAGCAACCCGAGGGCCGCGCACCCGAGCACGAGGTAGATCGGCACGTACAGCCAGCGCGGTGCGTTGATCCAGAGCACCCGGAACGCGATGCCCAGCGCCGCTCCGGACCACATCACCCAGAGCACCACGACCATCAGCGTGTGCGGCAGGGCACAGAGCGCGATCGGCGTGTAGGTCCCGGCGATGAGCAGCAGGATGTTCGTGTGGTCGATCCGCTTCAGCACCGCCTTGACCCGCGGCCCCCAGGGGAACCGGTGGTAGGTCGCCGAGACGCCGAACATCGCGAGCGACGTCGCCATGAACACCGCGCTGCCGACCTTCGCCGCCGTGCTGTCCGCCAGGGTGATGAGCACGACGCCCATCGCGACGGCGAAGGGGAACGCACCCAGGTGGATCCAGCCGCGCCAGGCCGGACGGGGCTCGGCAGCGGTCGCTGTCGCCGACGCCTCCTCCGTGAACGGGACGTGGGGGAGCGTGCCGGTCTCGTGCTCGTCCTGCATGGACCCGACCATAGGGCCTGAGTCCGAACGACAGCCACGTGTCCGCGCAGCGGGGCGCCCAGGACGCTCGTCCACCGGGTGCACTACGCTCAGTGCGTGACCGGGACGGCGGGATGGACAGGGCGCGGGATCCTCTACCGCGCCTACCAGCGTCGCATCCGCCGCCAGCTCGAGGGCGCCGCGAAGCCGAAGCACGTCGCCATGATCGTCGACGGCAACCGCCGCTGGGCCAAGCAGCTCGGGCTGGAGTCGGCCGCCCACGGACACCGCGCCGGCGCCGCGAAGATCCCCGAGTTCCTGACCTGGTGTGACGAACTCGGCGTCGAGGTCGTCACGCTGTACCTGCTGTCCGCCGACAACCTGACCGGCCGCGGCGGCGAAGAGCTCGACGAGCTCGTCGGCATCATCGCGGACCTCGCCGGGGTGCTCGCCGACGACCGTGACTGGCGCGTGCAACACGTCGGGTCGAACGAGGGCCTGCCGGCGGACCTGGTCACGGCGCTCGAGCGGGCCGAGCAGCGCACCGCCGGCCGCACCGGGCTGCACGTCAACCTGGCCGTCGGCTACGGCGGTCGCCGCGAGATCGCCGATGCCATGCGCAGCATCGTGCAGGCGCACGGCGCGGGCGGCGGCACCATCGACACCCTGGCCGAGGTCCTGACGCCGGAGCTCATCGGCGACCACCTGTACACGCAGGGTCAGCCCGACCCGGACCTGGTGATCCGGACGTCGGGGGAGCAGCGGCTGTCGGACTTCATGCTGTGGCAGAGCGCCCACAGCGAGTTCTACTTCGTCGAGGCCTTCTACCCGGACCTGCGCGAGGTCGACTTCCTGCGCGCGGTCCGTGACTTCGGCCTGCGCTCCCGTCGCTTCGGCGGCTGACCGAGCCACCGCCGGTTGTGCCACGGCCGGTCGCGTCCGGCTCGCGCCGTCTCCCGCCGCCGCACCGGGGCGGGCGGCTCGTGCAACCCGTGAGCGCTGCCGCGGGCGCAGGACACCAGCCAGGTCCCGCACCGGGTTCGTCCGCACGAGTGCCGTCCCAGTAGGCTCTCAGGGTTTTCGTCCCACGGAAGGTTGCCCTCGTGAACATCAGCGACTATGCCGCCGGCTTCGCAGAAGACCCCGGCTACCTCGACCACGCTGCGTTCGGCCCCGTGCAGACCGCCGTGCTCGAGGAGCAGCGCGTGCTCGGCACCATCCAGGCGCACATGCGCTTCGGGTCGATGGAGACCCTCGACGAGCAGGACGCCCGCGTCCGCGCCGTCGCCGCACGTCTGGTCGGTCGCCGCGAGGACCAGGTCGTCTCGCAGCCGGCGACGACCCCGGGCCTGCTGCACACCGCCTTCGGGCTGACCGGCGGCGTGCTGGTGTCCGCCGACGAGTACCCGTCGCTGCCGCTCGCACTCGCCAGCGCCGCTTCGGCCACCGGCGGGCGGGTGCAGCCCGTCGTCATCGAGTCGGGTGCCGGCTGGGTGACCCCCGAGCTGATCCGTGACCGCCTGACCGACGAGGTGACCGCCGTCGCGGTGTCCCTGGTCGACTGGCGCACCGGCTACCTGACCGACCTCGCCGCCATCCGCGAGGTCATCGGGGACCGCCTGCTCGTCGTCGACGCGATCCAGGGCTTCGGCGTCGTCGACGCTCCGTACGAGGTCGCCGACGTCGTCGCCACCGGCGGCCAGAAGTGGCTGCACGCCGGGTGGGGCACCGGGTTCGTCGCGTTCAGCGACCGTGCGCTGAACCGCCTGCGTCCGGCGCTGTCCGGTCCGCACGGCACCTCGGGCTGGCCCGCCGAGGTACCGTCCGTCCGTCCGGGTGCCGCCGGGTACCAGATGTCCCGCATCGACCCCGTCGCCCAGGCCCGGCTGGCCGTGTCCCTCGAGCGCCTCACCGCGGTGGGTGTCCGCGCGGTGGCCGAGCGTGTGTCCGAGCGGGTCGAGCGCGTCTTCGCGATCGCCGACGAGTTCGGGCTCGAGGTCGAGTCGAGCCGCGACCCCGCCGAGCGCGCCGGCATCGTCGTGCTGCGCCCGGCGCAGGGCAGACTGACGGCGCTCTCCGCGGCGATGCACAACCACGGCGTGACGGCGACGACGCGGCTCGGTGTCGCCCGGGTGTCGGTCTTCGCGTCGACCACGGACGCGACGCTCGACATGTTCCGCGACGCCTGCGTCTCGTACGCCACCATGCAGTAGCAGCGTCTCGTGTCGCCCGTCCGCAGCCGGCGAGCGGTCACCACACCCCGCTCACGTCCGCCGGGTGGTCACCACCTGTCGGCTGGCACCGTCGCACCCGACGGTTCGTGACCAGTCGGGGCGACCCGCCCGACCGCGGCGCGAGCCGCGCTCGCGTTGTTCAGACGCGCGACACCTGGGCAACCGCGTGTCGCTGCCGGGCTGTCGGAGGCCGGACGTACGTTGTCCCCATCGGGCACCGCGCCCGATCGAAGCGGCCACGCAACGGTGCTTCGGGACCGCTCCAGTGGCCGCGTTCGAGGACATGGACCGGGCCGGTCGCGGCCCGGGGATGGAGTGGTCGTGACCTCTCAGAACGTCTCTCGCGGAACGCAGCACCAGCACACCGCGGACTCGTCCACATCGGTCGCCCAGCGCACGTACGTGCTCGACACATCGGTGCTCCTCAGCGATCCGCGGGCACTGTTCCGCTTCGCCGAGCACGCGGTCGTCCTGCCCGTGGTCGTCGTCAGCGAGCTCGAGTCGAAGCGCAACGACCCGGAGATCGGGTACTTCGCCCGGCAGGCCCTGCGGCTGCTCGACGAACTGCGCATCGAACACGAACGGCTCGACTTCCCGATCGCACTCGGCGACGGCGGCTCGTTCCGGGTCGAGCTGAACCACTCGAACCAGTCCGTCCTGCCGTCGGGGCTGCAGCTCGGCGACAACGACTCGCGGATCCTCGCGGTGGCCTCGAACCTGCAGAACGACGGGCTCGACGTGGTCGTCGTCTCGAAGGACCTGCCCCTGCGGGTGAAGGCGTCGTCGATCGGCATGGCGGCCGAGGAGTACCGCGCCGAGCTCGCCGTCGACTCCGGCTACACGGGCATCGCCGACCTGCAGGTCTCCGGCGAGCAGATGGCCCACCTGTACGAGACGGAGGAGATCCGCTCCGCCGATCTCACGGACGTCCCCGTGAACACCGGGGTCGTCATCCACTCCGAGCGGGGGTCGGCGCTGGGCCGGGTGCACGTCGCCGGTGCCGTGTCCCTGGTGCGCGGTGACCGCGAGGTGTTCGGGCTGCGCGGTCGCTCGGCCGAGCAGCGGCTGGCGATCGACGCCCTGCTCGACCCCGAGATCGGCATCGTGTCCCTGGGCGGCAGCGCCGGCACCGGCAAGTCGGCGCTCGCCCTGTGCGCCGGGCTCGAGGCGGTGCTCGAACGACAGCAGCACAAGAAGATCATGGTGTTCCGACCCCTGTACGCGGTGGGTGGGCAGGATCTGGGCTTCCTGCCCGGGGACGCTGGCGAGAAGATGAACCCGTGGGCCCAGGCGGTGTACGACACCCTCGGGTCGGTGGTGTCCGACAACGTCCTCGACGAGGTGATCGAGCGCGGCCTGATCGAGGTGCTGCCCCTCACGCACATCCGCGGACGGTCCCTGCACGACGCGTTCGTGATCGTGGACGAGGCCCAGTCGCTCGAGCGGAACGTCCTGCTCACGATGCTCTCGCGCATCGGCCAGAACTCGCGGGTCGTGCTCACCCACGACGTCGCGCAGCGGGACAACCTGCGGGTCGGGCGGCACGACGGCATCGCCTCGGTGATCGAGCGGCTCAAGGGGCACCCGCTGTTCGCGCACGTCACGCTGACGCGATCCGAGCGGTCCGCCATCGCCGCCCTGGTCACGGACCTGCTCGACTCGCCCGACCTGCCGTAGCGGCGGGCGGCGGGTCTTCGCGCTCACCGACAGGTCACGCGCCTCCAGGCGCGTGACCTGTCGCTCAGTGCGTGAGGCGGGTCGAGCTGCCACCGGACGGACGGGAGGCCCGGTGCCAGCTGGCACCGGGCCTCCCGTCCGGTGTGTGCGTGTGTGTGCGTCAGTTCGGGTGCGTCATGGACAGCACGTCGAGCGCCTCGTCGAGCTGCGCCTCGGTGACCTCGCCACGCTCGACGTGGCCGAGGGCCACGACGGCTTCGCGCACGGTGATGCCCTCGGCGACGGCGTACTTCGCGACCTTGGCAGCAGCCTCGTAGCCGATGACCCGGTTGAGCGGGGTGACGATCGACGGGGACGACTCCGCGAAGGCACGTGCCCGCTCGAGGTTCGCCTGCAGCCCGTCGATGGTCTTGTCGGCGAGCACGCGCGAGCTGTTCGCCAGCAGGCGGATCGACTCGAGCAGTGCCGTGCCCATCACCGGGATCGCGACGTTGAGCTCGAACGCACCGGAGGCGCCGGCCCAGGCGATAGTCGCGTCGTTGCCGATGACCCGGGCGCCGACCATGAGCGTGGCCTCGGGGATCACCGGGTTCACCTTGCCGGGCATGATCGACGAGCCCGGCTGCAGGTCGGGGATGTGCAGTTCTCCGAGGCCGGTGTTCGGGCCGGAACCCATCCAGCGCAGGTCGTTGTTGATCTTGGTCAGGCTGACCGCGAGCACCCGGAGCGCCCCGGACGCCTCGACCAGGGCGTCGCGCGCGCCCTGCGCCTCGAAGTGGTCGACGGCCTCGGTGATCGGCAGGTCGGTGTCGCTCGCGAGCTGGGCGATGACCCGCTGCGGGAAGCCCGTCGGGGTGTTGATGCCGGTGCCGACCGCGGTACCGCCGAGCGGGACCTCGGCGACGCGGGGGAGCGTGGCCTGCACGCGCTCGATGCCGAGGCGGATCTGCCGTGCGTAGCCGCCGAACTCCTGGCCGAGGGTGACCGGGGTGGCGTCCATCAGATGCGTGCGCCCGGACTTCACGGCATCCGCCCAGAGGGTCGCCTTCGCCTCGAGCGACTCGGCGAGGTGCTCGAGCGCGGGCACGAGCGTGCGGATGAGCGCCTCGGTCACGGCGACGTGCACCGAGGTCGGGAAGACGTCGTTCGACGACTGCGAGGCGTTGACGTGGTCGTTCGGGTGGACGGACGACCCCGCGATGTCGGACGCCAGCGTCGCGAGCACCTCGTTCATGTTCATGTTCGACGAGGTGCCGCTGCCGGTCTGGTACACGTCGACGGGGAACTGGTCGTGGTGCTGGCCGCCGATGACCAGGTCCGCCGCCCGCGCCACGGCGTCCGCCACGGCCGGTTCGACGATGCCGAGCTCGCCGTTCACGATCGCCGCCGCACGCTTGATGCGGGCGAGGGCGACGATCTGCGCCGACTCGAGCCCCGTACCGGAGATGGGGAAGCTCTCGACCGCACGCTGGGTCTGGGCGCGGTAGAGCGCCGACTTCGGGACCCGCACCTCGCCCATGGTGTCGTGCTCGATGCGGAACTCGGTCTCGGTGGTGTCGGTCACGTCGTCGTGGTCCTTCCTGGGGTGCTCGCCGGTCGCGGTCGCGCCGGCCCGTGCTCGCGCCCCGGGGTCGCCGGGGCGGGCGTCGTGGTGGTCGGTCAGACCTGGCCCACGACGGTGTCGATGGTGACCTCGCCCGTCGCGAGGTCGTAGGTCGCCCCGACGACGGCCAATCTACCCTCGGCGATCGCGTCCGAGACGGCGCCGGAGCGCTCGATCACCTGGCGGAGCGTGCCCTCGAGGTGGGCGGCGCCGACGGCTTCCTGCGGCAGCTCCGGGTCGGTGGCGCGGACGCGCTCGACGCTCGGTGCGATGGCGTCGACCAGGGCCTGCAGGTGCGGCGCCGGGACGGGTTCGCCGGAGCGCGCGGCCGCGACGGCACCGCACCCGGTGTGGCGCAGCACGACGACCAGGGGCGTGCCCAGAGCGACGACCGCGAACTCGATCGAGCCGAGCACGACGTCGTCGACGATCTGCCCGGCGTTGCGGATGGCGAAGAGGTCCCCGATGCCGGCGTCGAACACGTGCTCGAACGGCACCCGCGAGTCCGAGCAGCCCAGGACGGTCGCGAACGGCGCCTGCGACCCCTCGAGCTCGGTCCGGCGGTCGGGGTCGATGCGCCCCATCCGGCGCTTGTCGGCGGCGAAACGCGCGTTGCCCTCGACGAGCAGGCGCAGGGCGTCGGACGGGGTGGAAGCGGCACGGTCGGGCATGGGGCTCCTCGGGTGAGTGGGTCGGGTTCGGGGCGGCTGCGGAGGTGGGTGCTGCTACTCGTCCAGCTGCCGGGCGACGGCCGTCGCGACCGTGCGGAAGGACGCGTCGTCGGCCGTGCCGGAGAGCACGATCGTGTCCTGCCCGAAGGTCGACACGAGCGAGTACGCGTGGTTGCCGGCGTCGGAGCCCTCGCTCCGACGGTCGTACACGGTCCACTCGGTCGAGCCGATCGTGCGCGTGCCGGTCGCGGGGCGCTGGTCGAGCTGGTTGGCGACCCACGAGGCGTTGGCGTCGATGCCCTGCTGCAGGCCGAGGTACTGCTTGTCCGGGGTGACGAGTCCGACGGTCCAGACGTCGACCCCGTCGGTGGTCTTGCTCGCGAAGTCCGCGCGGTTCGAGCTGAAGCCGTCGGGCAGGGTGGGCGCGGCGAGCGTGACGTCGTCGACGTTCGCCTTCGCCGCCACCTGCTGGTAGTCGACCGAGCGGTCGACGGTGTTGTCGGGACGTACGACCACCGCGACCAGCACCAGCACGATGGCCAGGGAAGCGACGAGGGCGATGACCAGGTTGAAGGCGGTCTGGTGCTGTCGGCGGGCGGTCCGGGCGGCGTCCTTGCGGGCCCAGGTCTCCTCCGGCGTCTCGGGGCGACCGAGCTCCGCGACGATCGGGCGGCCGTTCGCGTCGGTCATCGGCCGGAGCCGTCCTCGGCGCTGCTGGCGGCGCGGGCTGCGTCGAGGCGTGCGCGGGCACCGACCAACCACTCCTCGCACCGCGCGGCGAGGGCCTCGCCCCGCTCCCACAGTGCGAGCGAGCGTTCGAGGGTGGCGGACCCCTGCTCGAGCTCGCTCACCACGCGCACGAGTTCGTCGCGGGCTGCTTCGTAGCTCAGCGACTGGACGTCGGTCTGCTCGGGTTCCTGCTGGGATGGCACGGGTCGATCCTACCGAGCGTCGACTCGTGCCCGGCCGTGACGGGTGCGCCTGTGGAGAACTCCCACGGCGTTCACGGGGCCGCCGGACCGGAGCCGTCCGGACCGGGGCCCTCGGGCTCGAGCGTGCCCGTCGCGGTGCCGGCCCCGAGCGTCACCTGCACGGCCGTCGGACCGGTCAGGTCGGCCGCCCCGCGGACCACTCCGCCGTCGGTGCGCTGCACGATCGCGTAGCCCCGACGCAGGGTGTCCCGCGGTGAGAGCGCGCGGAGCCGCGCGGTGAGGTGGCCGACCTCGGAGTGACCGCGTTCGAGCCGGCGGTCGAGGAGCTCCCGGGCACGGGACAGGTCGCGGGCGACCTCTTCCGCGCGGGTGTCGACGAGCCACGCGGTCGAGGCGAGCGCCGGCCGCGACCGGAGCGCGGCCAGCCGGTCCGCCTCGACCGACAGCGTGTGGGAGAGGCGCAGGCCCAGCCGGGCACGGGCCTGTCGCACGTTCGCCAGCTCCTCGGCGACGTCGGGCACGACCCGCTTGGCCGCGTCGGTCGGGGTCGAGGCGCGCAGGTCGGCGACCTCGTCGAGGATGGGCCGGTCGGCCTCGTGGCCGATGGCGGAGACGATGGGCGTCGACGCGGACGCCGCCGCGCGGACGAGTCCTTCGTCGCTGAACCCGAGCAGGTTCTGGAAGTCACCGCCACCGCGGGCGATGATGATGACGTCGACCTCGGGGTCGGCGTCGAGCTCGAGGATCGCGGCCGTGACCTCGCCGACGGTCCGTTCGCCCTGCACGGCGGTGTGCACGGTGCGGAACTCCACCTGGGGCCAGCGCAGCTGCGCGTTCCGCTTGACGTCCTTCTCGGCGTCGGAGTCCTTGCCGGTGACGAGTCCGATGCGGTGCGGCAGGAACGGCAGGCGCTTCTTGCGGGCGGGGTCGAACAGGCCCTCCTCGGCCAGGGTGCGGCGCAGGCGTTCGAGCCGTTCGAGCAGGTCGCCGAGGCCGACGTGCTTCATCTCGACGACCTGCATGGTGAGCGAGCCGCCCTTGACCCAGTAGTTCGGCTTGAGCGCCGCCACCACGCGGTCGCCCTGCTTGATGTCGGCCGGCACCCGGGAGCGCACGCTCGACCAGATGGAGAACGACACGGTGGCGTCGACCTCGACGTCCTTGAGCTTGCCGTAGACGTTGCCGCCGGCGACGTTCCACTGCGTGATCTCGCCCTCGACCCAGGCGGTGCCGAGGCGGTCGATCCAGTCCCGGAGCTTCGCGCCGAGGAGCGCCACGGGCCACGGGTTGTCGGCCGTCGGCGGGCCCTGTTCGATCGCCATGTCGCTCCTTGTCCAACTGGGACGTCCATCGTGCACGAGACCGGTGACAGGGGTCGTCCTCGGGTTCTCCACAGGGGCCTGCACGCCCAGGTCGCGCGCGTCCCGCTCACCTATCATCGGGGACGTGACGATCACCAACGGCCACACGGTCCCACTCGCCCCGCCGCGAGTGCACGCGGCGCGCGGTCGCCTGCGGGACGAACCGGTCGCCGGCCCGAAGAAGGTCCTGCTCGCGGCGCCCCGCGGGTACTGCGCGGGCGTGGACCGGGCGGTCGTCGCCGTCGAACAAGCGCTCGAGCAGTACGGCGAGCCCGTCTACGTCCGCAAGCAGATCGTCCACAACGTGCACGTGGTGTCGACGCTCGAGCAGCGTGGTGCCGTGTTCGTCGACGACGTGGCCGAGGTCCCGCGCGGCTCGCACGTCGTGTTCAGCGCGCACGGTGTCTCCCCGGCGGTCGTCGCCGGTGCTGCTGACCGCGACCTGCATGCCATCGACGCCACCTGCCCGCTCGTCACGAAGGTCCACCGCGAAGCCACCCGGTTCGCGAAGGCCGACCGCACCATCATCCTGATCGGGCACGCCGGCCACGAAGAGGTCGAGGGCACCATGGGGCACGCCCCGGACCGCACGATCCTGGTCAACGGCCCGGCGGACGTCGCCGCGCTCCAGGTCGACGATCCGGACAACCTCGTGTGGCTGTCGCAGACCACGCTGAGCGTCGACGAGACGATGGAGACCGTCCGCCTGCTGCGCGAGCGGTTCCCCGCCATCCAGGACCCGCCGTCGGACGACATCTGCTACGCCACCCAGAACCGCCAGGTCGCGATCAAGAAGGTCGCGCCGGCAGCCGACCTGGTGATCGTCGTCGGTTCGGCGAACTCGTCGAACAGCGTCCGCCTGGTCGAGGTCGCGCTCGAGCACGGCGCCCGTGCCGCGCACCGCGTGGACTACGCCGAGGAGATCCAGCAGGAGTGGCTCGACGGCGTCGGCACCGTCGGCGTCACGAGCGGTGCGTCCGTGCCGGAGGAACTCGTGGCCGAGGTGCTCGAGCAGCTCGCCGACGCGGGCTACGCCTCGGTCGAAGAGGTCGTCACCGCGCACGAGGACCTCATGTTCTCGCTCCCGAAGGAGCTCCGCACCGATGCGTCGGGCAACGCGACGCGCGCACTCGGCGGGCGTCGGGCATGAGCGGCGTGGGCAACTGGTCGTCGGTCCCGCGGCGTGAACCGGCGGACCAGGACCCCGGCACGAGCGTCGGCCTGGAGGCCCGTGGTGTGTCCACGATGTCGGCTCCCGTCACCGGGGACGGCCGACCCCAGGGCCGCCCGGCGCCCGGGTACGGCGAGTACGCGCCCGAGGGCTGGGTGAACCCGGTGCTCGTCGAGCAGGAACGGCAGGAGCAGGAACGCCAGGAGCGGGAGCGCCAGGCAGGGGAACAGCAGGACCCGGCTCCGGTCGCTCGCGTGCGCGACGGTGCTCGCGGCGGCCTCCCCGGCAGGGACGCTCCGTCCGGTACGGTCCCCGGCGGAGCGCAGCGGTCGATGGCGCGCAGCCGGTTCGGTCGGACCCCGGCCGACTTCGTGCTCACCGTCGGACTGCTCGCCTTCGGGCTCGTCTCCGTGGTGCAGTCCCTGTCCGTCGGACAGGTCGCCTCGACCGTGCGGCGCACCCTCGAGACCCAGTACACGGAGCTGAACGACCCGAGCGCGCTGAGCACGGCCGCTGCCGTCGTGGCGATCAGCAACGTCGTCGTGTTCGCCCTGGTCGCCTGGTGGTCCATCCGTCGGCTCCGCGCACAGAAGCGGACGTTCTGGGTGCCGCTCGTCGGCGCGGTCGTCGCCACGGCGGTCAGCACGATCGCGTTCGTCGTCGTGGTCATGCAGGACCCGGCCTTCGTCGACTTCATGCTGCGCCAGTCCGGCGTCTGACGGCCCGACGCCGCTGCCGCTGCCGCTGCCGCAGTCGCACCGCCTGGCGCAGCTGCCGCAGCCGAACGGTCACAATACGCCGCAGCCTCGACGCTGAGGGGTCACGTCGTGTCGCCCGGCGCCGGAGCGATCGACCGTTCGCGACCACTCGACCCTGCGCGCGCGGGGAGTCGTGACCAGTCGGCGCCGGGCCCAGGCGTGCCGTCGGGCCCGGCCGTCGGACTCCGCCCGTCGGGCCCGTCCCGTCGGACCCGTCCCGTCGGACTCCATCCGTCGGACCCGGCCCGTCGGACTCCGCCCGTCGGACTCGGCCCGTCGGACTCGGCCCGTCGGACTCGGCCCGTCGGACCCCGGCCAGCCGGAGCGCGCCGGAGGTCAGCCGGCCAGGAACGCGGCGACGGCCCCGTGCAGCGCCGCCAGGTCGTCGACGTGCACGAGCTCACGGATCGAGTGCATCGAGAGCAGCCCCACGCCGATGTCGATCGTCGGGATGCCGAGCCGGGTCGCCGCGATCGGGCCGATCGTCGAGCCGCCAGGGATGGTGTTCACGTTGACGAACGGCTGCCACGGCACCCCGGCCGTGTCGCAGGCCGCAGCCCAGACGGCCTCGCCCTTCGCCTCGGTCATGTAGCGCTGGTTCGCACTGATCTTCAGCAGCGGGCCGGCGCCGGGGCGCGGCCGGTTGGTCGGGTCGTGCTTCTCGGGCTGGTTCGGGTGCACCAGGTGCCCGGCGTCGCTCGACAGCAGCCACGAAGCGCGGAACGCCCGCGCCGCCTCGGAGCGGGAGGCGCCGAGGCCCTCCTGCACGCGGCCGAGCACGTCCTCCAGGAACGGTCCACCGGCACCGGAGGGCGTGGACGAGCCGATCTCCTCGTGGTCGAACGCCGCGAACACCGGGATGTGGTCGCCGTCGGCGGGGGCGTCGACGATGCCGCGGAGTCCGGCGTGCACGCTCGTCAGGTTGTCCATCCGACCGGACGCCAGGAACGCCGCGTCGATGCCGATCCGCGCCGGAGCCTGGGTGTCGGCGAGGAACAGGTCCCACGACACCGCACCCTCGCCGAGTCGGGCGCGGAGCCAGGACACCACGTCCGTGCCGCCGGCGTCGCCGTCCACGCCGACGATCGGCAGCGTGTGACGCTGGCGGTCGATCTCCTTGCCGTCGTTCACCCCGCGGTCCAGGTGGATGGCGAGGTTCGGGATCCGGGCGACGGCGTCGGTGCTGATCAGCCGCACGGAACCGTCGGCGTCGACGACCCGGCCGGCGATGCGGAGGTCGCGGTCGAACCAGGTCGACAGGAGCGCGCCGCCGTAGACCTCGACGTTCAGCTGCTCCCACCCGCCGGTGCGGACACCCGGGTTCGGCTTGATGCGGAACCCGGGGGAGTCGGTGTGGGCTCCGAGGATCCGGAACGGCGTCGTCGCCGTGGCACCGGACGGCAGTCGCCATGCGATGACCGCACCGTCGCGGACCACCACGTACGCACCCGGCTCGGTCGGCCAGGCGTCGAGCTCGGACAGCTCGGTGAACCCGGCCCGCACGAGGCGGTCCCGGGCGACCGCTGCCGCGTGGAACGCGGTGGGCGACTCGGTGACGAACTGGGCGAACTCGGAGGCGATGGCGTCGACGGTCACCCGCCCATCGTGTCACGCGGTCAGGGCGACCCGACGCAGAACGGGGCGCGTCCGTCGGACGCACCCCGTTCCTCCCGGCCGGTGGACCCGACCCGACGGACCTGCTCAGCCCTGGGTGTGACCAGCCGACCCGAGGACCTTCGCGGCCTCGCCGACACGGGCCGCCATGGCGGTCTCGGCGACCTTGCCCCAGGCGCGGGGGTCGTACTGCTTCTTGTTGCCGACCTCGCCGTCGATCTTCAGCACGCCCTCGTAGTTGCGGAACATCGAGTCGGCGATCGAGCGCGTGAACGCGTACTGCGTGTCCGTGTCGATGTTCATCTTGATGACGCCGTTGCGGACGGCCTCGTGGATCTCGTCGTCGGTCGAGCCGGAGCCGCCGTGGAACACGAGGTCGAGCGGGTTCTCACCGGTGCCGTGCTTCGCCGCGACGGAGGCCTGGATCTCGCCGAGGAGCTCGGGGCGCAGCTTCACGTTGCCCGGCTTGTACACGCCGTGCACGTTGCCGAAGGTGAGTGCGGCGATCCAGCGGCCCTTGTCGCCCAGGCCGAGCGCGTCGACGACCTTCTCGACGTCGTTCGGGGTCGTGTAGAGCGCGTCGTTCGTGCCCTCGTGCTCGACGCCGTCCTCTTCGCCGCCGACGACGCCGATCTCGACCTCGAGGATCGCGTTGATGTTGCGCGTCTTCGACAGCATCGTCTTCGCGATCTCGATGTTCTCGTCGAGCGGCACGGCCGAGCCGTCCCACATGTGCGACTGGAAGATCGGGTTGCGACCGGCGCGGACCTCTTCCTCGCTGGCGGCGATGAGCGGCAGGACGAAGCCGTCGAGGGCGTCCTTCGGGCAGTGGTCGGTGTGCAGGGCGACCGTGATGTCGTAGTTCTTCGCGACCTCGTGGGCGAACTTCGCCATCGCGAGGGCACCCGCGGCGCGGTTCTTCACCGTGTGGCCGGCGAAGTAGTCGGCACCGCCCGTCGTGACCTGGAGGATGCCGTCCGAGCCGGCTTCCTGCAGACCCTGGAGGACCGCGTTGATGGTCTGGGACGAGGACACGTTGACCGCGGGGTACGCGAACTTGCCCGCCTTCGCGCGTTCGATCATCTCGGCGTACTGTTCCGGCGTTGCGATGGGCACGTGGATCTCCTTCGACTTCGATGGTGTCCCCGCCGATCGTAGTCAGAAGCTCTGGAGGCGCGGTGCGGTCCGGGCGGTTCGCTCACTCCCGGTGTGCACGTGCGTTCACGGGCCCCCGGTCGGGACCCCGGATCGGCCGCCGGTCGCTAGGCTCGATCCGTGACTCCCACGACGGAAACCGGCTCCCTGTTCCTCCAGCCCGACCGCAACCTCGCGCTCGAGCTCGTGCGTGCGACGGAGGCCGCGGCGATCCGTGCGCAGCCGTGGGTCGGCCGTGGTGAGAAGAACCTCGCCGACGGCGCCGCGGTGGACGCGATGCGCAAGTTCCTCGGCACGGTGAACTTCGACGGCGTCGTGGTGATCGGTGAGGGCGAGAAGGACAACGCCCCGATGCTCTACAACGGCGAGCACGTCGGCAACGGGCACGGCCCGGCCTGCGACATCGCGGTCGACCCGATCGACGGCACCTCGCTGACCGCCGCCGGCCGCCAGAACGCCATCTCCGTGATGGCCGTCTCGGACCGCGGCTCGATGTACGACCCGTCTGCCGTGTTCTACATGGACAAGATCGCTGCCGGCCCCGAGGGTCGCGGTGTCCTGGACCTCGAGAAGCCGATCGGTGACAACATCCGCGCGCTGGCGAAGGCCAAGGGCAAGGACCTCGAGGACATGGTCGTCGCCGTGCTCGACCGTCCCCGCCACGACGAGCTGATCCGCGCCATCCGTGCGACCGGTGCCGGCACGCGCCTGCTGCTCGACGGCGACGTCGCCGGTGGCATCGCCGCCGCCCTGCCCGGCTCGACCATCGACATGTGCGTCGGTGTCGGCGGCACCCCGGAGGGCATCATCACGGCGTGCGCGATCAAGGCGCTCGGCGGCGTGATCCTCGGCAAGTTGCAGCCGAAGGACGACGAGGAGCGCGAGCGCGCGATCGCCGCTGGCCACGACCTGGACAAGGTCCTCGACCAGGACGACCTGGTCACCGGCGACAACACATTCTTCGTCGCCACCGGTGTCACCGACGGCGTCCTGGTCGACGGGGTCCGTCGTTCGCGCGGTGTCATCCACACCGACTCGCTCGTGCTCCGCTCGCGCTCGAACACGATCCGCCGGATCCAGGCGGACCACCGTGCGGAGAAGTGGTTCTAGGCCGGACGTTCTTCCGCAGTTCGCTTCGCGCCCCCTGACAGTCGTCGCGCCCCCGCACTCCGGGGCGCGACGCCCGCACGGGGGCGCGACTCGTTGCGGGGCTCGGGCGGTGGGAGCGGGCAGGACGAGGGAGCAGTCAGTCCTCGTCGACCGCGCCGACGAGCTCCGGCGCCGTCAGCAACCGCGGCTCGTCCTCGATGGACGCCGGGTCCGCGATGACCTTCGACTCGTCGAGCAGCGACAACCGTCGGGCACTCGGCAGGACCTGTCGTTCGAGCGACCCCACGAACCGGTTGTAGTCGACCACCGAACCGCGGATCGAGCGGCCGAGCTTGTCGACGTGCCCGGCCATCGTCGAGAGCCGGCCGTACAGCTCACGGGAGACCCGGAAGAGCTCGTGCGCCTCCTGCGACACGACGTCCTGCTGCCACGAGAACGCCACCGTCTTGAGCACCGACCACAGGGTCACGGGTGAAGCGAGCGCGATGCGTTTGCGGAAGGCGTGGTCGAGCAGACCGGGGTCGGCGGCGAGGGCGCTCGACACGAGCGACTCGGACGGGATGAACGCGACGGTGAGCTCGGGGGATGCGTCGTACCCGGTCCAGTACTCGCGGGCGGCCAGGGCGTCGACGTGCGCGCGGAGCGCCTTGACGTGCTGCGCGATGAGCTGGTCACGGCGCGCACCCTCGGCACCGGTCGCGGTCGCGGGGATCTCGGCCGCCTGCAGGTAGGCACTGAACGGCACCTTGGCGTCGACGGCGATGGTCTTGCCGCCGGGCAGGTGCACGACCATGTCGGGGCGCGCGGTGCCGACGGCGGTCGTGACGGAGGACTGCACGTCGAAGTCGACCCGCTCCAGCAGGCCGGCGGCCTCGACCACGTTGCGCAGCTGGGTCTCGCCCCAGACCCCGCGCGTGCTGTTCGACGACAGGGCACTCGCCAGGGTGTCCGCGGTGGCGCGGAGGCGTTCCTCGGACTCGGCGGCCGAGCGCAGCTGGGCGGACAGCGCGCCGTACTGCTCGCTGCGCGACTGTTCGAGCTCGGCGATCTTCGTGCGCATGACGTCGAGGGTCTGCGCCACCGGGCTCAGCGCGGAGAGCACCTTCGACTCGTTCTGGTTCCGGGCGGCGTCGACGCCGTGCATCCGTTGCACCAGGTGCTCGAGCTCGGCGGACCGACGCTCGAGCGAGTCGACCTGCCGGCGGTACTGGGCGTCCTGCGCGTCGAGGCGCTCCTCGGCGTCGTGGCGCGCGGCCTCGAGCTGCCCGCGCAGCGCCTCGGCGGTCGCACGGGCCGAGGCGGCGTCGACGCCAGCGCGCGAGCGGGCGAGCGACCAGGCGACGACCGCCCCGACGGCGACGCCGATCAGGAGACCGATGACCAGGGCGAGGATCTGCATGACGTGACCTTGGCAGACCCCACCGACACCGCGCCTCCCGGCTGCTCGTCCAGCCGACGTCAGTCGGCGAAGACCATGGGCCGGTTGGACAGCCGCGGCTGGTTCGCGGCCCGCGGCTTGTCGGCGCGCACCCGTACCGGCGCGATCGTCACTCGGGTGACCGCCCCGAGCGCCTCGACCGTCTCGACCCCGTGGTGCCCGGCGGCGTGCACGACGATCGCGGCACAGGCCTCGGCGTCGGCAGCGGCGTCGTGGTGCTGAAAGCCCTCGAACCCGGCGGCCATCGCGGCGACCGGCAGGCGGTAGGAGTCGAGCGTGTAGGTCTTTCGGGCAACGGCCAGGGAGCACAGCGAGTGGTGCTCGGCCAGGTCGATGCCCGTCGCGGAGCACCCGCCGGCGATGACCCCCATGTCGAAGCGGGCGTTGTGCGCCACCAGCACGTCGCCCTCCGCGAAGGCGACCAGGTCGGGGTACTGCTGCTCCCACGTCTTGGCGTGCGTGACGTCCTCGGCGACGATCCCGTGGATGCGCGTGTTCCACTCGAGGAAGGCGTCGTGGCCGAGCGGCGGGCGGATGAACCACGAGGCCCGGTCGACGACCCGTCCGGCGCGGACCTTCACGAGTCCGACGGAGCACGCACTGGCGGGCGAGCTGTTGGCGGTCTCGAAGTCGATCGCGGTGAAGTTCAACGGCACGCTCTCGATCGTCGCACGCGGTGCCGACATCGTCGGAACGCCCGCTCGGCGTTGCGGCCCTACTGTGGGGCGATGGGGACCGACGCCGATGATCGCCCGCTCGTGCTGGTGCTGGCCGGAGCGGGGTACGGGCAGCAGGCACCACTGCTGTGGTGGTCGCGCCAGATCGCCGTCTCGAGCGGGTGCGATGTCGTCGCTCCTGCCTGGTCCGTCGACGAGGCCGCCGCTGCCGAACCGGTGTCGTTCGTCGAGGCCGCGGTGGGCTCGGCACTCGGCGATCGTCTGCCCGACCTGGTCGTCGCGAAGTCGTTCGGGTGCTTCGCCCTGCCCTGGGCGATCCGCCACGAGGTCCCCGGGGTCTGGCTGACGCCGGTCCTCACCCACGATGACGTCGCCACGGCGCTCGCAGCTGCGACCGACGCGCACGACGCGATCGGGGGTGGTGAGGACCGGCTGTGGCGGCCGGGACGGGCGTCGGGGACGGCTGCGCGCCTCCAGACCGTCGCCGGAGCCGACCACACGCTGCAGGTCCCGGGGGACTGGCGGAGGTCGCAGCAGCTGCACGCGGACGTCCTCGACGTCGTGGAGCGCCGCATCGCTGCCCTTCGCCCGGCAGCGACGACGGACTAGCCTCGGCACATGAGGGAACCGCAGGACATGGACGAGCTGCTGGCACAGGCCGATCCCGTCGACGCAGCGCCGCACACCGCCCGACGGGCGGTCGGGCTGGCGACCGCGCTCCTCGCGTCCGGCGCAGCCGTCGCGATCGCGCTGACCGGGTCGGCCCACGGCCTCCTGGTCGCGGTCCTGTGGTTGGCCACGCTGGGCGGGTCGCGTCCGCTGTTCTGACGGACGGACTGGAGGCACGGGTCGGCTCCGGCGTGCGGCCGCCGGTAGGCTGTGCTCCCGTGGCTCTCACCATCGGAATCGTCGGTCTCCCGAACGTCGGCAAGTCGACCCTGTTCAACGCCCTGACCAAGAACCAGGTCCTCGCCGCGAACTACCCGTTCGCGACGATCGAGCCGAACGTCGGGGTGGTGAACCTGCCCGACTCGCGGCTCGACGAGCTCGCAGAGCTCTTCCACTCCGAGAAGACCGTGCCGGCGCCGGTGTCGTTCGTCGACATCGCGGGCATCGTCAAGGGCGCGAGTGAGGGCGAGGGGCTCGGCAACAAGTTCCTCGCGAACATCCGCGAGGCCGACGCCATCGCGCAGGTCGTCCGCGGCTTCACCGATGACGACGTCGTGCACGTGGCGAACAAGGTCTCGCCGAAGGACGACCTCGAGGTCATCAACACCGAGCTGATCCTCGCCGACATGGAGACCATCGACAAGGCGCTCCCGCGGTACGAGAAGATGCTCAAGCTGAAGCAGGCCGAGCCGATCGTGCTCGAGACCGCTCGCGAGGCCCGTGCCGCACTCGAGCAGGGCACGCTGCTGTCGGCCACCTCGATCGACCTGTCGCCGATCGCCGAGCTCGGGCTCCTGTCCGCCAAGCCGTTCATCTTCGTCTTCAACGTCGACGAGGCGATCCTGACCGACAATGCCCGCAAGGCCGAGCTCGCCGCGCTCGTCGCCCCGGCGAAGGCGGTGTTCCTCGACGCCCAGGTCGAGTCGGAACTCATCGACCTCGACCCGGCCGACGCCGCGGAGCTGCTCGAGTCGACCGGCCAGACCGAGTCGGGACTCGACCAGCTCGCGCGCATCGGGTTCGACACCCTCGGGCTGCAGACCTACCTGACGGCCGGTCCGAAGGAAGCCCGCGCGTGGACGATCGGCAAGGGGTGGAAGGCTCCCCAGGCCGCCGGCGTCATCCACACCGACTTCGAGAAGGGCTTCATCAAGGCCGAGGTCATCTCGTTCGAGGACCTGGTGGAGACCGGTTCCATAGCCGAGGCCCGCGCTGCCGGCAAGGCCCGCATCGAGGGCAAGGACTACGTCATGCAGGACGGCGACGTGGTGGAGTTCCGCTTCAACAACTAGGTGGTCGTGCTGCGGCGGAGTGGTGAAGTACCGGTTTCGTGAGCCGGCACGACGAGTTCATGAGAAGGGCTCGCCATCG
The DNA here is from genome assembly GCF_020297365.1 of Curtobacterium oceanosedimentum. Classification (GTDB taxonomy): domain Bacteria; phylum Actinomycetota; class Actinomycetes; order Actinomycetales; family Microbacteriaceae; genus Curtobacterium. The sequence goes on from NZ_JAIXIG010000002.1 coordinate 43,324, forward strand.
CGGACTCCAACCGGTAACGTGGCATTGTGAGCTTGCGCGGAAGCAGATTTGTAGTCGTGGGCGGCGACGTTCCAAGGACCTTCCGTCATGCGGACTTGGCGCTGAAGCAACTGGCACGTACCGTCAGCGGCGGGCTAATTGTCATAAATAGCAGCAGTGGGGTCGCGTCTCGCTCTTCTGATCACGACGCGGGACGTGCTGAATTCGATTGGGTTCGCCTCGAGCTAGGCCTGACCGATGAAAAAGTTGACCAGTTGTACATTCCAATTCCAGGATTGCAGACGGATCACGGGGAGCCTGGGCTGGGCATGGTCCGCTTCACGAAGAGTGCGAACCTCATCGGTATGCACCTCACAGCTGACTCAGTGGATTCCATTTCTGTTTGGCCAGCTGAGCTCGTTCCAGTGTCAGAAACATCCATATTTTCTATCGCTTTGCGAATCGGCCGCGATTCAGTCGACTTCTCCGCAGTCCACTCGGCACTCGTCGAGGAACTCGAGCAGATCGTGGAGATGCAAGCCGCTCTTGAGCAGCAGTCGCTGTACAGAGAACTGTCAGGGCAGGTTGCTGAAAGCAGCGACGAACGATTGGATATCACGCTTCTGCGTGTGATCGCAACGCGCAATCGCTATTCGCAGTTGCTGTCACTTCTGTACGCTTATCGGCCGATCTCTCCTCGGATAGAGTCCGCGATACGCCAAACGCTTGCCGACCTCGACGCCCTAATCGGTAGCCAGTCTGCATTCCTTCTTTCGCGCTTGCACCGCGCCGCAGCATTATCGGGGGCGAAGGAGGCAGAGTTGGCTTCGAAGGCGCAAGCGGCCGAAACGCGATTAGCGCGTGTCGTTTCTGCCCTCGTTCTGCCTACGTTGTGGTTGTCCTTTCTAGGAACGAATGTACTGCCCACGAATCTGCTCGGTGTCGCCATACCTGGCGAGATAGCGACTGGCTTTGCGCTAGGAGGGACGTTGCTTTCTGGAGTCGCGGGGTGGTTCGCGGTTGGATGGGTTTTCCGAGGAATCAAGGTGAGATGAATTGATAAGCTTCCAAGAGTTCAGTGAGACACTTCCCTCTGGTCGAGGTCTTCCAGATATCGTGGACGAATCGGAGGCACCGGGTGCAATATCCCCCCGCGGGAAGAAACGTCAAGCATTTATTGCTCCCGATTTCGACTATTCAGACGACAACCCGCCGCTCCGAGGTGGCAGGGTAATCCTGATTTCCGCGCCCGCGGCGGTGGGCAAGAGTTGGCTTGCAGCCGAGCTCAGTGCTCGAACATTCAACCCGCTTTGGGACTTGAGTAGGTTCAGCGTCGGGTCCAACTTCTTCACCGGAACTATCACGGACGTCTACGGAGCCTCAGGTTTCAGCACCTTCACTGACCGCCTTCGGGCGGGTGAAGCCTGCCTGATTCTCGATGCTGCTGACGAGGCTCTCGTGCGTGTTGGGTCGAACAGCTTCCAGGTGGGACTTGAGAATCTTGCCAAGCTTCTCGGCTCGAATCCGCAGATGGAGGCGACGACAGGGGCAGTGATCCTCGGTCGCCCTGAAACGATCGCTGAGTCGAAGAAAATACTCTCTGAAGCTGGACTTTCCGTTATTGAGCTGAGGGTCAAGTTCTTCAGTGAAGACCAAGCTCGCGCGTTCGTACGAACGAAAGTGAGTAGCACTAAGTTCAAGGTCGTGTCTGAGCTAGATCCGTTCTTGACGGAATTCTTCGACAATGTGAAGAGTGCCCTTCAAACAAGTTCGTGGGACCAAAGTGATGACTTTTTGGGGTACTCCCCAGTTCTTGATGCACTGGCCACATTCTATAACGATGCGCCCAACCCGATGCGCCTGATGAGCGATCTTCATAAGGAGCAGTCCTTTGGGCATGTGTGGACGCTTCTCATCAAGATAATCAACGAGATTCTTGATCGGGAGACGGACAAATTCGCCGATGCTTTTGGTGATGGCGATGAAGGGAAGATAGCGTACGGCCGAGAAGTCTATGACCGACGTGCGCAGCTCGAGTACCTGCTAACCGACGAACCCGAGACCTTCTTGCCAGAACTTCCCGACACCGAGAACGACGACTGGCTCAACGATCTCGAAGAGCAACTGCGTCGGTGGTTCGTTGAGCACCCGCTCCGGAAGCATAAGCCTCTATCATCCGGTGCGAACCCGCTCGATGGCTTCGCGAATGCTGCTTTCAGGGATTTCGCAATCGCGTCGATGCTCGGTTGGGGCGATAGCGATGCCGTCACTCGAGTCAACGACTACTGGCGTTCTCCGACGGTCAATCCCTCGCTCATGCTCTCGCGATTTATCTTCACCATGTATGGAGTCGAGGATCTCCTGCCGCTCGCGGCGCTCGGCCTCGTAGCGGATTCTCACGCTTCGGCGGTGAATCTCGACGCGGAAGCGATCCTTCGCATCTCGGAAGAGTGGGAAGGTGACGAGAACGAAGGCTCTGTTATCCGAGCGTCACTTGACCGAACTGGTCGTATGCATTCGGCTTCTGCTTGGCTTGTGTTCGTGGGTGAGGATGGCGAAGGCGACCTCGAGTTCCATCGAAGTCTAGCGCGCGTTGTTGTTGATTCGCCAGAACGTCGAATTGTTTTAGGAGCAGGAGCCTTAGACTTTGTGCTCGGTCCGGACGCGCTAATTAGTTGTGCCGCGTTCGTTTCGGAGGCAGTAGAGGTGCGGCTTGCCTATTCCCCTTCGACCGTGGTCCGTGTCCGTGCTTCGAGAATACAGGGAGCGACTCAGCGCTTGATCGTCAAAGCGCAGTCTCTGATTGAACTCGAGACTTCCAATGCGGGACATCCATGGTCTCCTCATGTCGTCCGGGGAAACCCGATTTCGGAAGTGACTGGACGTGATCTCACGGGCGCGGGTATCGAGGTGCGGCGTCTGGTGTCTTGGTTTGCGCGTGCGTCAATGGTTGCAGGTTCCCTATCCTATCCTGCTGCTGCTTTTGACGTCATTCTGAAGAAGCGTCGCGTATCGGCTGAAGTCTTCCGTTTCTTCGAAGAGACAGGAGTCCTCGGGCGGCGCGGAGAGTCGTACACGCTCACTTTCTCGTTCCCGACGACAGCTATTCTTCAGGTCGACCTGGATAGTCCTTCCTATCGTCGCCTGCTCGAGGAGTACGTAGTATGGCGGCGCTCTAATCGCGCAGAGGTTGCCGGCTAGTGTCAGGTCGATATAGGGAGCACTGGCAGACGGCAGATCAGGGGTGTCCCGACAATGCGTTGACGTTATGTCTCTCCAGCTAGGTGGATCCGGCTAGTAGCGGGTTTGCGAGCGGCCTTCCGTTCGTGGGCGGACGGGCACGCGTGTGGGGCGTGGGAGGGCTCAGGGTTGCGAGTACAACGTGCTTTTCGTCCGTTCATTGACTGAGGCACGCTTCCCTCGAACACCACGAAGCGCCGCCGAGCAGGTGCTCGACGGCGCTTCGCGTTCGTACTGGCGGAACCTAGGCCGCGAGGGCCAGCTCGCCCGCGCGGACGGACTGCGCCTGCAGCAGGGTGCGGCTGGCCTCGCCCGCCCAGGAGCGGCCCGGCACGGTCCAGCCGGCCTCGCCGACGGCGTCGAGGCGCGTGCCCCGCGTGACGAAGACGGACAGGTCGTCGGCCGCGATGCGGACGAGGTACTCGCGCTGCGAGCGGTCGTCGCGCACGGGGAATTCGGCGATGCGGTCGGGGGTGATCGTCGGGGCCGCGAGTGCGGTCCCGAACACGGTGATGCGTTCGTTGCTGGTCATGGTGCTGTACTTCCTGGTCGTTCGGCGCCAGGGCGACTCGGTGTCGGCGGACGTCTCAGTCCGGCGCGACGCATCGAGTGCGGGGCGCACACGTCGAGCTTCGACGTGCAGCTCGTCCGTTCGGATCGAGCGGTGTCTCGAGTGGAATGCGACTCGGGTGAGTCGGTGTCGAGAGGGTGGTGTGCGCGAGTCAGATGGGTTCGCTGCAGTGCACCAAAGACACACTATACGTGCCCGCTGTCGAGAAGTCCAGGGAACCGGGTGACGGCTTCAGGATGCGAGGAACGCGTCCCACCGGGCGCCACCGGCAGTCACGTTCCCGGAGCCGTCGAGTCGAGCGGCCGCGGACCCCGGCTTCCGCCCGGCCTGCTGGTGGATGAGCCGGTCGAACGAGGCGGAGAACCCGTCGCGCGGCAGGGCGGCGGTGACCGCGCGCAGGTCGGCCGCCTGCCAGCGGGAGAACCCGGCGCCTGAGACGTCGAGGGACGTGGCGACCTCGAGCAGGTGCCCCTCGGGGTCGACGGCCGGGTCGACCGAGGTCCACATGTGCCGCTCGATGACCTCGCCCACCCGGCGCGCGCGGACCGGGTCCCACCCTGCACCGATCGCGAAGACGGCTCCGACCGCGCCGCCGGCGTCCTCGAAGGGGACCTGGTGGGCGTCGAACGCGGGCGTGACGCCGAGATCGTGGAGCATCGCCGCGACGAAGAGCAGCTCGGGGTCGGGTTCGAGGTCGATCGTCGGTGCGAGCAGGACGGCCCACGCCCAGGACCGCAGGCAGTGGTGCACCAGGGGCGGTGACGACCAGGTGCGCAGGACCTCGAGTGCCCGCGCGGCGACGGGGGAGGGCGGGGTGAGGAGGGCGTCGACGTCGAGCGACATGGGATGACAGTACCGACCCCGTGCAGGCGCGACCACGACCTGACTGGAGGCGCGGCACCAGCTGGTGTCGCGCCTCCAGTCCGCCAGGCGGCTCAGTTCAGGGTCGGGGTGTCCTCCGGCACGACGCCGTCGGCGTACAGATCGGTCGCCAGGTCGCGGAGCGCGCGCAGCGCGACGCGCTGCGTGAGGGGACCGTACGAGATGCGGGCGACGCCGAGCGCCTCGTACTCGGCGGCAGGCAGCGCACCCGGCAGGCCGATGACGGACAGCTTGCCCCGGCCGAGCCCGTCGACGAGGCGCTCGACGACGGACCGCTCGATCGCGCCGGGCACGAAGACGAGCGCTGCGCCGTTGTCCAGGAACGCCTTGCCGCGGGCGATGGCGTCCTCGATGCTCTCGTCGATCGGACGGTCGCCGCCGCGGGCGATCGCGTCGGTGCGGGCGTTCAGTTGGAAGTCGACGCCCTCGGCCCGGGCGGCGGCGGTGATCGCGGCGACCCGGGCGACGGCCTCGTCGAAGGGGCGCAGGCGATCCTCGACGTTCGCGCCGACGATGCCGGCACCGATCGCGCGGCGGATGGTCTCGGCCGGGTCCTCGTACCCGTCGTCCAGGTCGGCGGTGACGGGCAGGTCGGTCGCGGCGGCGACGATCGCGGCTCCGGACAGGGCGAGGTCGAGGGGCATGCCGCCGTCCTCGTACCCGTACGACGCGGCGATCGAGTGGCCGGCGGTCGCGATCGCCTTCGTCTCGGGCAGGTCGCTGACGACCTTGGCGCTGATCGCGTCCCACACGTTGACGACGCGCAGGATCTCGGGGGCTTCGTGCAGCTGCTTGAGGGTGGTCGCCTTGTCGGCGGTGTTCGTGCTCATGCGGCCGACAGTAGGCCGACGGGGCGGCCCCCGGCCGCGACGCGTGTCGAAGACGACGCAGGATGACGTCGGGAGTCGCGCCGGGCCTCCTGGCGGATGCATGCTGGGACGCATGGCGAGCGACGAGCAGGATCCGGTCGGCACGCTCCGCGGGGTCCGGACGAGCATCAAGTGGACGCGGTACGCGCCCGACGTGCTGCCCCTGTTCGTCGCCGAGATGGACCACGACGTCGCGCCGGCGATCCGGCAGGCGCTGATCGAACGGGTCGCGCAGTCGGACCTCGGCTACCTGGACGGCCCCGGCCCGCTCGCTCCGGCGTTCGCGCAGTTCGCCCTCGACCGCTGGGGGTGGCAGGTCGACCCGTCGCGGATCCACCTGGCCACCGACGTCAGTGTGGGGATCGTCGAGTCGCTGCGGCTCGCGTTGCCGGACAGCGGTCGTGTGGCGATCACGCCGCCGGTGTACCCGCCGTTCTTCGAGCTCGTCGAGGAAGCCCGATGTCAGGTGGAGGAGGTCCCGCTGCTCGAGCAGTGGGGACGGTACCGACTCGACCTCGAGGGACTCGAGCGGGCCTTCGCCGGCGGGGTCGGGGTCTTCCTGCTCTGCAACCCGCACAACCCCGTCGGCCTCGTGCACGACCGGGCCGAACTCGTGGCGCTGGCCGAACTCGCGGCGAGGTACGACGTCCTGGTCATCAGCGACGAGATCCACGCGCCGCTCACGCACCCCGGTGTGCAGTTCACCCCCTTCGCGATGGTCGCCGAGCCGCTCGGGGCACGGAGCGTGTGCGTGACGAGTGCGAGCAAGGGGTGGAACCTGGCCGGGGTGAAGTGCTCGGTCATCGTTGCCGGGGATGCCCGGACCGCCGCACTCCTCGACACCCTGTGGGAGGAGGTCGCCTGCCGCACGAGCATCCTCGGGCTGCACGCGAACCTGGCGGCCTTCACGCTGGCGACGGACTGGCTCGACGACGTGGTCGCTCGGATCGTGGCGAACGACCGGCTGCTCGCGAAGCTGCTCGCCGAACACCTGCCCGGCGTCGTCTACACGCGGCCACGCGCCGGGTACCTGGCGTGGCTGGACTTCCGGGGGATCGGGCTCGGGGACGACCCGGCCGTGCCACTGCGTGAGAACGCCTACGTGGCGCTCAACTCCGGGCTCGGGTTCGGGGCCCAGGGACGTGGTTTCGTGCGGCTCAACCTGGCGTGCTCGCCGGAGACCCTGCGCGAGGCCGTGTTCCGGATCGCCTCGGCGTACCCGTCGAGTGCGCAGGAGGGGCTGGTCTGGCGCGTCGCGTGAGCGCGGCCGTCGAGCGAGCAGAAGACGCCGGGTCGCTGGCTCGGACCCGTCGTCTTCTGCTCACTCGGGCAGGGGGCTGCCGTCAGCGCAGGTCGAGCGTCATGTGCACGTCGGCGCGCACGTAAGGACTCGGGACGAGCTCGTCCTCGCGCAGGTGCCGGAACCCGAACGCCTCGTACAGGTGCACGGCGCTCGTGAGCTGCGCGTTGCTCTCCAGGTCTATCCGGTGCGCACCGAGCGCTCGTGCCCGGTCCAGTGCCGCGGTGATGAGCTTCCGCCCGGTGCCGTGTCCCTGGTGGTCGGGGGAGACCGCCATCTTCACGAGCTCGAACACGCCGGGCATCGTCGGCACGACGCCGATGCACCCGATTACCTGGTCGTCGAGCCGGGCGACCAGGACGGCGCCGCCGCGGTCCACGACGCGGCCGACCGGGTCGCCGAGGAACACGCGGTCCTCGTCCTCGAGGGTGAAGTACCGGGTGATCCACGCCTCGTTGAGGGTGCGGAAGGCCTCGGCGTCCGCGGGGGAGGCGAGGTCGGCGATGGTGACGGTCGTGGTCGTGGTCGTGGTCGCTTCGGGCATGGCTCCATCCTCGGAGCAGGATGAGGTCACGTCCAATACTCGTTCGGGTGGATCGATAGGCTGCGTGCATGGATCGGGACCCGGACGTCGACCTGCGCCAGCTCCGAGCGTTCCTCACCGTCGCCGACGAACTGCACTTCGGTCGGGCGGCCGAGCGGCTCCGGATCGCGCAACCGGCGCTGTCGCAGCAGATCAAGCGCACCGAGCGGGCACTCGGTGTCGACCTGTTCGTCCGGACCAGCCGCAGCGTCGCTCTGACGGCCGCCGGTCGGGTGCTGCAGGGGCGGGCGCGGTCGCTGCTGGGTCAGGTGCGGCGCGACCTCGACGAGACCGTCCGCGTCGGGCGCGGTGAGGTCGGCCGGCTCGACGTGGGATTCGTGGTCTCCGCCCTGCCCCTCGGCCCGATCGAGCGTGTCCAGGCGTTCCGCGATCGGTACCCGTTGGTCCGGGTGGAGCTGACCGAGGGCTACTCGTCGACGCTGCTCGCCCGGATCGTCCGCGGCGAGCTCGACCTGGCCGTCGTGCGCGACCCCGACCCGGACCCCGCCGTCCGGTTGCTGCCGTTCCGCTCCGAGGCGTTCGTCGCCGCCGTCCCGCGCGGTCACCGGTTCGCCGGACGGCCGAGCATCCGCGGTACCGAGCTGGTCGACGAGCCCTTCGTGTTCTTCCCGGCGGTCGCGGGGGCGCTCGCGACGGAGCGGAACCTCGCTCCGGTCACGGCGGGTGGTCGTCGTCCGGTGATCGTGCAGGAGGCCACGACCTGGGCGACGGTGCTGCACCTGGTCGGCGTCGGCCTGGGGGTCACGGTCGTGCCGGTGAGCGCGGCGTTGGCAGCACCGGACACCGTCGCGCTCCTGCCGCTCGAGGGCAGCGACCACCGCAGCGAGCTGTCGTGGGCGATGCGGGCGGACGACGACCGCGCCATCCTGCAGAACTTCGTGGCGGCGGACTGACCGACGGCGGACTGACCGCCGCTCAGCCCAGCGCCAGCACCGGCGCCCGGTGGTCACCGAGCTCGTCGACGTGCCACGGCCGAGCCCCGCGCAGCGTCAACCCGAGCTGCACGAGCACGAACCCCACGTGGGGTTCGACGTCCGGGTCCCACGGCCCCTCGACACCCAGGCCGAACGCCCCGAGTTCGTCGTCGGCTTCGTCCCGCAGCGTGAGTCGCCACCGGCCGTCGCCGAGTTCCTCGACCACGGCCCAGCGGGCGGTGCCGAAGCGGCTCACGCCGTCTTCATGATGTCCGCGGTGAAGTTCTGCACGCGCTGCAGCAGAGCAGCGCCACGCATGGCGATGGTCGCGGGCGGGTTGAGGTGCGGCGGCGCGGTGCGGATGAGCATCGGGCACCCGAGGTCCTCGCAGATGTACGACCCGATGGTGTTGCCGTTGCGTCCGGACTCGCCAGCGCGGGCGGCCGAGAACAGGCGGACCTGTGTGGCGGGCTGCGGGGAGTGGCAGAACGAGCACATCGCGGCGATCCCCGGGCGCAGGGAGCCCCCGGCGGAGCGGACGACGATGCCCACGGGGCGTTCGTCGATCCAGGACACGATGTAGCCCCGGCGGGCGGCCTGCGGGTCGCGCCAACCCAGGAACTCGCGGTCGTCCCAGAGCGTCTCGTGCAGGCCGGGGATCGGCAGCTGCTCGAGTTCGTCGGGCGTCGCGTTCACGAACGACGATCGGATGTCGGCTTCGGTCAGTGGCTTCACGGTGCCTGACACCCTATGCCTCGCCACCGACAGCTGGGTCGTCAGGACAGCCGGGAGGCGCGGATCGCCCCGAGCGCGCTGCTCCCGTCCGCCACCAGGACGGCCCGGCGCAGGGCGTCGCGCCCGACGCGGCGCGCGGCCGCGTCGTCGGCCGCGAACTCCACGAGCACGCGCGTCGAGCGTGCCATCGCCCGCGCCCCGGGCACCCACGGGACCGCACGCTCGATCGATTCGGCGACCGCGACCGCAGCCGCGTGGTGCTGGGTCAGGTGGGCGCGTTCGTGGGCGACCACGGCCTCCAGTTCGTCGGTGCGCAACCGGTCCGCCAGGCCGGTGCTCACGAGGACGCCGCCGCTGCGACCGGGCACGGCGCACGCCAGGGCGTGGTCCGCCTCGACCACGGCGACCGGCGTGCCGTCGATCTCGCGGTGCGGCGCGACGCCGTTGCGCATGGCCTGTCGGACGGCCTCGTGCTCCGGACCGGGACGCACCCGGACGGCGACGACGAACGCGACGACCGCGAGCACCGCGACGCCGACGTTGAAGCCGTGCGTGGGGGAGCCGTCGCCGCCGAAGACCTCGGTGACCGGCCGGTCCGCCAGCACGACGAGCGCGATGCCCACGACGAAGCCCACGACGCCGAGCAGGACGGCGACCGACCAGCACACCAGCGCGGTCCGGGGCAGGTCGATCGTCCAGGCGGACCGGGTCAGGACCCGGGGCGCGAACACCACCACCGCGAGTGCGAGGGCGATGAGCGCGATGCCGGCGACGACCACGGGCGGGCTCCGGTCAGGAACGGCCGCGGGCGTCGAGCGCGCGGCGCAGGGCCTCGAGGTCGTCCGAGGCGAGCGAGCCGGTGAACTGCAACAGTGCGGCCTCACGGTCGGCCGAGGCGGCCAACGCGCTCGACATGAGCGAGGCCGTCTGCTCGTCGCGGCTGTGCACCGCACGGAACGTCAGCGGGGCGTCGTCGTGCTGCTCCCGTTCGACCTGGCCCTTGCGGCGCAGACGGTCGAGCACGGTGAGCACGGTCGTGACCGCGGGGCGGGGTTCGGGGAACGCGTCGAGCACCTGCCGCGCGGTGCGCCCACCGTCGGCGGACCGCAGCGCGTCGAGCACCGCCTGCTCGAGCTGTCCCCTGGGACGCGATCGTTGTCCGGCCATCCCCGCATTCTACGAGATGTCGAACGCCAGCGGCCGACACACGCCCGTAACGCGGCCTCGCTATGCTCGTGCGCGGACAACTGAACACCGGCCGCTCATCCGTCGCGGGAGACGCCGTGCATCGTGCCCCCGGGTACGTCGTGCCCTCGGGTACACCGTGCCCCCGGCACGCGCACGGCACCGAAGGAGCAATCCCCCCGTCAATCTCTCAGGTCCCACACCGCAGCGGACAGGCCACTCTGAAAAGCAGACGCTCGGTCGTCTCGCCCACGGTGAAAGCCGCCGGACCTCACGGGCCGCGGTGAAACTCTCAGGCCCATGACAGAGGGGGAGTTCCACCCGGCGATGGTCGCCGGGCCCTGCCGACGCCAGGAGAACTCCGCCATGAGTCCGTCCCCACTGCGGTCCTCACCGCTCGAAGCCGTGCACGAGGCCGCCGGCGCGACCTTCACCGACTTCGCCGGGTACCGCATGCCCGTGCGCTACTCGTCCGACCTCGCCGAGCACCACGCGGTCCGTCAGGCCGCCGGTGTTTTCGACCTGTCGCACATGGCCGAGGTCGGGGTGACCGGCCCCGACGCCGTCGCCTTCCTCGACCACGCGCTCGCTGGGTCCTTCGGTGCCATGACCGTCGGCCGGGCCAAGTACTCCCTGCTGCTCGCCGAGGACGGCGGGATCCTCGACGACCTCGTCGTCTACCGCACCGACCAGGACGTCTTCCTGGTGGTCGCCAACGCCTCGAACCGTGACGTCGCGGTCGACGCCCTGACCGCACGGTCCGCCGGGTTCGACGTCGAGGTCTCCGACGACTCCGACACCACGGCGCTCGTCGCGATCCAGGGCCCCGCCGCCGCCGGCACCCTCGACGCCCTCGTCGTCGCCGACCGTCTGCAGCCCGAGAGCCCCCTCGACGAGCTCCGCTACTACCGCGTGCTGCACGCCCTGTTCGACGGGGCTGACGTGCTGATCGCCCGGACCGGCTACACCGGCGAGGACGGCTTCGAGCTCTACTGCCACCCCGACACCGCGCCGGCCCTCTGGGACGCCCTGCTCGAGACCGGTGCCGACCGCGGCGTCGTGCCGGCCGGACTCGCGGCCCGCGACACCCTGCGGCTCGAGGCCGGCATGCCCCTGTACGGACACGAGCTCGACACCGACGTGCGTCCGGCCCAGGCCGGCCTCGGCCGGGTCGTCGCGGCCGAGGGCGACTTCGTCGGTGCAGCCGGCGTCTCGCCGGCCGAGGGCGCCCGCGTGCTCGTCGGCCTCGTCACCGAGGGCCGTCGCGCGCCGCGTGCCGGCTACGACGTCGTGCACGAGGGAGAGGTCGTCGGGACCGTGACCTCGGGCGCGCTCTCCCCGACGCTCGGGCACCCCGTGGCCATGGCCTTCGTCGACCCGCCGGTCGCCGAAGCGGGGCAGCTCCTCCACATCGACGTCCGCGGAACGGCCATCCCCAGCACGGTCACCGCGTTCCCCTTCTACCGCCGCACTCCGAAAGGCTGAGCTCGTGACCGACCAGACCGCACTCCAGTACACCGCCGACCACGAGTGGCTCCTCGTCGAGGGCGACACCGTCACCGTCGGCATCACCGACCACGCGGCCGAACAACTCGGTGACGTCGTCTACGTCGAGCTCCCGGCCGTCGGCACGGCCACCACCGCCGGCACGCAGATCGGCGAGATCGAGTCGACCAAGAGCGTCGGCGAGCTGTTCGCCCCGATCGAGGGCGAGGTCGTCGCGATCAACGACGCCGTCGTCGACGCCCCCGACACCGTCAACCAGGACCCGTTCGGCGCCGGTTGGCTCGTGAAGATCAAGGTCGAGGGCACCTCGTTCCCCGAGGACCTGATGGACCACGACGCGTACCGGGCGTCCATCGCATGACCGCGTCCGAGAACCTGCAGACGTCGTTCGCCGACCGCCACATCGGCACCACCCCGGCCGACCAGCAGACGATGCTCGACGCGGTGGGGCAGCCGTCGCTCGACGCGCTCGTCCGTGCCGCGATCCCGGAGTCGATCCACGTCGGCCCCGTCTCCGACTCGGTGATCCCCGCCGCCGTCGGCGAGACCGAGGCACTCGCCGAGCTCCGCGCGAAGGCCGGCCGCAACACGGTCCGTCGCGCCATGATCGGCCTCGGGTACCACGGCACCCACACCCCCGCGGTGATCCAGCGCAACGTGCTCGAGAACCCGAGCTGGTACACGGCGTACACGCCCTACCAGCCGGAGATCTCGCAGGGTCGGCTCGAGGCGCTCATCAACTTCCAGACGATGGTGTCCGACCTGACCGGTATGGCCACCGCCGGCGCCTCGATGCTCGACGAGGGCACCGCCGTGGTCGAGGGCATGCTCCTCGCCCGCCGCGCGTCCAAGGTCAAGGGTGACGCGTTCCTGGTCGACACCGACCTGCTGCCGCAGACCCGGGCGCTGCTCGACCACCGTGCCGACGCCGTGGGCATCGAGCTCCGGACGTTCGACGCCGTCGGGGGGCCGAGCGACGAGCAGCTCGACGGTGCCTTCGGCGTCATCGTGCAGTACCCCGGGGCCTCGGGGCGCGTCGTCGACCCGTCCTCCGTGATCGAGCGGGTGCACGCCGGCGGTGGCATCGCCGTCGTCGCGGCCGACCTGCTCGCGATGACGCTCCTCGCCAGCCCGGGCGACCTCGGGGCCGACGTCGCCGTCGGCACGAGCCAGCGCTTCGGTGTCCCGCTCGGCTTCGGCGGCCCGCACGCCGGGTACCTGGCCGTCCGCGCCGGACTCGAGCGCCAGCTGCCCGGCCGCCTGGTCGGGGTGTCCTTCGACGCCGACGGGCAGATGGCCTACCGCCTCAGCCTGCAGACCCGCGAGCAGCACATCCGCCGCGAGAAGGCGACGAGCAACATCTGCACCGCGCAGGTCCTGCTCGCCGTCATGGCCTCGATGTACGCGGTCTACCACGGGCCCGAGGGGCTGCGCTTCATCGCGCACCGCGTCGCCCGCACGACGTCGGCGCTCGCCGCGGTCGCCCGTGACGCCGGCGTGCAGGTCGTGCACGACGCCTTCTTCGACACGCTGACCATGCGTGCCGACGGCCGCGCCGAGGCCATCGTCGCCGACGCCCAGCGTGCCGGCTACCTGCTGCACGTGGTGGACGCCGACACGTTCCAGGTGTCCGTCGACGAGACGACCACGCCCGACGACGTCGCGGCGCTCGCCGGTGTGTTCGGGGCGTCGGACGTGACCGTCCCGGCGACCGAGTCCGCCGTGCGTGACGCGGCCACGGGCCTCCCGGCCGGGCTGCAGCGCGAGAGCGACTACCTGACGCACCCCGTGTTCAGCGCGCACCGCAGCGAGACCCGCATGATGCGGTACCTCAAGCACCTGTCCGACAAGGACTACGCGCTCGACCGCGGGATGATCCCGCTCGGCAGCTGCACGATGAAGCTCAACGCGGCGACCGAGATGGCCGCCGTGACATGGCCGGAGTTCGCGAACATCCACCCGTTCGCACCGCGCGAGGACGTCGAGGGGTACCTCGACATGATCGGCGACCTCGAGTCGTGGCTCGCCGAGGTCACCGGGTACGACACCGTGTCGCTGCAGCCGAACGCCGGCAGCCAGGGTGAGCTCGCCGGCCTCCTCGCCATCCGCGGCTACCACCTGGCGAACGGCGACACCGACCGCACCGTCTGCCTCATCCCGTCGAGCGCCCACGGCACGAACGCCGCGTCGGCCGTGCTCGCCGGCATGAAGGTCGTCGTCGTCGCCTGTGACGAGGACGGCAACGTCGACCTGCAGGACCTCCGCGCGAAGACCGTGCAGCACGGTGCGCAGCTCGCAGCCCTGATGATCACGTACCCGTCCACCCACGGCGTGTACGAGCACGACATCCGCGAGGTCTGCGACGCCGTGCACGACGCCGGCGGCCAGGTCTACGTCGACGGGGCGAACCTCAACGCGTTGCTCGGGCACGCACGGTTCGGCGACTTCGGCGGCGACGTCTCGCACCTCAACCTGCACAAGACGTTCTGCATCCCGCACGGCGGTGGCGGCCCCGGTGTCGGCCCCGTCGCGGCGAAGGCGCACCTCGCGCCCTTCCTGCCGGGCCACCCGTTCGCCCAGCAGGCCGACCGGCGCACGGGAGCGACCGCCGCCGACGCCGACGGCCGCCTGGCACACGCCGGCGGTCCGGTCAGCGCGGCGCCCTACGGCAGCCCGAGCATCCTGCCGATCACGTGGACCTACGTCCGGATGATGGGGCTCGACGGGCTCACCCGCGCGACCGAGGCAGCCGTCCTCGGGGCGAACTACATCGCGGCACGCCTGCGCGACGCGTTCCCGGTGCTCTACACGGGCGAGGACGGATTCGTGGCGCACGAGTGCATCCTCGACCTCCGACCGCTGCGCGACACCACGGGCATCACCGTGGACGACGTCGCGAAGCGCCTGGTCGACTACGGGTTCCACGCCCCGACGATGTCGTTCCCCGTCGCCGGCACGCTCATGGTCGAACCGACCGAGAGCGAGGACCTGACCGAGCTCGACCGCTTCGTCGACGCCATGCTCGCGATCCGGGCCGAGGCCGCAGCGGTCGAGCGTGGGGAGTGGCCCGCGGACGACAACCCGCTCGTGCACGCGCCGCACACGGCCTCGTCGGTGATCTCGGGCGAGTGGGCGCACGCCTACACCCGCGAGCAGGCCGTCTACCCGCTGCCGGGGATCAGCGGCCGCAAGTACTGGCCGCCGGTGCGCCGCATCGACCAGGCCTACGGCGACCGCAACCTGGTGTGCGCCTGCCCGCCGATCGAGGCGTTCGCCTGACGCTCCCGCGGTGCCCTCGGGCTCCGCGCGACGTGCCCCGTCCGGTCCGCCGGGCGGGGCACGCCTGCGTCCGGGGAGCCCGACGAGGACGACGCGAGTCAGGCTGCGCGACTTGCACAGAAGTGTGTCGGAGTGCAACGCCTTTCATGCGGCTGCAACAAACAGGCAGGTGTTGCGCACCCGCGCGCGAATCTTGCATCTTCTCGCAACGATCGTGCAAGTTGGTTACCGGCTTGTAACCGTTCGCCCCAGGGTTTGGATGGCGCTGTTCACCTTGCCTACAGTGCAGATGTCAAACGCGCAGGGCGACACCGCTGTGCCCTGTGCGTCCCATGCACCAGGAGGAACCTTGATCAAGAAGCGCGCCGGGCTCGCAGCCCTCGCCGTGCTCGGGGCCACAGCACTCGCCCTGACCGCCTGCTCCAGCAACAACAGTGGGGGTGGCTCCGGTTCGTCCAACGCGTCCGGCATCGTCACCACGAACGGCAGCGAGCCGCAGAACCCGCTGATCCCGTCGAACACCACCGAGACCGGTGGCGGCAAGATCATCGACTCGCTCTTCGAAGGGCTCGTCTCGTACGACGCCGACGGCAAGCCCGTCAACGAGGTCGCGAAGAGCATCGAGACCGACGACTCGAAGACGTTCGACATCACGCTCAACACGAACTACACCTTCACCGACGGCGAGAAGGTCACCGCCGAGTCCTTCACGAAGGCGTGGGACTGGGCTGCGCAGAAGTCGAACGCGCAGGGCGCGTCGTACTTCTTCGAGAACATCGAGGGCTACAACGCCGAGAAGGACTCGAAGCTGACCGGCCTCAAGGTCGTCGACGACGACGAGTTCACCGTGACGCTGAAGTCGGCGCAGTCCGACTTCCCGCTGTCGCTCGGCTACTCGGCCTTCGTGCCGCTGCCCTCGTCGTTCTACGACGACACCAAGGCGTTCGGCGAGAACCCGATCGGCAACGGCCCGTACAAGCTCGACGGTGCGGACGCCTGGACCCACAACCAGTCCATCAAGCTCGTCACCAACGAGGACTACGTCGGCAAGCGCAAGCCGAAGAACGGTGGTCTGACGATCACGTTCTACGCCTCGCAGGACACCGCGTACTCCGACGCCCAGGGCGGCAACCTCGACGTCCTCGACGCCGTGCCGGACGCAGCCTTCGCGACGTACAAGTCCGACTTCCCGGACTCGAACGTCAACCAGCCGGCCGCGATCTTCCAGGCCATCTACCTGCCCTACTACCTCGACCACTGGAAGGGTGAAGAGGGCAAGCTCCGTCGCGAGGCGGTCTCGATGGCGATCAACCGCGAGCAGATCACCGACAAGATCTTCGACGGCACCCGCACCCCGGCCAAGGACTTCACCTCCCCGGTGATCGACGGCTGGAGTGACGACCTCGACGGCGCCGACGTGCTCGAGTACAACGAGTCCGAGGCCAAGAAGCTCTGGGCCGAGGCCGACGAGATCTCGAAGTACGACGACACCCTCACCATCACGTACAACGCCGATGGTGGCCACGAGGCCTGGGTGACCGCGGTCACGAACTCGATCTCGAACACGCTCGGCATCAAGGCCGAGGGCAACGCGATCCCCACGTTCCAGGAAGCCCTGGACCTGCAGACGAACGACAAGCTCACGGGCGGCAGCCGCACCGGTTGGCAGGCCGACTACCCGTCGCTGTACAACTTCCTCGGCCCGACCATGGGTGAGGGCTCGTCGAACAACTACTCGCGCTACGACTCCAAGGAGTACAACGACCTCCTCGCCGAGGGCCGTTCGGCTGCGACCGTCGAAGAGGGCAACAAGATCTTCGACCAGGCCCAGGAGCTGCTGTTCGAGGACCTGCCCGAGATCCCGCTCTGGTACTCCAACGTGACCGGCGTCTGGAACGCGGACAACGTGTCGAACGTCGAGTTCGGCTGGAACTCGGTGCCGCTGTACTACGACATCGAGGTCAAGAACTGACCCTGGTCTCGTAGAGACCACTCCGCGGGCAGGTATCCTGCTCCGCGACCACCGGACGGGGGTTCGGGGACCACTTCGGTCCCCGAACCCCCGTACCGCGGCGGCAACACCCTCCCCACACCGCGGGCGCCCTCCCGCACCGGACATCCGTGCCGACCCTCGGACCGTCCACCCCTCACCACAATGAACCTGATCGACATCGCTCCGGACCGGGCAGTGATCTGATGCTCTGGTACCTCGGCAAGCGCCTCCTGCAACTCATCCCCGTGTTCTTCGGGGCCACGTTCCTCATCTACTTCATGGTCTTCTCGCTGCCCGGCGACCCGATCGCCGCGCTCTTCGGCGACCGGCAGCCCTCGCCGCAGGTCATCGAGACGCTCCGGCAGCAGTACAACCTCGACAAGCCGTTCCTCGTGCAGTACCTGCTGTGGATCGGCGGCGTGTTCCGCGGCGACCTCGGCCTGACCTACTCGGGTCAGCCGGTCAGCTCGCAGCTCGCCCAGGCCTTCCCGATCACCGCACGTCTGGCTCTTCTGGCGCTCGTGTTCGAGGCCGTCGCCGGCATCGTCGTCGGCGTCATCGCGGGTCTGCGCAAGGGCAAGCTGTTCGACGCCACCGCGCTCGTCGTCTCGCTGCTGCTCATCTCGGTGCCGACCTTCGTGGTCGGGTTCGTCCTGCAGTACGTGTTCGGCATCCAGCTCGGGTTGTTCCGCGTGACCGTCTCGGGTGAGGCGCCCTGGAGCGAACTCGTCCTGCCGGCGATCGTGCTCGCATCGGTGTCCTTCGCCTACATCGTGCGGCTCACCCGCGCGAGCGTCGCCGAGAACATGAACGCCGACTTCGTGCGGACCGCCACCGCGAAGGGCCTGCCGCGCCGTCGCGTCGTCGGGGTGCACATCTTCCGCAACTCGCTCATCCCCGTGGTGACCTACCTGGGTGTCGACATCGGCAACCTGATGGTCGGTGCCGTCGTCACCGAGGGCATCTTCAACATCAACGGCGTCGGCGGCACGGTCTTCCGTGCCGTCAAGCTCGGCGAAGGCCCCACGGTCGTGTCGTTCGTCGCCGTGATGGTCATCATCTTCATGCTCGCCAACCTCCTGGTCGACCTGCTCTACGCCGTCCTGGACCCGAGGATCCGCTATGCCAAGTAACCCCGCATCCCGTTCGGCGACGCACTACGTCGCGCCGATCGAGGAGACGCCGCTCCAGGCGGTCGACCAGGTCAACATGGACGAGAAGACCCGTTCCCTGTGGACCGACGCGTGGGAGTCCATGCGGAGTCGTCCGACGTTCTGGGTCTCCTCGGTCCTCATCCTGCTGATCGTCGTCGTCGCGATCTTCCCCGGGCTCTTCACGCACGTCGACCCGCGGGCCTCGAACCTCGACTTCAGCGACGAGGGCCCGCGCGCCGGGCACCCCCTCGGCTACACCCGCCAGGGCTACGACGTCTACGCACGCGTGATCTGGGGCGCCCAGAACTCGCTCATCGTGGGCCTCGTGGCGACGGTCCTGGTGTCGATCGTCGGCATCGTGATCGGTGCGCTGGCCGGCTTCTACGGCGGCTGGCTCGACACCATCGTGTCCCGCATCGCGGACATCTTCTTCTCGATCCCGACCATCCTCGGCGCGATCGTGATCATGTCGGTGATCCCCGCCCGGAACGCGATCACCGTCGCGCTCGTGCTCGCCGCGTTCGCGTGGCCGCAGATCGCCCGCATCATGCGCGGTGCGGTCCTCAGCGCCAAGCAGTCCGACTACGTGATGGCGTCCGCCGCCCTGGGCGTCAGCCGCTTCACGACGCTGGTCCGCCACGTCATCCCGAACGCGCTGGCGCCGGTCATCGTCGTCGCCACCGTGTCGCTCGGCACGTTCATCGTCGCCGAGGCGACGCTGTCGTTCCTCGGGATCGGGCTGCCGCCGTCGGCGCTCAGCTGGGGCCTCGACATCGGCACCGCGCAGACGTCGATCCGGACCAACCCGTCGACGATCTTCTGGCCGTCGGCCGCGCTGTCCATCACCGTGCTCGCGTTCCTGCTCCTCGGTGACGTGGTGCGCGACGCGCTCGACCCGAAGGCGAGGGCCCGCCGATGAGCGAGACGCTGACCAACCCCACCAGCCGCCGCGCCGGATCCGAGGGCGCCCCGCTGCTCGAGATCACGGACCTGCAGGTCGGCTTCAAGACCCAGAGCGGCTTTGTACAGGCCGTCCGCGGCGTGAACATGACCCTGGAGCAGGGCGAGCGCCTGGCCATCGTCGGCGAGTCCGGTTCGGGCAAGTCGACGAGCGCCCAGGCGATCATCAAGCTCCTGCCCGGCGCCGGACAGGTGACCGGCGGGTCGATCAAGTTCAACGGGCGCGAGCTCGTCGGGCTGAACGACAAGGAGATGTCGGAGATCCGCGGGAAGGAGATCGGCTACGTCCCCCAGGACCCGATGTCGAACCTCAACCCGCTGTGGTCGGTCGGCTTCCAGGTCGAGGAGGCCATCCGGGCGAACGGCATGGCCACCGGCAAGAAGGCCGTCCGTGACCGTGCCGTCGAGGTCCTGCAGGAAGCCGGCCTCGGCGACGCCTCCAGCCGGCTCAAGCAGTACCCGCACGAGTTCTCCGGCGGCATGCGGCAGCGCGTGCTCATCGGCATCGGTCTGTCGAGCCGCCCGCAGCTGCTCATCGCGGACGAGCCGACGAGTGCGCTCGACGTGACCGTCCAGCGCGTCATCCTCGACCACCTCGAGACCCTGACCCGCGACTTCGGCACCTCGGTGCTGTTCATCACGCACGACCTCGGGCTCGCCGCCGAGCGCGCCGAGAAGCTCGTCGTGATGTACAAGGGCCAGGTCGTCGAGGCCGGTCCCTCGAAGGAGATCCTGGCGAACCCGCAGCACCCCTACACGCAGCGCCTCGTCGCGGCGGCGCCGTCGCTGGCCAGCCGTCGCATCCAGTCGAAGGTGCAGCACGAGCGGGTCGACATCGCGGACGCCGGCAACGACGACGCCGAGCTGATCGCCCGTGCCCAGGAGCGCGAGCACCGCCCGGCCGAGGACCTCATCGTGGTGAAGAACCTCGAGAAGGTCTACAAGCTGCGCGGCAAGAACCTCGCCACGCGCGAGCTGAAGGCCGTCGACGACGTGTCGTTCTCGATCCAGAAGGGCACCACCACGGCGCTCGTCGGCGAGTCCGGTTCGGGCAAGTCGACCGTCGCGAAGCTGGTCCTGCAGCTCGAGAGCATCACGAGCGGCTCCGTGCAGTTCGACGGCATCGACATCGGCGCGCTGAAGGGCAAGGACCTCTTCGACTTCCGCCGCCGCGTGCAGCCGGTGTTCCAGGACCCGTACGGCTCCCTGGACCCGATGTACAACGTCGGGAACACGATCGCCGAGCCGCTCGCCACGCACAAGGTGGGCGACAAGGCTTCCCGTCGCGCCCGGGTGCTCGAGCTGCTCGACCAGGTCGCGCTGCCGAAGTCGATGGTGAACCGGTACCCGAACGAGCTGTCCGGCGGGCAGCGGCAGCGCATCGCCGTCGCCCGCGCGCTCGCGCTCAAGCCGGAGGTCATCGTCCTCGACGAGGCCGTCTCCGCGCTCGACGTGCTCGTGCAGGGGCAGATCCTCGACCTGCTCACCGAGCTGCAGACCGAGCTCGGCCTGACGTACCTGTTCATCACGCACGACCTCGCGGTGGTCCGCCTCGTCGCGGACAACGTGTGCGTCATGCGTCGTGGGCAGATCGTCGAGAAGGCGACGACCGACGAGGTCTTCGCCGACCCGAAGGAGCAGTACACGAAGGACCTCCTGGCCGCCATCCCCGGCGCCGGGTTCGAG
The DNA here is from genome assembly GCF_020297365.1 of Curtobacterium oceanosedimentum. GTDB lineage: Bacteria > Actinomycetota > Actinomycetes > Actinomycetales > Microbacteriaceae > Curtobacterium. The sequence goes on from NZ_JAIXIG010000002.1 coordinate 64,181, forward strand.
TTCGGACGCTGATCCACCTGGACACGAACGAGGCCGGTCGTCCCGTCGTCCTCCGCGCTGGTCGCGGGGGTGCGGTGGCGGCCGGCCTCGTCGCCGTCCTGGGCGTCTTCCTGCTCGGCGACGCGGCCGTCCGCGGCAGCTGGGACGTCGTGCTCCGCGCCGTCGGCCCGGTCGCGGTGCTGGTCTGGGCGCTCTGGGTCCTCACGTACCGCCCGTGCATCCGGCTCGACGACCATGCGGTGACCGTCGTCAACCCGCTCCGTCGCACCGTCGTGCCCTGGCACGCCGTCGCCGACGTCCGGTTGCGCTGGCAGATCGTGGTCGAGACCGTCGGTGGCCGGACCGTGCAGTGCTGGGGCGGCCCGTCGCTGCCCCGGCCGAAGCCGGCCCGACGCGGTGAGCGGGCCGTGCTGCGGCAGCCCGACGAGATGGTCGTGCTGCTCGACCGGTGGTCCGAGCGCCGCGACGACGCGACCGGCGGCGACGTCGTCCGCGGCTGGGACCGACCGGCGGTGCTGGTCGGCGCCGGCGCGCTGGCGCTCCTCGCCGTCTCGCTGCTCAGCCTGTGGCTGGGAGCCTGACGCGGCTCGCGATCGCGACCACACGACGGACGGGAGGTGGACCCATCCCGCCGGTACCGGCGCACCGCGCCAGCGGGGTGACGGCCGTGCCGGGAGGGACGGCGCACGACGCGCGCCGGGCCTCCCGTCCGTCTGCTGGTCACGTCCACGGCGTGACCAGCGTCGTCAGACGACCGCGCCCACGCGTTCGGTGAGCAGGTGCTCCTGGTCCGTCTGGATGCAGGCGACCCCGCGACCGTGCACCGGCTCGAGCCGGGGGTCGATCGTGCGGCACTGCTCCTGCCGCCCCTCGTCGAGGAGCTGGTACAGCGGGCAGCGCGTCCGGAACCGGCAGCCCTCGATGCGCTCGGTGGGGGAGGGCAGGTCGCCCTGCAGCAGGATCCGACCGCGCGCGGCCTCGGCCGACGGGTCGGGGACCGGCACCGCCGACAGCAGTGCACGCGTGTACGGGTGCTGCGGGTCCGAGAACACCGCGTCGCCGTCGCCGTACTCCACGATCCGTCCGAGGTACATGACCGCGACGTCGTCGGCGATGTGCCGGACCACGGACAGGTCGTGGGCGACGAACAGGTAGGACAGGCCCAGTCGGTGCTTCAGGTCCTCGAGCAGGTTGATGACGCCGGCCTGCACGGAGACGTCGAGCGCCGACACCGGCTCGTCGAGCACGAGGATCTTCGGCTCGACGATGAGCGCCCGCGCGATGCCGATGCGCTGCCGCTGGCCGCCGGAGAACTCGTGGGGGTAGCGGTCGATGTAGCTCGGCTCGAGGCCGACGAGTTCGAGCGACTCCCGCACCCGGCGGCGGATCTCGTCCTTCGGGACCCCGTGCACGGTGAGGGGTTCGCCGATCACCGAGCCGATGTCGAGCCGCGGGTCGATCGAGGCCATCGGGTCCTGGAAGACGACCTGGATGTCCTTGCGCAGCGCGAGCCGGTCGCGCTTCGACAGCGAGGCGGTGTCGACGCCGTTCACCCGGATGGTGCCGTGCTGGGCGCCGGCGAGCTCGAGGATCTCCATGATCGTCGTGGTCTTGCCGCAGCCGGACTCGCCCACCAGACCGAGCACCTGTCCGCGCTTGAGCGTCAGGGAGATGCCGTCGACGGCGTGCACCTCGCCGATCTGCCGACGGAACAGCGCGCCCTTGGTGAGCGGGAACGTCTTCACCACGTCGTCGAGTTCGAGCACCACGTCGTCGCCGTGGTCGACGACCGCCTCGGGGACGTCGTCGGGGCGGGGGAAGATCTCGGACCGGGCGAGGGTGCCGGCCGCGATCTCGTCACGACGGATGCAGGCCGCGGTGTGCTCGTCGTCGGGGAGGCCGTTCGTGATCGTCGGCGTCGCGCCGGTGAGCACGGGGTTGTCGGCGCTCGGCGGCACGGTGGGCGTGACGAGGGCGGGTTCGCCGTCGCGGCAGGCGTCGATGACGGCCGGGCAGCGGTCGGCGAAGGGGCAGCCGGTCGGCTTCTGGGTGAGCAGGGGCGGGCGGCCGTCCAGGGGCACCAGGCGTTCGGTCCGCGCGGCCGTCATGTTCGGCATCGATCGGAGCAGCCCGATCGTGTACGGCATCACCGGTTCGCGGAAGAGCGGCTCGACCGGTGCCGTCTCGACGATGCGACCGGCGTACATCACGGCGACGCGGTCGGCGTTGCCGGCGACGACGCCGAGGTCGTGCGTGATGAGGACGACGGCGGCGCCGGTCATGTCCTTCGCGGTCTGCAGCACGTCGAGGATCTGCGCCTGGATCGTGACGTCGAGGGCCGTGGTCGGCTCGTCGGCGATGATGAGCTTGGGGTCGTTCGCGATGGCGATCGCGATCATCGCGCGCTGCCGCATGCCGCCCGAGAACTCGTGCGGGAACGCGTCGAGCCGTCGGGCCGGGTTCGGGATGCCGACCACGCGCAGCAGTTCCTCGGCGCGGACGCGGGCCGCCTGCTGCGTCAGGGCGCGGTCGTGCAGGCGGAGACCCTCGATGATCTGCTGCCCGATGGTGTACACGGGCGTCAGGGCCGACAGCGGGTCCTGGAACACCATGGCGATGTCCCGTCCGCGCAGGCGAGACAGCTCGCGGTCGTTCTGGCCCAGCAGCTCCTGACCGTCGAACCGGATGCTCCCGGTGACCTGGGCCGACGACGGCAGCAGCCCCATCACGGCCATCGAGGACACCGACTTGCCGGAGCCGGACTCGCCGACGATGCCGAGGAACTCGCCGGGTGCCACCGAGTAGTCGACACCGCGGACGGCGTACACGGGCTTGGTCTTCGGGTTGAACGTGACCGAGAGGTCGGAGACGGTCAGCAGCGGCTCAGTCACGGTTGGCTCCGGAGGTGGGGTCGATGGCGTCGCGCAGGGCGTCGCCGAGGAGGCTCGTCGAGAGCACGGTCGCGACGAGGGTCGCGGCCGGCAGGACGAAGAGCCACGGGCGGGTGACGGCGGACTGGCTGCCCGCGGCGAGGAGCGTGCCGAGGGAGACGTCCGGCACCTGGATGCCGAAGCCGAAGAAGCTCAGCGAGCTCTCCGCCAGGATGGCGGCGCCGACGCCGAGCGTCGCGTCGATGATGAGCAGCGACGCCACGTTCGGCAGGATGTGCCGCCGGATGATCGTGAACGACGGGACCCCCATGAACCGGGCGGCCTTGACGTAGTCGCGCTCGCGCAGGGACATCGTCTGGCCGCGGATCACGCGGGCCATCACCATCCAGCTGAACACCGCGAGGCCGACGATGAGCGCGACCCAGGTCAGGTCCTTGAACACGGGGCTGAGGAGCACGAGCGCGTAGAACGACGGGATCACGAGCAGCAGGTCGATGACCCACACGAGCAGGCGGTCCGTGGTGCCGCCGAAGTAGCCCGCGATCGCACCGACGATCCCGGCGATGAGCGTGGCGGCCGGGCCGGCGATGAGCCCGATGAGCAGCGACTTCTGCAGCCCGACCAGGGTCTGCGCGTAGATGTCCTGGCCGATGTCGTTCGTGCCGAACCAGTGCGCGGCGCTCGGCGGCATGCCGAACGCCAGCCCGTCGGAGTCGACGGCGTTCCAGTGGTACAGCTGCGGGCCGACGAACGCCCAGAGGATGATGAGCAGCAGGGCGCCACCGCCGATGCGCGCACGCCAGGTGCGGAACACCTTGCGCCACAGGGGGGTGCGGCCGCCCTTCGCCTCGATGACGTGTGCGGGGACGCCGGCGTCGCCGTCACCGGGGTCACCGGCGGTGGTCGTGGTCGTGGGGTCGAGAACAGACACGGGTCACACCCTCACTCGCGGGTCGAGCGCGGCGTAGAGCAGGTCCGCGAGGGTCCCTGCGATGAGCACGAGGATCGCCGTGAAGAGGATCGTGCCCGATGCCGCGTTGATGTCGTTGTTGCTGATGCTCTGGACGAAGTACTCACCCATGCCGTGCCAGCTGAAGACCAGCTCGGTGATGCTCGCGCCGGTCAGGATCAACCCGAACGAGTACGCGAAGAACGTCGACATCGGGATGAGCGCGACCCGCACGCCGTGGCGCATGATCGCCGCACCGCGGGTCCGTCCCTTCGACCGCGCGGTGCGGATGAAGTCGTTCGACAGCACGTCGAGCATCGCCGAGCGCTGGTACCGCGAGTAGGTCGCGACGGCACCGATGGTCAGCGAGATCGTGGGTAACAACAGGTGCACGAGCCGGTCGCCGAGCACCGGGAAGAACCCGCTCACCCCCGGGGTGTACTCACCCGTGAAGCGGATCGCCTGCGTCCCGACGCCCTGGTTCAGCATCGTCGCGAGGATCATCAGGATCACCGCGATGACGAAGGTCGGGGTGGCGAGCACCGCGAACGACAGGTACGTCGACACCTGGTCCGAGGTGCGGTACTGCCGGACCGCGTTCCAGACACCGAGCAGCACACCGAGGACCGCGCCGAGCAACGTGCCGATGACGAGCAGCCGCAGGCTCGTGCCGGACCGGGCGATGATGTCGGCCGTCACCTCGGTGCCGCGGGTGCTCATGCCGAGCGAGCCGTGCGTCACCAGGCCCACCCACCAGTCCCAGGTGCGGACGAGGAGCGGGGTGTCCGGATCGGCACCGAGCTTGCGGAGCGACGCGTCGATCGTGCCCTGCGGAACGGCGGGGTTGCGACCGAGGAAGCGGGCGGCCGGGTTGAGCGTGCTGCTGGCGAGGATGTAGCCGAGCGTGGTCGCCACGATCGTCAGGACGACGTAGTTGACGATCCGCTTTGCGATGAAGGCGAGCATGTACTTCGTGACCTCTGGGGTACGGCCATCCGTCCGGACAGCGTTGTCGGTGGCGACAGGTTAGCCGCTCGCGGCGGCGGGGTGGGACGTGGGAAGTGACGTTATGCAACATTCGTTACGAGCGTGTTTCGATTCCCGACACGACCTCTTGTGCTGCCCCTGGATGTGGCTATGGTTCTCAACCAACAGACGCGACGGCGGGGGCCGTGCGCGGTCCAGCGCTCCGGCGCGAACCACAACGAAAGGGAATCCTCGTCATGCGAAAGAGGATCAAGGGCATCGCCGTCCTGGCCACTGCCGCGGCCGCAGCCGTCGTGCTGGCGGGCTGCTCCGGCGGCGGGCAGGCGGGCAACAGCAGCTCCGCGGTGGCCGAGTCGTCGCTGAAGTCGACCGGCTGGACCGTCGCAGACCGCGCCGACGTCACCGACGGCGGATCGATCACCCTGCCGATCGACACGGCTCCGGCCAATTGGCAGCTGCAGAACCTGGACTCGGGGACGGTCGACGACAACACGATCTCCGGCACCTACCTGCCGAGCTTCATCCAGTTCAAGGAGAACGGCGAGTGGGAGGCGAACAAGGACTTCGTCGACTCGATCGAGCTGACGAAGGACTCGCCCCAGACCGTCGAGATCAAGATCAACCCGAAGGCCGTGTGGTCGGACGGCACCCCGATCAGCGCGAAGGACGTCATCGCGAACTGGAAGGCGCTGAACGGCTCGAACAAGGACTTCGCGCCCCTCGCCACCAACGTGTGGGAGGACGTGGACTCGGTCGAGCAGGGTTCCGACGAGCGTGACGTCATCATGACGTTCTCGAAGACCAACGCCGACTGGGCGTCGGTCTTCACGGCGATCTACCCGTACTGGGCCGTCGACACCCCGGACCACTTCAACACGGCGTGGGCCAAGGGCCCGTACGCGGCCGACGGCAAGACGTACGTCTCCGGTGGTCCGTACATCCTCAAGTCCTTCGACGCCAACGGCGGCGTCGTGACCTTCGAGAAGAACCCGAAGTGGTGGGGCGACGAGGGCAAGCTCGACACGATCGTCTTCAAAACGGTGTCCCGTGACGGTGTCGCCCAGGCGTACGCCAACAAGGAGCTCGACGCCTTCAACCTGAACGGCAGCGCCGACAACTTCAAGACGGCGAACTCGCGGTCGGACTCGAAGATCGAGCGCTCGCTCGGCACCACCTGGCGTCACGTCACCCTGAACGGCACGTCCGAGGTCTTCAAGGACCAGGACGTCCGCCAGGCCTTCGCACAGGCCATCAACCGCAAGGTCCTCGCCCAGGCGATCCTGTCGCCGGTGAAGAGCCCCGGTGACGTCCTGAACAACCTGGTGTACCTGCCGGGCCAGGAGGGCTACACGGACGACGCGTCGAGCGTCTACGGCTACGACGTCGAGAAGGCGAAGGGCAAGCTCGAGGACGCCGGGTACGAGATCGGCTCGGACGGCTACGCCACCAAGGGCGGCAAGCCGCTCGAGGTCCGCTTCGTGATCCCGTCGGACAACCCGAACTCGGCGAACATCGCGCAGCTCGTCCAGCAGCAGACGAAGCAGGCCGGCTTCAAGGTGACGATCGACACCGTGCCCACCGACGACTTCTTCACGAAGTACATCACCACCGAGACGCGTGACTTCGACGCCACGTACTTCGCGTGGCAGGGCACGCCGTTCCCGATCTCGTCGCTCAAGTCGATCTTCTACCCCGCCGACGCCGGTCAGAACTACGCCGGTGTGACGGACGACTCCCTCGGCGAGGCCTGGGACACGGCCAACGGTGAGCTCGACGCCGACGCCCGCATCAAGGACGCGCAGGAGATCGACAAGAAGATCGTCGCCGTCGCCGGCACGATCCCGCTGTTCGCCGAGCCGTACGCCTGGGGTGTGCGCAAGGACCTGGTGAACTACGGCCCGGCGCAGTTCCAGCAGTCCTCGGTCAAGTGGCAGGACGTGGGCTACACGAAGTAGTCACGCGGTCGCACCGACCCGGAACGACACCCTCGACGTCGCACGACGTCGGGGGTGTCGTTCTGCGTCCGCACCCGCCCCTGCCCGGAGCGCCGGTCACAACCGCGCAGACGCCAACGACGCCGCGACGCCGAGCACGACCATCGCCAGGATCGTCCACCCGTGGGTGCGGTGCGTGATCGGTGCGGCGACGACGGTCGCCGGGGGCGGGCCCTCCTGCACGGCCGCGGCGGGCACGTGGGCGAGCACGCGCGCGGCCGCAGCCTCGACGTCGAGGTGATCCGGGCCTCCCGGCTGGTCACCGGAGCGCGCGGCGAGGCGCGCGGTCGGGCGGGTCGCGATCCAGACACGGCGGACGCCCTCGCTGGTGACCACCTCGATGCCGTACTTCGTGCGCACCTCGGTGATCCGGGACCACGTGTAGGTGCTCGTCCGGCGGACGTCCACGATGCGCAGGTGCTCCGGGGTCAGCTCGATGCGGGGCCGCCACAGCGCCGCCCACGCGACGAACGCGACCGTCAGGCTCGGGACGATCGCCAGCCAGGGGGACCCGCCGCCCACCAGGGCGAGCGGGACGAGCACGACGGCCACGACCCAGAGGACGAGGGCGAGACGGCGCAGGCCCGGGGCGAAGATGGTGGTGTGCACCGGACGAGGGTACGAGATGCCTCCCCGGAGACGCCCGGGGAGCGGGTGTGACACACCGGCGCGTACCCTCGGACGACCCGATTCTCCGGGAAGGCTGATCCGTGACGGATCGCTCGTGCCGACCATGGTCGTCGCCCCCACTTCGGGTGTCAACACCCCCGTCGCGGCTGTTCGGCGAACCCCCAGCCCGTGGGCTAGGAGACGAGCAGGTCGATCTGTTCGCGGATGGTCTCGGCCTTCGGGAACCGCAGTCCGACCAGGCCGATGTGCCGCCAGCGCAGCACGCCGTCCGGACCGATCACGAACACGGAGCGGCGCAGGCCGATGCCCGGCGCCTGCACGCCGTACGCACGGACGACCGAGCCGGCGGTGTCGCTCAGCAGGGGGAAGGCGAGCGACGCGTCGCGAGCGAACGCCTCGTGCGAGTCGAGGGCCTGCGGGCTGATGCCCCAGACGGTCGCCCCGAGGTCGGTGAACTCGTCGAGCTCGGCCTGGTAGCTGCAGAGCTGGGCCGTGCAGACCGCGGTGGCGTCGCCGGGGTAGAAGGCGAGGACGACGGGACGGCCGACCTGAGCGGACAGGTCGTACTCGTCGTCGGTGCGGACCCCGGCGCGCACGATCATCCCGGGCAGGGTGAACGACGGTGCGTGCTCGCCGACCGCGGGGATGCTCATGGGTCTCACGGTAGGGCGGGGGATCGGTGGTTGCCCATCGGCGCGCTGGACACGGCCTGTGGATCGACCACGGGTGCGCTGGGTGGCTACGCGAACAGCTGGGGGAACGCGTTCGCCACCCAGGGGTAGCCGACGAACACCGTGGCGTCGAGCAGGCAGTGCGCGATCACGAGGGGGAGCAGTCGTCCCCACCGCGTGTAGATCCACCCGAACACGATGCCCATGACGGCGTTCCCGACGAAGGCGCCGAAGCCCTGGTACAGGTGGTAGCTCCCGCGCAGCAGCGCCGTGGACACGATGACCTGCCACCGTCCCCAGCCGAGGTCGCCGAGCCGCGCGTACAGGTAGCCGACGACGATGACCTCTTCTTGCAGGCCGGACCGGACCGCCGAGAGCAGCAGCACCGGGATCGTCCACCACGCCGGCTCGAGCGCGGCCGGGTCGACGGCCACCGTGACGCCGAGGGCGCGGCCGGCGAAGTACAGGCCGAGCCCGGGGACCCCGATGGCGAGCGCGATGAGCGCGGCGCCGCCCAGGTCGGGCCGGACCCGGAACCGGTCGATGCCGAGCCGTCCGAGGTGCGGGCGGCTCGTGCTCCACAGCAGGAAGCAGACGAGCGCGACGGGCGCCAGGTCGACCGCGATGCCGAGCAGCTGCCGCGCCAGGTCGACGTACTCCACCGTCGTCGACGAGGTGTTCAACGCCGTGGACTGCTCGCCGAGCGGGGTCGGCTGCGCCAGGTCGTCGATGATCTGCAGGATCGAGTACAGGGCACTGGCACCGAGCGACAGGAGCAGGACGATCGTGATCTCGCTCCACGTTCGCCGTCGGCTCATGGGCTGTACTCCTGTCGGTTGCGAACTACCGGTAGACTGGCGTGTCGGGCGTTCCGCCCACGGGTGCGGTGCAGTCATGTCGCTGGCCCGACACTCTCCCAGAACCTGAAGGATGTCCTGTATGGCGCTCGCCACCCGGTCCGACCTGCGCAACGTCGCCATCGTGGCACACGTCGACCACGGCAAGACCACCCTCGTCGACGCGATGCTCACGCAGACCAACTCGTTCGACGCCCACTTCGAGGGCGAAGACCGCATGATGGACTCGAACGACCTCGAGCGCGAGAAGGGCATCACGATCCTCGCGAAGAACACGTCGGTGCTCTACAACGGCAAGCACGCGACGGAGTTCGGCTCGGACGGCCCGATCACGATCAACGTGATCGACACCCCGGGTCACGCCGACTTCGGTGGTGAGGTCGAGCGCGGCCTCTCCATGGTCGACGGTGTCGTCCTGCTCGTCGACGCGTCCGAGGGCCCGCTGCCCCAGACCCGCTTCGTGCTCCGCAAGGCGCTCGCCGCCAAGCTCCCGGTGATCCTGCTCGTCAACAAGACGGACCGCCCCGACTCCCGCATCGACGAGGTCGTCTCCGAGTCGCAGGACCTGCTGCTCGGCCTGGCCTCCGACCTGTCGGACGAGGTCGACGACCTGGACCTCGACGCGATCCTCGACGTCCCGGTGGTCTACGCATCGGGCCGTGCCGGTGCCGCGAGCCGCAACAAGCCGGCCGACGGCTCGCTGCCCGACAACGACGACCTCGAGCCGCTGTTCGAGGCGATCCTGCAGCACGTCCCGGCCCCGAAGTACGACGACGAGCACCCGCTGCAGGCGCACGTCACCAACCTCGACGCCTCGCCGTTCCTCGGCCGCCTCGCGCTGCTCCGCATCTTCCACGGCACCATGAAGAAGGGCCAGACGGTCGCCTGGGTCAAGCACGACGGCACCGTCGCGAACGCCCGCATCACCGAGCTCCTCATCACCAAGGCGCTCGAGCGCTACCCGGCCGAGTCCGCCGGCCCCGGTGACATCGTGGCCGTCGCCGGTTTCGACACCATCACCATCGGTGAGACCCTGAGCGACCCCGAGGACGTCCGTCCGCTGCCGACCATCACGGTCGACGACCCGGCGATCTCGATGACGATCGGCACGAACACCAGCCCGCTCGTCGGCAAGGTCAAGGGCCACAAGCTGACCGCCCGCATGGTCAAGGAGCGCCTGGACCGCGAGCTCATCGGCAACGTCTCGCTCAAGGTCCTGGACATCGGTCGTCCGGACGCGTGGGAGGTCCAGGGCCGTGGTGAGCTCGCGCTCGCCATCCTGGTCGAGCAGATGCGTCGCGAGGGCTTCGAGCTCACCGTCGGCAAGCCGCAGGTCGTCACCAAGCGCGACGAGAACGGCAAGCTGCAGGAGCCGTACGAGCACATGACGATCGACACGCCGGAGGAGCACCTCGGCGCGATCACGCAGCTCATGGCCGCGCGCAAGGGTCGCATGGAGAACATGACGAACCACGGCACCGGGTGGATCCGCATGGAGTTCATCGTGCCGTCGCGTGGCCTCATCGGCTTCCGCACGTCGTTCCTGACCGAGACCCGCGGCACCGGCATCGCCAACGCGATCTCGCACGGCTACGACGAGTGGGCCGGCCCGATCCAGACCCGCATCAACGGTTCGATCGTCTCCGACCGCTCCGGTGTGGTCACGCCGTTCGCCATCACGAACCTGCAGGAGCGGATGACGTTCTTCGTCAACCCCACCGAGGAGGTCTACGAGGGCATGGTCATCGGCGAGAACTCGCGCGCCGACGACATGGACGTCAACATCACCAAGGAGAAGAAGCTCACGAACATGCGTTCGGCGAACGCCGACTCCTTCGAGTCGATGACGCCGTCGCGCCAGCTCTCCCTCGAGGAGTGCCTGGAGTTCGCGCGCGAGGACGAGTGCGTCGAGGTCACCCCCGATGCCGTCCGCATCCGCAAGGTCGAGCTCGACGCGCAGGCCCGCCAGCGCGCCTACGCCCGCCTCAAGCGCCAGGACGCGTAGGCACCAGCACACGCGACACCCGCGGAGGCCCGTCCTCCGTCCGACGGCCCGGTCACCTGCAGCAGGTGGTCGGGCCGTCGGCGGTTGTACCGTGGTCTGCGTGACTCTCGACCTGCTCTCGATCTACCAGGACCTGCACGCCCACCCGGAGCTCGGCTTCCAGGAGCACCGCACCGCCGGTGTCATCGCTGCGAAGCTCGCCGAGATCGGTGGGATCGAGGTGACGACGGGCGTCGGTGGCACCGGCGTCGTCGGTGTCGTGTCGAACGGCGAGGGCCCCGTGGTCTGGCTCCGTGCCGACATGGACGGCCTGCCGGTGCAGGAGCGCACCGGTCTGTCGTACGCCAGCGAGCACACCGGCACCGACGACGAGGGCAAGGACGTGCCGACGATGCACGCCTGCGGGCACGACATCCACGTGACGTGGTTGCTCGGCACGCTGGAGCGCCTCGTCGCGACGACGGGGGACTGGCACGGCACGGTCGTCGCCGTCTTCCAGCCCGCCGAGGAGGTCATCTCCGGCGCGCGCGCCATGGTCGAGGACGGCCTGGTCGAGCGGTTCCCGAAGCCGGACGTCGTGCTCGGCCAGCACTCCGCACCGGCCCCGGTCGGCATCGTCGCCGTGGGCACCGGCCCCGTGATGGCGTCGAGCGACCGGTTGACCGTGACCTTCAACGGCCGTGGCGCGCACGGTTCCGCCCCGCAGGCGTCCCTCGACCCGATCGTCACCGCGGCGTCGGCCGTCGTGCGGCTGCAGACCGTCGTCGCACGCGAGGTCTCGCCGAGCGACGCCGGGGTCGTGACGGTGGGCAGCTTCCACGCCGGCACGCGCGCGAACATCATCCCGGACACCGCGGTCATCGAGATCTCGACCCGGGCCCGCAACGAGGAGACCCGGCAGCGCATCATCGCCTCGATCGAGCGCATCGTCCGTGCCGAGAGCACCGCCGGCGGGTTGGCGGAGCCGACGATCGTCCGCGCGCCGGGCGCCGAGGTCACCGTGAACGACGCCGACGCGGCCGCGACGGTGCTCGACGCCATCCGCGCCGACGTGCCGGGTGCCCGCGACCTGGAGATCGGGCTGGCCATGGCGTCGGAGGACGTCGGCCAGCTCGCCACCGCCGCCGGCGCCCCGCTCGTCTACTGGTTCACCGGCATCACCGACCCGGAGCGCTTCCGCCGCGGCGAGGAGATCCCGAGCAACCACTCGCCGTTCTACGCACCGCAGGCCGAGACGGCGATCCCGGTCGGCGTCGACGCGCTGGTCGCCGCGACGCGCGCCTACGTCGCCTGACAGGGGACCCACGCCGCCGGTTCCGTCGCGACGCGCCCGCGGCGCGGCGGCCGTGCCGGTGGGGAGGCTCGGGGCGGCCCCGCCCCGCACGTGACCGTCCCGGGGACGGGACGTTCACAGCCAACTCGCGCCGGGCCTCCCGGCTGGTCCGTTACGGTCGCGCCATGCGTTCCCTCCGTACCCCGCTGATCGCCGCCGTCGCTGCCGGCATCGCCCTGGCCGGACTCACCGGTTGCTCGTCCGAGGCCGTGCAGCAGGCCACCGACCTCGGGTCCTCCGTCGCCTCGGACGTGGCCGACGGCGTCGCCGGCATCGACGGCAAGGCGATCCAGGACGGCATGTCCTCGGTCGCGGGCGGCATCGACGGCGCGCTCGACACGGCGCTCGAGGGCGCGGACGTCACCTCGGACGGCGTGGTGCCGGAGGGCTTCCCGTCCGCTGCCGTCCCGCTCGTCGACGGCACCGTGCTCGGCGGGGGAGCGGGGCCGAACGGGTCCGGCTGGGTCGTGCAGGTCCGGGCCGGCTCCGTCGACGACTTCGCCACGGCCGCGCAGCAGCTGACGGACGCCGGGTACACCGAGTCGGCGAAGCGTGCGGACGGGTCGAGCGCGTTCGGCATGTTCCGGAGCGACGGGTACCGCGTGGTGCTGACGTTCTCGGAGAACCAGGACAGCGGCGGCGGCTCGGGCTCCGTGACGGCGACCTACATCGTCACGCCCCGCTAGTCCCGTACCCTGGAGACGATGTCGAAGGCCCCCGTCTCCCGCCCCGAGCGCGTCCTGTTCGTGCACGCCCACCCCGACGACGAGACGCTCGCGTCGGGCGGGACGATCGCCACCCTGCTCGAGCTCGGCGCCGAGGTGACGGTGCTCACCGCGACCCGTGGCGAGCGCGGTGAGATGCTCACCCCGCAGCTCGCCCCGCTGGCCGGCGACGGCGCCCGTGTCGCCCGGCACCGGGAGACCGAGATCGCGGCTGCACTCGCGGCCCTCGGCGGCCCGCAGCACCTGTGGCTCGGCGGGCGCGGGGCCCGACCGACCGACCTGCCCGAGCGGCGCTACGTCGACTCCGGCATGCAGTGGGGGCCGGACGGCCGCGCCACCGCGGCGGACGACGCCCCGGTCGACTCGCTCACCGCGGCCGACCTCGGCGAGGTCGTCGACGATGTCCGGGCCGCGATCCGTTCCACCGGCGCCGACGCCGTGGTGAGCTACGCCGACGACGGCGGCTACGGCCACCCCGACCACGTGCGGATGCACCACGCGGCCCGGTACGCCGCACGCGCCGAGGAGGTCGCGTTCTCGATGATCGTGGACCCGGACGGCGGCCAGGCGGACGTGACCGTCGACGTGCTGCCGGTCCGGGCGAAGGTGCGGGCCGCGATCGAGCAGTACCGCTCCCAGGTGGCCGTCGATCCCGCCGACCCGACCGACCCGAGCGCGCTGTCGTGGGTGATGCCGCACGGCGTCCGGCAGCAGGCGCCCGCGGTCGAGGCGTTCCGGCACGACGCCGAGGCGCAACTGCCCGCCCCGCAGACGTACGCCGACATGACCGGCCAGGGCAAGGTCGCCGCGGTGGTCGTGTCGCTGCTGCTCGGCCTGGTCGCCGGCGCGCTCGGCACGGTGACCCACCAGCAGACGCTCGGCTCGTTCCCGGTCGGGCTGGTGCTCACCACCCTGATCGTGCTCGGGCTGACCGTGGGCCTGAGGCTGGTGTACCGGTCGCGCGCGATGGTCGCGGCGGCGGGCATCGGGATCCTCGTCGCGACGCAGACGCTCGTGTCGGTGGGCGGTGCCGGTTCGCCGCTCGTCCTCGCCAACGCCGCGGGGTACGTCTGGACCTTCGCCCCCGCGGTGATCGCGGCCCTGGTGCTCGCCTGGCCGGACCTGTCGGGAGTGCGGTCCCGACCGACAGCGGGCCGCGGGTAGACTCGGACCCGCTCGTCGAAGGGAGCACCCGAACGTGACCTACGTGATCGCCCAGCCCTGTGTCGACGTCAAGGACCGCGCCTGCATCGACGAATGCCCCGTCGACTGCATCTACGAGGGCGACCGGTCGCTCTACATCCACCCCGACGAGTGCGTCGACTGCGGTGCGTGCGAGCCGGTGTGCCCCGTCGAGGCCATCTACTACGAGGACGACCTGCCCGACGAGTGGGCCGACTACTACAAGGCGAACGTCGAGTTCTTCCAGGAGGTCGGCTCGCCCGGCGGTGCCGCGAAGGTCGGTGTGATCCACAAGGACCACCCGGTCGTCATGGCCGAGCCCCCGCGCGCCTGAAGCCGGTCAGCACCGTGGCGCTCGACCTGCCGGACTTCCCCTGGGACCAGCTCGTCCCCTTCAAACAGCGCGCGGCGGCGCACGAGGGCGGCATCGTCGACCTGAGCGTCGGCTCGCCCGTCGACCCCACGCCCGAGGTCGTCCGCACCGCGCTGGCCGAGGCGACCGACGCGCACGCCTACCCGCAGGTCGCCGGCACCCCCGCCCTGCGCCAGGCCATCGCGGACTGGTACGGCCGCCGGCACGGCGTCGCGCTGACCGAGGCGAACACCCTGCCGACGATCGGCTCGAAGGAGTTCATCGCGGGGCTCGCGCTCTGGCTCGGCATCGGCCGCGGCGACACCGTGGTGTTCCCGGCGGCCGCGTACCCGACGTACGAGCTCGGTGCCGCCCTGGTCGGCGCGGATGCCCTGGCCTCCGACGACCCGGCCGCCTGGCCCGAGACCACGAAGCTCGTCTGGCTGAACTCCCCGGGCAACCCGGACGGCCGCGTGCTGTCGGTCGAGGAGCTCCGCATCGCCGTCGCCCGGGCGCGCGAGCTCGGCGCCGTCATCGTCGGCGACGAGTGCTACGCCGAACTCGGCTGGGACGACGCCTACGCCACCACGCCGACGCCGACCGTCCTCGACCCCCGGGTCGTCGGCGACTCGTTCGACGGGGTCCTCAGCGTGTACTCGCTGTCGAAGCAGTCGAACCTCGCGGGGTACCGGGCCGCGTTCGTCGCCGGTGACGCCGCGATCCTGGCCGACGTCCTGACGGTCCGGAAGCACGCGGGGCTGATGCCGCCGCTGCCCGTGCAGCAGGCGATGGTCGTCGCGCTCGAGGACGACTCCCACGTGCAGCAGCAGAAGGCGCGGTACCGGGCCCGGCGGAACATGCTCCGACGGGCACTCGAGGGTGCGGGCTTCCGGGTCGACCACAGTGAGGCCGGGCTGTACCTCTGGGCGACCCGCGGCGAACCCGCGCTCGACACCGTCGACTGGCTCGCCGACCGCGGGATCCTCGTCGCCCCGGGCACGTTCTACGGTGCAGCGGGGGCCGAGCACGTGCGCGTGGCGCTCACGGCGACCGACGAACGGATCGCGGCGGCCGCGCAGCGTCTGGCGAGTGGACGCCGCGTGAACGGCGTCTGACGGACCGGCACCGCGCCTCCAGGCAGGCTCCGGCGGCGCGCGCAATCCGCGGTTCCCACGAATCCGTGACCACGGATGTGTGCACGAGCGACATGGGCCGCGATTAGGCTGTCCTCGTGACTGACACTGCCAACGACGCTCAGAAGACGGCCACACCGCCCACCACGCCCGTCCCCGTGAGCCCCGCTGCCGAGCAGCAGGGCGAGACCGCGACGCTGACGTTCCCCGGTGGCAGTGCAGAGTTCCCGATCCTGCCGAGCGTCGACGGGGCGTCCGCGATCGACATCTCGACGTTCAAGAAGCAGACCGGGATGAACACGCTCGACTACGGCTTCGTGAACACCGGGGCGACGAAGAGCGCCATCACCTACATCGACGGCGACCAGGGGATCCTGCGGTACCGCGGGTACCCGATCGATCAGATCGCCGCGAACTGCACCTTCCTCGAGGTCGCCTGGCTCCTGATCTACGGCGAGCTGCCGACGCCGACGGAGCTCGAGCAGTTCGACGCGCGCATCCGGCGGCACACCCTGCTGCACGAGGACCTCCGTCGTCTGTTCGACGCCCTGCCGCACTCCGCGCACCCGATGTCCGTCCTGTCGAGCGCCGTGAGCGCACTGTCGACGTACTACGAGGACGACATGGACGTCGACGACCCGGAGAAGGTCGAGCTGCAGACCGTCCGGCTGCTCGCCAAGCTGCCGGTCATCGCCGCGTACGCGCACAAGAAGGCCATCGGCCAGGCGTTCCTGTACCCGGACAACTCGCTGTCGTTCGTCGACAACTTCCTGCGCCTGAACTTCGGCACCATGGCCGAGACCTACCAGCCGAACCCGGTGCTCTCGAAGGCCCTCGAGCGGCTGCTCATCCTGCACGAGGACCACGAGCAGAACGCGTCGACGTCGACCGTCCGCATGGTCGGGTCGACGAAGGCGAACATGTTCGCGTCGATCTCGGCCGGCATCAACGCCCTGTACGGCCCGCTGCACGGCGGCGCGAACGAGGCCGTGCTCGAGATGCTGCAGCAGATCAAGGACTCCGGCGAGCCCGTGTCGCGCTTCGTCGAGCGGGTGAAGAACAAGGAGCAGGGCGTCAAGCTCATGGGCTTCGGCCACCGGGTCTACAAGAACTACGACCCGCGCGCCAAGCTCGTCAAGGAGTCCGCGCACGAGGTCCTGGACTCCCTGGGCGTGCAGGACGACCTGCTCGACATCGCGATGGAGCTGGAGCAGATCGCGCTCGAGGACGAGTACTTCGTCAGCCGCAAGCTCTACCCGAACGTCGACTTCTACACGGGCATCATCTACAAGGCGATGGGCTTCCCGCCGCGCATGTTCACGGTGCTGTTCGCGATCGGTCGCCTGCCCGGCTGGATCGCCCAGTGGCGCGAGCTGAACAACGACCCGCTCAACAAGATCGGTCGCCCGCAGCAGCTGTACGTGGGTGCGCCCGAGCGCGACGTCCCCGCGCGCTGACGCTCGGCGGCGTCGCGCTTGGTGCCGGCGGGGAGGCGCGGCGGGACGCGCCGCTCACCTCCGCCGAGTGGTCGCGGACGGTCGACCGGCGGGTGCCGGAGCGACGGTTCGTGCGCCCTCGGCGCACGCGGACGACGTGTCGTGACCGCTCGCGGGGGCGGGCTCTGGACGCGGCGGCCTGGAGGCCCGGCGGCGGTCTCGTGGACCGGCACCGGGCCTCCCGTGCGTGCGTCGATCGGCGCGGCGCGGCGGGACGCGCCGCTCACCTCCGCCGAGTGGTCGGGAACGGTCGACCGGCGGGTGCCGCGGCGACGGTTCGTGCGCCCTCGGCGCACGCGGACGACGTGTCGTGACCGCTCGCGGGGCAGGGCGACGCGCTACGCGTGCAGCGCCGTGTTGAGCTGGATGCCCTCGCCCGCGCGCTGCAGGGCCTCGACCGCGCCGCTCACGCTGTTGCGGCGGAACAGGACGTTCGGGGTGCCGGAGAGCTCGGCGGCCTTGACGGTCCTCGGGGTGCCGTCGGGGTTCGGTGCGGCGCCGACCAGGACGACCTTCGTGCCGGCGGTGACGTAGAGCCCGGCCTCGATGACGGAGTCGTCACCGAGCGAGATGCCGAGGCCCGCGTTCGCCCCGAGGAGCGCGCGCTCCCCGAGGGAGACGCGGTGGGTGCCGCCGCCGGACAGCGTGCCCATGATCGAGGCACCCCCGCCGATGTCGGTGCCGTGCCCGACGACGACGCCCTGCGAGACGCGGCCCTCGATCATGGCGTCGCCGAGGGTGCCGGCGTTGAAGTTCACGAAGCCCTCGTGCATGACCGTCGTGCCCGGCGCGAGGTGTGCGCCGAGGCGGACCCGGTTCGCGTCGCCGATGCGGACGCGGTCCGGCACGACGTAGTCGACCAGTCGGGGGAACTTGTCGATCGCGTGCACGGCGATGCCGGCGCGCTGCAGCTGGGGGCGCAGGCGCGTCAGGGCGTCGGGGTGCACGGGGCCGGCGTTCGTCCACGCGACGATCGGCAGGTGGGCGAAGACGCCGTCCAGGCTGATCGTGTTCGGCCGCACGTGCAGGTGGCTCAGCAGGTGCAGGCGCAGGTAGGCGTCCGGCGTGCTCGCCGGGGCGGCGTCGATCGCGATCTCGGTGGTGACCGCCTCGATCCGGACCTCACGGCGGGGGTCGTCACCGACGTGCGCCTGCAGCTCAGCGGGGAACACGGCGTCGACCGGCAGCGGTCCGAGGTGCGTCTCCGGGTACCAGGTGTCGAGCACCGTGCCGTCGGCGGCGATCGTCGCGAGGCCGTGGCCCCAGGCGTGGGTCGGGCGGTCGGTTGCAGTCGAGTCGGTCACGGCACCAGGCTACCGAGGCGCACGGTCCGAGCACCGTCCGGTCGGACGGGCCGTGGACCACCGTGGCTCGACGGGCGGGGGCCGTCGAGGGGCGGCCGGTAGGCTGCCCGCATGCCGGAGCAGCTCGACCTCACCGCCTCGTCCATCGACATCACCCGTGCCATCTGCGACATCGAATCGGTGTCCGGCAACGAACAGGCCCTCGCCGACGCGATCGAGGCCGTGCTCGCGCCGCTGCCGCACCTCGAGGTGATCCGCGACGGCGACGCGATCGTCGCCCGCACGAACCTGGGCCGCGACCGCCGGGTGGTGATCGCCGGGCACATCGACACCGTGCCGCTCAACGACAACCTGCCCACCGAGTTCCGCACCGCCGAGGACGGCACCGAGATCCTCTGGGGCCGCGGCACCGTCGACATGAAGGCCGGCTGCGCGGTGCAGCTCAAGCTCGCGTACGACCTCGCCGAGCCGAGCGTCGACGTCACGTGGGTCTGGTACGACCACGAGGAGGTCAGCGACGCCCTGAACGGGCTCGGCCGCCTGGCCCGCACGCGGCCCGAGCTGCTCGCCGCCGACTTCGCGATCCTGGGGGAGCCCTCCGGCGCCCAGATCGAGGGTGGCTGCAACGGCAACCTGCGCGCCGAGGTCCGCACGTTCGGCAAGCGCTCGCACAGCGCCCGCAGCTGGATCGGCGACAACGCGATCCACAAGACGGCCCCGATCCTCGCCACCCTGGCCGCGTACGAGCCCCGGACCGTCACGGTGGACGGGCTCGAGTACCGCGAGGGTCTGAACGCGGTCGGCATCAGCGGCGGCATCGCGGGCAACATCATCCCCAACGAGGCGATGGTGCACGTGAACTACCGGTTCGCCCCGTCGCGGTCGGCCGACGAGGCCGTCGCCCACATCCGCGAGCTGTTCGACGGGTACGACGTGATGATCGTCGACCTGGCCGCCGGTGCCCGTCCCGGTCTCGACGCCCCGCTCGCGCAGGACTTCGTCGCAGCCGTCGGCGGCCCGGCTCCCCGCCCGAAGTACGGCTGGACCGACGTCGCCCGCTTCTCGGCACTCGGCGTCCCCGCGGTGAACTACGGCCCCGGCGAACCGGTGTTCGCCCACCACGACGACGAGCAGGTCCCGGTCGAGCAGATCACCGCGGTCGAGGCCGGCCTCCGTCGGTGGCTGACGGCCTGACGACGGCGGGGGGCACGCGGAGCACCCCTGCTCGGAACCGCTGGCGCGCCCGCTACCGCGTGGTGCCGTGGTGGGTGCGGATCACCGTCGTCTACGTGCTCGCCCGGGTCCTCACGGGCCTGATGCTGCTGGCCTTCGCGCGGGTGCAGGCGGCGAACTCGTTCACCGTGCAGCGCCCCGGGTACCTGTCGTTCGCCTCGATCTGGGACGGCGCCTGGTACCGCGTCATCGCGACGAGCGGGTACCCGTCGACCCTGCCGATCGACCCGGCGGGGCACGTCACCGAGAACGCCTGGGCCTTCATGCCCGCCTACCCGTTCACCGTGCGCGGGCTCATGCTGCTCACGGGCGCGTCCTTCGAGCTGGTGGCCGTGTCGGTCTCACTGCTCGCGGGCTGGGGTGCAGCGCTCGTGTTCCGGAGGCTGATGGGCCGGTTCCTCGACCCGGCACGCGCGACGTTCGCCACGGTGCTGTTCTGCGTCGCGCCGGTGTCCGCGATGTTCCAGGTGGCCTACGCCGAGTCGATGGGGCTGCTCCTGCTGCTCGTCGCGCTCCTGCTCATGGTCGACCGACGGTGGTGGGCGATGCTGCCGGTGGTGCTCCTGCTCGGGATGACCCGTCCGACCGGGCTCGCCTTCGCGTTCCTCGTGGTGCTCTTCGTCGGCGCCTGGGCGATCCGGCCGGCCTGGGTGCGCTCGACCGAGCCGCTCACCCTGCGCCGGCTCGTCCCGCCAGCGGTGGTGGCCGTGGTGTCCGGGCTGGTCGGCCTGGCCTGGCCGGCGATCGCCTGGGCCGTCACCGGGGTGGTGACCGCCTACACCGACACCGAGCTCGCCTGGCGGTCGTCGTACATCGGCTGGAAGGAGCTCGTGCCCTTCACACCGTGGGTGCAGGGGTTCGGGTGGTGGTTCGGGCAGCCGGGCGGGACCGTCCTGCTCGTGATCGTGCTCGCGGGCTTCGGCGCGTTCGTGTGCATGCCCGCGGCGCGACGGATCGGGATCGAGCTCCGGCTCTGGGGCGTCGCGTACCTGGTGTACCTGCTCGCGGTGTTCTTCCCGCAGTCGAGCACCTGGCGCATCCTCGTGCCGATCGCACCGCTGCTCGGCATCGTCGCCCTGCCGCGGTCGTGGGTCTACCGCGTGGCCGTCGTCGTCGCGTTCGTCGGACTGCAGTGGGTCTGGCTGTCGTCGACGTGGTGGGTGGACGGCTACGACTGGACCCCGCCGTGATGCCCGTCGCCGGGCCGATCCGACACCCCCAACCTGGGCGGTTTCGCAGTTGCCCCCTCCGTACTGGATAATGGGGCTGCATTTACTGCACGAAAGGGGACATCTGATGGCAGCCATGAAGCCGAGGACCGGTGACGGGCCGATGGAGGCTGTTAAGGAGGGTCGACTCATCATCGTGCGGGTTCCGCTCGAAGGTGGAGGCCGCCTGGTCGTCTCGGTCAACGATGCCGAGGCCAAGGAACTCCACGACGCACTCGCCGAGGTCGTCTCGGCCTAGTACGTCGAAGCACCAGAACGGGAGGCCCGGAGCGTGTACGCTCCGGGCCTCCCGTCTGTGCGCGGGCGGACGAGCGGTGTCGGTCGGCTCCGGCAGGATGGGGCCGTGCCGAGGACGAGACTGCCGATCCGCCGCGTCGAGGAGTACGCGCCCGATCCGATGCCCCGTGACGCCTGGCCCGCGACCCTCGCGCCCGTGCGGCAGCTGCTCGACGACGGGATCGACCTCGCCCCGGTGACGGTGCTGGTCGGCGAGAACGGTGTCGGCAAGTCGACCCTGGTCGAAGCGCTGGCGCTGGCGTTCGGCATGGGCCCCGAGGGCGGCTCGACGAAGTCCGGACACAGCACCCGCCCCAGCGAGTCCCCGCTCTGGGAGCACATCGCGCTGCACCGTGAGCCCGGCGCCGTCCGGTCCGGCTTCTTCCTGCGGGCCGAGACGATGCACGGGGTGTTCACCTACCTCGAGGAACACCCGGGTGGCGCCGAGCCGCTGCTCCACGAGCGCAGCCACGGGGAGTCGTTCCTGGACTTCGTGATCCACCGGTCGCAGTGGCCCGGGCTCTGGATCCTCGACGAGCCGGAGTCGGCGCTGTCGTTCTCCGGTTGCCTGGCGCTCCTCGGGCTCCTGCAGGCCATCGTCGACACGGGCGTCGGCCAGGTCGTGCTCTCGACGCACTCGCCCGTGCTCGCGGCGTTCCCCGGCGCCGAGATCCACGAGGTCGGCGAGTGGGGGCTGCGACGCACCGCGTGGAGCGACCTCGACCTGGTGCGGAACCAGCGCGCGTTCCTCGAGTCGCCGGAGCGGTACCTCCGGCACCTCCGCTGACCCGCGTCGAGCGCTAGTCGGTGACCTTCGTCAGCTGCAGCAGGCCGTCACCGGCCGGCGACAGCGCGCTGCGCACCGCGCCCGACGTCGAGACCTCGGTGAGCAGCAGTCGGAAGTCCGACGTCGCCCGGTCGCGCTTGACCGGGTCCGCCACACGTCCGCGCCACAGGGCGTGCGGCACCAGGACCGTGCCGCCCAGACGGGCCAGTCGGAGGCCGTGCTCGACGTACTCGATCACGTGCTCGGGATCGGCGTCCACGAGCACGACGTCGTACGACGCCTCGTTCATCCGCGGCAGCACCTGGTTCGCCCGGCCGGGGATGAGTCGGACCCGTGCGGGGGCGGTGCCGGCGCTGATGAAGGCGTCGCGGGCGGACTGCTGGTGGTCGACCTCGATGTCGATCGTCGTCAGGGTGGCATCGGGGGCCCCGCCGAGCAGGTACAGCCCGGAGACGCCCAGACCGGTGCCGATCTCGATGATGCTCGTGGCACGGGACGCGGCGGCGATGACGCCGATCTGCGCGCCGACGGCAGGGGAGACGGCTTCGACCCCGAGTTCCAGGGAGTGCTCACGAGCCCGGGCGATCGCCTCGGTCTCCGAGACGATGTCCTCGGCGAACTTCCAGTTCGACTCTTTCTCTGACACGCACACTCCGTTCGGGAGACAACTCTAGGGGTGCATGCCCTCCGCACGGGTTAGGCTCGCTTGCGTGGACATCCCGCTCGACAAGATCCTGATCATCGGGATCATCGGCGTCCTCTTGCTCGGGCCGCAGC
This sequence comes from Curtobacterium oceanosedimentum, assembly GCF_020297365.1. Classification (GTDB taxonomy): domain Bacteria; phylum Actinomycetota; class Actinomycetes; order Actinomycetales; family Microbacteriaceae; genus Curtobacterium. The sequence continues at coordinate 86,992 of NZ_JAIXIG010000002.1, forward strand.
GTCTGCCCACGTACGCCCAGAAGCTGGCCGAGTTCGTCAAGGCGGTCCGTCGGTTCGCCGACACGGCGAAGGACCGCATGCGCGAGGAGATGGGTCCCGAGTTCGACGACATCGAGTGGCAGAAGCTCGATCCGCGTCAGTACGATCCGCGTCGCATCATCCGTGACGCGCTCCTGGACTCCGGCACGAGCGCCGCTGCCGTGCAGACGGCACAGGTCACGGCGTCCAAGGTGCGGGCGACCGCGCCGGTCGTGCCCCTCGCCGCCGGCGAGGCCGCGCCCTTCGACTCCGAGGCGACCTGACGTCCGTCACGTGACCGCGGGACGGACGGGAGGCCCGGTGCCAGCTGGCACCGGGCCTCCCGTCCGTCCGGCGCGGGCCTACCGCAGCGCCGCCAGGAACCGGTCGGTCCACGCGAGCGGCGTCGACCCCGTCACGGAGTTGCACGTCGGCGACGCCGTGCTCTGCGGTGCCGGGCACGGGGTGTCGCGGTCGAGGGACCAGGTGTGGACGCCGGCGAGGCCGTGCGACTTCGCGTAGGCGGCCACGGTGTCGACGTCGGCGAGGGTGAAGACCTCGTCCTGGGTGTCGTTCACACCGATCATCGGCGTGACCTCGATCTTCGAGGACACGATCCCGTAGGTGTGCTGCAGGTTCGTCACCGCCTGGATCGTGGACTGCCCCATCTGGCAGGTCGACCCGGAGAGCACGCAGTTCGCGGCGCTCGCCCGGCCGAAGTCCATCGTCATGAGGTTGATCGTGTAGTTCGTCAGGGTCGACGCCTTGATCGCCTTGACGGTGGCGTCACCGGTGCTGTTCAGCCCGCCGAACGAGCCGTCCGAGGCGGCCAGGGTGGCGAGGGTGAACGAGAAGCGCAGGCCCGGGTACTTCGCCTGGGCGAGTGCTGCGGCGCTCACCAGGTTCTGCACGTCCGCTGCGGACTGCCCGCTTTCGATGTCGAAGTCGACACCGATCATGTGCGGGGAGGCGTAGCGGGCGATGAAGGACTGCAGCGCCGTGCCGGAGCACTTGAAGGAGCCGGCTGCGCCACCGGTGCTGATGATGTAGTCCACGCCGGCGGCATCGAGCTTCGCGATGTTCGCGCTGGCGAACGCGTCGGCGGCCACCCCGCCCCAGTTCTCGCTGCCGCAGGTGCCGGTGGCGAAGGCGAGGGTGATGGCCTCGAGACCGGGCTCCCGCGTCGAGACCAGGCTGTTGCTCGAGCCGACGACCGGGATACGGGTGCCGGTGACCGCCGTGTTCATCACGTTCGTGTTCCAGTCGAGGTTCACGGTGATGTCCTTGTACGGGCTGAAGACCAGCCCGCTCGCGGTCCCCGTGCTGCCGTTGCCGGGGGTCGTCGTGCCGCCGCCCGGAGGTGTCGTCCCACCGCCCGTGCCGCCGCCGGTGCACGCGCCGGTCGACGTCCACGGCTGCCCGCTCCCGGTGGCACCGGAGTGGGTCGCGGGGTCGTCGCCCTGGGTCCACCAGTTCGCCCGGTAGTTCGAGCCGTTCTCGCTCACGGTCGCGCCGCCGTTGTAGGCGGTGCCGGCGTTCCAGGCGGACGCGCACGCGGGGGTCGCGGCCACCGCCGGGGCGGCGGCGATCGTGCCGCCCACGACGGCCGCGATGACGGCGGCCACGAGGCCCGTCCGCACTCGGGTGTTCCTGTTCACACGGTTCTCCTGTCCTCGGCCGGACGTCGTCGTCCGGCGGGTGGAGCTCTTGCGCCTGATTCCGCAAGAGCCTTGTGGAATGCCCTTGCATCATGCGCCGCGGTGGAACGACCTGTCCATGAACGAACGCACAGCATCGCGTTCCGGGGCTCTCCCAGCCGAGGGAGTGCCCGGAAGCGCGGTCAGTCCCGCGTCGCGACGATCGTGTAGGTGGTCGGCACCCGGTCGCGGTCCGGCTCGGGCCACGCCCACGATCCGTCGCCGGTCTCCTGCATGCGCGGGCTGAACCGCCACGGCAGGGTCCGTCCCTCGTCGAGTCGCCGGAGCCGCAGCCCGGCTCCGAGCAGGGCGTTCACGATCTCGGAGAGCGGGTGCGGCCACTCGAACGTCCGGGTGTTCGCCACCGTGCCCTCGCCGACGTAGGTGCCGTCGCCGACCCACTGCTGTGCCGTGCCGTCCGGGAAGTACCGGTATCGGGTGACGAGCTCGTCGGCGTCCTCGTCCAGGCCGTACATCGCCGGGTGACCGTCGCGGATGAAGAACACCCCGCCGGGGCGCAGCAGGCCGGCGACCTGCGCAGCCCAGCGGTCCAGGTCCGGCAGCCAGCAGATCGTGCCGATGCTCGTGTAGACGACGTCGAAGTCGCCGGTGACCGCGGCCCGGGCATCGAGGACGTCCGTCTCGACCCAGGTGACGTCGAGCCCGAGGCGCGCCGCGAGCCCGGCGGCCGACGCGAGTGCGGCGGGGGAGAAGTCGACGCCCGTCAGGCGAGCGCCCTCCCGCGCCAGGGACACCGTGTCGGTGCCGATGTGGCACTGCAGGTGACAGACGTCGAGCCCGGCGAGGGACGCGCCGGGCAGCCAGGTCGTGAGCGCCGGCAGGTCCTCGCGCACGACGTCCGAGCGGTGGTCGGGGTCGGACAGTGCGTCGACGGCGTACGCACCCTCGTGGATCGGGACGCGGTCGTCCCAGTTCGCGCGGTTGGTGTCGCGGGCCTGGTCCCAGTCGACGTCGACGTGATCCGTGCTCATGACCCCGAGCCTAGGACAGCGACAACCCGAGCTTCCGGCCGGCGAGTCCGCGGCCCATCGTGGTGATGCGGTCGGCGATCGCGCTGAGGGCCACGGCGGACGGGTCCTCCGGGGCGCCGAGCACCACCGGCACCCCCGCGTCACCGCCCTGTCGGAGCGGCACCGACAGCGGCACGCTGCCGAGCACCGGCACGGGGGCGTCCTGGCCGCGGGACAGCCGCGCCGCGGTCTCGGCGCCACCGCCCTCGCCGAACAGGTGCAGGACCGAGCCGTCGGGCTGCACGAGTCCCGCCATGTTCTCGACCACGCCGATCACCCGTTGGCCGGTCTGGCGCGCGACGATCCCGCTCCGCTCGGCGACGTCGGCCGCGGCGGTCTGGGGTGTCGTGACCACCAGGACCTCGGCGTGGGGGAGCAGCTGGCCGACGGAGATCGCCACGTCGCCGGTGCCAGGGGGCAGGTCGAGGAGCAGCACGTCGAGGTCGCCGAAGAACACGTCCGTCAGGAACTGGTTCACCGTGCGGTGCAGCATCGGACCGCGCCACGAGACCGCGGTCGAGACGTCGTCGACGAACATGCCGATCGACACGACCTTCACGTCGTGCGCCACCGGGGGCAGGATCATGCTGTCCACCCGGGTCGGACGGGGCGCGACCCCGTGCTCGTCGGTCAGGCCCATCAGCCCGGGCACGCTGAAGCCGTGCACGTCGACGTCGACGACCCCGACCCGCAGACCGCGGCGGGCGAGGGCCACGGCGAGGTTCACGGTGACGGTGGACTTGCCGACGCCGCCCTTGCCGCTCGTGACGGCGATGACGCGGGTGAGCGAGTCCGCGGTGAACTGCACGCCCTGCGGCCGGCCGGCGCGCAGCCGGTCGGTGAGCGCGGCACGGGTCGCCGGGTCCATCACCGAGACGTCGACCGCGACGGTCGAGACCCCCGCGACCGAACCGGCGGCGACGCGCACGTCGCGCTCGATGGTGTCGGCGGCGGGGCACCCCACGATCGTGAGCTGCAGGTCGACGCGCACCGAGCCTCCCGGCTGCACGTCGACACCACGGATCATGTCGAGCTCCGTGACGGGCCGACGGATCTCGGGGTCGATGACGCGGCCGAGCGCGGCGAGGACCGCCGTGCCCAGCTGCTCGTCGGTGGGGACGGCGTCAGCCACGGGCGTTCGTCGCCCCCGACTCGTCGCCGTAGGCGGCGTCGGACGCGTCGCGCCGGTCGATCTCCTCGAGCAGGGAGCGGAGCTCGGCCCGGATGAAGTCCTTCGACGCCATGTCACGCATCGCCAGCCGCAGCGCCACGACCTCGCGGGCCAGGTACTCGGTGTCCGCCAGGTTGCGCTCGGCGCGCTGCCGGTCCTGCTCGAACTGCACGCGGTCGCGGTCGTCCTGCCGGTTCTGCGCGAGCAGGATGAGCGGCGCCGCGTACGAGGCCTGCAGCGACAGCACCAGGGTGAGGGCGGTGAAGCCGATCGCCGCCGAGTCGAACTGCCACGGCTTGGGGGCCAGCGTGTTGTAGCCCATCCACACCACGCAGAACAGGGTCAGGCCGACCAGGAACCACGGCGTGCCCATCGCACGCGCGATGCCCTCGGTCGCCCGGCCGAAGGTGTCACCACGACCGCGTCGGCGGGTGGGGAGCACGCGCGTGCGCATGCCCTTGGGGGAGTCGAGTCGGACCTCCTGGCGGTCCCGCTCGCGGCGGTTCTCATCCGTTCGTGCCACGGGTGGTCCTCCTTCCCGTCGTCACGGGAGTCCTGCGTTGGCGTTGGCGTGGGAGTGGTGAGGGTTCCCCCTCGCCCTGACTTCGCCAGTCGTCGGGCAGGACGTGGTCGAGGACGTCGTCGATCGTCACCACCCCGACGAGACGGTGGGCGTCGTCGACCACGGGGACGGACAGCAGGTTGTAGGTCGCCATGATGCGGGTGACCTCGGCGGCACTCGCATCGACGCGGACCGGCTCGGTCTGCTGGTCGATGAGGGTGCCGAGCCGTTCGTTCGGCGGGTAGCGGAGCATGCGCTGGAAGTGCACGAGCCCCAGGAAGCGGCCGGTCGGCGGCTCGTACGGCGGCAGGGTCACGCACACCGCGGCGCCGAGCACCGGGGCGAGCTCGTGCCGACGCACCAGGGCGAGGCCCTCGGCCACGGTCGCGTCGGCCGAGACGATCACCGGCTCGGTGGTCATGAGCCCACCGGCGGTGTCCGGCTCGTACTCCAGGAGCATGCGGACGTCCTGCGCCTCCTCCGGCTCCATGAGCTGCAGGAGGGCCTCGGAACGTTCGTCCGAGAACTGCGCCAGGACGTCGGCGGCGTCGTCCGGCTGCATCTGGTCGAGCACGTCGGCGGCGCGGGCGTCGTCGAGGCGGGTGAGGATCTCGATGCGCTCGTGGTCGGGCATCTCCTCGAGCACGTCGGCGAGGCGGTCGTCGGGCAGTTCCTCAGCGACCTCGAACCGGCGCTCGGCGGGCAGGTCGAGCAGCGTCGACGCGAGGTCGGCGGGCAGCAGGTCGGAGTAGGCGGCGATGACGTGCTCGGCCGACTGCGCCTCGCCGGGGAGCTCGTCCTCGGTGACCTCGTTCCAGGTCGCGAAGGTCGTCGGGCCCTTGCCGAACGGCGACGGCGTGGTCTTCGGCTTGCGGAGGAAGAGCTGCGCGACCTCCCAGTCGCCCTGCCCGCGGTCCTCGATCGCGACGTCCTCGATGGTGGCGCGGATCCGCTGGTTCTTGATGAGCACCTTGCGACCGAGCATCTCGGCGATGACGCGGACCTCGCCGCCGCGCTGCTCGAAGCGGCGCATGTTCACCAGGCCGGTCGTGATGACCTGCCCGGCGCCGATCGAGGTGATCCGGCCGATGCTCACGAAGATGCGGCGCTTGCCCGGCACCTCGACGATGAGCCCGACGACGTGCGGGGGATCGGCCCGGCGGTAGACGACCAGGACGTCCCGGACCCTGCCGACGCGGTCGCCCGCGGGGTCGAAGACGGAGCACCCGGCGAGGCGGGCGACGAAGACCTTCGTGGCGCTCACCCGACCCAGCGTAGTCGCTCGGGTGTGGGCGTTCGCCCCCGCCGGCCGGTTGCTCGTGGACGGCGCCGATCGGTGGGCGGCTTCCCGGAGAGCGCACGTGCGATCGCAAGGTGTGCGGTGGATAGTGGCTGTGTGAGCAATCAGAGCCCCTTCGCGGGCAGGACCGCCCAGGCGTTCCCGACGCTGCCCAAGGGTGACGTCCTCGGAACGTACGACACCTACCCCGACGCGCAGCGCGTCGTGGCGAAGTTGGCCGAGGCGGACTTCCCGGTCAACCAGCTCTCGATCGTGGGCAACGACCTGAAGACCGTCGAGCGGGTCACCGGCAAGATGACCTACGGCCGTGCCGCGATCGCCGGCGCGCTGTCCGGTCTCTGGCTCGGGTTCTTCTTCGGCATCGTGCTCACCCTGTTCTCGCCCCAGGCCGGCGGGCTGTTCTTCGCCGCCGCCATCATCGGTGCCGCCTTCGGCATGCTCTACGGCATCGTGTCGTTCGCGATCACGAAGCGGCAGCGCGACTTCACGAGCGTGCACCAGGTGCTCGCCACGACCTACCAGATCGTCGTCAACCCGCAGCTGACCGGGCAGGCGCAGCGGATCCTCGGCCAGCACGGCGCGACGCCGTCGACGCACTGGAACGACGGGCAGCAGGGTGGCCCCGGTGGGCGCGGCCCGGGTGGTCCCGGCCAGGGTGGGTTCGGCCCCGGTGGTTCCGGCCCCGGTGCGCCCGGGCAGCAGCCGTGGCGTCCGGGCCCCGGTGGGGTCCCGCCGCAGCAGCCGCCGTACGGTGGCCACGCCACGCCCCACCAGCAGCCTGGAGGCCCGCAGCAGTCCGGCACGCCGGGTCCCGGCCCGCAGCAAGGCGGGGACCAGGGCGCGCCCCGGTACGGCACGAACGACGGGCCGCGGTACGGCACGAACGACGGGCCGCGCTACGGCCAGGACCCGGCCGCCGCTCCCGCCCCCGATGCCTCGACCACGCCGCAGCACCGTCCGACCGAGCCGCCGCGCTACGGCACGAACGACGGACCCCGGTACGGGCAGGACCCTGCGGCGACGCCCGCACCCGACGCTCCGGCCGTCCCGCAGCGTCGTCCCTCCGACCCGCCGCAGTACGGCGAGCGGGTGCCCGGTGCGACGCCGCCGGAGTCGGACCCGGAGCGTCCCGAGGACGGTGCCCGGGGCTGACGGGCCGCTGCCGCAGTTCGGTGAGATCGCACTTCGCCCCGGTCCACATCTGCTGGACCGGGGCGGAGTGCGATCTCGTCGGCGCGCGGCGCCCGGCGCGGGCGCGGGGCGCCTGACGCGGGCGCTGGCGCGGGCGGCTACAGGATCTTCGAGTAGCAGACCGACAGCGGTGCCCCGACGTACGGGCCGAAGTTCGCGATGCGGCGGAAGCCCTCACGCTGGTAGAAGCCCACGGCGCGCTTCTGCTCCGTGCCGGTCTCGAGCACGAGCGCCGGTGACCCGAGGTCGAGCGCGGCCTCTTCGAGCCGACGGAGCACCGCCGCCGCGACGCCCGAGCCACGCGACTCCGGACGGACGTACATCCGCTTGATCTCGGCGATCCCGTCGTCGATGATCCGCAGCCCCCCGCAGGCGAGGGGCGTTCCGGCCTCGTTGCGCGCGACGAAGAACACCGCGATCGAGTCGGCGGTCGGCTTCTCACCCGGTTCGGTGTCGCCGCCGTACGCCCGGTCGATCTCCAGGCGTTGCGCCGTCCGCAGGCGCTGCGCATCGGGGGAGTCGAAGTGCTCGACCTCGATCGAGAAGGTGTTCGCGTTCGTGCTGGGGGAGACCTCGGGCGTCGTCACCCGCTCAGGCTAGCGGCCCGACCGGGCGATCCACCCCTCCACTTCCGAGGGGGTCCGGGGGATGCCGACCGACAGGTTCTCGGCGCCGTCCTCGGTCACCAGGATGTCGTCCTCGATCCGGACACCGATGCCGCGGAACTCCTCCGGCACGGTCAGGTCGTCCTGCTGGAAGTACAGGCCGGGCTCGATCGTGAAGACCATGCCGGGCTGCACGACGCCGTCGAGGTACATCTCGCGGCGGGCCTTGGCGCAGTCGTGCACGTCGAGGCCGAGGTGGTGGCTCGTGCCGTGGACCATGTAGCGGCGGTGGAACTGGTTGTCGGGCTCGAGGGACTCCTCGGCGGAGACCGGCAGGAACCCCCACTCGGCGGTCTTGCGGGCGATGACCTCCATGGCCGTGGCGTGCACCTGGCGGAAGGTGATGCCCGGCTTGACGATCGCGAACGCGGCGTCGGCTGCCTCGAGCACGGCCTCGTAGACCATGCGCTGCACGGGCGAGAACGTCCCGCTGATCGGCAGGGTGCGGGTGATGTCGGCCGTGTAGAACGAGTCGACCTCGACCCCGGCGTCGATCAGGATGAGGTCACCGGGCTGCACGGCGCCGTCGTTGCGGGTCCAGTGCAGGATGCAGGCGTGGTGGCCCGAGGCCGCGATGGTGTCGTAGCCCACGGTGTTGCCGTCGGCGCGGGCCCGTCGGTTGAAGGTGCCCTCGACGATGCGCTCGCCGCGCGGGTGGGCGAGGACGGCGTCGAAGTCGGCGATGACGTCGTCGAACCCGTGCTTCGTGGCGTCGACGGCCTTGCGGAGCTCACGGACCTCGTACGCGTCCTTCACGAGCCGCAGCTCGGACAGGTCGCGGGCGAGCAGGTCGTCGGTCGCCGGGGCACCGTCGGTCTCGTCGGCACCACCGACCGCGGTGCCGATGCGCGCGTCGAGCGAGCGGGTGAGGTCGTCGTCGGCCTCGCGTACGAGCAGGGCCGAGGCGTCGAGCGTGTCGGCGACGGCGGCGAACGCCCCGAGGTCGGCCGTGGCGAGACCGAGGTCGGCGGCGACGGCGTCGAGCGAGGGGCGGGGGCCGACCCAGAACTCGCCGATCTCGGGGTTCGCGTAGAACTCCTCGGAGTCGCGGCCGGCGGTGGCGCGGAAGTACAGCGTGGCGTCGTGTCCGGAGCCGTTCGGCGTCATCACGAGCACGGAGCCGACGACCGTGTCGGTGCCCCAGCCGGTCAGGTGCGCGAACGTGGAGTGCGGGCGGAACGGGTAGTCGCAGTCGTTCGAGCGCACCTTGGCCTGTCCGGCGGGGACGACGATGGTGCGGCCCGGGTGCAGCTCCGAGATGCGGGCGCGACGCTCCGCGGCGAAGGCGGCCTGCTCGCGGGGAGCGGGCTGCTCCTCGGCACGGTCGGCCCACTGCGACCCGATGAAGTCCTTGAAGGTCGAGGACCCGGGGGTCGTGGATCGGTTGCTCGTCGCGCGGGGAGTCGTGTCGGCCATGCGTCCATCATCGCACCGCCCGCTGACCCCGGCCGGTCGGGCGGCCCACCTGTGGATAGCATGGTCGCGTGCCCGACCCGTTCATCGACCTGCACGCGCACTCGAGTGTCTCCGACGGCACCGAGCGACCCGCGGAGCTCGTCCGAGCGGCCGCGGCCGCCGGCCTCGACGCCGTCGCGCTCACCGACCACGACACGACCGCGGGCTGGTCGGACGCCGCCGGAGCCGCACGATCGCTGCCGCTGACCCTGCTCCCCGGGCTCGAGCTGAGCACGCGGGTGGGCTACCGCAGCGTGCACGTCCTCGGCTACCTGGTCGACCCGGAGCACCCCGGCCTGGTCGAGGAGACGGCACGCATCCGCGAGGGGCGGATGTCCCGCGCGCACCGCATGGTCGACCGCATCGGCGAGGACCACCCGATCACCTGGGCCGACGTCCTGGCACAGTCGAGCCCCGGTGCCACGATCGGCCGGCCGCACATCGCCGACGCGCTCGTCGCCCGCGGGCTCGAGTCCGACCGGTCGGCAGCCTTCCGGGGCATCCTGCACCCCGCTTCCGGCTACTACGAACCGCACGACGCACCGTCGCCCCTGCGCGGCGTGGAGCTCATCCGGCAGGCAGGCGGCGTCCCCGTCATCGCCCACCCCGCGGCGTCGTCCCGCGGGATCGTGATCGACGAGCCGATGCTCCGCGACCTGGTCGACGCCGGGCTCGGCGGGCTCGAGGTCGACCACCGCGAGAACCTCGCCCACGGCAAGCGCACGCTGCTCGACTGGGCGACGCGCTACGGCCTGTTCGTCACGGGGTCGAGCGACTACCACGGCACCGGCAAGCCGAACCGGCTCGGCGAACACCGCACCGCGCGCGTCGCCTTCGACGCCATCCTGTCCGAGGCCACCGGCAGCGCTCCCGTGGTCGGCGCCGGTTCCCGCCTGGCCTGACACCGGTCGCCGTCGCCGCTTCGCGCGCAGCGACGGTTCGCGGACGCGCGAGACCGTGCGGTGTCGTCCAGCGCGGATCGTGCGGGCGCGGTTCGCGGGGCGGAACGACGAAGGGCCCGTCGCGTCAGCGACGGACCCTCCGGCCTGGAGGCGCTACTCGCCGTCCGACGTGCCCTGCGGCGACGAGGCGGTCGCCGAGGCGTCCCCGGTGCCGGCCCCGCGGCGGCGGCGACGACGGCGACGCTTCGCGGCGCCGTCGGTGGTCGTGCCGTCCTCGGTGGTGGCGACCGACTCGGACGCCGGTGCCGACGCGGCGGGCTGCTCCGAGCCTCCCGACCGGGTGCGGCTGCGCGACCGTGAGCGCGACGCGTCACGCGAGCCGCCGGCGGGCCGGTCGCTGCTGCGCTTCTCGGGGGCGCCGGCGGACGCGGCGTGGGACGAGGCGCCGGGCAGGCGACCCTTGGTGCCCTTCGGGATGTCGAGCTCCTCGAACAGGTGGGGCGACGACGAGTAGGTCTCGACGGGCTCGGGGATGCCGAACTCCAGGGCCTTGTCGATCAGCGTCCACTTGTGCAGGTCGTCCCAGTCGACGAACGTCACCGCGATGCCGGTCTTGCCCGCACGGCCGGTGCGGCCGGCGCGGTGCAGGTAGGTGTCCGGGTCGTCCGGGATCGTGTGGTTGATCACGTGCGTGACGTCGTCGACGTCGATGCCGCGGGCCGCGACGTCGGTGGCGATGAGGACGTCGCGCTTGCCCGCCTTGAACGCGGCCATCGCGCGCTCGCGCTGCTCCTGGTTGAGGTCACCGTGCACCGCAGCGGCGTTGAACCCGCGGTCCTTGAGCTCCTCGACCAGCTTCGCCGCCGCACGCTTGGTGCGCGTGAAGATCACGGTCTTGCCGCGGCCCTCGGCCTGCAGGATGCGGGCGATGACCTCGTCCTTGTCGAGCGAGTGCGCGCGGTAGATGACGTGCTTGATGTTGGCCTGCATGAGGCCCTCGTCCGGGTCGGTCGCCCGGATGTGCACCGGACGGCTCATGAACCGGCGGGCGAGCGCGACGATCGGCGCGGGCATCGTCGCCGAGAACAGCATCGTGTGCCGGACGTCCGGGACGGCCTGGAAGATGCGCTCGATGTCGGACAGGAACCCGAGGTCGAGCATGCGGTCGGCCTCGTCGAGCACGACCTCCTGCACGTGGGACAGGTCGAGCAGGCGCTGGCGCTGGAGGTCGATGAGTCGACCCGGCGTGCCCACGACGATCTGGGCGCCCGCCTTCAGCTGCTCGATCTGCCCCTCGTACGCCTTGCCGCCGTAGATCGACACGATGGTCGTCGGACGGTTCGAGGTCGCGAGTTCGAGGTCCTCGGTGACCTGGACCGCGAGTTCGCGCGTCGGGACGACGACGAGCGCCTTCACACCGGGCTCCGGGTCGGCACCGAGGCGCTGGATGAGGGGCAGGCCGAACCCGAAGGTCTTGCCGGTACCCGTCTTGGCCTGACCGATGATGTCCTGGCCGGTGAGGGCGAGCGGGATCGTCTGCTGCTGGATCGGGAAGGGCTCGTGGATGCCCTTCGTCGCGAGCGCGTCGACGATGTCCTGCTCGATGGAGAGTTCTGCGAAAGTCAAAGGATCACCTTAGTTCTGGTGGAAGTCCGGGCCAGTCTACCGACGGGCGCGTGCTCCGGGGTGCGACGGGCGGCGCGGGCCGGTGCGACCCGTATGCTTGGGGCGTGGTGTCGTGGTGGAACCGGAAGCGCGCGGCGCAGCTCGCAGCCGCGTGGCTCGCGTCGCGGAACCCGCGCGGAGCCGCTCAGGTCGGGCGCCTCGCGCTCGACGACGTCAGTCCTGAACTCGACGTGTACCTCGGGCAGGCCGCCTACCTGCAGCTCTCGGTCTACGAGACGATGGGGCGTGCCGGCGCATCGGCCCCGACGCTGTCCGGTCGGCTCGTCACGGGCGTGCTCGCGACCACCGCGCTCGAGCGGCACCGCACGATCGTGGCCGAGATCGAGCGCATCGGCGAGGACCCCGCGGCACTGATGGCTCCGCACCGCGAGGCGATCGACCTGTTCCTCGAGCGCACGAGCGGTGCCGACTGGTACGAATCGATGCTCACCGGGTACGTCACGGCCGGCATCCTGAACGACCTGTTCGGCAACCTGCTGCGCTCGCTGCCGATCGACGTCCGCCAGCGGCTGCGCTCGGTGTTCGACGCACGCGAGGAGGCCGCGGTCGTCGAGGAGCTCACGGCCCACATCGAGGACGACCCGCAGATCGGGTCGCGCCTGGCGATGTGGGGCCGACGGCTCGTCGGGGACACCCTGCTCGTGGCCCGGTCGGCGCTCGCGTCCCACGCCCGTGAGGACCAGGAGCGGCTCGAGCCGGTGTGGACGGAACTCATCGCCGCGCACACCCGGCGGATGGACGCCCTCGGCCTGACGGCCTGAGCAGCGTCGGACGGTCCGGGAGTCAGGTCTCGCCCGGGCGGCCCCGGTGCTCGGTGGTTCAGGCGCCGCGGGCGGCGAGCTGCTCGTAGTACGCGGCGTCCTGCCGCTCACGTCGGGTGCCGAGCAGCCACGCGACGACGACCGCCACGAGTCCGGCACCGATCAGGGCGACGACCCAGATCCAGGTGCCGTCGTACCGCCAGCCCGCCCAGGTCAGGGCCTCCCAGAGCACGGCCGCGGCGATGCCGCCGACCGCGGGGCCGACGAGCACACCGCGACTGGACCGCCACGGCAGGACCACGTGGGCGATCGCCCCGAGGACCAGACCGCCGATGACGGCGAGGAGCAGTTCCACGTCGTCAGGCGACGAAGCCGATGCGCCGTGCCTCTTCCGCGCCGACCTCGACGTACGCCAGTGCTGCGACGGGGACGATGAACCGGCGGCCCTTCTCGTCCTGCAGCGACAGGTGGGTCGACTTCGCCGCGAGGGCCTCGGACACGGCCTTCTCGACCTCGTCCGCGGTCTGGGCGGTCTCGAACGCGATCTCGCGCGGGCTGTTGATGATGCCGATCTTGATGTCCACGAGCACAGCGTATCCGAGCGGCCCCGTGCGGTACCGGGCGTTCGCCGCCGGCGCACACCACCCATCGCGCGGTTCCCGCCCCGCGCGTTGCGCACCCGTGCTGTCGGCGGTCCTGGGTACCGTACGAGCGTGCCGAAGACCACGTTGACGCCCGCCCCCGCCGACACCGGGGTCGCGCGGGCACTGGTCGACGACCCCTCCCAGGCCGCGGTCCTGGCACTGCCCGACGACCGCCACGCGGCGGTGATCGGCGCACCGGGCACGGGCAAGACCACGACGCTGGCGCGGCTCGTGGCGGCACGCATGAACCGTCCCGGCGCGATCAGCCCCGACGGCCACGCGACGGTGCTCGCGCTCACCTCGGCCCGCACCGCGGCCACGGCGCTCCGTGACCGGCTGGCGGTCGCGGTCGACCGCGTGGTGCCGGGAGCGCTGGCCCGCACCGTCAACTCGCTCGCCTTCCAGATCGTGACGCACGCCGCCGACGTCCAGGGACAGGAGCCGCCGACGCTCCTGACCGGTGGCGAGCAGGACCGCATCATCGCCGACCTGCTCGCCGGGCACGAGCTCGACGGCACCGGTCCGGACTGGCCGGACCCCATCACGGCCGTGGTGCGGGAGCGTGCCGGGTTCCGGACCGCGCTCCGTGACGTGATGATGCGCGCGGTCGCCGCCGGCGTCGAGCCCGACGACATGCGCGACCTCGGCGGCGAGCTCGGCCGACCCGAGTGGCGGGCGGTCGGCGACTTCGTCGACGAGTACCGGGCGTCCGTCACCGCGTTCCGGCCCACCGCGCTCGACTCCGGCGAGCTCGTCGCCTTCGCCACCGCCGCCGTGCTGCGGGGCGAACTCCCCGCGAGCATCGCCGCGCTGCGGATGGTCGTCGTCGACGACACCCAGGAACTCGTCGAGGGCGAGGTCGCCCTGCTCGGGGCGCTCGCGCGGTCGGGCGTGCAGGTCGTGGCGTTCGGCGACCCCGACATCGCCGCGTCGGCCTTCCGCGGCGCCGAACCCGACGTGCTCGGCCGGCTCGCGACGCGGCTCGGCGTCGACCACGTCGAGACCCTGTTCCTCAGCGCCGTGCACCGCCACAGCGCTCCGGTCCGCGCCCTCGTCTCGGCGGTCACCGGACGGATCGGCACCGCCGCCGCCGGCCGGCAGCGCGGCGCGACGGCGGACGACGCGGACACCCGTCCCGACGCGGTGCTCCACCTGGAGGCACCGAGCCGTTCCGCGCTCGTGGTGGCCATCGCCCGACGACTGCGCGAACACCGCCTGCTCGACGGTGTGCCGTGGCACCGGATGGCCGTCGTCACCCGCAGCGGTGCCGCGATCCCGGAACTCGTCCGTGCGCTCTCCGTCGCCGAGGTCCCCGCGACGGCGGGAGCCGCGCCCGTCCGCCCGCGCGACGACACCGCGGCACGCGCGCTGCTCGACGCGGCGGCGGTGGCGCTCGACGTCCTGCCGCTCGACGCCGCCCTGGCCACCGCGTTCGCGACCGGGCCGCTCGGCGGGCTCGACACCCTGGCCATGCGTCGGCTCCGGCTCGCCCTGCGTCGCGAGGAGCTCGCGGGCGACGGCACCCGGACGGCCGACGAGCTGCTGGTCGACGCCCTCGGCGCACCGGAACGACTGGCCACGGTCGACGCCGGGTTCGCGCGGCGTGCCACCCGGCTCGCGCGCAGCCTGGTGCAGGCCCGGGCCGACGCGCAGGCCGGTTCGAGCATCGAGGAGATCCTCTGGGGGCTCTGGGAGCGCAGCGGGCTGGCCGGGTCCTGGGGTGCGCAGTCCGCCGCGGGTGGCGTCGGTGCCGGCGAGGCCGACCGGCACCTCGACGCGGTGGTCGGGCTCTTCACGGCGGCGAAGCGGTTCGTCGAGCGCACGCCGGACGCCCCCGCCCGGGTCTTCGTCGACGACCTGCTCGGCGCTGACCTGCCCGAGGACTCCATCGGTCCCGACCGCACGGCCGGGCGGGTCCGGGTCCTCACCCCGTCGGCCACCATCGGACTCGAGTGCGACGTCGTCGTGGTGCTCGGTCTGCAGGACGGCGTCTGGCCGAACACCCGGGTGCGCGGCAGCCTGCTCGACCCGGACGGCCTGGTACGCGCAGCCGCCGGCGTCGAGCGATCCCCGATCGACGACCGCGCCGCGGTGGTCGCCGACGAACTCCGGCTGTTCGCCCGCGCGGTGTCCCGCGCCACCACCCAGGTCGTGATCGGCACGGTCGCCAACGACGACGAGTCCCCGTCGCCCTTCGTCCGACTGGTGCCGGTGCCGCCGGACCGACAGCCGACCGTGCACCCGCTGTCGCTGCGCGGTCTGGCCGGATCGCTCCGCCGCCGGGTCGTGGCGTCCGGTGACCACGAGGCAGCATCGGCCCTGGCGCGGCTCGCCGCGGCCGAGGTGCCCGGGGCCGACCCCGGCGAGTGGTACGGACTCGCCGAGCCGACGACCGAGGCCCCGCTGGTCGACCTCGACGCCGAACCGGTGCCGGAGGTCGAGGACGGCGAGCCCGTCCCGCCGACCGTCTCGGTGTCACCGTCGCGGATCGGGACGTTCGAGGAGTGCCCCGTGCACTGGTTCGCGCAGACCTTCGGCGGCGGCGCCCCGAGTCCGGCGATGGGCATCGGGACGATCGTGCACGAGGCGATGGAGCACGCGACCGCGATCGACGTCGAGTCGCTGTGGGAGCGGGTCGAGGGGCGCTGGGACGAGCTGACCTTCGAGTCGCCGTGGGTGGCGGACCGTGAGCGCGCACGGACCCGTCGGATGATCGAAGGGCTCAGCGACTACCTGCGGACGTTCGCCAGCGCCGGCCGTCGACTGCTCGGCGCCGAGACCTCGTTCGCGCTCGTCACCGGCCCCGCCCGGATCCGCGGCAGCATCGACCGCATCGAGGTCGACCCGGAGGGGCGGGTCAGCGTCGTCGACCTGAAGACCGGGCGGTGGATGCCGAGCGAGAAGAAGGACATGCCGGAACACCCGCAGCTCGGCGCCTACCAGCTGGCGGTCGAGGACGGCGCCGTCGAGGGCGTCCCCGCCGGGTCACCGATGACCGATGCGCGGCTGGTGTTCGTGCAGAACGCCCGCGGGGGGAACGCCTTCTCGGAGCGCACCCAGCACGCCTTCGACGAGGTCGCGCGCGAGGCCTACCGTGAGCGTCTGCACGGGGTGGCCCGTGGGATGGCGGGGCGGACCTTCGTGGCCAACGTGGACGACCACTGCGAGAAGGCCCGGACCGGCGTCGAGTGCCGGATCCACGTGGTGGCGGAGGTGACCTGGTGAGCGACACGTCCGACGCCGCGGGCACGGTCGGCACGTCCGACGCGGCGGACACGGCGAGCACGGCTGCTGTGCCGGACCCGGCCGCTGCGCCGCCCGTCATCCGGCACGGGGCCGACGCCGTCGCCGACGCACTCGGTCGCCCGCGGCCCACGGCCCAGCAACGCGCCGTCATCGAGTCGCCGCTCGTGCCGGCCCTGGTCGTGGCGGGCGCCGGCAGTGGGAAGACCGAGACCATGGCCTCCCGCGTGGTCTGGCTGCTGGCCAACGGGCTCGTCCGTCCCGACGAGGTCCTGGGACTGACGTTCACGCGCAAGGCCGCCGGCGAACTGTCCGTCCGCATCAACGACCGCATCCGCGCGCTGGAGGAAGTCGGCCTGATCACGCCGGGCGACGCGTTCGAGGCCCCCACCGTCTCGACGTACAACGCCTTCGCGAACGCCGTCTTCCGCGAGAACGCACTGCTCGTCGGCCGTGACGGCGAGTCGCAGGTGCTCACCGAACCATCCGCGTGGCAGCTCGCCCGCCGGGTCGTGGTGGCCGCCCGCGACGACCGCCTGGCGGGCCTCGACCGCGACGTCGACACCCTGACCGCCGCCGTCGTGGCGCTCGCCGGGGCCACGTCCGAGCACCTCGTCGAACCGGAGGACCTGCGCCGGTTCGCCGTCGAGTTCTCCGGCCTGCTCGAGCTGCCCGGCAACCGTGGCAAGCCGTACAAGGCCATCACCGACGCGGTCGCGGCGATCGGTGCGCTCGACCCGCTGGCCGACCTGGTCGCGGAGTTCCGTCGGCAGAAGATCGACCGCGGGTTCGTGGAGTTCTCCGACCAGATCGCCCTCGCACTCGCGGCGGCCGAGTCCGCCCCGCGGGTCGTCACCGACCTGCGGCAGCGGTACCGCGTGGTGCTGCTCGACGAGTACCAGGACACCTCGGTGGTGCAGACGCGGTTCCTCGCCCGGCTGTTCCGCGGACACTCGGTGATGGCCGTCGGCGACCCGCACCAGTCGATCTACGGCTTCCGCGGTGCGAGTGCCGCGAACCTCGCCCGGTTCCCGCACGACTTCGGCGGTGACGAGGCGGACGCGGCACGACCGGTGACGTTCGCCCTGTCGACGAGCTGGCGCAACCCGGTCGACGTGCTCGCTGGCGCGAACGCCGTCGTCGCGCCGCTGTCCGAGGCGTCCGAGGTCGCCGTCGAGCGGCTGTCCCCGCGACCCGGTGCCGACGCCGGGGCCGTCCGGGTCGTGTTCCCGGAGACCCTGCCGGAGGAAGCCGACGAGGTCGCCGCGTGGTTCCAGGACCACCGGCGGCGGGACGCATCGACGTCGATGGCGCTGTTGCTCCGCGCACGGAAGGACCTGGCGGCGTTCACGGCGGCGCTCGGCGCACGCGGCGTGCCGTACCACGTGCTCGGCACCGGCGGTCTGCTGCAGCGTCCGGAGATCGTCGACCTGGTCGCCTGCCTCCGGGTGCTGCACGACCCGGCCGCCGGCAACGACCTGATCCGCCTCCTCGCCGGGGCGCGGTGGCGAGTGGGAGCGGCGGACATCGTCGCACTGCACCGGCTGGCGAGCTGGTTGTTCCAGCGCGACCACACGCACCAGCGTCTGGACGACGACCTGACGGCGGCGTTCCGGGCGTCGGTCGCGGCGGGGGAGCACGGTTCGATCGTCGACGCGCTCGACTTCGTCGCGACGGCTCCCGACGAGCACGGTGCGCTCGAGGCCATCACGCCGGCCGGCCGTGCGCGGATGCGGGAGCTGGGCGCGCAGCTCGCCGTGCTCCGGTCGCGGGCCGGCGGCGACCTGGTCGACTTCGTGACCCTCGTGGTGCAGGAGATGCGCCTGGACATCGAGGTCGCCGCGCACGAGCAGGGGAGCGGCGCGTACCTCGACGCGTTCGTCGACGAACTCGCGGGCTTCGTGGCCACCGACGACCGCGCCGACCTCGGGTCGTTCCTGGGGTGGATCGACGCCGCGGCCCGGCGCGACGACATGGGGCCACGGTCCGAGGAGCCGGAGGCCGGCACCGTCCAGATCCTGACGATCCACGGCTCCAAGGGACTGGAGTGGGACGCCGTCGCGGTGCCGCGGATGGTCGAGGGCGGGCTGCCGGCACGCCCGCAGGAAGGGGCCTCCGGGTGGCTCGGCTTCGGCCGACTGCCGTACGAGTTCCGCGGGGACGCCGCCGAGCTGCCCCGCCTGGCGTGGCGCGGGCAGGAGACCCAGAAGGACGTCACCACGGCGATCGACGCCTTCAAGGAGCAGGTGAAGGCCCGCAACGAGGACGAGGAACGCCGACTCACCTACGTCGCGCTCACCCGCGCGCGTCACGACCTGCTGGTGTCCGGTTCGTTCTGGGCAGGCGGGGTCCGTCCGACCGAGCCGAGCCGGTACCTGCGTGACCTGGTGGACGCCGACGTCATCGACGGTGCGGTGATCCCCGAGACCACCGTGCACGACGAGAACCCGATGGGCGAGAGTGGCGCCACCCAGTCCTGGCCCCACGTTCCGTTCGGGCAGCGCGCACCCCGTGTCCTGGCCGCCGCCGAGCGGGTGCGGAACGCCAACCCGGGTGCCGCGGGTCGCTTCGCCGCCGACATCGACCTGCTGCTCGCCGAGCGGGCCGCGACCCGGAACGCGAAGCACGCGGTCGCGGTCCCGCACCGCGTCCCCGCGTCGGGCTTCAAGGACTACCTGACCGAGCCGGACTCGGTGGCCGAGCGGCTCCGTCGTCCCATGCCGGAGCGCCCGTACCGGGCGACGCGACTCGGCACGCTGTTCCACCAGTGGGTGGAGCAGCGTGCTCGGAGCGGCGGAGCCCTCGAGACGCTCGACGTCTGGGACGGCGAACTCGACCTCGACGCCGACGACCGCGTCGACGCCTCCGCGGACGCGGTCGTCACCGACGACGATGCTCGGCGGCTCGCCGACTTCCAGGCCACGTTCGCGCGGTCACGGTGGGCGGGGCGCACGCCGGTCGAGGTCGAGCGCGAGATCCACATCCCGTTCCTCGGGCACAGCGTCGTGTGCAAGCTCGACGCCGTGTACGAGATCGACGGGCGTGCCGAGGTCGTCGACTGGAAGACCGGCAAGGCGCCGTCGGGAGCCGAGGACCTCGCGCGCCGGACCCTGCAGTTGGCGCTGTACCGTGTCGCCTACGCCGAGTTCACCGGCCGACCGCTCGCCGAGGTCGACGCGGTGTTCTACTTCGTCGCCGACGACCTCGAGGT
Source organism: Curtobacterium oceanosedimentum (assembly GCF_020297365.1). Lineage (GTDB taxonomy): Bacteria > Actinomycetota > Actinomycetes > Actinomycetales > Microbacteriaceae > Curtobacterium. The sequence continues at coordinate 106,529 of NZ_JAIXIG010000002.1, forward strand.
GCGCCCCACGGAGCTGCTGGACCGCGCCGGACTCGAACGCGCCTGGAGCGCGGCCGTCGGCAGCTGACGTCCTGCGTCGCGCGGGTGGCGTCCTGCACCCGGAGCGCGCCCGTCGCGCTGCGCCCTGGAGGCCCGGTGTCGGTCCGCCGGACCGGCACCGGGTCTCCAGTCGGTCGCGTCAGCCGTGCCGGCGCTCGGTGGAGGACAGCAGCTGCTCGACCTCGCCGATCTCCATCGTCTCGGGCGACACCGACTGCAACGGTTCCGCGCTCGGCGCGTGCACCTGGTCGACGAGTCGGTGCATCATCGCGACCGCGTCGTCGACGACCTCGGTGCTCTTCGCCTGCACGCCGTGCAGCAACCAGTGCGCCGTCTCGAGCTCGTGGTGCACCCGGGCACGCTGGGCGAGCTGCCGGTCGCGGCCGCCGCCGTTCGCCTCGTAGGCGCTGAGCACGGTGTCGAAGGCATCGCGTCGGCCGGCCAGCACCCACGCGAGGTCCTTCGCGGGGTCGCCGAGCCGGAGCTCGCCCCAGTCGAGGATCCCGCTCACGGCGTCGCCGTCGGCGAGCAACGAGCCCGTGCCGAGCGAGCCGTGCACGACGGTCGGGGTGAACTGCCAGAGCTGCTGGTCGCGCGCGGCGCCCTCCCAGCGCTCCACCAGGGCGGCGGGGACGAGCTTCGTCGCGACCGCACGGTCCATCACCGAGACCGCGGACCGGAGCACCTCGAACGGGGTGAGCGACGGCAGGCCGGCGTCGGAGACGAAGCTCGTCGGCAGCTGATGGACCGCGGCGACGGCGCGACCGACACTGGTAGCAAGGTCGGGGCGGTCGACGAGGGACGCGAGGGTGGGGTGCGTGCCGGGCAGACGCGTCGTCACGATGGCGCGGGTGGACCCGATCGGGGCCTGGCCGCGGTACTCGACCACACCGAACGGCAGGCGCGTGCGGATGCCGGCGCTCAGCGCACGGATCGCGACGAGGTCAGCCGACTGCCGGGCCTCGGCCCGCTGGTTGCGCGGACGGCGGATGACGAGCTCGGAGCCGTCGGCGTCGCGGAGGAGCGCCGACTCGTAGTCGCCGGCCGCGGCCGAGCCGAGCGTGCGCGTGCCCGTGACGAGGAGACCGGGAACGGCCGTCGTCGCCAACGCGGCTAGAGTGAACTGGGATCCCGCCATGCCCCTCAGGGTAGGCGGGTGACGCGCACAGAGCTGCACGCCACGCTGTTCGGCGGGCCGCACGCCTGCCGCACGTCCCCCGCACGTCCGCACCCGATCCGAGGAGCTCTCCCGCCGTGACCGTCGAGTTCGCCGCCCGGCTCCCGCTCTCCCGCAACGAACTCGACCGCGACGCCGAGTTCCGCACCACCGACGACCTCGAGCGTGTCCTGCGCGAGGACCCGGCCACCCGGTACCTGCCCCTGCGCGGGGCCGAGATGCTCCGGAACGCCGACGGCGCCCTGCGCTTCGTCACGGCCGCCGAGGTCCCCGAGGGCACCGTGACGCTGTACCTGGGCCGTGCCGTCTCCGACGCCGCCGACGCCCCCGCCGGGACCCGGTTCGTCGCCGCGCTCGTCGACGACGCCACCGCCGCCGCGATCGAGGCCCGCGACGACGCCTGGCAGAGCCTGCGCATGTTCGGCACCGAGCTGTCCGCGCGCGACCAGGGCCTGGCCGTCGAGGCCGTCGCGATGGCGAACTGGCACGCGGTGCACGGGTTCTCCCCGCGGACGGGCTCCGCGACCGACGTCGTGAGCGGCGGCTGGGTGCGTCGCGACCCGGAAGGCCACGACCACTTCCCGCGCACCGACGCCGCGATCATCGTCGGGGTCGTCGACGCCGACGACCGGATCCTGCTCGGCTCGAACGCCGCGTGGGATGCGAACCGGTACTCGCTGCTCGCCGGCTTCGTCGAACCGGGGGAGTCCCTGGAGGACGCCGTCCGGCGCGAGGTGTGGGAGGAGTCCGGGGTGCGCGTCGAGGAGCCCGAGTACCTCGGCTCGCAGCCGTGGCCGTTCCCCGCGTCGCTCATGGTCGGGTTCCGCGCCCGGGCGGTCGACGGCGACCCGACGACGGCCCGCCCCGACGGCGTCGAGATCCTGGACGTGCGGTGGTTCTCGCGCGACGAGATCCGCGAACGCGCCGGGGACACTCTGCTGCTGCCCGGTCGTACCTCGATCGCCCGCGCCGTCATCGAGGAGTGGTACGGCGGGCCGCTGGACCTGCCGTGAGCACCGTTGGTCCGGCCGCTGCCGCCGGAGCAGGGTCCGTCGAGCCCCGGCCGCCGTCGCCCGACGAACTGCTCGCCGCGCTCGACGCCGAACAGCGCACCGTCGCCCGCACCCTGCTCGGACCGGTCGCGGTGCTGGCCGGCGCCGGCACCGGGAAGACGCGCGCGATCACGCACCGCATCGCCTACGGCGTCGCGACGGGGACCTACGCGCCCAACCACGTGCTCGCGTTGACCTTCACCACGCGAGCCGCGGGTGAGCTGCGCTCCCGGCTGCGCTCGCTCGGCGCCGGCACCGTGCAGGCACGCACGTTCCACGCCGCGGCGATGGCCCAGCTCAGCTACTTCTGGCCCGACACCGTCGGCGGCCACGCCCCGAAGATCGTGGAGTCGAAGGGCCGGATGATCGCGCACGCGGCGGACACCGTCGGCATGCACGTCGACACCCCCGTGCTCCGCGACCTGGCCGCCGAGGTCGAGTGGCGCAAGGTGCAGATGCTCACCCTCGACGAGTACGAGGCCGCCGCGGCCGATCGCGTGATGCCGCGCGACACCACGCCCCGCCGGGTCATCGACCTGATGAAGGCGTACGAGCGGCTCAAGGACGACCGTCGGCAGCTCGACTTCGAGGACGTCCTGCTCGCGACCCTCGGCATGGTGGAGTCCGAGCCGCGTGTGGCGTCGTACGTCCGGCAGCAGTACCGGTTCTTCGTCGTCGACGAGTACCAGGACGTCTCGCCCGTGCAGCACGACCTGCTGCGGGCCTGGCTGGGCGGCCGCGACGACCTGTGCGTCGTCGGGGACGCCAGCCAGACGATCTACTCGTTCGCCGGGGCCTCGAGCGACTACCTGCTCGGGTTCGGCTCGGAGTTCCCCCGCGGATCGGTCGTGCGGCTCGAGCGGAACTACCGCTCCACCCGCGAGGTCGTGCACGCGGCCAACACCCTGATGCGCGGCCAGCCGGGCGCACTCGACCTCGTCGCCCAGACCCAGGGCCCCGGGCCCGAACCGGAGGTGCTGCCCTGCGTGCACGACGGGGACGAGGCCCAGACGATCGCCCGTCGGATCACCGAGCTCGTCGCTGCCGGTGCCTCGTACGGCGACTGTGCCGTGCTGTTCCGGGTCGGCGCGCAGTCGGCCGCGCTCGAGTCGGCGCTCGGGCGCAACCAGATCCCGTACCGGGTGCAGGGCGGCACCCGGTTCTTCAACCGTCCCGAGGTCAAGCTCGCGGTGCACCACATGCGCGGCGAGGCGATCCGGCAGACCGACGACGAGCTGACCCGGCGGGTCCGGCTGGTGCTGCAGGTCAGCGGGTGGACGCCGACGCCTCCGGAGGGCACGGGCGCCGTGCGCGAGCAGTGGGAGGCGCTGCAGGCGATCATGGGGCTCGCCGAGGACGCCCCGGCCGGCACGACGATGCAGCAGTTCACGCAGGACCTGGTGGACCGTGCGGCGACGCACCACGAACCCGAGGTCGACGCCGTGACCCTCGCCACGCTGCACTCGTCGAAGGGCCTGGAGTGGCCGCACGTCGTGATCGCGGGCGCTGCCGAGGGGCTCCTGCCGATCTCGCACGCGACGACGGACACCGAGGTGGACGAGGAACGGCGTCTGTTCTACGTCGGGCTGACCCGAGCCCGCCGCTCGGTGACGATCACGTGGTCGCAACAGGGCTCCACGCGTGGGGGAGCCCGGACTCCGAGTCGGTTCCTGGCAGCGCTCGGCACGCGCACCGCGGATGGGGCCGCACCGGCGAACGGCTGACCGACAGGTCCTCCCGCTCGAAGACGAGCTGGTCGGGGTCCGGCCGCTGCGTGCGGAGCGGGAGACGCTGGACGAGCAGCCGCGTCGCGGCCGCGGCCACCGCCGCGGTCCGCCACGGCGACAGCGGCGCGGGCCTGCGGCCCCAGAGCTGCGCTGCGATCGCGGGCCAGGCCGGATCCGCGTCGGCCCGTGCGAACTCCGCGCACTGGAGGCACGGCCCGGCTCCCGGCACCACGAACGGCCCGAGACGGACGCGTCCGTCGCCGACCACGACCGCCAGGTGCGGCACGTCGCGGCGGCTCCACGCGGCGCGGAGCGCCGGGTCCACCACGTGGTCGGCGACCACCACGGCGAGCCGGGGTTCGGGGTCGGGCAGGGGCACCGGCTCGCCGGGCACGGGGACGGTCCGGCTGACGGTCACGCCCTCGCCGGACAGGAAGGACGCCAGCGTGTCGGCGAGGGCGCCGCTCCCGTGCACCTCGATGCGTTCGAGCGGTTCCGGCAGGACCTCGACCACCGCGGGCGAGGCAGCGCCGAGCACCCGCGCGGCGGTCTGCGGTGCGCAGCCCGACGCGGCAGCGAGGCCGGACAGTGCCTCGTGGCCGGTCTCGCGGCGGAGGCCGCAGAGGAACCGTTCCTCGCTCGTCGTCGGGACGGCCACGACGGCACGCGGGGGATCGACGCCGAGCTGCACCGTGACGGGGTCACGCCAGACGAACTCGAGTGTCGGATCGATGCGGATGCCCATGACCCCACGGTGCCGGAGCGGTCGGCACGCGTGGGGTCACGGGGTGGATCTGTGGAGAACTCAGCGGGGTCGGTCGCCGGTGCCGGACTGGTCGTCGTGGTCGTCGTCGGCGTCGTCGGGGCTGGTCCCGTCGGTCGGGTCGTCGGCGACGCGACCGGACTCGTCCTCGTGCGGACGCGCGCCGGTGGCGTCGTTCAGCAGGTCCTCGAGTGCACGGTCGAAGGCGTCGTCCTCGGGGGACTGCCCGGGATCGCGCAGCCGGGCCACGAGTGCCTCGGGAGCGTCGACGTCCTCCGAGGTCGGCACGAGGTCGAAGTGCGACCACAGGGCGTCCCGCTGCTCGGCCCCGAGCTCGTCGGTCACGCGCTGCCACATCGCGGCCGCCTCGCGCAGTCGACGCGGGCGGAGCTCCAGGCCGACCAGCGTGGCGAAGGCGGACTCGGCGGGACCACCGGCCGCACGACGCCGTCGGACCATCTCGGCGATGGCCCCGGCCTTCGGCAGCCGGGCGGTGGCTGCCGCCGTGACCGTGTCGACCCAGCCCTCGACCAGCGCGAGCATGGTCTCCAGGCGGGCGAGGGCGGCGTCCTGCTCCGGCGTCCGCGGCGGGATGAGGGCACCCGAGGCGAGCGCGTCGCGCAGCTGCTCCTGGTTCGTCGGGTCGATGTCGGCGGCCAGCTCCTCGACGCGGTCGAACGGGATGTGGATCCCGCGGGCGTAGTCGGTGATGGACGAGATGATGTGCAGCCGGAGCCAGCGTGCCGAGCGGAAGAGTCGGGCGTGCGCCAGTTCGCGGACCGCCAGGTAGATGCGGACCTCGTCCTCGGCGACGTCGAGCCCCTCGGCGAACTCGGCGACGTTCTGCGGCAGGAGCGCGGCGACCTGTTCGTCGAGGAGCGGCACACCGACGTCGCCGCCGGACACGACCTCCTTCGACAGCTGTCCCACGACCTGCCCGAGCTGGATCGCGAAGAGGGCTCCGCCGATGCCGCGCATCGCCTTCGAGACGTCGCCGAGCATGGCCTTGAGCTGCTCCGGCGCGCGCTGGTCGATGGCCTCGGTGAGCGCGTCGGCGATGCTGAACGCCACCGGCTCGGCGATCTGGGTCCACACCGGTGTCGTCGCCTTCGCCCACTGCTCTCGCGTGTAGAGGCTCGGCGTCGCCGTGAGCTCGGCCACCGTCGTGACCTCGTCGAGCCACAGGGCCGCGACCTGGAACGCCTGGTCGGCCGCCTGCGAGGTCGCGGGGTCGACCGGGTGTCCGCCCTCCCGGGCGATCGCGGTCGCGCGCTCCACCGTGGCCGAGAAGTCGATGCCGTCGCCGCCGGACTGCGCCGCACGCTGCAGCTGGCTCATCAGGTTCGCCACGAACGCCGGGTCGTTCGGCAGGCCCGCGGCGCCGGCGAGCTGCGACGGGTCGATCTGCCCCTCGCCCGAGAGCAGCTTGCGCAGCATCTCCTGGAAGTCGTCGTCCGGCCCCGGCTGTGGTTCATCAGGCATGCCGACTACGCTAATCGCTGCTCACGTGGCCGCGCCTGGGACGCCCCCGTGGGAACGCCCGGAGCGCTGCGCCCAGGGCGAACAGCTCCGCCGTCAGGCGTGCGTCCCCACCTCCGCCGGCAGGCGCGGGTGCCCACCCGGAAGGACCCCGCGTGACCCTCTTCGCCCCCGCGCCCCGTCGTCGCTCCCGTTCCCGCACCGTCGGTTGGGCCTTCGTCATCGGAGCCGTGGTGCTCGGACTGCTCGCGAGCGTGCTGCCCAGCCCGTACCTCATCGAGGTGCCCGGCCCGGTCTACAACACGATCGGCACGCAGGAGCAGGGCACGGGCAAGGACGCCGAGCGGGTGAAGCTCATCCAGGTCTCGGGGCACGAGACGTACCCGACCGGCGGCGCCCTGGACATGCTGACCGTCGGCATCCAGGGCGACGCCACCAACCGGCCGTCGTGGACCAGCGTCGTGCGCGCGGTCTTCAGCCCATCGCAGGCGGTCATCCCCGTCGAGGCGGTCTACCCGAGCGGCACCACGACCGAACAGGTGAACGAGCGCGACTCCGCCGACATGCGCGCGTCGCAGCAGTCCGCCGTCGCCGCCGCCCTGATCCAGCAGGGCAACGACCTGCCGACGCAGCTCGAGGTGGGCACCGTCCAGGAGGGGTCCGCCGCCGACGGCGTGATCGAGGAGGGCGACGTCGTCACCGCCTTCGACGGCACCCCGCTCACCGTGAACGCCGACGCCTCGTCGCTCCGCGCACTGGTCGCCGAGCACGGCACCGCGAAGCCCGCCACCGTCACGGTCGAACGCGACGGGGCGACGAAGCAGATCGAGGTGACGCCGCGCAGCGAGCAGGGCACGGCGCTCCTCGGGGTCGGCGTCACCGAGCGCTACGACTTCCCCTTCAAGGTGTCCATCCGCCTGCAGGACGTCGGCGGGCCGTCGGCCGGCATGATGTTCGCGCTCGGGATCATCGACGAGATCACCCCGGGCAAGCTCAACGGCGGCAAGCACGTCGCGGGCACCGGGACGATCACCGCGCAGGGCGAGGTCGGGCCGATCGGCGGCATCCGCCAGAAGCTCCACGGTGCCGCGGACGCGGGGGCCACGGTGTTCCTGGCTCCGGCCGAGAACTGCGACGAGGTCGTGGGCCACGTCCCCGACGGCCTCGACGTGTACAGCGTCACGACGCTCGACCAGGCCGTGACGGACCTGCAGACGATCGCGGACGGCGAGAGCACGGCCGGGCTCGCCCGCTGCGACTCCTGACGCGTTCCTGACACTCCGTACAGCTTCAGGTCTGCTCCCGTCCCATAGGATCAGAGTCACTGACGGCCCGCCGCGAGCCGGGCCCGCCGGTCCGACACGTCTGGAGCACATCAAGTGACGACAACCTCGTCCACCTCGGGGCGGCGTTCGCCGCGGGTCCCGATCGTGGTCACGATCATCGTGCTGGCCGCACTGGTGATCGGCTTCTTCATCTTCGCCAGCCTCTACACCGACTACGCGTGGTTCGCGCAGCTCGGGTTCCAGCAGGTGCTGACCGTCCGCTGGATCGCAGGGACCCTGATGTTCCTGGCGGGCTTCCTCGGCATGGCCGTCCCCGTCTTCGTGAGCATCGGGCTCGCCTTCCGGTTCCGGCCGGTCTACGCGAAGCTGAACTCGCAGCTCGACCGCTACCAGCAGGTCATCGAACCGCTGCGCCGCGCGGTGATGATCGGCATCCCCGTGGTGCTCGGCATCTTCGCCGGCCTCTCGACGGCCGGCCGCTGGAGCATGGTGCTCGAGTACTTCAACCGCACGCCGTTCGGCAAGACCGATCCGCAGTTCGGTCTGGACATCGGCTTCTACGTGTTCGAGCTGCCGTTCTGGCGCTCGGTCGTGGCCTACTCGTCGGCGGTCGTGCTCATCTCCGGGCTCGCCGCCCTCGCCGCCTGCTACCTCTACGGCGCGCTGCGCTTCGGCGGTCGCGAGGTCCGCATCTCCCGGGCAGCCCGGATCCAGCTCGCGGTGACCGCCGCGCTGTACGTCGCCCTGCAGGCCGTCAGCCTGTGGCTCGACCAGTACGCGGCACTGACGAAGTCGAACTCGCTCATCACCGGTGCGCAGTACACCGACGTCAACGCGGTGATCCCGGGTCGCGAGATCATGGCGGGCATCGCCGCGATCGTCGCGCTGCTCTTCATCGTCACGGCGGTCATCGGCCGTTGGCGCATCTCCATCGTCGGCACCGGCCTGCTCCTCGTGGCGGCCATCGTCATCGGTGGGATCTACCCCTGGATCGTCCAGCGCCTGCAGGTCAAGCCGTCCGAGCGCACCTTCGAGTCGGCGTTCATCGAGCGGAACATCAAGGCGACCCGCGACGCGTACGGGGTCTCCGGCGTCAAGGAGCAGAACTACGACGCCACGACCGAGGCGAGCTCCGGTGCCCTCGCGCAGGACGCGCAGACCACGGCGAACATCCGCCTCATCGACCCGAAGATCGTCTCCGACACGTTCAGCCAGCTGCAGCAGTACCGGCAGTACTACCAGTTCCCCAAGGAGCTGGACGTCGACCGCTACGACGTCGACGGTGAGACCGAGGACACCGTGATCGCGGTGCGCGACATCGACCTCGGTGGCCTGAGCAACGCCGCGAACACGCAGTACAACCGCGCGTTCGTCTACACGCACGGCTACGGCGCGACGGCGGCCTACGGCAACCAGCGCGCGAGCGACGGCAAGCCGGTGTTCCTCGAGTCCGGCATCCCCTCGAACGGCGCGCTCGGCAAGTTCCAGCAGCGCGTGTACTTCGGCGAGACCTCGCCGCCGTACTCGATCGTCGGGGCGCCCGAGGGCACGAAGGACGTCGAGCTCGACTACCCGGCCGGCTCGGACGACGAGAACGGTGGCAACGCCACGACGACCTACGCCGGCGACGGCGGACCGAGCGTCGGCAACTTCTTCAACCGGCTCGTCTACGCGGCGAAGTTCCAGTCGGAGCAGATCCTGCTGTCGGACGCGGTCAACAGCGACTCGCAGATCCTGTACGACCGCGACCCGATCACGCGCGTCCAGAAGGTCGCGCCGTACCTGACGGTCGACAGCGACGCCTACCCGGCGATCGTCGACAACCGCATCCAGTGGGTCATCGACGGGTACACCACGAGCGACGCCTACCCGTACTCGCAGAGCCAGAGCCTGTCGGACAGCATCGCGGGCGAGGAGTCCTCGACGTACCGGACCGACCAGGTCAACTACATCCGCAACTCGGTCAAGGCCACCGTCGACGCGTACACCGGCAAGGTCACGCTCTACGCCTGGGACACCGAGGACCCGGTGCTCAAGACGTGGCAGAAGATCTTCCCGACGTCGACGAAGGCCGTCTCGAGCATGAGCGCCGAGCTCCTCGACCACGTCCGCTACCCGACCGACCTGTTCAAGGTGCAGCGCTCGATCCTGGGCACGTACCACGTGACCAACGCGAACTCGTTCTACTCGGGCGACGACGCGTGGAACACGCCGCAGGAGCCGACGACGACCGCGACGTCGGACGGTGACGCCGACACCGCGAACACGACGACGAACGGCAATGCGAACGGCAACGCGAACGCCAACGCGCTGGGTGCCCAGACGACGACCACGAGCCGCGCGAACCTGCAGGACCCGTACTACCTCACGATGAAGGTGCCGGGGCAGGGGACCGCCTACTCGCTGTACACGACGTACATCCCGCAGCAGTCGGCCGGGGCGAACAACCGCAACGTGCTCACCGGGTACCTGGCGGTGAACTCCGACGCGGGTGGCGCAGGCAAGGGCGAGAAGGCGTCCGGGTACGGCAAGCTCACCCTGCTGACGATGCCGAAGACGGACAACATCCCCGGCCCCGGCCAGGTGCAGAGCCTGTTCAACGGTGACTCGCGGGTGTCGCAGGAGCTGAACATCCTGAAGCGCGGCAACTCGACGGTGAAGCAGGGCAACCTGCTGACCCTGCCGGTGGGTGGCGGCTTCCTGTACGTGCAGCCCGTGTACGTGCAGTCGACCTCGAGCGGCTCGTACCCGCTGCTGCAGAAGGTCCTCGTGGCCTTCGGCGACAAGGTCGCGTTCGAGGACACCCTCGACGAAGCGCTCAACTCGCTGTTCGGTGGCGACTCCGGCGCGTCGGCCGGCGACTCGGGCGCGAGCGGTTCCGGTTCCGGCTCCGGCTCCGGCTCCGGCTCGGGTTCCGACACCGGGTCCGACTCCGACTCGGGGTCCGACTCCGACACGGGCTCGGACTCCGGCTCGACGGGCGGTTCGACCGGCGGCTCCACCGGTTCCGGGACCGTCGACAACGACGCCCTGCAGCAGGCGCTCTCCGAGGCGAACGACGCGCTGCGGGACCGTCAGCAGGCATACGCCGACAACGACCTGGTCGCCGCAGCCGAGGCCGACCAGCGCCTGCAGGACGCCATCGAGGCGGCCACCGCAGCCGAGAGCGGCGACTGACACACCGTGGCGGGGCACTCGATTTGTGTCCCGCCACGGCCCCGTGTACGCTTACAGATGTGCCGCGGGGTGGAGCAGTTCGGTAGCTCGCTGGGCTCATAACCCAGAGGTCGTAGGTTCAAATCCTGCCCCCGCAACCAAGCGTCACATGAAGGCCCCGGTCCACTCGGACCGGGGCCTTCGTCGTACCGCCGCCGCGGGCCAGCTGGCCGCCGACCCGGCCAGCCGCCCACCGGAGGCCCGCCAACCCGGCCAGCCGCCCACCGGAGGCCCGCCGACCCGGCCGCCCGCTCGCCGTCGCCCGGGCCGCCTCCCACCCGCCGAGTACGCTCGCCCCATGGCCACCCTCACCATCGCGGCGGCACAGTTCGCCCCCGTGGACGACCCCGCCGTCAACCTCGAGACCGTCCGCGCCGCCGCCGCCGAGGCCGCAGCCCGGGGAGCGGACCTCCTGGTCACGCCGGAGTACACCTCGTACTTCACCGCGGAGATCGACGACCGGTTCGTGGCCGCCGCGCAACCCCTGGACGGCCCGTTCGTCTCCGGTCTGCGCGACGTCGCCCGCGCGACCGGCATCGCCCTGGTCGTCGGGGTCGCCGAGTCCGCGGACACACCGGATCGGTTCCGGAACACCCTGGTCGCGGTGCTCCCGTCCGGCGAGCTGGCCGTCACGTACCGGAAGGTGCACCTCTACGACGCCTTCGGCTCGCGGGAGTCGGATCGCATCGAACCGGGCGACCCCGGTCAGCTGCCGGTGTTCGAGCTCGACGGGGTCCGTGTCGGTCTCGAGACCTGCTACGACCTGCGCTTCCCCGAGGTCACCCGCCGACTCGCCGCCGCCGAGTCCGGGGCGGCGGACGTCGTCGTCCTGCCCGCGGAGTGGGTCCGCGGACCCGGCAAGGAACACCACTGGCGCACCCTGCTCACGGCTCGTGCCATCGAGAACACGGTCTGGGTCGTCGGGGTCGGCCAGACACCGCCGGTCGGCATCGGTGCGTCCGTCGTGCTCGACCCGTCCGGTGTCGCGGTCGCCTCGGCCGGCGCCACGCCCGGCACGCTCGTCGCGACGATCGACACCGCCGTCACCGACGCGGTCCGACAGGTGAACCCGTCGCTGTCGCTCCGTCGGTACGACGTCGCGCTGCGCGGCCGGTCTGGAGGAGCGGCGCAGCGCTGACGCGTCCGTCCCGTCCCGACGTGGTCACCGCTCAGGCGTCGCGGCGCGCTCCGAGGGTCGCGAGACGGGCGGCGGCGTCCTCGAGCACACTGCGGCGCTTGCAGAACGCGAAGCGCACGAGCGAGCGGTAGCCGGCGACGCGGTCCGGGTGGACGAATGCCGAGACCGGCACGCCGGCGACACCGGCCGTCGTCGGGAGCTCGAGGCACAGGGCCCGTGCGTCGTCGTACCCGAGCGGGGCGGCGTCGGCGAGCACGAAGTACCCGCCGTCCGGCCGCAGCACGTCGAACCCGGCGGCCCGCAGCCCGGCGGCGAGCAGCTCGTGCTTGGCGCTGAGCTCGGCGGCGATGCCGGTGAAGACCTCGTCGGGCAACCGGAGCCCGACGGCGACCGCAGGCTGGAACGGCGCGCCGTTGACGAACGTCAGGTACTGCTTGACGGTGGTGATCGCGTCGACGAGCGCCGGGGGAGCGGTCAGCCAGCCGATCTTCCAGCCCGTGGTGTTGAACGTCTTGCCGGCGCTCGACACCGACACGGTCCGCTCGGCGGCGCCGGGCAGGGACGCGATCGGCGTGTGCGGGACCCCGAAGGTCAGGTGCTCGTACACCTCGTCGGTGACGATGACGGCGTCGCGCGCGGTGGCGAGTTCGACGATCGTCTGCAGCACCTCGGTGGGCAGGACGCGGCCGGTGGGGTTGTGCGGGGTGTTCACGAGCACGGCGCGAGTGCGGTCGGTGAACGCAGCGCGCAGGGTGTCGTCGTCCGGCAGGAAGTCCGGTGCGCTGAGGGGCACCGTGACGTGGACGCCGCCCGCCAGCCGGATGAGTGCGCCGTAGGCGTCGTAGAAGGGCTCGAACGTGATGACCTCGTCGCCGGGCTCGACCAGCGCGAGGAGCGTCGCGGCCAGTGCCTCCGTGGCGCCCGCGGTGACCAGGACCTCGCGGTCGGGGTCGACGTCGAGTCCGTACCAGTGCTGCTGGTGCTCGGCCACGGCCGCGCGGAGGTCCGGGGTGCCCCGTCCGGGCGGGTACTGGTTCGCACCGTCCCGGATCGCGCGGACCGCCGCCTCGAGCACCTCGGCGGGGCCGTCCTCGTCGGGGAACCCCTGCCCGAGGTTGACCGCGCCGGTGCTCGCCGCGAGGGCGCTCATCTCGGCGAACACGGTCGGCGCCGGGACGCCGTCGGGTCCGAGCAGCATGGCTCCCTCGGCGGCTCGCAGCCACGGTCCTGCCTGGCGCATGTCGTCCCTTCCCGTGCACGTGGCGTCGTGCCGCGTCGCACGGATCCAACCTAACCGGCCGGTTCCGGCAGCCTCGGACACCGTGCACAGCGCACGCATAAGATCGCCAGGGGTGGCTCGCAGCCTCGCCAGAAGGTCCGCTCAGGTGCCTGCGACAGACTGCACGAGCTTGAAAGGAGCACGTCCAGCATGACCGACACCACACCCAACGGGCAGGGCGACGACCGCCGTCCCGACGACGCGGCATCGCCTGCCGCCAGCGAGGACGCCGCAGCAGCGGCCACGGAGGGGACCCCGTCGATGCAGAACGACTCCGACCAGCCGGACGAGCACGCTCGTCCGCGGCACACCGACCCCGAGTCGGCCGACCACACCGACGTGATCCCGTCGTCGAACGACCACCCGACGGACCGCTACACCTCCCCGTACCCGACCGTCTCCGGCGGGTCCGCCGACGCGGCCGGCTCCGGGCAGCAGGGCGACCACAGCCAGTCAGGGCAGTACGGGCAGCAGAGCCAGTACGGGCAGCAGAGCCAGTACGGCCAGCAGAGCCAGTACGGCCAGTCCGGCCAGCACAGCCAGTCCGGCCAGCAGGGCCAGTCCGGGTACGGCCAGGACAGCCAGTACGGCCAGCAGCACCAGACGAGCCAGTACGGACAGGCGAGCCAGTACGGGCAGCAGAGCCAGTACGGCCAGTACGGTCAGCAGGGCTACTACGGCCAGGCCGGACAGTACGGGCAGCAGAGCCAGTACGGGCAGCAGAGCCAGTACGGCCAGCCGGGCCAGGCCGACCAGTACGGTCGCGCCGCCGGTGAGCGCCCCCGCTACGGCGAGTACGCACAGCCCGGCTCGGCGTCCGCGGCCCCGACCTCGTCGTCCGAGTACGCATCGGCGTCCGCCCAGGCACCGCAGTCGGCCACGAGCGCCTTCGGCGACGTCGACGGCGCGAACCAGCACAACGGCCACTACTTCGAGGACGGCGACGCGTCCGCTGCTCCGTCCTCGACCAAGGACCGTTCCGGCCGGGGCAAGCTCCTCCTGCCGATCATCGCGGCGGTCGTCGTCTCCGGCCTGGTGGGCGGCGGGGCCGGATGGGCCGTCTCGTCGGCGAACGACGGCGGGACCGTCGTGTCGTCCGGGTCGTCCCAGGGCGGCAACCTGACCGTCAACGACTACGACTCCGCGACCGTGGTCACCGCGGTCGCCGCACAGGCGACGCCGTCGGTCGTGACCATCAACGTGTCCTCGAGCAACGAGGCAGGCACGGGCTCCGGCGTCGTGATGAGCAAGGACGGCTACATCGTCACGAACACCCACGTGGTGACGCTCGACGGCGACAGCTCGAACGGCTCGATCACGGTGACGACCTCGAACGGCAAGATCTACCAGGGCGAGCTCGTCGGCACCGACCCCACCGTCGACCTCGCGGTGATCAAGATCGACGCGACCGACCTCAAGCCGATCGAGTTCGCCGACTCGACGAAGCTCAACGTCGGCGACACGGCGGTCGCCATCGGTGCGCCGCTCGGTCTGTCGAACACGGTCACCGACGGCATCGTCTCGACCCTGAACCGCAGCATCCAGGTCACGTCGAGCGCCCCCAGCCAGGGCGGCGACTCGAACGAGGGCGGCAACGGCGGCTCCGGACCCTTCGACTTCTGGGGCAACGGCGACAACGGCAGCAGCTCCTCGGCGAACACGACGGTCTCGCTGCCGGTCATCCAGACCGACGCGTCCATCAACCCGGGCAACTCGGGCGGCGCGCTGCTCGACGCCGACGGCAAGCTCATCGGCATCAACGTGGCGATCGCCTCGGCCGGCAGCTCCTCGTCGTCGGAGTCGGCTGCCGGCAGCATCGGCGTCGGCTTCTCCATCCCGTCGAACCTGGTCGAGCGCGTGGCGAACGAGATCAAGGACAACGGGTCCGCGACCCACGGCCTGCTCGGCGCGAGCGTCGGCGACGCCTCGGAGGACCCGCGCGCCACGCAGACCGGTGCGCTCATCAAGTCGGTCTCGCCGAACGGCGCGGCCGCGAAGGCCGGGCTGCAGAAGGGCGACGTCGTCACGAAGATCGGGTCCGCCACCGTGGCGGACGCGACGGACCTGACCGCACAGGTCCGGTACTTCGCCGGTGGCGCCTCGACCACCATCAGCTACATCCGCGACGGGCAGTCCCGTCAGGCGGACGTCAAGCTGGGGACGTTCGACAGCAAGGGCTGACGCGAACAACAGACGGACGGGAGGCCCGGTGCACGACGTGCGCCGGGCCTCCCGTCCGTCACGGGGTCGCGTACCACCCGCGCAGGTGCGCGGTTCCGCCTCTTGATAGGCTCATGGTCGCTCTGCGGGGCGGCACCGCCCCGGTGCGTCCCGTGCCGCCAGCCAGCACCCCGAGGTACGCATGCAGTCAGACGGACAGCCCCTGCCGGGCGTCTCGTACGTGATGCCCGTGCTCAACGAGGTCACCGAGGTCCGTGCCGCCGTCGCGAGTCTGCTCGACCAGGACTACACGGGGACGTTCGAGGTCATCCTCGCCCTCGGGCCGTCCATCGACGGCACGAACGAACTCGTCGCCGAGATGAGCGCCGCCGACCCCCGCATCCGAGCCATCGACAACCCGGTCGGGTCGACGCCCGCCGGCCTCAACGTCGCGATCCGGGCTTCCGTGCACCCCGTGGTGATCCGCGTGGACGCCCACTCGGTCCTGCCGACGGACTACACGCGCATCGCCGTGCGCACCCTGCTGGAGTCGGGCGCCGACAACGTCGGGGGCATCATGCGGGCCGAGGGCCGCACGCCGTTCGAGCGGGCCGTCGCCCTGGCCTACGGCAGCCGGGTCGGCCTCGGCGGCACCCCGCACCACGTCGGGGGGACCGCGGGGCCGGCCGAGACCGCGTACCTCGGCGTCTTCCGCCGTGAGCGCCTGTTCGACGTCGGACTCTTCGACGAGGGGATCAAGCGCGGGCAGGACTGGGAACTCAACCGGCGGCTGCGGCAGACCGGTGGCACGGTCTGGTTCACGCCCGAGCTCGTCGTCACCTACCGCCCCCGGCCGAGCCTGAAGCGCCTGGCCCGGCAGTTCGTCGCCACCGGGCTGTGGCGCGGCGAGCTGGCCCGCCGCTTCCCGGCGAACAACGGCCTGCGCTACTTCGTGCCGCCCGCGATGGTCGCGGCGATGGCCCTGGGCATCGTCGCGGGGCTCGTCGGGATCGTCGGCGCGGTCCTCGGGACCCCGCTCGCCTGGGCGGTGCTCGGCTTCGTGGTGCCGGTGGTCTACCTGCTCTTCGTCGTCCTCGGTTCCGTCGTGGTCGCGCGACGGTCCGGCGTCCCCACCTTCCTCTGGCTGCTCGTCGTGCTGCCGTGCATCCACGTGGGCTGGGGGATCGGCTTCATCATCGGTTTCCTCACCCGCACCTCCGAGCTGACCACCCACACGGGACGGTGAACCCATGACCGACCACACCACGACCGGCCGCGGATCCGCACGACCGACCTCGATCGCCGAGCTGCGGGCCGTCGCCCAGCCCGACGAGGTCCGTGCGCGTGCCAACGCCGAGCACTGGACGGCCTCGCTGTACCTGCGCGACGTGTCGCCGTACCTGACCTGGGTGCTGCTGAAGACCCGCGTCAGCGCGAACCAGGTGACCGGCCTGATGATCCTGGTCGGGTGGAGCGTGGCCGCCGCCCTCCTCATCCCGGGCATCTGGGGCGCCGCCCTCGCGCTGCTGCTCGGCCAGCTGCAGATGCTGGTGGACTGCTCCGACGGCGAGGTCGCGCGCTGGCGTGGCACGCGCTCGCCGGCCGGGGTGTTCCTCGACAAGGTCGGGCACTACACGACCGAGGGGCTGATCCCGGTCGCGCTCGGCATCCGCGCCGCCACCTGGCCGATCCACGGGGACGACTGGATGTGGACCACGATCGGCTGCGCGCTCGGGCTGGTCATCGTGCTGAACAAGGCGCTCAACGACATGGTGCACGTGGCCCGCGCGAACGCGGGTCTCGCGCAGCTCGTCGACCGCCGCGATGCATCGACCGCACCGTCCGGCCGCAAGCTCGCCTCGCTGCGCCGCCTGGCCCGGTTCCTGCCGTTCCACCGCCTGTACCACTCGGTCGAGCTGAGCATGCTGGCCTTCGTGTTCGCACTGCTCGCCCTGGTGATCGGCGACCCGCTGGCCAGCAGGATCCTGGTGGGCGCGCTGCTCCCGCTCGCCGTCCTGGCGACGGTCGGGCACTTCCTGGCGATCCTCGCCTCGAAGCGGGTCAAGGCGTGACCGCCGACCGTCCGACTCCGCGCCCGGCCACGGTCAGGCGGCACGCCGTCGTGCACCACGAGCGTCCGCGCATCGCCGTCGTGAGCCTGTCCCAGGGCAACCGACCGGACGACCTGCGTCGCGGCCTGGACAGCGTGCTCGCCCAGCAGGGGGTCGACCTCGACGTGGTCTGCGTCGGCAACGGCTGGGAGCCGTCCGGGCTGCCCGACGGTGTCCGGACGCTGGCGCTGCCGGAGAACGTCGGGATCCCGGCCGGGCGCAACGCCGGCGCCGAGGTGGTGGAGGGCGACTACGTCTTCTTCCTCGACGACGACGCGTCGGTGCCGTCCGACACCTTCCTGCGCGACGCCGTCGCCCTGTTCGAGCGCGACCCGTCCCTCGGTCTCGTCCAGCCCCGGGTGGTCGACCCGTCGGGAGCGGCCAACCCGCGCCGGTGGGTGCCACGCATCCGCAAGGGCGAGCCCGACCACTCGTCGCCGGTGTTCTCGGTGTGGGAGGGCGCCGTCGTGCTGCCGATGGACGTCTACCGCGCCGTCGGCGGGTGGGGTGCGCCGTACTTCTACGCCCACGAGGGCATCGAGCTCGCCTGGCGCGTGTGGGACGCCGGTCGTCGTGCCTGGTACGCGGGCGACCTCGTGGCCCACCACCCCGCCATCGACCCGGCACGGCACGCGGAGTACGTGCGCCTGAACGCCCGCAACCGGGTCTGGCTCGCGCGCCGCAACCTGCCGTCGGTGCTCCGCCCGCTGTACGTCGGGTCGTGGGCCGCGATCCAGGTCGCCCGGTGGTGGCGGCACCCGCGACGCCTCGCGACGTGGTTCGGTGGGATCCGCGAGGGCTGGACGGCGGACTGCGGTCCGGTCCGGCCGATGGGCTGGCTGACGGTCGCCCGGATGACCATCGCCGGACGGCCGCCGGTCGTCTGACCCGCGCGCACCAGACCGCCACAGCAGACCGGGAGGACGACCATGCCGATCACCAGCGACGTGCGTGCCGCACTGCGGCTCGCCGAGCGCCTGCTGTCCTCGCGACGCAGCCGACGGCGACTGGCCCAGCGGCTGCCCTCGGCGCCGAAGCCCGAACCGGGCTCGATCGAGATCGCGGTCTACTTCGCCGACGGCCCGGTCAACATGTACCAGGTCCGCCAGTGGTACGCACCGCTCGCCGAGCTGGCGAAGACGCACCCCGTGGCGATCGTGTCGCGCAGCCCGGGCACCATGCTCACGCTGCTCGACGAGTCGCCGGTGCCGGTGGTGTACGCGCGGCAGGTGGTCGACCTCGAGCAGTTCGTCGAGGGCCACGCACCCAAGGTGGTGCTGTACGTCAACCAGAACGCCCGCAACTTCCAGATGATGCGGTACGGGCGCATGTGGCACGTCTTCGTCAACCACGGCGAGAGCGACAAGATGTACATGACCACGAACCAGTTCAAGGCGTACGACTACGCGCTCATCGCCGGCGACGCCGCTCGCGACCGACTGGCCGAGGCACTGTGGGACTACGACCTGGACACGCGCACCATCGCGATCGGCCGTCCGCAGGCCGACCACTTCGCCGGGGACGCGCCGTACCCGGCCGACGAGCGGACCGTGGTGCTCTACGCGCCGACGTGGGAGGGCGACCGAGCGGCCGCCGCCTACGGGTCGATCGCCTCGCACGGCACGACCATCGCCGAGCAGGTACTGGCCTCGCCCCGGCACCGCCTGGTGTACCGCCCGCACCCGCGCAGCGGCGTGCTGGACCCGGCGTACCGTGCGGCGCACGAGCGCATCCTCGCCGCCATCACCGCGGCGAACGCCGCCGACCCGGCGGCGCACCACCTGTACGACGACGGCGGTGCGCTCGGGTGGCAGCTCGCCGACGCCGACGTGGCGATCACGGACATCAGCGCGATGATCTACGACCGACTGGCGGTGGGCAAGCCGCTCATCGTCACCCGCCCGGTGTCGCCCGACGCCGATGTCGACGAGCGTGGCTACCTGAGCGATGCGAACTGGCTGACGGCCGCCGACGCCCCGGAGGTGCTGGAGCGCATCGACGCTGCGGCCGGGGACGCCGCGGAGCTCGCACGACTGCAGCACTGGGTACGTCGGTACTTCGGCGACACCACGCCCGGAGCGGCCACGGAGCGGTTCCACGAGGCGATCGAGTGGCTGCTCGAGCGCTGGCGCACGGTGGCGGCCGAGCGCGGGGAGCGCTGAACCGCAGGCGCACCAGACCGGCTCGGCCCGGCCACCTGCCCGGTCACGGGCTCGGCACGAGAGTCGTGCCGGCATCAGGCCCGGACCCCCGTGCCGGCGAGCGACATCCGCCAGAGGTACTCGGAGCGGTCCGGGCGGCGCCAGCGGACGATCACGACGCCGGTGTCCTCCGGCGAGGCGCCGAAGACGGCGACGGACAGCGAGCGACCGGGCTCGAGCCGCCGGACCGCGAGCGGTGGCGAGTAGCCCGTGCCGAGGTGGGTGAGGACCAGACCGTCGACGGGCTCCGGACCGGTGTTGACGATGTCGTACCGATGCGGTGCGTTCGATCGGTCGACGGCGAAGGGGACGGCGTACGCGGCTGCTGGGCGGTGCATGCACGGAACGCTAGGGGGAGGGTCCGACGGCGGGGACCCGGTGCGGACCGGAGGAGACCGGGGCTGTGGAGGGCGCACCGGCCGCCGGTGATCGTGGAGGGGAGTACCCCGACCCGTCAGGCGCCGTAGTCGGCGGCGTACCGGGCCAGTGCGGCCTCGATCGTGTCGTCGAGCTGCAGCCGGCCCTTGTCGAGGTACAGGCCTCGGTCGCAGAAGCGCCGCAGGTCCTTGTCGCTGTGCGACACGAAGAACAGGGTCCGCCCGCCGGCCAGGAGTTCCTCGATGCGCTTGTAGCACTTCTCGCGGAAGGCCTTGTCGCCGACGGCCAGGACCTCGTCGACCAGGATGACCGGCTCGTCGAGGCGGGAGATCACCGCGAACGCGATCCGGACCTTCATGCCGCTCGACAGGTGCTTGTAGGGGGTGTCGACGAAGTCCGCGATCTCGGCGAACGCGATGATCTCGTCGAAGGCATCACGGATCTCTGCGCGCGACATGCCGTGCAGGCCGGCGGTCAGGTACACGTTGTCGCGGACCGTCAGGTCGCCGACGAAACCGCCGGTGATCTCGATCAGGGGTGCGACCCCGGCGCCGACGTCGATCCGGCCCTCGTCCGGCAGCATCACCTGCGCCACGAGTTTCAGCAGGGTGGACTTGCCCTGCCCGTTGCGCCCGACGACACCGATCGCCTCGCCCGGGCGGACGTCGAACGACACGTTCCGCAGCGCCCAGAACTCGTCCGTGGGGCGGCGACGGCGCTTGCCGGCGAACAGGTCCTTGAAGCTGCGGCTCGCTCGCCGGTTGCGCTTGAAGCAGATGCCGGCGTCGCGCACGGAGATGACCGGTGCGGCGGTCTCGGTGCGTCGGGTCTGGTCCGTCGCGGTCATCACAGCTCCTTCAGCACGCGGTGCTCGCTCCGCCGGAACACGGTGAACCCGACCACCAGGACGACCCCGGTGACGACCACCGCGGCACCGACCTCGAACCAGTCGAGCTGCGACGGGAAGAACGCCGCCCGGTACAGGCCGAAGATGCCGGTGAGCGGGTTGACGGCCGCGATGTCCCGCAGCGCGGCGGGCAGCGCGTGCGTGCCGTAGACGATGGGGGAGGCGTAGAACAGGAACCGCAGCACGAGCTTCGTGGCGCGCTCGAGGTCACGGAAGAAGACGACGAGCGGGGCGACGATGAGGCCCAGGCCGTAGACGAGCGCGCACTGCAGCACGATCGCCAACGGGAAGAACACGACCTGCCAGTGCAGGTGGGCACCGGTCGCGATCGCGAACGCGGCCAGCACCGGCAGGCTCAGCAGGAACTCGATGCCCTTCGACGCGTCGATCCGCGCCACCCAGATGGTGCGGGGGATCGTGGTCGAGCGGATGAGCTTCGACTCCTTGATGAACGCCCGTGTGGAGTCGGAGACGCCGCCGGTGAACCACATCCAGGGGAGCAGGGCCGCCAGCAGGAACACGATGTACGGGTCCTCGCCGACCGAGCCGCGGTGGAACACCTGCGTGAAGACGAACCAGTAGATGCCCGACATCACGAGTGGGTCGAGGATCGACCAGACGTAGCCGAGCGCGGAGGTCGAGTAGCGGACCCGCAGGTCGCGCACCGTCAGCAGCCAGAGCGCCTGACGGTAGCGCCGACCGGCGCTCCGAGGCGTCGCGGGTGCGGCAGCCGCGGGCGCGGTCGGCGCACTCGCTGTGGTCACGGTTTCCCTTCGGGCGGAACCGCCGAGGGGGTCCTGAGGCAGGTCAGGCGAACAGGTTGTTCGCGCGCTCGAGGTCCTCGGCGAAGTCGATCTCGACCGCGTACAGGTCGGAGATGTCGATCGGCGTCCAGCGTAGCCCGTCCTCGGCGATGGCAGCCTCGATGCCGCCCTCGAAGTACTCCTGGTCGTCGACGCGGCCGAGCTGACGGATCAGCGCCTGCTTGTCGGCGGCGGAGACGTAGTTGATGCCCACGGCCTCGCCGAGACCACCCTCGACCCGCTTCGACAGCTTGTGGATGAAGCCCTCGGCGTCGACCGTGTACTTGACCTCTTCGTCGGAGACCTTGTCGGTGTTGACGCTGACGAAGGAGCGGCCCTCGTCGATCATGTCGGCCGCACGGACGAGCGCCATCGGGTCGAAGACCACGTCGCCGTTCATCCAGAGGACCCCGCCCTTGCCGGTCGCCTTGAGGGCGCGCAGCAGGCTCTTCGAGGTGTTGGTGGAGTCGTAGGACTCGTTGTAGACGAAGTTCGCCTCGGGGAAGGCCTCGACGATGTGCTCCGACTTGTAGCCGACGACGATCGTCACGCGGGCGCTCGAACCGAACGCGGCGCGGATGTTGTCGAACTGCTGCTGCATGATGGTGCGGCCGTCGCTGAGCTCCGTGAGCGGCTTCGGCAGGCTGCGCCCGAGGCGGCTGCCCATCCCCGCTGCGAGGATCACGATCTGCGTGGTCATGCTGGTCCCTTCCGGTGTCCGCCCGCGCGCCCTGGGGCACGGGCGGGCCTCGTCGAGTCTGCTCTCCCAACGTCCGAGTTGCCCGAGAAGCCATCCCGTCAAGGATCGTGGGGCTCCCGGAGCACCCGCGGGGGGCAGGTTTCCAAGTGGTGAACACTCCTTCGTGCCCTGGTGAATGATACGGAAACAGGGCCGTTCGGGGTACGGGTCTGCGTGCTTCGTACTCAATTCGTGACACTGGGGAGGCCGTTCCCCGCCGGGTGGACAGCGTTGGTACGGTGGGGCGATGGCATCCAGGGCAGAGAACGAGGACGTGTACGCCACGACCGACGCCGCATGGATGACCGAAGCGAGTGACGCCGACGAGGCGGACGCCGCCGCCGCGGAGGACGACGCGGCAGACGACGACATGGGGGACACGGATGCGGACGACGCCTCCGCGGGTGACGCGATGACCGACGACACGACGGTCATCGGCGCCGACGAGACGACGACGACCGAGGGCGGCACCGACGGGGGGTCGGCCGCAGCGACGAGCGCGGCCGCCGCGGCGGCCGCGACGACGACCGCAGCGCGCCCTGCGAAGCCGCGGACGGGCAAGGGACGCACCAAGCGCCCGACGAAGCCCGCTCCGTCGACCGACACCGAGCCTCCCGGCAGCACCGACGGCGTCGCGACGGGCGCCGGCGTCGCGACCGGTACCGACGCCGCGCCGACCGCGAAGAAGCGTGCGCCACGCACCGCCACCCCGAAGCAGCCGCAGAAGCTGCAGCCGGTCGTGCTCGAGGCGACCGGTCTCGTGAAGCGCTACGGCCAGACGCTGGCGGTCGACGAGGTCGACCTCGAGATCCGTCAGGGCTCGATCTTCGGCGTCGTCGGTCCGAACGGCGCCGGCAAGACGACCACCCTGTCGATGATCACGGGCCTGCTCCGCCCGGACGCCGGATCGGTGACCGTGCTCGACCACGACGTCTGGGCCGACCCGACCGCCGCGAAGCGCAGCCTCGGCGTGCTGCCCGACCGGCTCCGGCTGTTCGACCGGCTCACCGGTGCCCAGCTGCTCTACTACTCGGCCACGCTGCGCGGCCTCGACGGTGCGACCGCGCGTGCGCGCAGCGCCGACCTCGCCGAGGCGTTCGGCCTGGGCGAGGCCCTCGGCCGTCAGGTCGCCGACTACTCGGTCGGCATGGCGAAGAAGATCGCCCTCGCGGCGACGCTCATCCACTCGCCGCGGGTCCTGGTGCTCGACGAACCGTTCGAGTCCGTCGACCCGGTCAGCGCGGCGACGATCACCGACATCCTCCGCCGGTACACGCGCGGCGGCGGCACCGTGGTGCTCTCCAGCCACTCGATGGAGCTCGTGCAGCGCACCTGCGACTCGGTGGCGATCATCGTCGGCGGCAAGGTCCTCGCCTCGGGGACCATGGCGCAGGTGCGTGGGCGCAAGAGCCTCGAGGACAAGTTCGTCGAGCTCGCGGGCGGTCGCGTCGTGGCAGAGAGCATGGAATGGTTGCACAGCTTCTCCGGCTGAGGGCCGACCTGCTCGCGGGCGACGTCCGCGGCACCGCACGTCGGTCCGTGGCGGTCGTGCTCGGCAGCCTCGTCGGACTCCTCGCCGCCGTCTTCGTGGCCACCCAGACCGTGGCGCTCCGCTCCGCCGACCCCGACGTGGTGCGTGCGGTGGTGGTGCCCGTCGGTGCCCTCGTCGCGTTCGGCTTCACGGTCGTGCCGCTCGTGGTCGGGCGGAGCGACCAGCTCGACCCCCGCCGGTTCACCGTCTTCGGCATCGAACGGCGTCGGCTCGCGGTCGGCCTCGTCGTCGCCGGGCTCGTCGGTGTGCCGGTACTGGGTGTCGCGATCATCGCCGTCGCCCAGGTCGTCGCCTGGTCGCGTGGCCCCGGACTGGTCGTCCTCGCCGTGCTCGGCGGTGTCCTCGCGGTCGTGACCTGCGCGCTCCTGGTGCGGGTCTGCTGCACCGTCGGCTCGCGGCTGATCGGTCCCGACCGGTCGCGCGACGCCGGGTGGCTCGTCGCCCTCGTGATCCTGGCGCTGTCGGTCCCGGCGGTGTCGCTCCTGCTCCGCGTCGACTGGATCGACCCGGAGGGCGCCGAGATGCAGCGCGTCGCTGACGTCGCCGGATGGACCCCGTGGGGTGCCGCGTGGGCCGTGCCGGCCGAGGTCGCGAGCGGCGACCCCGGCGCCGGCGTGCTCAAGTTGCTCGTCGCACTCGTGGTCGTCGCGCTGCTCGCCTGGGCCTGGTGGGCACTGGTCGGTCGGGCGCTCGAGACCGTCGACGACCGTGCCCGGACGCGCCGCTACCAGGGCCTGGGGTGGTTCGACCGCTTCGGGTCCGCGCCGGTGTCCGCCGTGGCCGCCCGCGCCCTGACCTACTGGCTGCGCGACCCGCGGTACCGGACCTCGTACCTCATCATCCTGTTCGTGCCGCTCGTCGTCCTGCCGCTCGGCGTCGCCGGGGTGCCGTGGCAGTGGACGGCCCTGGTGCCGCTGCCGCTCATGGCGCTCATCGCCGGGTTCCTGCCCCACAACGACGTCTCCTACGACAACACCGCGGTCTGGCTGCACGTCGCGTCCGGCGCCCCGGGGTGGAGCGACCGCCTCGGCCGCGTCGTCCCCGTGCTCGTCGTCGGGATCCCGGCGATCGTGGCCGGGGCCGCGCTTTCCGCACGGCTGTTCGGTGACTGGACGGCGTTCCCGGTGCTCATCGGGGTGAGTGCGGGCGCACTGCTGTCCGGCCTCGGGCTGTCGAGTGTCGTCTCGGTCCTGCTGCCGTACCCGACCGTCCGCCCCGGCGACCACCCGTTCCAGCAGCCGCAGGCCGCCGGTGTCACGGCGACGTTCGCGCAGACGGTCATGGTCATCGGCATCGTGCTCTGCACGGTCCCCGCGGTCTGGCTCGGCGTCCTGGCCCTCGCACGTGGTCCGGAGCCGTGGTCGGTGCTGACGATCGTCGTCGGAGTCGGCATCGGCCTGGTCGTGCTGGTGGTCGGCGTCTTCGCCGGCGGCCGGCTGTTCGACCGGCGCGGTCCCGACCTGCTCGCGGCGGCCCAGCGCAACTGACCGCGATCCCGAGGTCCGCTCCGGGCGCACGGTATCCCGCGCGCCCGGTCGCGGAGCGTCGTACCCTGGGTGCATGAGCATGACGGAACCCGGCGGCGGCCTCGACGTGATGGACCGGGAGCTCGAGAAGCTCCTCGAGGACGAGGGGGTCGAGCCCGGCGACCACGAGCGGTTCTCGCACTACGTCAAGAAGGACAAGATCCTGCAGTCGGCCCTGTCCGGCAAGCCGGTCAAGGCCCTGTGCGGCAAGAAGTGGATCCCGGGTCGCGACCCGGAGAAGTTCCCGGTCTGCCCGGACTGCAAGGCCATCTACGAGAAGATGAAGGCCGAGTAGGCGCGACCAGCAGACGGACGGGAGGCCCGTGGCGGCGCCGCCACGGGCCTCCCGTCCGTCTGTGGCTTCGTGAGCAGGAATGGTCGGGTCCGTCACACGGACCCGACCATTGCTGCTCACGACGGGGCCACGCGTCGTGGCCGCGCCACCTGCCCTAGATGACCAGGGTGGGGATGGCGGGGTCGCCGCGCCCGATGCGTGACGCGTCGGCGGGCAGCTCCGCCTTCGCCCGCTGGTGGTGTGCCCGAGCGGCCTCGACGCCCGCCGTGCCGAGGAACGCCGGGTCGACCTCGCCGTCGGTGACGACGGGGACCAGCAGGGGGCGCTCGTCGGGGCCGACCTGGGCGCCCGTGAGCACGATCTCGGCGGTCGCGACGCCGTTGCGGAGTCGTCTGCCGGCCTCTTTCCGGCCGCCGATCGACGCCTTGTCGGCCGACTTCTTGGCGACGGGGACCCAGTCGCCGCCGTCCGCGTCCCGGTGCGCGACGAGCTTGAAGACCATGCCGGCGGCCGGGTGCCCGGATCCCGAGACGACCGAGGTGCCGACGCCGTACGAGTCGACCGGGGCTGCTCGGAGCGCGGCGATCGTGTACTCGTCGAGGTCGTTCGTGACCGTGATCTTCGTCCCCGTCGCGCCCAGTCGGTCGAGCTGCGCCCGGACCGCGGCGACCACCGACGGCAGGTCGCCGCTGTCGATCCGGACCCCGCCGAGCTTGCCGTCCGTCAGCCGGACGGCGGTCTCCACCGCGGCCTCGATGTCGTAGGTGTCGACCAGCAGCGTCGTGCCGTCGCCGAGTGCGTCGAGCTGCGACCGGAACGCCTGCTCCTCGGAGTCGTGCAGCAGCGTGAAGGCGTGCGCCGCCGTGCCCATGGTCGGGATGCCCCAGGTGCGTCCGGCCTCGAGGTTGCTCGTCGCCCGGAACCCGGCGATGTACGCGGCACGGGCGGCGGCGACGGCGTTCCACTCACCGGTGCGGCGGGAGCCCATCTCGGCCAGGGGGCGGCCGTCGGCAGCGGACGCCATGCGGGCGGCGGCGCTCGCGATGGCGCTGTCGGCGTTGAAGATGCTGAGCGCCAGGGTCTCGAGCACGACGGCCTCGGCGAAGGTGCCCTCGATCTGCAGGATGGGGGAGTTCGGGAAGTAGACCTCACCCTCGCGGTAGGCGCGGATGTCGCCGCTGAACCGGTAGTCGGCGAGCCAGGATGCGGTGCCGGCGTCGATGACCCCGCGGTCGCGCAGGAACCCGATCTCCTCGTCGCCGAAGCGGAAGTCGGCGAGGGCGGTGAGGAACCGACCGAGTCCGGCCGCGACGCCGTAGCGGCGGCCGTCCGGGAGTCGTCGGGCGAACACCTCGAAGACGCATCGGCGGTCGGCGGTCCCGTCCTTGAGGGCGGCGTCGACCATGGTGAGTTCGTACTGGTCGGTGAGGAGCGCGGTGGTCACCTCTCCGACACTACTGTCGCGGCGGGCCGGGAGGCACGGATCGCGGTTGAGGTCCTTGCCGGCGCCGGTAGGCGGGTGGTCCTGGGCCGGTGGGCGCGAGCGCGAGGGCGCGAGCGGGCGGAATCGGGGGTGCTCGAGCGATGTGCCGCGCGGAATCCGCCCGTTCGCGGAAGGGGGGCCGGGCGGCAGCGTGCTCGTTCGGCGAGCGGGCGGATTCGGGAGTGCCCGAGCGGTGTGCCGCACGGGTTTCGCCCGTTCGCGGTGGCGGTGGCCGGGCGGCAGCGTGCTCGGTCGGCGAGCGGGCGGATTCGGGAGTGCCCGAGCGGTGTGCCGCACGGGTTTCGCCCGTTCGCGGTGGCGGTGGCCGGGCGGCAGCGTGCTCGGTCGGCGAGCGGGCGGATTCGGAGTGCTCGAGCGGTGAGCCGCGCCTTCCGCCCGCTCGCGGGTGGGCGGCGGAGATCGGGGAGGGCCTGTGCGGCGAGCGGGCGGAATCAGCGCATTGCCTCGTGCGGGCGCTGCGGATTCCGCCCGCTCGGGAACTCGGCGGGTAGGTGAGCAGACGCACGGGTGACGCCGCCGTGAGCGGGCGTCGGTACGCTGGACCGGTGACGGATGCACCGATCGGAGTCTTCGACAGCGGGGTCGGCGGGCTCACCGTGGCCCGCGCCATCATCGACCAGCTGCCGCGCGAGAGCATCCGGTACGTCGGGGACACCGTGCACTCGCCGTACGGCCCGAAGCCCATCGCGGACGTCCGCCGCTACGCGCTCGAGGTCATGGACGACCTGGTCGAGCAGGGTGTCAAGGCCCTGGTGATCGCCTGCAACACCGCATCGTCGGCGGTCCTCCGCGACGCCCGTGAACGGTACGAGCAGGCGTACGGCATCCCCGTCGTCGAGGTCATCCAGCCCGCCGCGCGCGCCGCCGTCAAGCAGACCAGGACCGGTCGCGTCGGCGTCATCGGGACCGTCGGCACCATCGCGTCGCGCGCCTACGAGGACGCCTTCGCGGTCGCCGCCGACGTCACGCTGACCACGGCCGCGTGCCCCCGGTTCGTCGAGTTCGTGGAGGCGGGGGACACCTCCTCACCGTCCCTGCGCGAGGTCGCGGCCGGCTACCTCGACCCCATCCGTGCCGCCGACGTCGACACCCTCGTGCTCGGCTGCACGCACTACCCGCTCATGTCCGCTGCGATCCAGTTCGTGATGGGGCCCGAGGTCACGCTCGTCTCGAGCGCCGAGGAGACCGCGAACGACGTCTACCGTCGACTCGTCGAGCACGGACTCGAGCGCACCACGACCACCGCCCCGACGTACTCGTTCGAGGCGACGGGCGACGACAAGAACGGCTTCATCCGGCTCGCCCGGCGCTTCCTCGGACCCGAGGTGTCGAGTGTCGGCCACCTGCAGACCGGCGCGATCACGCTCCCGCGCACCGGGTCCTGAACCGGACCACCAGCACGACCGCAGCCGACCGTACGACCCGCACCGAGCCTCCAGGCCGGACCGAAAGGACACCATGACCACCCGCATCGACGGCCGCACCGCCACCGACCACCGCCCCGTCACCATCGAGCGGGGGTGGAGCACGCAGGCCGAGGGCAGCGCGCTCATCTCGTTCGGCAACACCAAGGTGCTCTGCACCGCGAGCTTCACGAACGGCGTCCCGCGCTGGCTCGCCGGCAAGGGCACCGGCTGGGTGACCGCCGAGTACTCGATGCTGCCCCGCTCGACGAACGAGCGCATGCAGCGCGAGTCCATCAAGGGCAAGGTCGGCGGCCGGACGCACGAGATCTCCCGCCTGATCGGGCGCTCGCTCCGTGCCGTCGTCGACACGAAGGCGCTCGGGGAGAACACCCTGGTCATCGACTGCGACGTGCTGCAGGCCGACGGCGGCACCCGCACCGCATCGATCACCGGTGCGTACGTCGCGATGGCCGACGCGATCGAGTGGGGCCGGGACAAGGGCTTCATCGGCAAGAAGGCCACCCCGCTCACCGACAGCGTGCAGGCGATCTCGGTCGGGATCGTCAAGGGGGAGCCGATGCTCGACCTGGCCTACACCGAGGACTCCGCGGCCGACACCGACATGAACATCGTCACCACGGGCTCGGGCAAGTTCATCGAGGTGCAGGGCACCGCCGAGCACGCACCCTTCGACCGCGACGAGCTGAACGTGCTGCTCGACCTCGGTCTGGCGGGCAACCAGTCGCTCGCCGCGATCCAGCGGTCCGTGCTGGGGCTCGCGTGACCTCCCGCTCGGTCGTGCTGGCGACCCACAACCAGGGCAAGGTCGTCGAGCTCCGCGAGATCCTCGGCACCGCGCTCGGCGACGGCGTCGAGCTGGTCGGCTACGACGGCCCCGAGCCGGTCGAGGACGGCGACAGCTACGCGGCGAACGCCCTCATCAAGGCCCGCGCCGCGGTCGCGCACACGGGGCTGCCGGCGCTCGCCGACGACTCCGGGATCGCGGTCGACGCGCTGGGCGGTGCGCCGGGCATCCACTCGGCCCGGTACGCGGGCACGCGGTCGGACGCCGACAACATCGCGCTGCTGCTGCAGAACCTGGAGGGCGTCGTCGAGCGCACCGCCGCCTTCGTGTGCGCGGCCGCGTTCGTGACGCCCGAGGGCGAGGAGCGCGTGGTCGAGGCCGTGTGGAACGGCGAGGTCACCACCGAGCCGATCGGCGACGGCGGGCACGGCTACGACCCGGTGTTCCGGCCGGACGACGCGGACCGCACCTCGGCGGAGCTGACGCGGGCCGAGAAGAACGCGCTGTCGCACCGCAGCAAGGCGTTCCGGGGAATCGCGCCGATCGTGCGGGAGCACTTCGGCGTCTGACGCGCTGCGCGCTGCGCGCTCGTGCGCGTGCGTGCCGGTGCGTTTCCGCTCCGCACAACCGAAGTCGTCCCGAACCACGCGGTTCCGTGGTTCGGGGCGGCTTCGGTTGTGCGCAGGGCGCGCGGGCGCGGGGCGCGCGGCGTAGGGCGTGGGGCGCGCGGGCGCAGGGCGCGCGGGCTGCGGCAGCGCCCGCGGCGGCCTGGAGGCCCGGGGTGCGCCTAGAGCGTCGGTTCCGTCGGCGCGGTGGTCGCCTCGGCATCGCCCGCGTGCTTGGCCTTGCGCGCGTTCCGCAGGTAGGTCAGGGCCATCGGCACCACGGTCACGACGACCGCCGCGAGCAGGATGATGTCGATGTACTCGCGCACGATGTGGGCCACGAACGGGATGTACCCGAGGAAGTAGCCCAGGAACGTCACACCGACACCCCAGACCACGGCGCCGACGGCGTTGTACAGCGAGTACTTCTTGTAGTCCATCCGGCCGACACCGGCGGCGATGGGCGCGAAGGTGCGGACCACCGGCACGAAGCGCGCCAGGATCACGGCGGCGGGGCCGAAGCGGTGGAAGAACGCGTTGGTGCGGTCGACGTTCTCCTTCGAGAACAGCCCGCTCTCCTTGCGTTCGAAGATCGGCGGACCGGCCTTCTTGCCGATGTAGTAGCCCAGCTCGCCGCCCAGGAACGCCGCCGCGCCGATCATCAGCGCCGCGACCCAGATCGGGATGCCGCCGATCTCGCCGCCGCGGTCGAAGGCGAACAGGCCCGTGATGACGAGCAGGCTGTCGCCCGGGAAGATGAACCCGACGAGCAGTCCGGTCTCGGCGAACACGATCCCGCAGACCACGAGCACGGCGATGGCCCCGAAGTGGTCGAGGATGTACTGCGGGTCGAGCCACGGGATCAGGGCGAGTGCGACGGAGTGCATGGTTCTTCCGGTCGTGGAGGCGGAGGCGGCGGGAGACCCCCGCGGGTCGAGGGTACCGCCCGTGCGTCGCCCGGCCATCCCTCGCGGGTATGACTCCTGGCAGGGGTGCGGAGGACCGCAACGGTGCGGAAGGAGGGACTCGAACCCTCACGCCTGGGGCACAGGAACCTAAATCCTGCGTGTCTACCGATTCCACCACTCCCGCGAGCAGCGGCAGTCTACCGAGGGCGGGGTGCGGGGCGGACGCGCACCGTGCCTCCAGACCGGACCGGGCGCGTCAGCGCAGCTGCCGGGGCAGGTACCGGGGCACGTACCGGAGCAGGATCCCGGCGCCGACCAGGCCGAGCACGCCCATCACCCCGCTCGCGACCGCGATCGACGCGATCGCGGTGACCCCGGAGATGACCAGGGGCGCCGCGGCCGACCCGAAGTCGCCGGTGAACCTCCAGGCGCCCAGGAAGGGTGCCGGGGCGTTCCGCGGAGCGAGGTCCGCGCCGAGCGTCATGAGGATGCCGGACCCGACGCCGTTGGCCAGGGACATGCCCATCGCGATCGCGACGAACCAGCCGACCCGGGCGTCCAGGTGGCCGCTCCAGGCGAGCAGGAAGTAGCTGATGCTCAGGCCGAGCATGCACGGCAGGGCGCTCGCGAGCCGTCCCCACCGGTCCATGATCTGCCCGCTCGTGTAGAACAGCGCGAAGTCGACGGCGCCGGCGATGCCGATGACCAGCGCCGCGGCCGAGTCGTCCAGTCCCACGCTGACCGCCCACAGGGGCAGGATCACCTGGCGGCCGGCGCGCATCGCGCCGATCAGGCCGGCGCCGCTGCCGAGTCGCAGCAGCACCGCCCGGTTCGCGCGGATGGTGCGGAACAGGCCCTGTGCCTCCTGCTGGACGAACTGCGCGCCCGTGTCGGCGGGTGGTTCGGTGCCGGCCCCGCCGCTCGCGTCCGCCACGGGGTCCGCCGTCGGTCGGGAGGCGCGGGGCGGCAACCGCAGACCCCGTGCGCCCGTCGCCGGGTCTCGGAGCACCAGGAGCACGGTCGCCGCCGCCAGGCAGCAGACGACGTGGATCCAGAAGGCACTGCTGGTGGTGCCGGTCAGGTGGACGACGCCAGCGGCGATGAAGGGGCCGACGAAGTACCCGAAGCGGAACACCCCGCCCAGGCTCGACAGGGCACGGGCCCGGATGCGCAGGGGGATCGCCGTGGTCATGTAGGCGTGTCGGGCGAGGGCGAACACGGCGGTCGAGACCCCGACCAGGAACACCCCGAGCGCCAGGACCCAGGCGTTCGCGGCGGTGGTGGCCACGACGAGGCCGACGACCGACACCAGGGCGGCGCCGATCATCGCGTTCCGCTCGCCGATGCGGGCGACGACGATGCCGGACGGCACGTCACCGATGAGCTCGCCGACCAGGA
The DNA here is from genome assembly GCF_020297365.1 of Curtobacterium oceanosedimentum. Classification (GTDB taxonomy): domain Bacteria; phylum Actinomycetota; class Actinomycetes; order Actinomycetales; family Microbacteriaceae; genus Curtobacterium. The sequence continues at coordinate 138,983 of NZ_JAIXIG010000002.1, forward strand.
TCAGCGACGCGACGAAGCCGGCGAACGCCAGGCTGGCCCCGAGGGAGTCGGCGGCGATCGGGATGATCGGGATGATCGCGCCCTCGCCGATCGCGAACAGCGCGGCGGGCAGGAACCCGGACAGCAGGACGGACCGGAAGTCGAATGAGTCGTTCGCAGTCGTGGCCATCGCCCGACCAACGGTACGCCAGCGGTACCGCTTCGTCGGCGGGTTACCCTGGAGGCATGCGTGTTCTGGCGGCGATGAGCGGTGGTGTCGACTCGGCGGTGGCGGCTGCCCGGGCGGTCGACGCCGGACACGACGTGGTCGGCGTGCACCTGGCGCTGAGCCGGATGCCCGGGACCCTGCGGACCGGCAGCCGCGGCTGCTGCACCATCGAGGACTCGATGGACGCCCAGCGCGCCGCGTCGGCCCTCGGGATCCCGTACTACGTCTGGGACTTCTCGGCCCGGTTCAAGGAGGACGTCGTCGACGACTTCGTGGCCGAGTACCAGGCCGGCCGCACGCCGAACCCCTGCATGCGCTGCAACGAGCGCATCAAGTTCGCGGCGCTGCTCGAGAAGGCACTGGCCCTGGGGTTCGACGCCGTCGCGACCGGGCACTACGCCTCGATCGTCACCGGTCCGGACGGCTCCCGGGAACTCCACCGGTCGGCCGCGTGGGCGAAGGACCAGTCGTACGTGCTCGGGGTGCTGACCGCCGAGCAGCTGCAGCACGCGATGTTCCCGCTCGGTGCCACCCCCTCGAAGGACGAGGTCCGGGCCGAGGCCGCCGCCCGCGGGCTGACGGTCGCGCAGAAGCCGGACTCCTACGACATCTGCTTCATCCCGGACGGGGACACCCGCGGCTGGCTCGCCGACCGCGCGGGCAGCGAGACCGGTGACGTCGTCGAGCGTGACGGCACGGTCGTCGGCTCCCACCAGGGCGCGACCGGGTACACCGTCGGGCAGCGCCGCGGTCTCGCGCTCGGACGACCGGCGCCGGACGGCAGGCCGCGCTTCGTGCTCGAGATCCGCCCGAAGGAGAACACCGTCGTCGTCGGCCCGAAGGAGGCGCTCGACGTCGTGTCGATGTCGGGCTCCCGGTTCACCTGGGCCGGTGCCGCCCCCGCCGACCCGTCCGTGCCGTTCGCCTGCGACGTGCAGATCCGCGCCCACGCCGACCCGGTGCCCGCGACCGCGCGCGTGCAGGACGACGTGCTGGTGATCGACGTCGACGAGCCATTGTCCGGGGTCGCCCCCGGGCAGACCGCGGTGGTGTACGTGGGCACCCGGGTGCTCGGGCAGTGCACGATCGACGACACCGTCAGCGCCGTCCCCGTCGACGCCTGACCCCGCCGCTCCCGGGCACCCCGGTCGCTGCACGCCACGTCGGTGGCGCACGGTAGAACTGATGCCATGAGCGAGACCGACGCCACGTTCGAGACCATCGACCCCGACGAGCTCGACGCCGCCGGTGCGCAGCGCGAGGTCGACCGGCTGCGGTCCCGCATCCTCGAACTGCGCGACGCCTACTACTTCGGCGAGGGCGGCTCGACCGTCACCGATGCCGACTACGACGCGATGGCCCGCCGGCTCGAGGCCGTCGAGCAGCGGTTCCCGGAGCTCGTCACGCCGGACAGTCCGACGCAGACGGTCGGCGGCCGGGCGCAGTCGATCCAGTTCGCGCCCGTCGAGCACGCGGAGCGCATGCTCTCGCTCGACAACGTCTTCAGCCCCGACGAGCTGACCGACTGGGCCGTCAAGGTGCAGCGGGACGCGGGCGACGAGCGCGTGCGGTTCCTGACCGAGCTGAAGATCGACGGTCTCGCGATCAACCTGCGCTACGAGCACGGTCGACTCGTCTCGGCGGCGACCCGTGGCGACGGCGTCGTGGGCGAGGACGTCACCGGCAACGTCCGCACCATGGGCACGATCCCGGACCGCCTGTCGGGCACCGGTCACCCGCCCCTGGTCGAGGTCCGGGGCGAGATCTTCTTCCCCGTCGCCGAGTTCGACGAGCTCAACGCGAACCAGCGCGATGCGGGGGAGCGCGTGTTCGCCAACCCGCGCAACGCCGCCGCCGGGTCGCTCCGCCAGAAGGAAGAGGGCAAGTCCGAGGCGAAGCGCGCCCTGATGGTCGACCGCCTGCAGCGTCTGCGGATGCTCGTGCACGGCATCGGCGCGTGGCCCGTCCGCGAGCTCGAGCAGGGCACCGACGTCCGCAGCCAGTCCGAGGTGTACGAGCTCCTGCAGACGTGGGGGCTGCCGACGAGCAGCCACTACCGGGTGTTCGACACCATCGACGAGGTGAACGGCTTCGTCCGCACCACGGGGGACCGCCGGTCGTCCGTCGAGCACCAGATCGACGGCGTCGTCGTGAAGGTCGACGACCTGGCGCTGCACGAGGAGCTCGGCTCGACCTCGCGGGCGCCGCGGTGGGCGATCGCCTACAAGTACCCGCCGGAAGAAGTCCACACGACGCTGACCGACATCGTGGTCAGCGTCGGCCGCACCGGCCGTGCGACCCCGTTCGCGGTGATGGCCCCGGCCGAGGTCGCCGGGTCGGTCGTGCGCCAGGCGACGCTGCACAACCAGCAGGTCGTCAAGGCGAAGGGCGTGCTGATCGGCGACACCGTCGTGCTGCGCAAGGCCGGCGACGTCATCCCCGAGGTGCTCGGGCCGGTCGTGGAACTCCGTGACGGCTCCGGGCGCGAGTTCGTGATGCCGACGCACTGCCCCGAGTGCGGCACCGAGCTCGCCCCCGCCAAGGAGGGCGACATCGACCTGCGCTGCCCGAACGCGGAGAGCTGCCCGGCGCAGGTGCGCGGGCGGGTGGAGCACATCGCCTCGCGCGGCTCGCTCGACATCGAGGGCCTCGGCGAGGTCGCCGCCGCGGCGCTCACCCAGCCCCTGCGGCCGGAGACCCCGCCGCTCGTCACCGAGGCCGGGTTGTTCGACCTGACGATGGAGGACATCGTCCCGATCGAGGTGATCGTCCGCGACGCCGAGACCGGCATGCAGAAGGTCGACGACGACGGCACCCCGAAGCGTGTGACGCCGTTCAGTCGGGCGCGCAAGAAGACCGACCCGCCGTTCGACCCTGAGTCCCGTGGTGCGGACTACACCGGGGAGCCGAGCCGCTACCCGTCGAAGAACGCGTTCGAGATGCTCGCGAACATCGACGCCGCGAAGACGAAGCCCCTGTGGCGCATCCTGGTCGGCCTGAGCATCCGCCACGTCGGACCGGTCGCCGCCCGCGCCCTGGCGAACCACTTCGGCTCCCTCGACGCGATCCGGTCGGCGTCCCGTGAGGACCTGGCCGCCGTCGACGGGGTGGGCGGGATCATCGCCGATGCCCTGCTCGCCTGGTTCGAGGTCGACTGGCACCGCGAGATCATCGACCGCTGGACCGCGGCCGGCGTGCAGTTCACGACGCCCGATCACCCCGGTCCGGGCGGCGCCGCAGCCGAGGGCGGCGTGCTGAGCGGTGTGACCGTCGTCGCGACCGGGTCGCTCGAGGGCTACACACGCGAGGGAGCGCAGGAGGCCATCATCACCGCGGGCGGCAAGGCGGCGTCGAGCGTGAGCAAGAAGACGGACTTCGTCGCTGCCGGGCCGGGAGCCGGGTCGAAACTGACCAAGGCCGAGCAGCTGGGCGTGCGGATCATCGACGCCGTCCAGTTCCACCTGCTCGTGACGGAGGGGCCGGCGGCCCTCGCCGAGGCGGGCTCGGACGATGCAGGCTCGGACGAGACTGCCCCGGTCGAGTCGACGCCGGACGGCACCGCGACCGAGGACTGAGGCGCACTCAGCACACAGGATCGGCGCGCCAGCGGGGAACGGCGCGCCGATCGTCGTGCCCAGTTCGAGGGACAAGTTGCATCACGCATGACAGAACGTCGGCGGCCCTCCGTACACTCGGAACAGCATCACCCGTCGTCTGCAGGGGGACGTCGGGAAGGCCTTCCCGGGGGAGACCCGATTGCTGCTCGTCGCCGCAGCTCTGCTCACCGCCTCGATGCACTCGCTCGGAGTGGTCGAGGTCCCCGACGTGCCTCCGGCGCACGCGGCACCGGCCGCCGTCGCGGTGGTCGCCCCACGGCACCCCGCCCCCGTCCCGGTCGCGACCGGGGGACACGCCGGTGTCGAGGACGTCGCGACCGCGGGTGGTCGGGCGTTCCTCGACGGGCTCGGGGCGCTGGACGCCGGCAAGCTCGGCCGCGCCGCCGCTGACCGTCGGGTCGTCGAGACGGTGCAGGACGACCCACCGTCCGCCGCCACGGTCGCCCGGTGGTGGGCGGGTCTGCACGGCGACGAGCGCGACCTGCTCCTGCGGTGCGCGCCGTCGGTGGTGGGGAACCTGGACGGCGTGCCGTACGCCGTCCGCGACGTCGCGAACCGTGCGACGCTCACGACCGGTCTGGCCGACGACGACACCGGTGCCGCCGAGGCCGCGATGCTCGGGCAGGTCCGAGACTCGCTCGTGCACGAGCCCGGCGACCCGCAGCGGTACCTCGTCACGCTGGACACCCGCGGATCCGGACGGGCGGCGATCAGCATCGGTGACCTCGACACCGCGGCCGACGTCACCGTCGTCGTCCCGGGGATGTTCTTCACGGTCACCGGCCAGATGACCGACTTCACCGACACCGCCAACGACCTGTCCCGCGAGCAGGCCACGCTCGCGCCCCTCGCGACGGCGGGTGGCGGCAGCGGATCGGGCGTCGCCGTCGTGGCCTGGATGGGCTACCGCACGCCCGACCTGTCGAACATCCTGTCGCTCGGCCTGGCCGAGACCGGCGCCGTGCGGCTCGAACGCGCCGTCGACGGCCTGCGCGAGCGGCCGGTCGACCCGCCGCGACTCAACGTCGTCGCTCACTCGTACGGGTCCACCACGGCGATGATCGCCCTGGCGTCGGGACGGATGACCGCCGACACGTTGACGGTGCTCGGGTCGCCGGGCAGCGACGTGCGCTCGGCTGCCGACCTCGCGGTCACCGACGGCGAGGTCTTCGTCGGCGGCGCCCACAGCGATCCGATCGCGGGCTCCGGGTACTTCGGCACCGACCCCGGCGGAGCGTCCTTCGGGTCGACCGTGCTCGACCTGGCCGGCGGGGTGCAGGACGCCGCGGGGGACGTCTTCCGGCGTCCGGTCGGGCACAACGACTACCTCGAGCCCGGCACCGCCTCGCTGCACGACGTCGCCCTGATCGGGATCGGCCGGGGTGACCTGGTGCGGGAGCAGGTGCGCCGGGGCGACCACGACGGCGACTCGGTCGTCGGGGCGACCCCCGACATGTACCTCGTGCGCCCGCAGGACCTGCAACCGCGCGACTGATCTCCGACGGTGCCTGAACGGCAACCTGAGCACGACCGCAGTCGGTGATCGTTCCACGGCAGAACCAGTCCAGCCCGCATCCCTACGGTGCCGTCATGCGTGTGGTGCGATGGCCTGGTGCTCTCCTGATGTTCGTGGTGCTGTCCGTGCTCGCCGGCATGCTCGTCGCCGTCGCGGTCACACCGGCCGTCGCGGTCGCCGGTGAGGGCACGTCGGGTGCGGTGGCGTTCTTCGAGGACCTGCCGAGCTACCTCGAGGTCCGGACCCCGCAGCAGGTGTCGTCGGTGTACGCCACGCAGGGCGGGAAGCAGGTCGAGATCGCGTCGTTCTACGCCGAGAACCGCACGAACGTCACCGCGGACCAGATGGCGGACTCGCTGAAGCAGGCCGCGATCGACACCGAGGACCCGCGCTACTACGACGAGGGCGGCATCGACGTGCTCGGCACCCTGCGTGGCGTGGCCGCGACCGTCGTCGGCGGGGACGTGCAGGGCGGCTCGAGCATCACGCAGCAGTACGTCAAGAACGTCCTCGTGCAGCAGTGCGAGGAGCTGACCGGCAAGGACCAGGCCGCCACCGAGAAGAAGGTCGCAGCCTGCTACCAGGACGCGGCCGGCGTCACGCCGCAGCGCAAGCTGCAGGAGATGCGGTACGCGATCGCGGTGGACAAGAAGTACTCGAAGGACGAGATCCTCACCGGGTACCTCAACATCGTCGGACTCGGCGGCCGGGTCTACGGTGCCGAGGCCGGAGCCGAGCACTACTTCGGCGTGCACGCGAAGGACCTGTCGCTCGTGCAGTCGGCCACCCTGGTCGCGATCCTGAACAACCCGTCGAACCTGCGCATCGACGTGCCCTCCGACACGGACAACGGCCGGGCGAACGGCTACGCCCTCACCAAGGAACGCCGGGACTACGTGCTCCGCCGCATGCAGGTGCACGGGGCGATCACGAAGGCCCAGTTGGCCGAGGCGATCGCGACCCCGGTGACACCGAGGATCACCGAGACGGCGAACGGTTGCTCGACCGCCGCGACGAACCACGACGCCGGGTACTTCTGCGACTACGTGCGCGACCAGGTGCTGCAGGATCCCGCGTTCGGCAGGACCGCCGCCCAGCGCATCGCGACGCTCGACACGAAGGGCCTGCAGATCCACACGTCGCTCGACCTCGACCAGCAGGGCCGGGCGCAGCAGGCCCTGTCGACGTACGTGCCGCCCACGATGGCGGGCGTCGACGTGGGCGGCTCGAACGTCACCGTCGAACCGGGGACCGGACGGATCACGTCGATGGTGCAGAACACCTCGTACACGCAGGGCGACGCCGCCGCCGCGGGTGCGACGGCGGTGAACTACAGCGCCGACTCCGGGTACGGCAACTCCGGTGGGTTCCAGACCGGGTCGACCTACAAAGTGTTCACGCTGGCCGAGTGGCTCGCGACCGGACACACGCTGTCCGAGTCGGTGACCACGTCGGAGCACCAGTTCGAGAACGCCGAGTTCACGAACAGCTGCCAGGACGTCGCGGGCGGCACCTGGAACGTGGCGAACGCCGAGAGCGTACCGGCGTCGATGTCGGTCGAGGACGCGACCGTCGAGTCGATCAACACGGCCTACGCGCAGATGGGCAAGCAGCTCGACCTGTGCAGGATCGCGAAGCTCGCGCAGTCGATGGGCATCCACCGTGCCGACGGCGGCGACCTGACGCAGACCCCGTCGTCGATCCTCGGCGTCAACGAGCTGTCGCCGATCGACCTGGCCGAGGCCTACGCGGGCTTCGCGAACGGCGGCGTCGTGTGCACGCCCACCGCGATCGACTCGGTGACCGAGGCGGACGGCACGACGATCACGCCGACGCCGTCGTCCTGCACGCGGGGCGTCTCCGCCGACGTCGCGGGCACCGTCGACCACGCCCTGCAGGGCGTCCTGTCCGGATCGGGGACCGCCGCGAGCGCGAACCCGGGTGACAGCGTGCCGAAGTTCGCGAAGACCGGCACCACCGACGGCGACGTGCAGAACTGGCTGGTCGCGTCGTCGACGAAGTACACGAACGCCACCTGGATCGGCAACGTGCAGGGGAACGTGAGCCTGGCGGACCAGCCGTTCCTGCAGGGCACGACCGGGTACAGCGCGAAGTTCGGCGTGGGCAAGGCGATGATGGGCTACCTGGACCAGACCGTCGGCGGGGGAGCGCTCCCGGCACCGAGCCAGGCGATGATCGGGAACGCGGGCGGGTCGTCCTCGTCCTCGACCTCGTCGTCTCCGTCCTCGCCCGGACCGGGGACCGCGCAGCGCGACCAGGACACGCCCGCCTCGCCGACGCAGACCGGTGCCCCGGCTGCTCCGGCTGCTCCCGCTGCCCCGGCCGCGCCCGCTCCCGCCGCGACGGGCGCCCCCGCGGCACCGGCTGCGGGGGACCGGCACGGGGAGTGACCGCCTGGGACCACGCCGCCGGTTCCTCGACGACGCGCCAGCGCCGGGCAGGCCGTGCCGGTGCGGCCTGGAGGCCCGGTGCCGGTCCGGCGGACCGGCACCGGGCCTCCAGACCGTTGTCCACAGCCGCGCCTGCGCGCCCGACGCAGCCAATAGACTGTTGGGCATTCCACGAACCGATCGACGGAGCACCATGCCTGACATCACGAGCGAGCAGGTCGCCCACCTGGCGAGCCTCGCACGTATCGCACTCACGCCCGACGAGATCGAGAAGCTGACCGGGGAGCTGTCGCACATCGTCGAGAGCGTCGCCAAGGTCGCCGAGGTCGCGACCGACGACGTCCCGGCGACGAGCCACCCCGTGCCGCTCGGCAACGTCACCCGACCCGACGTGGTCGGCACGACGCTGACGCAGGAGCAGGCGCTCTCCGGCGCGCCCGACTCCGACGGCGAACGGTTCCGCGTGACCGCCATCCTCGGCGAAGAACAGTAGGGCGAAGAACAGTGACCGACGACATCACGAAGCTCAGCGCCGCGGCGCTCGCCGACGCCCTCGTGGCGCGCGACGTCTCGAGCGTCGAGGCCACCCAGGCCCACCTCGACCGGATCGCCGCCGTCGACGGCGACGTGCACGCGTTCCTGCACGTGAACCAGAACGCCCTGGCCGTCGCGAAGTCGATCGACTCGCGCCGTGCCGCCGGTGACGACCTCGGCGCCCTCGCCGGCGTCCCCATCGCCGTCAAGGACGTCCTGTGCACGCAGGACATGCCGACCACCTCGGGCTCGAAGATCCTCGAGGGCTGGGTGCCGCCGTACGACGCCACCCCCGTCGCGAAGCTCCGCGCCGCCGGCCTCGTGCCGCTGGGCAAGACGAACATGGACGAGTTCGCGATGGGCTCGACGACCGAGTTCTCGGCGTACGGTCCGACCCGCAACCCGTGGGACCTCGACCGGATCCCCGGCGGGTCCGGTGGTGGTTCCGCCGCCGCCGTCGCCGCGTACGAGGCACCGCTCGCGCTCGGATCCGACACCGGTGGATCGATCCGCCAGCCGGGTGCCGTCACCGGCACGGTCGGCGTCAAGCCGACGTACGGCGGTGTGAGCCGGTACGGCTCGATCGCCCTCGCGTCCAGCCTCGACCAGGTCGGTCCGGTGTCCCGCACCGTGCTCGACGCCGCGCTCCTGCACGACGTCATCGGCGGGCACGACCCGCGCGACTCCACCTCGATCCCGGACGCCTGGCCCTCGATGGCCGCCGCCGCGCGCGAGGGGCTGCACTCGGACACGCTCCGTGGGCTGCGCGTGGGCGTGGTGAAGGAACTCGCGGGTGGCGACGGCTTCCAGGCCGGTGTCACGCAGCGGTTCCAGGAGACCGTCGCGCTGCTCGAGTCGGCCGGAGCGGTCGTCGTCGAGATCGACGCCCCCTCGTTCGCGTACGCGATCAGCGCCTACTACCTGATCCTCCCGGCCGAGGCGTCGTCGAACCTCGCGAAGTTCGACTCCGTGCGCTTCGGCCTGCGCGTCACGCCCGAGGGCGGCGCCACGGTGGAGGACGTCATGGCCGCCACGCGCGAAGCCGGCTTCGGGCCGGAGGTCAAGCGCCGCATCATCCTCGGCACCTACGCACTGAGCGCCGGCTACTACGACGCCTACTACGGCTCGGCGCAGAAGGTCCGCACGCTCGTGCAGCGCGACTTCCAGGCGGCGTTCGAGCAGGTCGACCTGCTCGTCAGCCCCTCGGCGCCGACGACCGCGTTCCCCCTCGGTGAGCGCATCGACGACCCGCTCGCGATGTACCTCAACGACCTCACGACGATCCCGGCGAACCTGGCCGGCGTCCCCGGCATGAGCATCCCGAACGGCCTGGCGCCCGAGGACTCGCTGCCGACCGGTGTGCAGCTGATGGCCCCGCAGCGCGAGGACGCCCGGCTGTACCGCTACGGCGCGGCCCTCGAGCGGCTGCTCGAGCAGCAGTGGGGGGCGCCGCTCATCGCGTCCGTCCCGGACCTCGACCAGAGTCAGCAGTCGGCTGCGCAGGAAGGTGTGATCTGATGGCGCAGAAGGACGCGCTCATGGACTTCGACGAGGCGCTCGAGCGCTACGAGCCGGTCCTCGGCTTCGAGGTCCACGTCGAACTCGCGACGAAGACCAAGATGTTCTCCGACGCCCCGAACTTCTTCGGTGGCGAGCCGAACACGAACGTCACCCCGGTCGACCTCGGGCTGCCCGGGTCGCTGCCGGTCGTGAACGAGCAGGCCGTGCGGTACTCGATCCAGCTCGGGCTCGCGCTCGGCTGCTCGATCGCCGAGTCGTCGCGGTTCGCCCGGAAGAACTACTTCTACCCGGACAACCCGAAGAACTACCAGGTCTCGCAGTACGACGAGCCCATCGCCTACGAGGGCGAGGTCGAGGTCGAGCTCGCCGACGGCACGATCTACAACATCCCGATCGAGCGCGCCCACATGGAAGAGGACGCCGGCAAGCTCACGCACGTCGGTGGTGCCACCGGCCGCATCCAGGGTGCCGAGTACTCGCTCGTCGACTACAACCGAGCCGGCGTGCCGCTCGTCGAGATCGTCACGAAGCCGATCTTCGGCGCCGAGCACCGCGCGCCCGAGCTCGGTGCCGCCTACGTGCAGGTCATCCGCGACCTCGTCCGCGCCCTCGGCGTCTCGGAGGCCCGGATGGAGCGCGGGAACCTGCGCTGCGACGCCAACATCTCGCTGCGCCCCCGCGGCCAGGAGAAGCTCGGCACCCGCACCGAGACGAAGAACGTCAACTCGTTCCGCGCCGTCGAACGCGCCATCCGGTACGAGATCCAGCGTCAGGCCGCGATCCTGGCCGCCGGCGGGACGATCACGCAGGAGACCCGGCACTGGCACGAGGACACCGGTCGCACCTCGGCCGGACGCCCGAAGTCGGACGCCGACGACTACCGCTACTTCCCCGAGCCCGACCTGCTGCCGGTCGTGCCGGACCCCGCGGTCGTCGAGGAGCTCCGCGCCTCGCTGCCCGAGGCCCCGGTCGCGCGCCGACGCCGCCTGAAGGGCGAGTGGGGCTTCGCCGACCTCGAGTTCCAGGACGTCGTCAACGGCGGCCTGCTCGACGAGGTCGAGGGCACCGTCGCCGCGGGCGCCGCTCCGCAAGCCGCCCGCAAGTGGTGGACCGGTGAGATCAGCCGCGTCGCCAACGCGCAGGACGCCGCCCCCGGTGACCTCGTGTCGCCGCAGCACGTCGCCGAGGTCATCGCCCTCGTCGAGTCCGGCGACCTGACCGACCGACTGGCGCGCCAGGTGCTCGAGGGCGTCATCGCGGGAGAGGGCTCGCCGGCGCAGGTCGTCGAGGCCCGTGGGCTCAAGGTCGTCTCGGACGACTCGGCCCTGACCGCGGCCGTCGACGAGGCGCTCGCCGCCCAGCCGGACGTGCTCGCCAAGATCCAGGACGGCAAGGTCCAGGCCGCCGGCGCGATCATCGGTGCCGTCATGAAGGCCATGAAGGGCCAGGCGGACGCCGCCCGCGTGCGCGAGCTGGTGCTGGAGCGCGCGCAGCAGTCGTAGACCCGACCACGGTCGGACGGGAGGCACGGTGCACGCACGCACCGTGCCTCCCGTGCATCCTGGGGACACGTCAGCGACCTGGTGACAGGATGAACCGTGTCCGCAACGATCCGCGCCATCGGTACCGCCGTCCCAGAGACGACCCTCGACCAGCCCCGGGTGCGTGACCTCTTCGCCGCGCAACCGGACCTCGGACGCCTGGGCAGCCGCCTCGTGCCGGCCGCGTTCGACGGGTCGGCGGTGGACCAGCGGCACACGGTCCTCGAGGAACTCGACCGAGAACGGCCCGGTGGCGCCTTCCGTGACGACGACGGCACCCTCCGGTCCCCGTCGACCGGCGAGCGGAACGACCGCTACCGCGAACTCGCCCCGCCGCTGTTCGTCGCCGCCGCCCGCGACGCCGTCGCCCGTGCGGGGATCGCGCCGGAGGCCGTCACGCACCTGGTGACCGTGTCCTGCACCGGCTTCACGCAGCCGGGCCCCGACATCGACGTCGTCGACCAGCTCGGTCTGCCGGAGCGCGTCTTCCGGCACCACATCGGCTTCATGGGCTGCTGCGCCGCGTTCCCCGCGCTCCGGATCGCCGCGGCCTTCGTCGACCAGGACCCGGACGCCGTCGTGCTCGTGGTCTGCGGCGAACTGTGCACGCTGCACGTCCGCGCCTCGGACGACCCCGACCAGATCGTGGCGAACAGCGTGTTCGGCGACGGGGCGGCCGCGGCGGTCGTCGCGCGCGACGGCGCCGGCCTGCGCTTCGACGCGTTCACCACGTCCGTGGTGACCGAGGGGGCGTCGGAGATGGCCTGGAACATCGGCGACGAGGGCTTCGAGATGGTGCTGTCGACCGCCGTCCCGAAGCTCGTCGGGCTGCACGTGCCCGATGCCGTGGAACCGCTGCTCGACGGCGGCACCGCCGCGAGCATCCCGGTGTGGGCGGTGCACCCGGGTGGGCGCGCCATCCTCGACCGCGCGCAGGAGTCGCTCGGTCTGCCGGACAGCGCGATGGCGTCGAGCCGGCGGGTGCTCCGCGAGCACGGCAACATGTCGAGCGCCACGGTGCTCTTCGTCCTGCGCGACGCCGTCGACGCCGGTCTCACCAACGGCAGCGCCGTCGTCGCGCTGGCGTTCGGCCCCGGCCTGACGGTCGAGAGCGCCCGCCTGACCGCCGTGCGGACCGAGGCCTCGCCGGCCGTCGAGCCCGCGCGGGTGCCGGTCGCGACCACGGGAGCGGCGTGACCGCTCGGAGCGGCGGCGACCCGGGCCTCCCGGCGGTCGACCTGCGCACCCGTGCGCGCGACCTGCGCGAGCTCATGGACGAACCGGACTGTGATCCGCGGACACTCGACCGGACCTTCCGTCGCTTCGCCCTCGTCAACGCGCTCATCAGCGGATGGCGCGCGGCCTGGCGGTCGCACGTCGCGCCGGCGCTGCCCGTGACGGGCCGCGGGCGCGTGCTCGACCTGGGGTGCGGCGGGGGCGACCTGGCGCGATCGCTCGTGCGGTGGGCTGCCGCGGACGGGTTCGAGCTCGAGGTCGTCGGAGCCGATCCCGACGAGCGGGCGATCGCGGCGGCACGACGCTCGACACCGGCGGGCGTCACGTTCCGCCAGCAGTCGAGCGCCGAGCTCGTCGTCGCGGGGGAACGGTTCGACGTGGTCGTCTCGAACCACGTCCTGCACCACCTGGGCGACGAGGAGCGCGACGGGTTCCTCGCCGACTCCGCGGTGCTCGCGGGCACGCGCAGCCTGCACTCGGACATCCGACGGTCCCCGGCCGCGTACCGGGCCTACGCGCTGGCGTCGCCGCTCGTCGCCGCGGGCACGTTCGTCCGGGTCGACGGGCTGCGGTCGATCCGCCGGAGCTACACCGTGCCCGAGCTGCAGCAGGTGCTGCCGCAGGGGTGGCGGGCCGAGGCGGCGGCGCCGCACCGCGTGCTCGCGATCCGCGACGCCTGAGCGCGGCGGGCGGGCGGCGCCGGCGGATTTCGCGCTGAGCGACAGGTCACGGGCTCGGGGCCGCGTGAGGTGTCGTCCAGCGCGAAAGTCCGACGACTGGCCGCAGCGGAGTCAGCGGATCGCGGCCGTCGTGCTCGCGAAGGCGCGGGACCGCACAGCACCGCGGTACCGGTCGAGCGCAGCCGCACCGACCCCGACCGACTCGAGTGCCGCCAGCCCCGCACCGAGCACCGGTGGGTCGGTCACCCAGGTGGGGACGGCGCCCGGCACGCGGGCGGCGAGCCCGTCGACGACGCCTGACACGAGCAGTGGGTGCCGAGCGGCGAGGACCCCGCCGCCGAGCACCACCGGCACAGGGACCGCCCCGGAACCACCGAGCCCGAGCCGCTGGAGTGCGACCGAGGCGAGCAGCACGATCTCGTCAGCCTGTCGGGCCACGACCGAGGCGGCGACCGTGTCACCCGCCTCGGCCACCTCGAACAGCACGGGGCAGAGGCGGTTGACCACCCCGTCGTCGAGCCGGCCGAAGTGCACGTCCTCGATGACCTCGCGGACGCTCGTGCGTCCGAGCGCCTCGGGAACGGCGGTCGTCAGCGCGGTCGCCGGCCCGCGTCCGTCGTCGGCCCGAGCGGCGTGCCAGAGCGCCCGGTTGCCGAGCCATGCCCCGCCGCCCCAGTCGCCGGAGACGTCACCGATGGCGGGGAACCGTGCCGTGGCGCCGTCGGCGCGGACCGCCAGCGCGTTGATGCCGGTGCCGCAGACGACGGCAGCGGCGTCCGGCGAGAGCGTGCCCGCCCGCAGCAGCGCGAACAGGTCGTTGTCGAGTACCGCCGGGCCGCCGCCGTCGTCGGTCCAGTGCGCCAGGGCCGCGGTCGCCGCGACGAGTTCGTCGTGCAGGTCGAGTCCGGCGAGGTACACGTGCGTGGTGCGGATCCGCCGATCGCCGAGACCGCGGACCACCCGCGCCCGGACGTCGTCGAGGATCGGCCCGGCGACCGCCCAGCCCCGGGTCTGCGGGTTCGATCCCGGGCCGCGGGCGTGCCCGACGATGGATCCGTCGATCGCGATGGCGACGACGTCGGTCTTGCTCCCGCCGCCGTCCACGGCGAGGACGACGTCGGCGGGGTCCGCCAGGACGGGTGCGGGCGGGCGGGAGGCTCCGGTCGGCGCCGTCGCGTCGGCGCGGTTCACCCCGCCCACGGGATGAGCTCCGCGTTCGCGGCCAGGAGCAGGTCGGTCAGCTGCTCCGCCTTGTCGGCCTGTCCGACGAGCGGGTGCGCCCACATCGCGCGGAGCACGCGGTCACGCCCGCCGTGCACGGCCGCGTCGAGGGCGAGCCGCTCGTAGCCGGCGACGTGCGCGACCAGGCCGGCCATGTCCGGGGCGAGCGGGGACACCGGCAGCGGGGTGATCGCCTGCCGCGTCACGCGGGCGGGGACCTCGATCACGTGGTCGTCGGGCAGGAACGGGAAGGTGCCGTCGTTCCGGACGTTGAGCACTTGCACGTCACCGCGGTCACCGAGGATCGACGAGAGCACGTCGATCGCGGCCTCGGAGTAGTACGCGCCGCCGCGCTGCTCGAGCTCGGACGGCTTGGTCACGACGGACTCGTCGGCGTACTTCGCCAGCAGCGCCCGCTCGGTCTCCATCACCGCCTCGGCCCGCGTGGGGGCGTGCAGCTGTTCCTCGAGCACGGTGTCGTGCGCGTAGAAGTACCGCAGGTAGTACGAGGGCACCGCGTGCTGCAGGCGGATGAGGTCCTTCGCCATGTGCACGCTCTCGGCCATCCGGTCGAGGGCGCCCGTGTCGGGGGCGAGCAGTTCGGGGAGCACGTCGCGCTCCACGCCGTCCGCGCCCGTCACGTGCACACCGCGCTCCCACGTCAGGTGGTTCAGCCCGACGTGGTCGAGCCGGACCGCGCCCGGTGCGACGTCGAACTCGCGGGCGAAGCGGCGTTGGAAGCCGATCGCCACGTTGCACAGCCCGACGGCGCGGTGCCCGGCCTCGAGCAGCGCACGGGTGACGATCCCGACCGGGTTGGTGAAGTCGACGATCCAGGCGTCCGGCTTGGCGTGCTCCCGGACGAGCTCCGCGTACTCGAGCACGACGGGGACGGTGCGGAGCGCCTTGGCGAACCCGCCGGGACCGGTCGTCTCCTGCCCGATGCAGCACGCCTCGTGCGGCCAGGTCTCGTCCTGGTGCCGGGCCGCCTGCCCACCGATTCGGAGCTGGAACATGACGGCGTCGGCGTCGGTGACACCGGCCACCACGTCGTCGGTGACGTGGATGGTGCCGGGGTGGCCGGCGTGGGCGAACATCCGCTTCGCCACACCGCCGACGAGTTCGCGGCGGACGGGGTCGGGGTCGACGAGCCAGAGCTCGTCGATCGGCAGTTGGTCGCGGAGCCGGGCGAAGCCGTCCACGAGTTCGGGGGTGTAGGTGGATCCGCCACCGACGACTGTGAGTTTCACTGGTGCTGCTATCCCTTCACGCCGGTGAGCGCGATGCCCTCGACGAATGCCTTCTGTGCGAAGAAGAAGATGACGACGACCGGGACCATGACGACGACGGTCATCGCCATCGTCATCGACCAGTCGGTGCCGTGTTGCCCGCGGAACGTGGCGAGCCCGTACGCGACCGGCCACGCGGCCTGGTTCTCGGAGGCGTACAGGAGCGGGCCGTAGTAGTCGTTCCACGAGTGGAAGAACATGAAGATCGCCGCCGATGCGATGCCCGGTCGGGCCATCGGCACGACGACCCGCATGAGCACGCCCCACTCGCTGCAGCCGTCCATCCGCGCGGCGTCGCCGTACTCCTTGGGGATCGTCATGAAGAACTGGCGGAGCAGGAAGATGCTGAACGCGTCACCGAGCAGGTTCGGCAGGATCAGCGGCCAGAGCGTGCCGGTCAGGTGCAGGTGCGACCACATCACGTAGACCGGCACCGCGGTCACCTGCGGCGGCAGCAGCATCGCGACGATGATCACCGTGAAGACCAGGTTCGCGCCCTTGAACCGGATCTGCGCGAGCGCGTACGCCGCCGGCACCGAGCTGACCAGCATGAACGCGGTGGCGAGCACGGCGTACAGGGCCGAGTTGCCGAACCAGGTCGCGAGTGGCAGCTCGGTGAACACCCGGGCGTAGTTCGAGAAGTCGAACGGCCGCGGCACGATCGACGCCGTCAGCGCCTGGTTGCTCGACATGAGCGACGTCAGCACCACGAACACGATCGGGGCGATGGTCAGCACGCCGAGCGCCACCAGCGCGGCGTGCTCGGCGACCCACACGAGCAGGGTCCGGCGGGGGCCGCGACCGGTGCCGGGCGCTCGGCCGCGGGGAGCCCGGGCGAGGGGGGACTGGGAGACGGCGGTCATCAGGACTCCTCGGGTCGGAAGACGGAGATCCGGCGCATCGTGAGCACGAGCACCACGGCGGTGATGACGAACAGCACCACGGCCATGGCGGACGCGTACCCGAACTGGAAGTTCGCGAACCCGTGCTGGTAGAGCAGCTCGGTGTAGGTCAGCAACGAGGTCCCCGGGTAGCCGAGCTGTGCGGCGGTCCCGCCGCCGATCGTGGCCTTGCCACTGGCCACACCCGAGGCCACCGCGGCCTCGGTGAAGTACTGCAGCGCCGCGATCACCCCCGTGACGGCGGCGAACCCGATCACCGGTGCGATCGTCGGCAGGGTGATGTGCCGCACCTGCTGCACCCCGTTGGCACCGTCGAGCGACGCCGCCTCGTACAGGTCACGCGGCACGTCGAGCAGCGACGCCAGGAAGATGATCATGATGTCGCCCATCACCCAGACGCCCAGGATCACGAGCGAGGGCTTCGACCATGCGGGGTCGTTGAACCACAGCGGGCCGTCGACGCCGACCAGGCGGAGGATCTGGTTCACCGGGCCGGTGCCGGGGTTGAACAGGAACACGAATGCGACGACGCTCGCGACCGGCGGCACCAGGGCGGGCAGGTAGAACAGCGTGCGCCAGAAGCCGGTGGCGGTGCGGGCGCGCGACAGCAACCCCGCGACGAGCAGGCCGCAGACGATCCGGACCGGCACGAGGATCACGACGAACCAGAGCGTGTTCACCACCGCCGGCCAGATCTGCGGGTCCTGCGTGAACAGGAACCGGTAGTTCAGGAGCCCGACGAACTCGGGCTCCTGCAGCTGGTTGTACCGCGTGAACGAGTAGCCGATCGAGGCGACGAGGGGGTAGGCGAAGAAGACCAACAGGCCGACCAGCGCCGGCGCGAGCATCGTCAGTGCGACCAGGCGGCGGCGGGACTCGGCGGAGCGGGACCGACGCCGGGGAGTCGCCGGGGGCACCGGACCGGACCACGTCGGGGCCGTGGGCCGGGCGGCACGGGCGAGCCGCGCCTCCCGACCGGTCGTCTTGGTGGTGACGCTCATCACGGACCAGCCAGCTGGTTGGCGTTGTCGATGTCCGAGTCGAGCTTCTTCAGCTTGGCGTCGAGGTCGCCGCCGTCCTGCTGGTACGCCTGCCAGAACTTCGTGAAGGTGCCGATGTAGGCGGCACCGTCAGCGGTACCGGGCGAGGTCATCGTGTCCTCGTTGCCCGCGACGTCGACGAAGGTCTTGTAGTTCTCGTCGACCTCGAGGTCGGGAGACTGCAGCGCCGAGGTGAGCGTCGGGATGTTCTTCAGCCCGTTGCCGAGCGTGACCTGCGCGTCGGTGTCCGTGGACAAGTACTTCAGCAGCGCCCACGACAGCTCGGGGTGCTTCGAGCCCTTCGCGATGCCCGCCACGTTGCCCGCGATGTACGTCGAGCCGTAGTTGCCGAGGCCGTCCATCACCGGGGTCGGCGCGGTGCCGTAGTCCAGGTCCGGCTTCTGGTCCTTGATGAACGCCGTGCGGTACTCGCCGTCGATCTGCATCGCGACCTGGCCGGTCTGGAACGCGTTGTCCGCTGCGAACTCCTGGCCGAGGCCCGACGTGAAGGCCTTGAGCTTGTCGTACCCGATCTCGTCGACGAAGTCCTTCTGCCAGGTGATGAGCTTCTTCCACGCGTCGGACGTGCCGATCACGCTGTTGCCGTCCTCGTCCAACCACGAGCCGTCGACCATCGGCGCCCAGTGCTCCGGGGAGTTCTCGTAGAAGTCGATGAGCGGGTTGAAGCCCAGCTGCTTGATCGAGCCGTCGGCGTTGTACGTCGTCAGCTTCAGCGCGTCGGCCTTGAGCTCGTCGAGGGTCTTCGGCGGCGAGGTGATCCCGGCCTTCTCGAGCAGCGGCTTGTTGACCATCAACGCACTGACGTCGGCGAGGGCCGGCAGGGTGCACCGGGTGCCCTTGTACTGCGTGTACGACTGCACGGCCTTCGGGATGTCGGAGAGGTCGACCTCGTCCCGCTCGATGTACGGGGACAGGTCGCGGAACGCCCCGGAGGAGCAGAAGCTGCCGACGATGGCGGTCGAGTACGAGAGCCCGACGTCGATGTTCTGCCCCGACGAGATCGCCTTCTGCAGCTTCTCGTCGTCCTGGCCGGCGTGGATGTCGACCGTGACGTCGGGGTGCTCCTTCTCGAAGCCCTCGACGGCGGTCTTCACCACGCCGGCTTCACGGCCGGTGAAGAAGTGCCACAGGGACACGGTGCCCTTGAGCTCCTTCGGGGCGCTCTCGTCGATCGAGTCCGCGCTGCTGCCGGAGCTGCAGCCCGCGACGACGAGGGCACCGGCCGCTGCGACGGCGGTGGCGGTGGTGATCCGGCGGAACGCCCGCCGGGCCGGGGCGGTGTGGGACGGTTCGGGGTACGGCACTGTGGTACTCGCTCTCTGGTCTCGCTCCGGTGCGTGCGACGGACCGATCGATGCGTGCGGCAGGAGCCGCCTGCATCGACCGTTCCCGGGCGCGCCGAAGAGCCCTGTGACAGGGCTGGGTGATGGTGCCTCGAGGTGGTGCGGGTGGGACTTCTCAGGTGCGCTCGACCGGGTCCGGCGCGGACGCATCGTCGCTGATGCGCTCCAACCGGTCGGCGAGCGCGGTGCGGACGACGTCGATCAGGACGTGCCGCGCACCGTGCAGGACGGGGGTGTCGGGGACTCCGGGGGCCACCACGGCGGTGGACCAGCGCGAGCGGGTCCGGAGCCAGGCGGTCACCGCGGCGGCCAGGGCGGGTCCGCCCGCGATCCCGGTCGGGCCGTGCAGCACGACCGTCTCGGGGTCGGCCACTGCGAGGGCGGGGAGCACGTTGTGCCCGACGCGCTCGCCGAGGGCGGTGGTGAAGGGGTGCTGCTCGGGTAGAGCGGGCAGCTGCGGGAGCACCTGACGCCAGTCGGCTGGGCGGCCGTCCGGCGCCGTGATCCCGTGCTCGGCGGCCAGGGCGGTGATCGCGGACTCGGAGATGAGGTCCGCGACGATCGTGGCCGTCGGGTCGATGGAGCGTGCGTCGGCGGGCACGCTGAGGTAGCCGATCTCGCCCGCGGCGCCGGACGCCCCGGTGTGCAGTCGGCCGCCGAGGTCGAGCGCCATGCCGAGGCCCTCGGCCATCCAGAACAGGGCGAACGACTCCGGCGTGCGGCCAGCGCCCATGTTGCGTTCGGCGATCGCGGCGAGGTTGGCGTCGTTCTCGATGACGACCCGGACGCCGAGGTCGGCGGAGAGGGTGGCGGCGACCTGCTCGCGGGGCCAGCCGGGCAGGCCGTCGGTGAAGATCAGGGTGTCGGTCGCGTGGTCGACGGACGCCTGCACCCCGACCGCGACGGCCGTCACGAGGTCGGGGTCGACGCCTGCTGCGGCGGCCGCCCGGGACACCGCTGCGCCGACGATGTCCGCGCCGGGTGAGCGCACCTCGGCCGGGGTCATGCGGTGGGTGGCGACCGGGAACGTGCGGCCGGCGGCGTCCACCACGGTCGAGTGGACGTCGACGAGCTGCACGTCGACGGCGACGGCGAGGTCGCGGTCGGTGATCGCCTCGTAGACCACGGCGCTCGGGCCGCGGCGGCCGGACTGCGAGTCGGTGCCGGCCTGGCGGATCAGGTCGGCCGACTCGAGCCGACGGATGATCTCGGCGGCCGTCGGCTTGCTCAACCCGGTGCGCTGGGCCAGCTCGTTGCGGGTGAGCGGACCGTCATCGAGTAGGAGCTCGAGTGCCGCGCGGTCGTTCAGGACGCGCAGGAGACCGGGCTGCCCGGGGGTGCGTCCTCGTGTGGTCATGTCGAGGACTGTAACGGACAACCTTCTTTACTGTAAGGTTTGTTTACGGATCGGTAACACGCGTTCTGCTCCGCGAAACGTGTCAGCTCTCGCCGGCACCGGCGCGTCGCCCAGCAGACGGACGGGAGGCCCGTGGCAGCACCGCCCCGGGCCTCCCGTCCGCCTGCGGGTGCGTCCACGACGCGCGCCGCTACGGGCGCAGCAGCACCTTGATGGCTCGGCGCTCATCCATGGCGCGGTAGGCCTCGGCCGCGTCGTCGAGCGGCAGCTCGAGGTCGAACACGCGGCCCGGGTCGATCGCACCCGAGAGCACGTCCGGCAGCAGCTCCGGGATGTACTTCCGTGCCGGTGCCATGCCGCCCGCGACGGCGATGTTCGTGTCGAACAGGTAGCGCGTGCCGATCGTCGGCACGCCGTGCGGCACCCCGACGAACCCGAGGTTGCCACCCGGGCGCACCGAGTGGAGTGCCTGGTCCATGCTCTCCTCGGTGCCGACCGCCTCGACCGCGCAGTCGGCCAGGTCGCCGCCGAGCAGTTCCTTGATCGCGGCGATCCCCTCCGCACCACGCTCGGCGACGATGTCGGTCGCCCCGAACTCCCGGGCGAGGGCCTGCCGGTCGGCGTGCCGGCTCATCGCGATGATGCGCTCGGCGCCGAGCCGCTTCGACGCGAGCACGGCGGACAGGCCGACCGCGCCGTCGCCGACGACCACGACGGTCTTGCCGGGGCCGACGGCGGCCGACACGGCGGCGTGGTGCCCGGTCGAGAACACGTCGGACAACGTCAGGAGCGACGGCACCAGGGCCGGGTCGACCGGACCGGGGACCACGACGAGCGTGGCGTCGGCGTCGGGGATGCGCACGTACTCGGCCTGCGCGCCACCGACCGGGTCGCCGTACGCGTCCTTCCCGCCGAACCCGGACAGGTGGTCGCAGCCGGTCGTCATGCCGTGGCGGCAGGCCTGGCAGGTGCCGTCGTTCATCGTGAAGGGGGAGATGACGAAGTCGCCCTCGTGCAGCGCGGTCACGTGGTCACCGACCGCGACCACCTCGCCGACGAGCTCGTGCCCGATCGGCCGCGGTCGCTTCGTCTCGGTCACACCGCGGTAGGGCCAGAGGTCGGAGCCGCAGACGCAGGCCGCGATGACCTTGACGACGACGTCCTTGCCGGAGACGAGTTCTGGTCGGTCGCGGTCCTCGACGCGGATGTCGTTCGGGGCGTGGATGATCGCTGCGCGCACGTGCGGGCCTTCCGTCGAGATGGTGGGGAACCGGCGCGGTCGACGTCGTCCGGGCCGTCGTCGACAGTACCCTCGTGCGGGTGGACGACGACCGGTACGGCGGCGATGTGCTCTCGGGGGACTGGCGCTCGCGCGGGGTGAAGAAGGTGCGGCAGGTGCCGCTCGAGAAGGACATGGTGCTCGAGGACCCGGACTCCGGGTGGGCGGGTGCCGTGGTGGGGCTCGAGGCGGGCAACATCGCCCTCGAGGACTGGAAGGGCCGCACACGCTCCTTCCCCTTCACCGGGCAGTTCCTGCTCGAGGGCGAGCTCGTCACGCTGGGGCGGCCGTCGGCGCCGGTCGGGCGGTCGGCTGCCGCCGCTGGCTCGCCCGGTGCGCTGGGTTCCGTCCATGCGGACTGGAGGCCCGGGTCGGCCCCGGCGGTCCGCCAGGCATCCGGCGGTGGTCGCCTGCGCACCGCGTCCGGGTCGTTCGCGGTCGAATCGCAGCGTGCCCGCGTGGCGCTGCCGAGCCGCATCATGGTCGAGGGCAAGCACGACGCGGAGCTCGTCGAGAAGGTCTGGGGAGCCGACCTGCGCGTCGAGGGCGTCGTGGTCGAGGAGCTCTCCGGCGTCGACAACCTCGCCGACGTGCTCGACGACTTCCGTCCGTCGCGGGACCGTCGGGTCGGCGTGCTCGTCGACCACCTGGTGCCCGGGTCGAAGGAGTCCCGCTTCGCCGACGCCGCGATGCGTGGCAAGTGGGGCGCGCACGTGCTCGTCGTCGGGCACCCGTTCGTCGACGTGTGGCAGTCGGTCAAGCCGGCGCGCCTCGGGCTGCGGGAGTGGCCGACGATCCCGCGCTCGATCGAGTGGAAGAAGGGGATCTGCCAGGCCCTCGGGTGGCCGCACGCCGAGCAGGCCGACATCGCCCGGGCGTGGCAGCGGATCCTCGGGCAGGTGCGGACCTTCGCCGACCTCGAGCCCGAACTGCTCGGCCGCGTCGAGGAGCTCATCGACTTCGTGACCGAGCCGCGGGGGTAGCGCACGCGCGACGTGCCGAGCCGGTCGGTGCACCGATCCGCCAACAGGCCCCGCGGTCGGGCGGAAAACCCGGGCGTGGCGCATACCCTGGGGCCATGGACGGCATCGACGGGCGTGTGCGCAGCGCGGTCGACGTCTGGCTGCGCTGGCTGCCGCGCTGGCAGATCGGCTCCGCCCGACCCCGGACCCGCATCTGTCGCAAGTGCACCGGCTCGCCCGTCGCCGCTGCTGCGGGGTTCGGTCCCGACGTGCCGCACACGGTCCAGCACGCCCTGATCGGTCGTATCTCGACCATCGTCGAGGAAGCCGTCGACGACTACACCGCGAAGAACCTGCCGCTGCTGCAACGTGAACTCGAGCGGGCCGCGGCGCGGAAGCGGCACGCCGGGTACCAGCCGGCCGAGGGCCTGTCGCCCGAGTTCCAGGGGCTCGACGTGGACCCGGAACCGTCGCCGGGATCACCGTTCCTGTTCACCCTCGGGGAGCTCACGGGCACGGGAGCCGCCGAGCAGCAGCCGCGCGAGCCGCTGTCCGACGAGGCGAAGGCCGCCCTGCGCCACGAGATCGAGCTGTCGGACGAGTGCGCCCGGTCGACCGGGACGGCGGTGTGCCTGGCGCTCATCGACCACCGGCCACGCATCGCCGAAGCGGTCGAGCGACTGGTCGAACCGCAGATCGAGGCCCTGGTCTCCGACATGTTCCGCGGCTTCGACGGTCCGGACGAGGGCGCTCGCTCCGGCTTGTTCTGACCGCGGTCGGGTCGCGGCCCGGCGTCCCGGTGGCGCGGTCGCCCGGTGCCCGGCGGTCAGCGCTGCTCGGTCGCCGGTCTGCTGCGTGGTCGACGCCGCGCCGCGCGCAGGACCAGTCCGGCGATCCCGCGCCACCCGAGCAGGAAGACGCCGAGCACGACGGTGGTGACGATCACGAACGAGATCGGCAACGGATCGCCGTCGGTGTCGCCCTGCCCGGTCACGACCCGGAGGACGAGTCCGACGACCACGGTCAGCACCCACACGACGACACCGGTGGGCCACACCCGGACCGGTCGTGCCCACGCCCGGCTCGTGAGCCAGCCGACGGCCCAGCCGGCCAGGAACGGGTACGCGGTCGTCCAGAGCCCGAGCAGTGCGTTCGACTCGCCGTGCGAGGACCGCCCGACCAGGGCGAACAGCACGATGAGCACGACGTCGATCACGGCTGCGAGCCAGCCCCAGGTGCGATGTGTCACACGACCATCCTCGCAGCCGTCGCCCGTGCCGAGCCGCACCGGGCCCGCCCTGTGGACGGA
Organism: Curtobacterium oceanosedimentum; assembly: GCF_020297365.1. GTDB lineage: Bacteria > Actinomycetota > Actinomycetes > Actinomycetales > Microbacteriaceae > Curtobacterium. The sequence goes on from NZ_JAIXIG010000002.1 coordinate 162,970, forward strand.
TCACTGGCGTCCACAGGTGCAGGACCACGATGCACACCGCAGTGGCAGCTACATGCGTGCGCCCGTCGTTCACGCAGACGTCACCCGCGGTTCGTCCCGGTGCGGCAGCATGCGCGGATGACGACGAGTCCACCGGCCCCCGTCGCGCAGGTGCGCACCTCGACCCCGGACGGGAGGCCCGGCGTGCGTCCGCCACGTCTCGTCGCCCACCGCGGTGCGCCGCGCGTCCGTCGCGAGAACACCCTGCCCGCCGTCGCGGTCGCCGAGGCGCTCGGTGCCGACGTGGTGGAGGTGGACGTCCGTCGCACCGCAGACGGCGTGGCCGTGCTGCTGCACGACGAGACGCTCGGTCGGATGTGGGGCGATGCCCGTCGCGTCTCGGACGTCGACTGGTGCGAGGTCGCGCGGCTCGGCAACGGTCTCGACCGCATCCCGCGGCTCGACGACGCCCTGGAACGACTCGACGGCTGCCGGGCGACGCTGCTGCTCGACGTCCGTGACCCGGCCGACGCGCTCGTGGCGGCCCGGACGGTCACGACGGCGTCGAGCACCACGGTCGTCGCGTGGCGCGGGGCGCCCGAGGCGATGGCGACGGTGCGCGCGGCAGTCCCGGACGCCGACGTCTGGCTCGCGTGGGACTCGCTCGACCCGCCGACGGCCGCGGACCTCGAGGCACTCGGCCCGTCGACGCTCGACCTCCACGTGGCCTTCCTGACACCGCGCACGGTCGAGGCCGCCCACGCGCTCGGCCTGGTGGTCGCGGTCCGCGGGGTCGACGACGCCGTACCGGCCCTGTGGGCGGCCCGTCTGGGCGTCGACTCCGTGACCACCGACGACGTGCCCGCGGTCCGTGCGGGCCTGGCCGCCGCCGAGCGAGACGGGTGGCCGACACCGGACCGCGAGCCGAGCGAGGCCGAGGTCGCCGCCCGCGCGCAGGCCCTGGCGCACCGGGTCGCACACGAGGTGATCGCCTACACGCGGGAGCACCCCGTCGGCGACGGACGAGCCGGGACGGCCCCGACGGCAGACGGCCCCGAGGTCGACCGCCGGATCGAACAACTCGTGCGGGCGCGCGTCCGGGCGGCGTTCCCCACCCACGGCTTCACGGGCGAGGAGTACGGCGTCGCTCCCGGCGACCGGCACCGTTGGTACCTGGACCCCGTCGACGGCACCACGAACCTGGCGAACGGGGTGCCGTGGACCGCGATGTCGCTGTGCCTCACGCGTGGCGGCGCGCCGATCGTCGCCGTCGTGGCCGACCCCTGGCGCGGTGAGGTGCTCGAGGCGCGTCGCGGTCGCGGGGCCGTCCTGCGCGACCGCGCGCTGCAGTTGGACGACGCGCCCAGGCCGTTGGCGGGCGCCGTCGTCGGCACCGAGCTGGACGGGCACCGCCCGTGGCCCGGCTTCGGCGCGTTCCTCGACGCCCTCGCCGACCGGGCGTGCGCGCTCCGGGTGCAGGGGTCTGGCGCGATGACGGTCGCGCAGGTCGCGGCCGGCCGGGGGATCGGCGCGTGCGTGTCGGCCTTCGACCCGGTCGACCACGGCGCCGCGGTGCTGCTCGTGCACGAGGCCGGCGGGGTCGTGCTCACCCGCGAGGGTCCCGTCGAGGGGTTCCCGCCCGCGGGACAGCCGTTCCTCGTCGCGCACCCCGGCGCCGCCGACGAACTGCACACCGTGTGGACGTCGGCACTCGCGACGGCCTGAGCGAGGTCGCGTCGCCGACGCGGGCGGCGCGGCGGACGCGGTGGGGCGGTGGAGCCGGGCGCGGTGGTCGTGCCGTGCGTGGCGGACCGGTCCGGGCCTCCCGTCCCGCTCCCGGGCGACTCTGAGCGCGCGCTCAGTCAGCCGTCGTCGGCGCTTCGTAGGGTGGCAGTCCACGGCGGGTCCGACCGGACCCTGCCGTGCACGAAGGAGCATCGACATGGGATTCCTCGACCGCCTGCTCGGACGACCGGAACGTGACCGGTCCGGTGACGGACAGCAGAACCAGTGGGGGCAGCCGCAGCAGCAGGGCTACCGCTACGGCCAGCAGTCGTACCACCAGCCCGCGCCGACCGGCGCGCCGGCGGGGCAGCAGGGCGACCCGTACGGCGTCCCGCAGTGGGGCGGGGGCACACCCGCACCGGGCGCGCAGTCGTCGACCGACGACGAGCGCGCCGTCGAGCGCTACCGCTACCTGCTGCGGACCGCCCCGCCGGAGCGCATCGAGGAGGTCCACGCCGAGGCGTTCGCCAAGCTCACCGACGAGCAGCGTCGGATGGTCTACGACGAGTTCACCCGGACGGCTCCCCCCGGGGAGGCCCCGCGCGGCGACGACCCCCGGTCCCTCGCACAGTCGGCGACCCGGTCCGAGATCCGGCAGCCCGGGTTCATGGAGCGGTCGCTCGGTGGCGTGGGCGGTGGACCGGGCGGGCGCTTCGGCGGCCAGCGCGGCGGGCCGTCCTTCGGCAGCATGATCGGTGCGTCCATCCTCGGGACGGTGGCCGGCTACGTCATCGGGTCGGCGATCATGAGCGCCTTCCTGCCCGACCCCGGATCGTTCGACGGCGGTACCGATGCTGCGGGCGAGGGCGGTTCGGAGGACACTGGTGGCGAGTCCGGTGACGGCGGTGCGTCCGACGGTGGCGCGTCCGACGGCGGCGGGTTCGAGAGTGCGGGCTGGGGCGACGGCGGATCCGACTTCGGCGGTGGCTTCAGCGACTTCGGTGGTGGCGACTTCGACGTGTGAGTGACGGTCGCCCTCCACCGGTCCACTGGTTCTCCGTGGTCGACGAAGGAGCGACATGGCCATCATCGAAGCCTCCGGGCTGACCAAGACGTACCGCTCGAAGTCCGGGCCGGTGCACGCACTGGCCGGGCTGGACCTCTCGGTGCCGCAGGGCACCGTGAAGGCGCTGCTCGGCCCGAACGGTGCCGGCAAGACGACGACGGTGAAGGTGTTGACCACTCTCGTCACGCCGGACTCCGGCACCGCCACGATCGACGGCATCGACGTCGTCGCCGACCCGCAGGCCACCCGGCGGTCCATCGGGGTGTCCGGGCAGTACGCGGCGGTCGACGAGAACCTGACCGGGTTCGAGAACCTCGAGATGATCGGCCGGCTCTACCACCTGGGGCGGCGGACCTCCCGCGAGCGTGCGCGTGAACTCATCGACGTGTTCGACCTGGCCGAGGCCGGCGACCGTCCGGTCAAGGGGTTCTCGGGCGGCATGCGGCGACGGATCGACCTGGCGGGGGCACTCGTGATGAACCCGCGCGTGCTGTTCCTCGACGAGCCGACCACGGGCCTCGACCCGCGCAGCCGACTGGCGTTGTGGGGCATCATCGAGGACCTGGTCGCCCAGGGCGCGACGGTCCTGCTCACCACGCAGTACCTGGAGGAGGCCGACCGGCTCGCCGACGACATCGCGGTGATCGACGACGGCAGGGTCATCGCCGAGGGCACCGCCGACCAGCTCAAGGCGCAGGTCGGCGGGCACCGGGTCGTCGTGACGCTGGTCGACGACGCGGACGGCGAGGCCGCCACGACGGTCCTGCGCCGGTACGGCGTCGGCGACGTCGAGACGTCCGGCGACGGCCGCACCCGTGCGATCGCGGTCGAGGCCGGCCCTGCGGCGCTGCAACGGGTCCTCGCCGACCTCGGCGCCGCGGGGATCGACCTGCACGACGCGGGCATGCGTCGGCCGACCCTGGACGACGTGTTCCTGCGCCTGACGGGCCACGCGGCGACGGAGGACGATGCCGACGAAGCCGCCGGCACGAGGCAGAAGGAGGCGGCACGGTGACCGCCACGTCCGTCGGACCGGGCCGCCAGCTGCCCGTCGTCGTCACCGCCCCGATCGCGGTCTGGTTCGAGGACGGGTGGACCGTCACCAAGCGGAACCTCACGAAGATCAAGCGGTCGCCGGACATGCTCGTGTTCGCGGTGCTGCAGCCGATCATGTTCGTGCTGCTGTTCAGCCAGGTCTACGGCGGCGCGATCCAGGTGCAGGGGACCGACTACACGCAGTTCCTGATGGCCGGGATCTTCGCCCAGACCGTGGTGTTCGGCGCGACGTTCTCGGGCTCGGCCATGGCGCAGGACCTGAAGGAGGGGCTCATCGACCGGTTCCGCACGCTGCCGATGTCCGCCTCGGCCGTGCTCGTGGGGCGGACGAACTCCGACCTCGTGCTCAACTCGATCTCGATGGCGATCATGATGCTCACCGGGCTCGTCGTGGGCTGGCGGGTGAACTCATCGCCGCTCGAGTTCCTGGCCGGCATCGCCCTGCTGCTGCTGTTCAGCTACGCGTTCAGCTGGGTGATGGCGCTGCTCGGCATGAGCGTCAAGACGCCCGAGGTCATCAACAACGCGTCGTTCATGATCCTGTTCCCCCTCACCTTCATCTCGAACGCGTTCGTCCCGAGCGACACCCTGCCCCTGGTGTTGCGGGTGTTCGCCGAGTGGAACCCGGTGTCGTCGCTCGTGCAGGCGGCACGCGAGCTGTTCGGCAACGTGGGGTCGGCACCCGTGCCCGACATCTGGACCATGCAGCACCCCGTGCTGACCGTGCTCATCGGCATCGCCGTGATGCTCGCGGTGTTCGTGCCGTGGGCCGTCGACAAGTACACGCGGATCAGCGCGAAGTAGCGGTCGTCCGCAGCGCCCGTCCCCAGCGCGCCTGTCCACAGCGGCCGTCCAGGGGCGCACGGGCGTCACCAGGACGGCTTAGCATCTTCCTCGTGACCGCGACAGACGCCGAGCGGGCCGCCCAGCGCGACGCCACCGAGCAGCCCCTCGACCGCAGCACCCGTGTGCGCCGTTGGATGCTGCACGGGGCCGACCAGGGCGCCTCGCACCAGGGCCCGCACCAGGTCGAGGTCGAGAAGACCCATCCCTGGTGGCGGGTGATGTGCCTGACCGGTGTCGACTACTTCTCGACCCTGGGGTACCAGCCGGCGATCGCCGCCCTGGCCGCCGGACTGCTGTCGCCGATCGCCACGATCGTGCTCGTGCTCGTCACGCTGTTCGGGGCGCTGCCGGTGTACCGACGCGTCGCCAGCGACAGCTTCCGCGGCGCCGGGTCGATCATGATGCTCGAGAAGCTGCTGCCCTGGTGGGCCGGCAAGCTGCTCGTGCTCGTCCTGCTCGGCTTCGCCGTGACGGACTTCATGATCACCATGACGCTCTCGGCCGCCGACGCCACGGCCCACATCGCCGAGAACCCGTACACGCCGCAGTGGTTCACCGAGATCCCGGTGCCGATCACCCTCGTGCTGCTGCTCCTGCTCGGCATCGTGTTCCTGCGGGGGTTCAAGGAGGCCATCGGGATCGCCGTCGGCCTGGTCGCCGTGTTCCTGGCGCTCAACGCGATCGTCGTGGTCGTGTCGCTCTGGCACGTGTTCGAGCGTCCGATGGTGGCGAGCGACTGGTGGACGAACCTGACCGCGCAGCACAGCAACCCGCTCGTCATGATCGGCATCGCGCTCGTGGTGTTCCCGAAGCTTGCGCTCGGTCTGTCGGGCTTCGAGACCGGCGTCGCGGTGATGCCCCAGGTCCGGGGTGACGCCGGCGACGACCCGGACGGCCGCCCCGAGGGACGGATCCGCGGGACGAAGCGCCTGCTCACCGTCGCGGCCGTGATCATGAGCTCGTTCCTCATCACCTCGTCGATCGCGACGACCTTCCTCATCCCGCAGCACGAGTTCCAGCCGGGCGGCGGGGCGAACGGCCGCGCCCTGGCGTTCCTGGCGCACGAGTACCTCGGCAACGTGTTCGGCTCGGTGTACGACGCCTCGACGGTCGCGATCCTGTGGTTCGCCGGTGCGAGCGCGATGGCGGGGCTGCTCAACCTGGTGCCGCGGTTCCTGCCCCGCTACGGCATGGCCCCGCAGTGGGCACGCGCGGTCCGACCGCTCGTCATCATCTTCACGCTGATCGCCTTCGCCATCACGATCGTCTTCGAGGCGAACGTCGACGCCCAGGGCGGCGCGTACGCCACCGGCGTGCTCGTCCTGATCACGAGTGCCGCCGTCGCCGTGACGCTGTCCGCCCGCCGCCGACAGCAGCGCAAGCGCACCATCGCCTTCGGCGTGATCACCGTCGTCTTCGTCTACACGACCGTCGCGAACGTGATCGAGCGGCCGGACGGTGTCCGCATCGCCGCGATCTTCATCATCGCCATCGTCGTGGTGTCCCTCGTGTCCCGCGTGCGCCGGTCGTTCGAGCTCCGGGCCTCGTCCATCGAGCTCGACGCGACGGCCCAGCAGTTCGTCGAGGCCGACGCCGACCAGTTCAGCGCGGTCTGCATCATCGCCAACGAGCCGGGTGCCGGCACGGCCGCGGCCTACCGTGCGAAGGGGCGCGAGGAACGCCGCGACTCGGGCATCCCGGCCCGCGTCCCCACGATGTTCCTCGAGGTCCTGCCGGCTGACTCCTCCGACTTCGAGGAGGACCTGGTGGTCGAGGGTCACGTCGTGCACGGGCACCGCGTGCTCCGCGTCCGGTCCGGCAACGTCCCGAACACCATCGCGTCGACGCTGTTGGCCATCCGGGACATCGCGGGCGTCGTGCCGAGCATCTACTTCGAGTGGAACGAGGGCAACCCGATCCGGAACGCCCTGCGCTTCGTCTTCACCGGCGTCGGCGACGTCGCCCCCGTCACGCGCGAGGTCCTGCGCGAGGCCGAACCGGACGTCAACCGTCGGCCGAGCGTCCACGTGTCGTGAGCCGGGCACCGGGCGCGGGGCGTGCCTCCCGGCCCGTCGGTGGCCTGGCGGCGATCGCGATCGCCGCGGCGGTGTGGGGCACCACCGGGACCGCGACGCACTTCGCGCCCGGCGTGCCGGCGTTCGTCTTCGGTGCGGTCTCCTTCGGCCTCGGCGGCCTCGTGCTCGCGGCGACCGCGGGCCGTGGCACCCTGCGCGCCGTCGCACAGCGCCGGACCCGTGGCTGGGCACTGCTCGGCGCCGCATCGCTCGTGGTCTACGCGGTGGCGTTCTACGCGGCCCTCGCCGACGCCGGGGTCGCGCTCGGCACGACCCTGGCGATCGGATCGTCACCCGTCTTCGCCGGTCTGGTCGAGTGGGTCGCCGACAGCACGCGCGTCACCCGCCGGTGGGTCGTCGCCACCCTGGTGAGCGTGGTCGGCATGGTCGTCGTCACCCTCGCGCGTTCCGAGCACGACGGCGGCGGGCGCTCGCTCGCCCTCGGTGTCGGCAGTGCCCTGGTCGCCGGCCTGACGTACGCGACCTACTCGTGGGCGGTGGCGCGGGGCATGCACGCCGCCGCGAGTCGGATGCCGATCGCCGTGGGCCGACTCGGGGTCGACGTCGTGCGGGTCGGCGGTGACGTCGGAGTCACGGCCGCACGAGCCGCCCGCGGGCCGAGCGAGCGCGGGCTGGTCGGTGCGGTGTTCGGGCTGGCCGCGGTCCCGCTCGTCGTGCTCGCCGTCGTCGCCGGCGGGCCGTTCCTGACCGGAGCCGGCAACTGGCCGGTGTTCCTGTACCTGGCGCTGGTGCCGACGGTGATCGGCCACTCGCTGTACGCGGTCGGGCTCCGGACGGTGACGGCATCGGTCGCGACGCTGCTGTCGCTGCTCGAGCCCGTCGTCGCGGCGGTGCTGGCCGTGCTCGTGGTGGGGGAGCGGCTGGGCGTCGGCGGGTGGGCCGGCATCGTGCTGGTGGTGGCCGGGCTGTCCGTGCTGGCGCTGCCCGCGCGGCACCCGCTGCCCCCGCGCTGAGCCGTGCCAGCGTGGCGCTCGCGCTCGACCGTGCCCGCGTGGCGCTCGCGCCGAGCCGTGCCCGCGCGCCGCCCGCGCGTCAGCTGTCCAGGATCTGGTCCCGCACCTTCCGCCGCAGCACCTTGCCGATCATCGAGCGCGGCAGGTCCTCGACCACGACGATCCGACGGGGCACCTTGTAGGCAGCCAGGTGGTCACGCGACCACGCACGGAGCGCCGCCGGGTCGAACGTCGACGGGTCCTTCGGCACGACGGCGGCGACGACCTGCTCGTTGCCCGCCTGCGTGATGCCGACGACCGCGACCTCCTTGACGCTCGGGTGCTTGAGCAGGGTGTCCTCGACCTCGGACGGCGACACGTTGAAGCCGCCGGTGATGATGAGTTCCTTGAGCCGGTCGACGATCCGGACGTAGCCGTCCGCGTCGATCGCCACGATGTCACCGGTGCGGAACCACCCGTCGGGCGTGAAGACTTCGTCGGTCGCCTCGGCCTTGCCCCAGTAGCCGCGGAACACCTGCGGACCGCGCACCTGCAGCTCGCCGGGCTCGTCGACGCCCAGCACCCTCGTGTCGTCGTCCGGGTCGACCACGCGTGCCTCGGTGGAGGACAGCGGCAGGCCGATCGAGCCGAGCCGACGCTCCGGTGACACCGGGTTCGCCATGAGGACGGGGGAGCACTCGGACAGGCCGTAGCCCTCGACCAGGTAGCCGTCCGTCCGGGCCTCCCACGGTTCGACGATGTCCTGCGACAGCGGCATCGCGCCGGAGATGCCGATCTCGATGCCCCTGAGTGACACCTTCGCCGAGTCGGCCGCGTGCTGCAGCCGGGCGTAGATCGGGGGCACGGCCGGCAGGAACGTCGGCGGGTGCCGCTTGATCGCGCTCAGCACCAGGGCGGGGTCGAAGGCGGGGAAGAGCACGAGTCGCGAGGCCATGCTCATCGCGAAGGTCAGGCAGAGCGTCAGCCCGTACGCGTGGAACATCGGCAGCACGGCGTACACGACGTTGTCGCCGCGCCGGATTTGCGGCACCCAGGCGCGGGCCTGTGCGGCGTTCGCCAGCAGGTTGCGGTGCGAGAGGACCGCGCCCTTCGGCGTCCCGGTGGTGCCGGACGTGTACTGGATCAGCGCGACGTCGTCGACGGTCGGCCGCGGGTGCCGCTTCGACAGCTTGCGTGAACGGACCAGGTCGTCCCACTTCGTCGTGCCGCGCACCGAGGCCGTGAGCTTGGCGCGGGACTCCTTCGCCTTCGCCACCGGCAGGGCGAGTGCCAGACGGGTGCTGCGGGGCATGGCGCGGGTGATGTCGACGGAGACGATCGCGTCGAGGTGCACGTCCGACGGGAAGTCCTGCAGTGTCGCGACCGACTTGTCCCACGCGATGGCGACCTTCGCGCCGTGGTCCTCGAACTGGTGCCGCAGCTCGCGGGGTGTGTAGAGCGGATTGTGCTCGACGACGATCGCGCCGAGTCGCAGGACCGCGTAGAAGGCCACGACGTGCTGGGGGCAGTTCGGCAGGACGATCGCGACACGGTCGCCGGCGCCCACCCCGAGCTTCCGCAGCCCGTTCGCCGCACGGAGGATCTGCTCCTCGAGCTCGGCGTACGTCGTGGTCCGCTTGAAGAACTCCAGGGCGACCCGCTTCGGGAACCGCCGGGCGGACTCCTCGACCAGGTCGACCAGGGAACCGCGCTGTTCCTCGATGTCGTGCGGGACCCCCGGGGCGTACGAGGCAAGCCAGGGACGAGGCGTGTCGATGCTCACGCGACCCAACCTAGCGGGCCGCCCCCGAGCGCGCTGGGAACGGCCACGAGGCGCGACACCGAGCCTGCTCACAGGGGCCGGACGGACGATGACGCCATGCCCTCCGTCTCCGATGCCTTCCGCTCGCGGCTCAACGACACGTTCACGGGTGGGGCGGCGGGCAAGCCGGCCTGGATCGACGACCTCGAGCAGGGCACCGACGCGGGCTTCTTCGGCCCCGGCTCTGCGACCTGGGCGGTCCACGGCGGCAAGCACACGATCGTGGCGGGGGTACGGGCACTGCTCGTCCAGGCGCTGCACCCGGGCGCCCTGGCCGGTGTCGCCGACCACTCCCGGTACCGCGAGGACCCGTTCGGCCGGCTCGCGGGCACCATCCGCTGGATCTACACCGTCTCGCACGGCGACACCGCGACCGCCCGCAGCGCGAGCGACTGGGTGCTGCGCCTGCACGAGCGGGTGCGCGGGCAGTACGTCGACGGGCACGGCGTCACCCGTGACTACTCGGCGAACGACCCGGACCTGGCGCGCTGGGTGCACCTGGCCTTCACCGACGCGTTCCTGCGCGCGGCGCAGCGCTGGGGTGGTCCGATCCCCGGTGGCCCGGACGCCTACGTGCGCGAGTGGGCGGAGGCCGCGCGGCTCATGCGCGTCGACGACCCGCCGGAGTCCGAGGCGGAGCTCCGCGCCCAGATGAACGGCTACCTGGACCGCGGCGAACTCGCCGTGACGGCCCGCACCCGTGACGTGGTCCGGTTCATCAAGAACCCGCCGCTCGCGATGCTCCTGCGGCCGGGGTACCGCGCGGTGTACGAGGGCGCCGTGTCGACGCTCGATCCGCGGCACCGGTCCATGCTCGGCATCCGGGGGCGCACCGTCGGTCCCGTGGAGCTGCCGGTCGCCAGGACGACGGGCCTGGTGCTCGACGGCCTCGGCTCGGTGCTCGGCGACCAGACCGGTTCCGAGCGCGCGGCGCTGGTGCGCATCGCGCGCCTGCAGCGCGAGCACCAGGGCGACGCCGTCGTCTGACACGCGTCGTCGACGCGGCCGGGACGGACGGGAGGCACGGTGCCAGCTGGCACCGTGCCTCCCGTCCGTCGGTGGGTGAGTCAGAAACCGGACGGCACCCGAGGGGTGTACGCGGACTCGAGTCGGGCGACCTCGTCGTCGGTGAGCCGGAGCGAGACGGCGGCGACCGCGTCGTCGATGTGGTGCTCCTTCGTGGCGCCGACGATGGGTGCCGACACGGCGGGCTTGCCCGCGACCCAGGCCAGGGCGATCTGCGCCATCGGGACCCCGCGCTCGGCGGCGACGGCCTGGACCGCGTCGACGATGGCGCGGTTGGCGTCCTCGTCCTGCCGGTAGAGCGTCTTGCCGAACTCGTCGGTCTGGGCGCGCGAGCCGGAGCCGGAGGCGTCCCACGGGCGCGTGACGCGGCCGCGGGCGAGCGGGCTCCACGGGATGACGCCGACGCCGGTGTGCTCGCAGAAGGGGTGCATCTCGCGCTCCTCCTCGCGTTCGAGCAGGTTGTACTGGTCCTGCATGCTGACGAACGGCGTCCAGCCGTGCAGTTCGGCGACGTGCTGCATCTCGGCGAACTGCCACGTCCACATGCTGCTCGCGCCCAGGTACCGGGCCTTGCCGGCCTTGACGACGTCGTGCAGGGCCTCCATCGTCTCCTCGACCGGCGTGAGCGGGTCGAAACGGTGGATCTGGTACAGGTCGACGTAGTCCGTGCCGAGCCGGGTCAGCGAGGCGTCGATCTCGTGCATGATCGCCGTGCGGGACAGGCCGGCGCCGTTGCGGCCGGGACGCATCCGGTTGAAGACCTTCGTGAGGACCTGGACGTCCTCGCGCGGGGCGAGTTCCTTGAGGAGCGTGCCGGTGATCTCCTCGCTGGAGCCGTCGGAGTAGACGTTCGCGGTGTCGAAGGTGGTGATGCCTGCTTCGAAGGCCCGACGGACGAACGGGCGGGCGTCGTCGATGCCGACGCTCCAGGCGTGGGAGCCGCGGTCGGGGTCGCCGTAGGACATCATGCCGAGGACGACGCTGCTGATCTCGAGGCCGGAGGCGCCGAGACGTTC
>NZ_JAIXIG010000030.1 GCF_020297365.1 Curtobacterium oceanosedimentum
TGCGCCCGCCCGCCGGACGCACCTCGAGCCTCCCGTCCGCCCCCACGCGCAGCGTGCCCACGCCGCCGAGCACACGCCCGCCCTGCCGTCGCTCCACGTGCAGGACCAGGTCGAACGCGCTGACCGCCTGGCGCGCAAGTGCCTCGGCGCCGAGTCCAGCCAAGGCACCGAGCGCCTCGAGCCGTGCCGCCACGTCCGCGGTGCCGTTCGCGTGCGCCGTCCCCGCGCCGCCGTCGTGACCGGTGTTCAGCGCCGACACGAGCTCCCGCACCTCGGCCCCGCGGCACTCCCCAACGACGATCCGGTCGGGACGCATGCGCAGCGCCTCGCGCACGAGCCGGTCGAGCCCGAGCGCACCGGCGCCCTCGGCGTTCGCCTGCCGTGCTTCGAGCGCGACGACGTGCGGGTGGGCGATGCGGAGCTCGGCGACGTCCTCGACGGTGACGATGCGCTCGTGGGTCGGCACCGCCCCGAGCATCGCCGCGAGCAGTGTCGTCTTGCCGCTGCCGGTCGCCCCCGTCACCAGGACGTTGCGGCGACGGTCGACGGCGTCCTCGACGACCGCACGCGGCACCGTCGAGAACGTCCCGGACCGTTCCAGGCCGGCGAGGGTGGGGCGGTGCACCTGGGGCAGTCGGATCGACAGGGCCGTGCCGGCGACGGAGACCGGGGCGAGCACCACGTGCACCCGCACCCCGTCGCCGTGTCGGACGTCGGCACACGGTGTGGTCTCGTCGACGTGTCGGCCGCCGAGCGCGACCAGGCGGGTCGCGAGTTCGCGGACGCGCCCCTCGGTCAACCGCGGCCGGACCGCCACGAGCCCGGCGCCCCGGTCCACCCAGGTCCCGACCCCGCCGACCACGAGCACGTCGGTGACGGACGCGTCCGCGACGAGTGCGGCGAGCTCCTCGAACTCGACCAGGCGGTCGGTGCGTCGACGCCGCGAGGGCACCGCACCGGGCAGGAAGGGGCCGCTGGCCTCGAGCGCCGCGTGCGCCGGCCCCGCCGGAGTCGACGGCGGGATGGACCGAGACGGCGGGGATGGCGGGTTCGGCGGGGCGCGATGCAGGGGCACACGCCGACCGTACGGACGAACGGGATCCCACCAACCGCCCCACAAGTGCGCGGTGGACAACTCCCTCCAGTCAGCACCAACGGTCCGATGTGTACCCCGAAACGGAAAGCCGTACCCCGGTCGGTGACGCGACACCGGCTTGCACGAATGACACCGGATCGAGCGTGGCGGAGCCGCGGAGCAGGGGTCCAGCGAGCGCGGAAGGCGCGATCGATTTCATCCCTCGCCATGGACCGTTCTGTCCACGACGACCGCATACCCGCGCGGATCGTAGCGCGTCATCGGAGTCCGAACAGCGACGATCACTCGCATCAGACCCCGGGAAACAGAAGAGGCGGCACCGGTTGGGGGGAACAGGTGCCGCCTTGACATCGAGGGATTGGGGGGAATCCGATTCGATGCCGCCGGAAACGAGTCCAGCGGGATCTACTGTACCCCATGATCGGCCTCCCGGGGCAACCCCGGACACGACCGCCGGGCGTGCCGCCGTGCCACCGCCCGGTGGGGTGAGGGGTAGCATCCCGGTGCACCCCGCCGCAACGACGCGAAAGGACATCGATGTCCACTCCGACCCAGACCGACTCCCGTGGCGACGACGGAGCGACCTTCGCGCCGCCGCCCGACTTCGTGGCCGACGCGATCGCCGGCGAGGACCTCCACCACGCCGCGACGGCCGACCGCGAGGCGTTCTGGGCCGGGCAGGCGCGGGACCTCGTCGACTGGCGCACGCCCTTCACGCAGACCCTCGACTGGTCGGGTGCCCCGTTCGCGAAGTGGTTCGCCGACGGCACCCTCAACGTCGCCGAGAACTGCCTCGACCGGCACGTCCGCGCGGGCAACGGCGACCGGGTCGCGATCCACTTCGAGGGAGCACCGGGCGACACCCGCCGCATCACCTACGCCGAGCTCACCGCCGAGGTGCAGCGCGCCGCGAACATGCTCACCGACCTGGGCGTCGGACAGGGCGACCGTGTCGTGGTCTACCTGCCGCTCATCCCCGAGGCCGTCGTCACGATGCTGGCCGTGGCCCGCATCGGCGCCGTGCACTCCGTCGTGTTCGGTGGGTTCAGCGCCGAGAGCCTCCGCGCCCGCATCGAGGACGCCGGCGCCAAGCTGGTCGTCACCGCCGACGGCGGCTGGCGTCGCGGTGCCGTGTCCGCGCTCAAGCCCGCCGTCGACGAAGCCCTGACCGGCGACGGCACGGACAGCGTCGAGCACGTGCTGGTCGTCAAGCGCGGCGGCAACGAGATCACCTGGAACGACCGCGACCTGTGGTGGCACGACGAGCTGGCGAAGGCCGCGCCCGAGCACGTGGCCCGGGCCTTCCCCGCCGAGACCCCGCTGTTCATCCTGTACACCTCGGGCACGACGGGGAAGCCGAAGGGCATCGTGCACACCTCCGGTGGGTACCTGACCCAGGCGGCGTACACGCACAAGAACGTGTTCGACATGCACCCCGAGAAGGACGTCTACTGGTGCACCGCCGACATCGGCTGGATCACCGGGCACTCCTACGTCGTGTACGGGCCCCTCGCGAACGGCGTCACGCAGGTGCTCTACGAGGGCACCCCGGACGAGCCGCAGCCGGGGCGCTGGTGGGACATCGTCGACTCCTACGGCGTCACCGTCCTGTACACGGCGCCCACCGCGGTTCGCGCCGCGATGAAGGCCGGCCGACAGATCCCCGAGGCGCGCAACCTGCAGACGCTCCGCCTGCTCGGCAGCGTCGGTGAACCGATCAACCCCGAGGCGTGGCAGTGGTACCGGCAGGTCATCGGCCACGACCGCACCCCGATCGTCGACACCTGGTGGCAGACCGAGACCGGCGCGATCATGATCTCCGCGCTGCCCGGCGTCACGAAGCTCAAGCCCGGCGCTGCGCAGACGCCGCTGCCCGGCATCGTCGCCGAGATCGTCGACGACGACGGCAACCGCGCCGACCCCGGCGAGAGCGGCTACCTCACCATCACGGAGCCGTGGCCGTCGATGGCGCGCGGCATCTGGAACGACCCCGACCGCTTCGTCGAGACGTACTGGTCGCGGTTCCCGGGTCGCTACTTCGCGGGCGACGGCGCTCGACTCGACGGCCAGGGCGACATCTGGATCCAGGGCCGCGTCGACGACGTCATGAACGTCTCCGGTCACCGGCTGTCGACCGCGGAGATCGAGTCCGCCCTGGTCGGGCACGAGGGCGTCGCCGAGGCGGCCGTCGTGGGCGCCGCCGACGAGACCACGGGCCAGGCGGTCGTCGCGTACGTGATCCTGACCGCCGAGGCCGCTGCGGACGTCGACCGTCAGGCCGTCGCCGCGGAGCTCCGGAACTGGGTCGGCAAGCGGATCGGCGCGATCGCGAAGCCCCGGCAGGTCGTCATCGTGCCCGAGCTGCCGAAGACGCGCTCCGGCAAGATCATGCGCCGCCTGCTCCGCGACGCGGCGGAGGGCCGCCGCATCGGCGACACGACCACGCTCGCCGACCCGACGATCATGGCGACCATCGCGGAACTCATGTAGCAGGAACGACGCGAGCCGCGCCTCCCGACCGGGTCGGACGGGAGGCGCGGCTCGCGTGACGTGTGCTGCTGACGGTCCGTCAGGCGGTGAGCTCGACCACCAGCTCGACCTCGACCGGTGCGTCCAGCGGGAGCACCGCCACGCCCACCGCGCTGCGCGCGTGGACGCCGGCGTCACCGAAGACCTCGCCGACCAGGGTCGACGCGCCGTTCGCGACACCGGGCTGGCCCGTGAAGGACGGGTCCGACGCCACGAACACCGTGACCTTCACGACGCGGGCCACGCGGTCGAGCGAGCCGGCGACCGACTGCACGGCGGCCAGGGCGTTCAGCGCGGCCACGCGGGCCTGGGCGGCGGCGGTCTCCGGGTCGACGTCGGCACCGACCTTGCCGGTCACGGGCAGGGCGCCGTCGACGAACGGCAGCTGGCCCGCCGTGTGGACGTACTGGCCCGTCACGACGGCGGGCACGTAGGCGGCGACGGGCGCGGCGACCGCGGGGATCGTCAGGCCGAGTTCGGCGAGCCGGTCGGCGATGCTCATGCGTCGGCCTTGGGGCGCTTCAGGTAGGCGACGAGGCCGCCCTCGGGACCGGTGACGATCTGGACCAGCTCCCAGCCCTCGTCCCCGTAGTTGTTGAGGATCGCGGTGGTGTTGTGGATCATCAGGGGCGTGGTGAAGTACTCCCAGCGAGTCATGCGGTTCCTTGCCAGCCTTTCAGTCGTGGGTGTCGTTTAGGCTGCATCCTATGTCTGCCCAGAAGACGTCTGCATCGCGGACCAAGCCCGTCTCAGCAGTCGGCGCCTTCATCGGATTCGTCGGGTTCAGTGCCCTCGCCGGCCTGCTCGTGACCATCGGTGTCACCCCCGCGATCGCGGTCGCCGGCGTGACGACGACGTCCACGATCGGTGTGTTCGAATCGCTGCCGGAGTACATCGAGATCGGTGACCTGCCGCAGCGCAACGAGATGTACGCGTACTCGGGCGGCAAGTCGGTGCACTTCGCCACGCTGTACGACCAGAACCGCCAGGAGCTGAAGTTCGACCAGATCAGCGACCAGCTGAAGAACGCGGCGATCGACGGCGAGGACAAGCGCTTCTACGACCACGGCGGCGTCGACATGACCTCGCTCATCCGCGCGGGTGTCGGCAGCATCGCCGGCGGGCTCGGCGAGTCGGGCGGTGGGTCGACCCTGACCATGCAGCTCGTCCGCAACATCAAGATGCAGCAGGCCCTCGAGCTCCCCACGAAGAAGGAGCAGGTCAAGGCCTACAACGAGGCCGTCGAGCAGACCATCCCCCGCAAGCTCGAGGAGATGAAGCTCGCGATCGGGCTGGCGAAGAAGTACTCCAAGAAGGAGATCCTCACCGCCTACCTGAACATCGCCTACTTCGGCGACCAGACCTACGGCGTGCAGGCCGCCGCGCAGCACTACTACAACAAGAGCGCGACCGACCTGACCCCGGCCGAGGCTGCGTCGCTCATCGCGATCGTGCAGTACCCCGAGGCACGCAACCTGTCGAGCCCGAAGAAGTACGACGCGAACGTGGCCCGACGCAACGTCGTCCTGCGCTCGATGTACGCGCAGAAGAACCTGACCGAGGAGGAGTACCGCACGGCGCGCCAGTCGAAGCCGGCGGACTACGTGCACCTGACGCAGCCGTCGCAGGGCTGCCGGGCATCGGTCGGCGACGGTTCGCAGTTCTTCTGCGACTACGCCAAGAAGGTCGTGCTCGAGATGCCGCAGCTCGGCTCGTCGCAGAAGGCGCGTGACACCGCGTGGCGTAACGGTGGCTACAAGATCCAGACGTCGCTGAACATCGACCTGAACGCCGAGCAGAAGCGTCTGTTGAACACGTACGACAACAAGGCCGAGACGAACATGGCGCTCGGCGCGACCCTCAACTCCATCGAGGCCGGGTCGGGGCGCATCATCACGATGGCGCAGAACAAGGACTTCGACGAATCGCTGAAGTCCGCCCCCACGTCGACGTCGCTGAACTACAGCGTGGACGAGAAGTACGGGAGCTCGAAGGGCTTCCAGACGGGCTCCACGTACAAGCTCTTCACCCTGCTCGACTGGGTGAAGCAGGGGCACGGCCTGAACGAGACCGTCAGTGGAGCGGAGCGAACGGTCTCGCCGTGGACCATCTGCGGCCAGACGGACTACACCGCGTTCCCGGTGTCGAACGATGCTCCGGGTGAGGGCGGCAACTGGAGCGTCATGGGTGCCACCGCTGGTTCCATCAACGGCGCGTTCGCCTCGATGGCGCAGAAGCTCGACCTCTGCGACATCCGCGACGTCGCGAAGTCGCTCGGCGTCCACCGTGCGGACGGCGACGAGCTCCAGTACATGAACCCGTCCGCGATCCTCGGTACCAACGAGATCGCGCCGATGACGATGGCCTCCGCCTACGCCGCGGTCGCGAACAACGGTGTGTACTGCAAGCCGATCGCGATCGACCAGATCACCTCGCCGTCGGGCAAGAAGCTCGGCGGCCAGACGAAGGACTGCAAGCAGGCCGTCGACCCGGCCTTCGCGCAGGCCGCGATCTACGCCATGAAGGGCACGATCAGGAGCGGTACTGCCCAGGGCGCGCAGACCCCCGACGGTACGCAGCTCTTCGCGAAGACGGGTACCACCGACGAGGCCGACCAGATCTGGCTCGTCGGCGCGAGCTCGCGTGTCGCCACCGCCTACTGGCAGGGCAACACCGACGGCCGGAAGATCAACCTCCGCCACTTCAGCAACGGCGTGAGCAACACCTACGCCGGCGCTCGCGCTGACGTCTGGCGTCAGGCCATGACCCCGATCAACGCCCTCTACCCGGCGGGCCCGTTCACCGATCCGCAGCAGTCATCCATCCGTGGCAACGCCAAGTCGCTGCCGAACCTGCAGGGCAAGACCGCCGACGAGGCACGCTCGGCGATCTCCGGCGCCGGCTTCACCTACGTCGACGGCGGAGCTCGCCCGGGCACCGGCGAGCCCGGCCGTGTCTCGACGACCTCCCCGGCCGCCGGCGCGCTGCTCTCCAGCGGCGCGAGCGTCACGGTCTACACGTCGGACGGCAGCCAGGCGACGGTCCCCGACATCGGCGGTGCGTCCGTCGGCAGCGCCCGCTCGGCACTGAACGACGCCGGCTTCACCAACGTCAGCCTCACCGAGGACTACGCGAAGGGCGGCGGCGGCAAGACCTGCAAGGTCGCGGCCGTCGAGCCAGCCGCCAACACCGACGTGGCCAAGGACGCCGAACTCCGCGTCCAGCTCTACGGCGACAAGAACGGCAAGGCGCCGAAGGACTGCAAGTGACACGCGGTCGCGCCGCGCTGGGGGTCCTCGCAGCGGGCGCGGCCGTCGGTGCCGCCTCGGCGGCCTGGGGCTCGCTCGTCGAGCGTCGTCGCTTCGGGATCCGGTGGGAGACCGTCCCGGTCCTCCCGCCGGGGTCGCGCGACGTCACGGTCCTGCACCTGTCGGACATCCACATGGCCCCGTGGCAGGCCGACAAGCAGCAGTGGATCCGCGACCTCAGCCTCGTCGAGCCCGACTTCGTCGTGAACACCGGCGACAACCTCGGGCACGCCACGGCCAACGCCGCCGTCGAGTACGCGCTCGAGCCGTTCCGCGGGGTGCCCGGCGTCTTCGCCTACGGGTCGAACGACTTCTTCGGCCCCTCCCCGCGCAACCCGCTGCGGTACTTCTCGGGCCCGAGCAGCACGCACGCCACCGCCACACCCGTGGAACTCGACATCGACCGCCAGACGGCGTTCTTCGAGTCCCTCGGCTGGCTCGACCTGAACGACAAGGCGCACGCCGTCGAACTGCGCGGCTCGCGCTTCGAGTTGTTCGGCACGTCGGACGCCCACCGCGACTGGGACCGGCTCGACCTGCTGCCGACGAACGTCGACGAGATGCGCAGCGACGTGTCCTGGTCCGACGACGAGGACGGCCCCGCCCCGGTGTCGATCGCGGTCACGCACGCGCCCTACCGGCGGGTGCTCGACGCCTTCGTCACGCAGGGTGCCGACGTCATCTTCGCGGGACACACGCACGGCGGCCAGGTCGCGGTGCCCGGGGTCGGTGCGCTGCTCACGAACAGCGACCTCCCCCGCCGGTTCGCCAGCGGGCTGCACAAGTGGGAGCACCGCAACCACTGGTCGTGGCTCGAGGTCTCGGCGGGTCTCGGCACGTCGATCTACGCGCCGGTCCGGTTCGCGTGCCGTCCCGAGGCCGTCGTCGTCACCCTGACTGCACGGACCTCCTGATCCGACGCGCCCGGGAGTTCACCCGATGGTCGTGAGCATCCCCGAACATCGGATAGACTTCTGGGGTTGCTCCGACACGGAGTGACCACACCGCGGGGTGTGGCGCAGCTTGGTAGCGCGCCTCGTTCGGGACGAGGAGGTCGCAGGTTCAAATCCTGTCACCCCGACACTGTGTTGAGACAGTACGAAGAAGGCCCTGGTTCTCCGGAACCAGGGCCTTCTGCTTTCATCGGTGACCTCGACCGTCCGATGGGTCGCAGGACCCACGCGCCCCCGTCCTCCCCCACCGCGAGCACGCCCTCCCGCTACGCTCGCAAGCGCCATGCAGAACGACCATCCCCTCGCCGCCGTGCTCACCGCGATCGCCGCGGAGTTCCCGGACGTCGCGGACGACCCGGTCCTGACGCAGAACCTGGTCGACAACGTGACGTCGATGATCGCGGAGGCCCACGAGCGGTACGCGGCAGGCCCCGACGGCAGTGTCGTGAGCCACGCGTTCCTCGATCCCGAACACCTGGCGACCGGGAGCCTGCACGCCGAGCACGCCCAACACCCGGCGGGCGCCATGCTCGCCGCCGAGATGCTGTTCGACGCCTACCTGCCGGTCTTCGTCGACGAGGTCGGTGCGACTTCCACCGTCGAGGTCCTGCGCGCCACCCGGGCCCTGCACGCCGGCATCTGGAGCCGGTTCCCCGCCGGGGCGGTCGCCTACACCGAGGCACTGCGCCAGCGCGTCACGACGGCGCACCTGGACTCCCGCACGCAGATCGCGCGGGACCTGCACGACCGCGTGGCACACGGCATCCTCGCCGGGTTGCAGCGCCTCGACCTCGTCCTGCTGACGGACCCGCCGTCGGACGAACGAGCCGACCAGCTGGACGACGCCGCACGGCTGCTGCGCCGAGCCCTCGGCGACGTACAGGACCTGGCGGTCAGCCTGCACGCCCGCGTCGGGGACGCACTGCTCGACGACGCGCTCCGTCGGCACGTGCGTGACCTGTTCCCCGACGACGACCGGCTGTCGGTCGGATCGACGGGCACACCCGCTCCGCTGCCGAACTGGCAGGCCGAGGAAGCCCTGACGATCCTGCTCGAGGCGCTGACGAACCGCAGCAAGCACGCTCCCGGTTCGACGACGTCGGTGCACTTCGCGTGGTCGCCCGCTGCGCTGGTCGTGACCGTCTCCGACGACGGTCCGGGCTTCGACCCGAGCGCCGACGCCGACGGACGCCTCGGGCAACAGACGATGCGCGAGCGAGCCGCGGTCATCGGCGCGCGACTCGACGTCGAGAGCGTCGAGAGCGGTCCGGACACCGGCACCACCGTCCGGCTGACGATCCCGAGGGGCACACTGTGACCGTCACGCACGTGGCCGTCGTCGACGACCATCGGCTGTTCCGCGAGGGACTCGTCACGATCCTCGGCTCGGTTCCGACGGTCCGGGTGGTCGCACACGGGGAGCGGCCGTCCGACGTGCTCGACTCCCCCGAGGCCGCCGCGATCGACGTCCTGCTGCTCGACGTCGAACTCGACGGACCACCCGCACGCACGACGATCGCCACGGTCCGCCGCACCCGGCCGGACATCGCGGTCGTGGTGCTCACCATGCACCGGGACGCCGTGCTGCGCCGGACCCTGCTCGACGCCGGCGCCGTCGACTTCGTGACGAAGGACACCCCGAGCCGCGAACTCGTCGACCGCATCGCGCGCGCAGCCCACGCCGACGCCGCCCCCGTCACCTTCCCGGTCGACCTGGTGACCGAGGCCCGCGCGGGCTCACCGCTGAGCGACCGCGAACTCGAGGTCTTGCGACTGATCGCCGCCGCCCGCAGCAACGCCGAGATCGCCGCCGACCTGCAGCTCGCGGTCGGCACGGTGAAGCGGCACGTCTACAACGTGTTCCGCAAGCTCGACGTTGGTTCCCGCGTCGGCGCGGTCGCCGCTGCGACGCGCCTGGGCCTGCTCTCCTGAGGCAGCGCCCCACTCCGTGAGCAGGAATGGTCGGGTGCCCAGCGGCGACCCGACCATTCCTGCTCACCAAGCGCGAGCGCTCGACCGTGCGGGCGAACGACTAGACCGCCGCGGCCACTCCGGCCGGCACGAGCCGCCCCTCGCCGTGCAGCCGCGCCACGACCTCGAGGGCCTGGTGCCGGTACCGCGCCTGGGCGGCCCCGGGCGAGACGATCACGCCGTCCGCCCCCGTCGACGCCACGAGCGCGTTGATCTTGTCGGCCACCTGGTCCGCGGTGCCGTAGGCCTGCCGCTCGGTGCGGGCGGCGATGAACCGACGCTCGAGGTCGGAGAACTCGTACGCCCGTGCCTCGTCCATCGACACCGGCTCGGGCTTGGCCCCCTGGCGCATCCGGATGAACGAGATCATGCCCGGGGCGCTCTGCTCGTCCACGACGGCCGGGTCCTCGTCGGTGACGACCTGCACGCCGATCAGCGCGTTCGGCGTCTGCCGGAAGCGCGACGGGCGGAACGAGTCGCGGTACAGCGCGAGCGCCGCCTCGGTGTTGTCGGACGCGAAGTGGTGCGCGAAGGCGAACGAGACGCCGAGGGCACCCGCGACCTGCGCGCTGTAGCCGGAGGACCCGAGCAGCCAGAACTCGGGCACGTCGCCGTACCCGGGCACCGCCTGGATGCGCGACAGCGGGTTCGCGGGGTCCATGCCGGTGAAGAACCCGATCAGGTCGGACAGGCGCTCCGGGAAGTCGTCGACGTCCAGCCGGTCGGTGCGACGCAGGGCCATCGCCGTGGCGCCGTCCGTGCCGGGCGCACGCCCGAGCCCGAGGTCGACGCGGTCGCCGTACAGCGCCCGCAGCGTGCCGAACTGCTCGGCGACGACGAGCGGCGCGTGGTTCGGCAGCATCACCCCGCCGGACCCGATGCGGATGGTCGAGGTGGCCGCGCCGACGGCGCTCAACAGCACGGCGGGTGCCGAAGACGTGATGCCGGGCATGCCGTGGTGCTCGGCGACCCAGAAGCGCTCGTACCCGAGCTGCTCGGCGCGCACCGCCATGTCGATGGAGCCCTGCAGGGCCTCGGTGTTGGTCTGGCCGTACTCGCGGGTCGCCAGGTCGAGGACGGAGAGGTGCAGGGTGTCGTCGGTCATGTGGGCACCAACCCGTGCGTGCCGCCGCACATTCCGGCGGAGACCGGTCACGACGTGCCGTCGCCCGGTCGGCGGGCGGTCGCCGGGCGTCGCCCGACGACCGGGGGGGCGACGGTTCGCGACCACTCGGCGGAGGCGCGTGGCGCGCCCTGGAACGACGGCGCGGCGGCCGGGAGGCGCGGGGCGGGGCCGTGCCGCGCCTCCCGGCCGCTGTCCGGTCACGTCTCGGGCGCGCACGGTCACGACGTGCCGTGCGCACCTCGCGGACCGGTCACGCCCGGTCGCCCGACGGGCGCACCGACGACGGAACGCGACCGCTCGCCGGACCCGGGCGGGGTGTCGTGACCGGCCGACCCGACCGCTCAGGCGCCGTCGAGGCGTCCGCCGGACTCCGTCAGGTAGCAGTTGGCACAGAGCGACTCGTACGCGACGTCGACGCCGTCGATCGCGACCTGCGACCCGTCGAAGACGAACCGGCCGTCGACGGTCCGGGCGTTGAACACGGCCTTGCGACCGCAGCGGCAGATGGTCTTGAGCTCCTCGAGGGAGTGCGCGACCTCGAGCAGGCGGGCGCTGCCGGGGAACGCCTCGGTGCGGAAGTCGGTGCGGATGCCGTAGGTGATGACCGGGATCTCGTCGAGCACCGCGATCCGCAGCAGGTCGTCGACCTGGCGCGGGGCGAGGAACTGCGCCTCGTCGACGAGCACGCAGCTGACCGGACGCACCATGCCGTCCAGGCGGTCCGACTCCGGGTCGACGGCGCCCGCGGCGGTGACGGCCTGGCGGACGTCCGCGTCGGGGCCGAACACGATGTCGACGGTGCGCGTGACCCCGAGCCGCGAGACGATCTCACGGTCGCCCTTGGTGTCGATCGCCGGCTTGGCGAGGAGCACCCGGTGCCCACGCTCCTCGTAGTTGTACGCCGCCTGCAGGAGTCCGGTGCTCTTCCCGCTGTTCATCGCGCCGTAGCGGAAGTAGAGCTTCGCCACTACGCGAGGAACCCGTCCTCGGCGGCCCGACGGATGAGGTCGGACTTCTTCGAGGCGGGTCGACCGACCTTGCTGTACTTCTCGCGCACCCGACGCAGGTAGGTCTTGGCGGTCTCGTACTGCACGTTCATCTGCGCGGCGACCTCGTTCGTCGAGTAGCCCGACACGTACAGGCGCAGCGCTTCCTCTTCGCCGGCGCTGAGCTTGGGCCGCTGGTGGGCGGCCGCCCCGGTCGGCAGCGGTCGCCACTCCCGCGGCTGCGGGGTCTCGCGGGCGACGCCCATGATCTCGCGAGCGACGTCCATGACCTCGCGCATCGGGAGCGACTTCGACAGGAACGCCGCAGCTCCGGCGGCCAGGGCACGGTCGCGGGACTCGCGGCTGTCGACGCTCGACAGGACGATCACCTTGGCGCCGGCAGCACGGCAGGTGCGCACGCGGGCCTCGATCGAGACCGGCTCCTTGAGCTGGAAGTCGAGGAACACCAGGTCGGTCGGGAAGCTGTCGCTGTGCACCATCTCGAGCCAGGTGTGCGCGGTCAGGGCGAGGTCGAAGTCGAATGCGTTGACGGCGATCCAGCTCGACAGGCTGTCCAGCAGCACCTCGTGGTCGTCGAGGATGGCCAGCCGCACACGTCGTGCTCCCGGGTTCGGGACGGCCGGGAGCCCCTCCGAGAGCCGGTTGGGGTCAGTGCTGGTCATACGAGAACCTTAGTGCGAGGGCGGACGGACGGACCGAGACGTCGAGGTCGGGGAACGTCACACGGAGGACGGCGAGGTAGGGGTCGAACGTGCGGTGGATGCCGATGTCGGAGTCGGCGACGACGAGGTCGAGCGCGACGACCACGCCGGCCGATCCGTCGTCTGCGCGGCGCACCGTCGCCCGGAACCCGGCCGGGTCGACGGTGACGGCACGGAACGCCGCGCGGACGAAGGTGCGCACGACGGTCCGCTGGTCGGTGTCGAGCGTCGCGATGAGTCCGTCGGGGTCGTCGACCACGGCGGCGGCACCGCCTTCGACCCGGACGGCGTACTCGAACCAGGTGCGGTCGGCGTCGGCGACCATGGACCGACGGATGCCGTCGGCGATCTCGCGGGCTCGCTCGCGGTCGGCGTCCGTGATGCCGTCGCGGGTGCGCAGCTCGGCGAAGAACGGTGCGACGTCGCGGGACAGGATCGTCGATCGGTCCTGCTGCACGCTCGCCGCGATGCCGTCGCGTTCGGCCCGCGCCACCGAGTAGGAGCCGGCGCGGATCTGCACGCGTTCCGCCAGGCCGGCGAACGTGCGGGCGAAGACCGCCGACGCCGCGGTGAGCACCAGGGTGGGTGCCGCGGCCAGGAAGGCGGCGACCGCGACGGGGACCTCGTGGGGGAAGACCGCGGCCCCGATGCCCCACGTCACGGCGTTCACCACGGCGAGCACCACACCACCGACGGCCAGGTCGGTCCACGGGCGGTACGGCGCGACCATCACGATGCCGGTCGCCGTGATGAGCGACATGAAGTCGTTCAGGGCGCTGCGGTCCGGGCCCCACTGCGCGGCGACGCTCGTCATGGAGGCCAGGCCGAGCAGCCCGACGTGCGCGATGTACGCCCAGCGCGGGAACGGTGCACGGAAGGGGCTCGACGCGACGAAGACGACGGCGGCCGACGCGGCGACGAGCAGCACGGTCAGGGCGCTCAGCGTGGCGCTCCCCTCGACGTCGCGGTCGAACACCGACACGAGGAGCGCCCACACGATCCCGGCGGCGCCGAGCACGACGGCGAGCGGCCGGGAGCCCATGGCGCCGAGGGGGTCGTACTGCTGGGCGGTCCGGCGGACCTCGGGCGCCCGACGGCCGCGCACCGCCCTCACCGCCCGGCTCCCTGGCCGTCGCCGCTCCCGACCGGCACGGTGACCGCGCCGGTGACGGGTCCGTACGGGACGGTCATCATGACGCTGGTACCGGAACCCGGCGACGACCAGATCTGCACCTCGCCGCCGACCCGACCGATGCGGTCACGGACGGATCCGCGGAGCCCCATCCGGTCCGCCCCGGTGGCGTCCTCGTCGAATCCGCGGCCGTCGTCCACGACCATCACCGTGCACGAGGCGCTGTCGTCGAACACGCTGACCTCGGCGGCGTCGGTGCCGGCGTGCTTCCGGACGTTCGCCAGGCACTGCCCGACGGCGCGGACGAGCGCGGCGAGGGCTCGCTGGTCGAGTCGTTCGAGGGTCGAGGTGTCGCCGGAGACGGTGACGTCGAGCCCGAGTGCGCGGTGCTCGTCGACCATGGCGTCGAAGACCGCTGCCCCGGCGCCCGGCTGCGGTCGCACCACGGGAGCGAGCCACCCCTTGCCGGTGAGGACCGCGACGTCGGCGTCGACGGTCTCGGCCAGGTGCGGGTCCATCGGGCCGTCGGGTGCGACGGCGATCGCGCCGAGGTGGTTCAGGACGGTGTCGTGCAGGATCGCGGCGGCCTCGGCCTCGACCCCGGCGCGGTACGCCGAGACGTGCTCCTCGCGCGCCGACCGCAGGAGCTCCGGCTGCACCTGCTCGGAGCGCGTGGTGCTCCGGCTCGTGGCGAGCACGAGCGCCACCACGAAGCCGAGGGTGACCCAGGCGAGCACGAGCGGCCGCAGGGTCGCACCGGCCTGCTCGATCGCGATCCAGGTGGCAGCCCGGCCGACCACGAAGCCGACGAACGACCACAGGGCGACCCCGCGCGGCGCGGCACCGGCCCCGCCGACCAGGATGAGCGGGATCACGACCAGGGACAGCAGGTACGACGTCACCCAACCGGTCGGCACCTGCTCCTGCACCCCGAGGGCGAACCACCAGGCACACACGCCGCCGACCACCAGGAACGCGCCGGCCGACCGCGAGGTACCGAACTGCACGTGCACGCCGACCATCGCCAGCATCGGCAGGAGGGCCAGCACGGCGGGCAGGACCTGCACCTCCGGCTCGGACAGCCGGTAGAGCACCAGGGCGATCCCCGCGGCGACGATCGACCCGATGGCACCGGCGTGGAACGCACGCACCGTCGACCACGCGTTCACGCGCGGCGCGAGGTGCGTGGGGATGCCGAGCACGAGGTGGATCCTTCCGGGTGGCGTTGGCGCCGTCCACGATCCAACCACCGCGGCGGCGACCGTGTACCCCGAAAGCAGGGACTCTCGGCGACTGGCTCGATGATAGTCGCCCGCGCCGGGGGCCTGCTGTCCCCCGAAGACGGACCGCCGTGGTCAGAACAGCGTCTGCGCCGCCACCGGGCGGAGGAGCCGGCGGTCGAACCCCGGATCGGCGCGTTTGAGCGGGGAGACCGTCGGCACGGACTGCTCCTGCGGGAGCGCCCGCGGCTCCGAGAACCCCATCGACCCGGTGGCCGGGTCGACGCGGCCGAGGCCGACCCCGTGCGCGGCCAGGATCGGACGGATGCGCTCGGTCAACCAGCGCCGGTAGTCCTTCGGCGCGTACGTGTTGTCGAGGTACATCGCCCGGTAACGCTGCACCAGGTCCGGGTACTCGCGACCGAGCCACTCGAACCACCACGGCTTGACGCCCGGCCGCAGGTGCAGCGCCGAGTACGTGATGCTCGTCGCGCCGGCCGCGGTGGCCCGCCCGACCGCATCGTCGAGGTGCGCCGTCGTGTCGGTGATGTACGGCAGGACGGGCATCAGGAAGACCGTGCAGTCCAGCCCGGCGTCGCGGATGGCCCGCACGGTGGCGAGCCGCGCGGCCGTCGTCGGTGTCCCCGCCTCGACGGACTGCTGCAGGCCGTCGTCGTACACGGCGATCGACATCGCCAGGTCGACCGGCACGACCTTCGCCGCCTCGACCAGCAGGGGCAGGTCACGACGGAGCAGCGTGCCCTTCGTCAGGATGCTGAAGGGCGTGCGCGACTCGGCCAGCGCCTCGATCACGCCGGGCATCAGCCGGTACCGACCCTCGGCCCGCTGGTACGGGTCGGTGTTCGTGCCGAGCGCGACCGGGTGGCGGTCCCACGTGGGCTTGCCGAGCTCGCGGCGCAGGACCTCGGCGACGTTCGTCTTCACCACGATCTGCTGGTCGAAGTCTGCGCCGCCGTCGAACTCCAGGTAGGTGTGCGTCGGCCGGGCGAAGCAGTACACGCAGGCGTGGCTGCAGCCCCGGTACGGGTTGATCGTCCACCCGTAGGTGCCGGAGCCGTCGGCGCTGGGGACCCGGTTCAGGGCGCTCTTGGCCAGGACCTCGTGGAACGTCACCCCGGCGAACTCCGGCGTCGTCACGCTCCGCACGAAGCCGCTGTTCGACTCCATGCCCGGGAGCGCGTCGTCCTGTGACGCGTCGATCGCCTGTCCACTCCACCGCATGCCGTCATTCGAACACATGTTCGAACGGGCCGCAAGCCGTGACCGGTCGTGGCGGCCGTCAGTGGTGCAACCCGAGCACCTTCGCCGTGCGCTCGAGCGTGGCGTCCGCCAGGGCCGCGTCGTCGCCGAGGTCCTGCCCGTAGGTGGGGACCATCGCGCGGACGTCGTCCTGCCAGCCGTCCCAGCGGTCCGGGAAGCACCGGCGCAGCAGGCCGAGCATGATCGGCACGGCCGTCGACGCTCCGGGCGACGCGCCGAGCAGCCCGGCGATCGACCCGTCGGCCGAGGTGATGACCTCGGTGCCGAACTGCAGCACGCCGCCCTTGTCCTTGTCCGGCTTGATCACCTGGACGCGCTGCCCGGCGGTGATGCGGTGCCAGTGCTCCGGCTGCGCGCTCGGCATGAAGTCGCGAAGCGCGTCGAACTTGGTGCGCTTCGAGGCGAGCAGCTGCCCCACCAGGTACCGCACCAGGTCGAAGTTCGAGAACGCGACACTCAGCATCGGCCGCAGGTTGTGCGGCCGGATCGACCGGAACAGGTCGAGCAGCGAGCCCTGCTTGAGGAACTTCGGGCTGAACCCGGCGTACGGCCCGAACATGAGCGAGGCACTGCCGTCGACGATGCGGGTGTCGAGGTGCGGCACCGACATCGGCGGGGCACCGACGCTCGCCTTGCCGTACACCTTGGCCGCGTGCTTCTGCACCACCTCGGGGTCGTCAGTGCGCAGGAACTCCCCCGAGACCGGGAAGCCTCCGTAGCCGCGGATCTCCGGGATGCCGGACTTCTGCAGCAGGTGCAGTGCCCCGCCGCCGGCGCCGACGAAGACGAACTTCGCGGCGATCCGCTGCGTGGAGCGACCGATCTCGTTGCGGACGTCCAGGACCCACCCCTCGGACACCTTGGACCGGCTGAGCTTCGTGACCTGGTGCGAGGGCTCGAACTCGACCCCGTCGATCTCGAGCTGGTCGAACAGCTGCCGGGTGAGCGAGCCGAAGTCGACGTCCGAACCGGCCGCCGAGTACGTCGCGGCGATCGGCTGGTCCTTCTTGCGGCCGGGGATGAGCGCGGGGGCCCACTTCCGGATCTGTTGCGGGTCGTCGGAGAACTCGATGCCGGCGAAGAGCGGGTGGTCGCGCATGGCTTCGTACCGGGCACGCATGTACGCGACGTTCGCCTCGCCCCAGACGAACGAGATGTGCGGCGTGGGGTTGATGAAGTTCGACGGCTCCGGCAGCACACCGGTCTCGACCAGGTGCGCCCAGAACTGGCGGGACACCTGGAACTGCTCGTTGACCGTGACGGCCTTCGCGATGTCGACGCGGCCGTCGGGCAGCTCGGGTGTGTAGTTCAACTCGCAGAGCGCTGAGTGACCGGTGCCGGCGTTGTTCCACGGGTTCGAGGACTCCTGCGCCACGGTGCCGAGCCGCTCGTACACCCGGATCTTCCAGCTCGGTTCGAGCCGATGGATGATCGCGCCGAGGGTGGCGCTCATGATGCCACCGCCGATCAGGACGACGTCGATGGGGTCCACCTGCTTCTCTGCCACCCGTCGATCCTACCGACGTCGGCCGACAGGCCGGTCGGCGGACGCTCCGTCGCCCGGCCGGCGGAGCACGCGCAGCCGATGCGGGACGGACGGGAGGCCCGTGGCGGTGTCGCCACGGGCCTCCCGTCTGCTGGTCGCGTCGCTGCGCTACGCGGCGACCGAACGCCGCGCGACGATCGTCTCGGCGATCTGCACCGCGTTCAACGCGGCGCCCTTCCGCAGGTTGTCGTTGCTGACGAAGAGCACCAGGCCGCGGCCCTCGGGCGCGGACTGGTCGGCACGGATGCGACCGACGAACGCCGGGTCCTGACCGGCCGCCTGCAGCGGGGTGGGGACGTCGGAGAGCTCGACGCCGGGGGCGTCCGCCAGGATCTCGGTCGCACGCTCGGGCGACAGCGGGCGCTCGAACTCGGCGTGCACCGAGATGGAGTGGCCGGTGAAGACGGGGACGCGCACGCACGTCCCCGCGACGAGCAGGTCGGGCAGCTCGAGGATCTTGCGGCTCTCGTTGCGGAGCTTCTTCTCCTCGTCGGTCTCGCCCAGGCCGTCCTCGACGATGCTGCCCGCGAGCGGCACGACGTCGAACGCGATCGGGCGCACGTACTTGACGGGCTCGGGGAAGGTCACTGCCGACCCGTCGTGGGTGAGCGCCGCGGTGTCCTGCTCGAGCGCGGCCTTCGCCTGGCCGAGCAGTTCGTCGACCCCGGCGAGCCCGGAGCCCGACACGGCCTGGTAGGTCGTGGCGACCAGGCGGCGGAGTCCGGACTCGGTGTCCAGGACCTTGAGCACCGGCATGATCGCCATCGTCGTGCAGTTCGGGTTCGCGATGATCCCCTTCGGCGCCTGGTCGATGGCGTGCGGGTTCACCTCGCTCACCACGAGGGGCACCTCGGGGTCCATGCGCCAGGCGCTGGAGTTGTCGACGACGAGTGCCCCGGCGGCGGCGAACTTCGGCGCGAGCGCCCGCGAGGCGGTGGCCCCGGCGGAGAACAGCGCGATGTCGATGCCGGACGGGTCGGCGGTCTCGGAGTCCTCGACCACGATCTGCTCGCCGCGGAACGGCAGCGTCGTGCCGGCGGACCGTGCGCTGGCGAAGAAGCGGACCCGGTCGGCCGGGAACGCGCGCTCCTCGAGCAGGCGGCGCATGACGGCGCCGACCTGGCCGGTGGCGCCGACGACGGCGACGGTGAGGGTGCTCATGCGGTGCTCCTGATCGGTGGTCGGGTCAGCGGCCGGTGCCGGCGTAGACGACGGCCTCGGCGTCGGCGTCCAGGTCGAACGCGCTGTGCACGACCCGCATCGCCTCGTTGAGGGTGTCGGCGCGCGTCACGACGGAGATCCGGATCTCCGACGTCGAGATCATCTCGATGTTGATCGACGCGTCGTGCAGGGCGCGGAAGAGCTTCGCGGAGACGCCGGCGTTCGTGCGCATGCCCGCCCCGACCAGGGCGAGCTTGCCGATCTGGTCGTCGTACTGGATGCTCTCGTACCCGATGTCGGCCTTCGCGACCTCGAGCGCGGTGAGCACCGACTGACCCTGGTCCTTCGGCAGCGTGAACGAGATGTCCGTCCGGCCGGTCGACGCCGCCGACACGTTCTGGACGATCATGTCGATGTTCGCGCCGGCACGAGCCACGTTGGTGAAGATCTCGGCGGCCTTGCCCGGCTGGTCCGGGACCCCCACGACGGTGATCTTGCCCTCGGAGAGGTCTCCGGCGATCCCGGTGATGATCGGTTCTTCCACGGTTTCCCCCTCTGCAGGGTTGTAGACGATGGTGCCCTCGGCGTTGTTGAACGAGGACCGGACGTGCAGGGTGACGCCGTGCCGCCTGGCGTACTCGACGGCGCGGATGTACAGGACCTTGGCGCCCGAGGCGGCGAGCTCGAGCATCTCCTCGCTCGTGATGCGGTCGACCTTGCGGGCCTTCGACACCACCCGCGGGTCGGCCGTGAAGATGCCGTCGACGTCGGTGTAGATCTCGCACACGTCGGCGTCGAGGGCTGCGGCGAGGGCGACGGCGGTGGTGTCCGAGCCGCCGCGGCCGAGCGTGGTGATCTCGCCCGTGGTGCGGTTGAAGCCCTGGAAGCCGGCGACGATCGCGACGTGGCCGGAGTCGAGCGCCTCGCGCACGCGCTTCGGGGTGACGTCGACGATGCGCGCCTTGCCGTGCTGGGCGTCGGTGAGCATGCCCGCCTGGCTGCCCGTGTACGACGACGCCTCGACCCCCAGGCTCTTGATCGCCATCGCGAGCAGGGCCATCGAGATGCGCTCCCCTGCAGTCAGGAGCATGTCGAGCTCACGGCCGGCGGGGATCGGCGTGACGGAGTGCGCCAGGTCGACGAGCTCGTCGGTGGTGTCGCCCATCGCCGACACCGCCACGACGACGTCGTTACCGGCCTTCTTCGTCTCGACGATCCGCTTCGCCACGCGCTTGATGCTCTCGGCGTCCGCGACGGATGAACCACCGAACTTCTGCACGATCAAGGCCACTGGCTGGTACTCCCGGGGACGGCGACACCGCGCGGTCACGCGGTGTCCCAATCGTAGAGGGTGTTCCGGGGATGTTGCGTGCGAGCGGCCCCGGACGCAAGGAAGCTGCGCGGCGCTCAGCCGCCGACCACGCGCCGCCCCTCGAAAGCCCGACCGAGCGTGACCTCGTCGGCGTACTCCAGGTCACCGCCGACGGGCAGCCCCGAGGCCAGTCGGGTGGTCCGGATCCCCATCGGCACGAGCAGCCGGCTGAGGTACGTCGCCGTGGCCTCGCCCTCGAGGTTCGGGTCGGTCGCGATGATGACCTCGTCGACCGTGCCGTCGGCCAGGCGCGTCATGAGCTGCTGGATGCGCAGGTCGTCCGGACCGATGCCGTCGATCGGGCTGATCGCGCCGCCGAGCACGTGGTACAGCCCACGGAACTCCCGGGTGCGCTCGATCGCTGCGACGTCCTTCGCCTCCTCGACCACGCAGATGACGGAGGGCGAGCGACGCGGGTCGCGGCAGATGCTGCAGCGCTCGGACTCGGTGACGTTGCCACAGACCTCGCAGAACCGCACGCGCTCCTTGACGTCGGCAAGCAGTTCGGACAGGCGCGACGGGTCGAAGGACTCGGTCTGCAGGATGTGGAACGCGATGCGCTGCGCCGACTTCGGGCCGATGCCGGGTAGGCGGCCGAACTCGTCGATGAGGTCCTGGACGATGCCGTCGTACATCAGGCGCCGTCCTCGTGCAGGGCGGTCTCCTCGATGAACTGGGCGTTGAGGATCTCACGCACCACCGCCTCGCCGTAGCGACCGGCGACCGGCGCGCGGCGCGCGGGCGGTGCGGTCCGCGGGGCAGCGGCGGCTCGCTGCTGCTGCGGTGCTGCCTGCTGCGGTGCTGTCTGCTGTGGTGCTACCTGTTGCGGTGCTGCCTGCGCGGGCTGTCGCGCCGCCGTGGGCGCTGCCGCCGGACCGCCGCGCCCGGGGTCGGGGAACGGGGCACCGTCGTCGTACGGTTCGTCGTCGAGCGGGTAGTCGTCGACGGGGACGCCCGGCGCGCCCGCTCCGACGCCGGGAGCGGCTGCCGCACCGGACGCCTGCGGTGCCGGCGTGGTGGGGCGGTCGTGCTCGGGTGCGGTCGGACCGTTGGCACCGGAGGCCGCGGGCTGGTCGGGCTGCTGGACGGGCTGCGCGGGTGCGACCGGGGCCGAGGCTGGAGCGGTGCCGAACGGGGCGGCCCAGCTCGGCTCGACGGACTCGGGCACGGCATCGGCGGTGGGGTCGCTGGCGGGGATCGTCGCGACAGCCCACTCCGTGACCGGCGCTCCCGGGGCAGCGGCGGCTGGCCCGTCGGACGCGGTGTCCGGCGTCGGAGCTGCGTCGGCGGCCGGCTGCGACGACGGTGCGGTCGCGGCCGGTGCCGATGCCGCCGGCTCCGACGACGGTGCGGTCACGGTCGGGGCGTCCGGCGTGGGGGCCGACGCCGGGGTGGCCGCGGCGCTGGCCGCGGGTGCGTCGGCCGGCTGCCGGTCTGCGACGGGGGCAGTCCCACCCGACGGCGCTGCCGGGGCGGACGGACGCTGCGGCGCGGCACTCGTCGGAGCCGGTGCCGGCGCCTGCTGCTGCTGCTGCTGCTGCTGCTGCTGCTGCTGACGCTGCTGTCCCGGCCCGCGGGCGACGAACTTCACCCGGATCCCGAGCACCTCGACGATCGCCGCGCGCAACAGCTCGCTGACGCTGGCCGACGGGTCGGACATCTCCTTGAACGAGGCGACGTCCTGCTGGCTCGGGAACGTCAGCGTCAGGACGTCGTCGCGCAGCGCGGTGACCTGCGCCGTGACGACGACCGACCAGGCGGAACGCTTGGCGTGCTGGACGTGCTCGACGATCTGCGGCCACGAGTCCCGCATCTGCTGGAACCCGACGGTGCTGACGCTCCGCACGGCCGGCTCGTCGCCGATCGTGGTGCCCTGCCCGGTCGACGATGCGCTGACCGGCTCGTCGGCGCTCGGGGTCGGGGTCGGGGCGCGCGTGGACGCCGGCGCGGCGGACGTCGACGGAGGTACGGCCGGGGCGGCCGGCTCGCTCGGGGCGACGGCGGCCCAGGACGCAGCGGCGTCACGTGCCACGGCACCGGCGTCCGGCCGGGGCGCGGTGGACTGCTCGTCGGGCTGCTCCGGCGCTGCCGACGGCGCAGCAGCAGGAGCAGCGGACGCTGCCTGCGGCACGGACTGCTCCGGTCGTGCGGAGCCGGCAGCCGTCGTCGGTGCTGCGGCCCCGGACGCCGCGGACCCGCGTGCGCCGGTCGCGGAGTCCCTGGGCGCGGCGGCCCTGGGCCCGGTGGACGCGGGTGCGGCAGCCGTCGGAGCAGCGTTGCCGTCGGCCTGGTGTCCGCCGGCGTCGCCGACACCGACGCGTCGCTCGAGCCGCTCGACGCGTGCGAGGGCGCCGCGCTGGGTGTCGTCGACCTCGGGCACGAGCATGCGCGCCGTCATGAGCTCGAGGTGCAGCCGGGGCGAGGTGGCTCCGGTCATCTCGGTGAGCGCACGGTTCGCGATGTCGGCCGCCCGGGACAGTCCGCCCGCCCCGAACACGCCGGCCTGCCGGCTCATCGTGTCGAGTTCTTCGGGCGAGACGCCCCGCAGGACCGCCGCGGCGCTCTCGTTCGTCGCCGCGACGACGATCAGGTCGCGCAACCGCTCGAGCAGGTCCTCGACGAAGCGCCGGGGGTCCTGACCGGTCTGCACGATGCGGTCGATGGCCGCGAAGGCCGACGCCGGATCGGCGACGGCCAGGGCGTCCACGACGTCGTCGAGCAGCGCGGCGTCGGTGTAGCCGAGCAGGGCGACCGCACGCTCGTAGGCGATCGCGCCGTCCTCACTGCCGGCCATCAGCTGGTCGAGCAGGGACAGGGTGTCGCGGACGGAACCGCCGCCGGCACGGACGACCAGCGGCAGGACCCCCGGCGCCACCGACACCGACTCCTGCGTGCACAGCTGCTCGACGTACTCGAGCATCGCGGCCGGCGGCACCAGACGGAACGGGTAGTGGTGGGTGCGCGACCGGATGGTGCCGATGACCTTCTCGGGCTCGGTCGTCGCGAAGATGAACTTGACGTGCTCCGGCGGCTCCTCGACCAGCTTGAGCAGCGCGTTGAACCCCTGGGGCGTCACCATGTGCGCCTCGTCGAGGATGAAGATCTTGTAGCGGTCACGAGCGGGCGCGAAGACCGCCCGGTCGCGCAGGTCGCGCGCGTCGTCGACACCGTTGTGGCTGGCGGCGTCGATCTCGATCACGTCGAGCGACCCGCTGCCGTCGCGGGCGAGCTCCACGCAGCTCGGGCAGACACCGCACGGGGTGTCGGTCGGGCCCTCGGCACAGTTGAGGCAGCGCGCGAGGATGCGGGCCGACGTCGTCTTGCCGCAGCCGCGCGGGCCGCTGAACAGGTAGGCGTGGTTCACGCGGTTGGTCCGGAGCGCCGTGCGCAGCGGGTCGGTGACCTGCGACTGCCCGATCAGCTCGGCGAAGTTCTCGGGCCGGTAACGGCGATACAGGGCGGTGACCACGCGACAAGGGTAGCCGCCGCGACCGACAACCCGCGTGCCCGTCCACAGGGGGCACCGCCGGGCCGGACCGCCCGTCGGCGGCGAGCCGGGCGCACGGACGGCACCGCGCCTCCGGTCCGTCTCGACGACGGGCCGGAGGCGCGGTGCGTGACGCGCTGCGGACTCAGCCGCGCGTTCGGCGGCGGACCCCGCGGGCCAGGCGGGAGAGGCCCAGCAGCAGGAACCCGAGCACCACGAGCGCGCCCGCGGAGCCGGCGATCGGCGCGATGTCGGCGCCCGTGAAGGCGAGGTCACCGCTGCCCGGACCCGTCCCGGTGCCGTTGCCGGCCCCGGCCCCGCCGCCGACCCCCGGTGCGCCGGGCGTTCCCGGCGTCCCCGGCAGGCCGGGCGTTCCCGGCGTACCGGGCGTGCCCGGCGCCTCCGGGTCGGCGGTGTCGGCCATGACGACGACGCGGACCATCTGCGCCCGTGAGGTCGCCCCGTCCACGGTCTGGGTCACCCGCAGCACGTGCTCGCCGACCGGCAGCCAGACCATGACGGACCACTCGCCGGACGCGTCGGCCGTGGTCACGACGCCGTCGCGACCCATCGGGACGACCGTGACGGTCGCTCCGGGCTCGGCGGTCCCCGTGATCATCCACTCGACCCCGCCGTCGTCGCCCGCCATCTGCCGCTCGCCCGGGGTGGGCGAGGTGACTGCGAGCGGTTCGACGGCGTCGACCACGATCGGCACCGCCGGTGCGGCCGACGTCGTGCCGTTGACGGACTGGGTGGCGCGGATCGTCCACTCGCCCTCGGGCACCCGGTCGAAGGTGACGCTCCAGTCGCCCTCCGCGTCCGCGGTGGTGGTGCGCACCTGTCCGGTCGACAGCGTGACCGTGACGGCCGCCCCGGGGGTCGCCTGTCCCGTCACCGTGAACGAGCCGGTGTCGCCGAAGCCGTCGGCCGGGATGAGCTCCCCGGCCTCGGGGCTGGTGACGGTGATGTCCGTCACGTCGGCCGCCACCACGGTGATGTCGGTGGTCACCGGGTCGGAAGTCCGCCCGCCGACCGTCTGCGTGACCGACACCGAGTGGTCGCCCACCGGGACGCCGCCGACCGTGACCGTCCACGAGCCGTCGTCGCCGGCCGTCGTCGTGGCCGTGCGGCCGTCGACGTCCACCCGCACCGCGGCGCCGGGCTCGGCCGTGCCGCTCACCGGCACCGACGTGGTCGATCCGGTGGTCGGGAAGCGCTGCCCGTCGGTCGGGGTGGTGACCGTGACCGGTGCGACGGCCTCGACCCGGAAGCCGACCTCCGGAGCCTCGGTCGTGTCACCCGCCACCGTCTGGCTGGCGGCGATGGTGTGGGCGCCCTCGGCGACGTCCTCGACGGTCACGGCCCATGCGCCGTCGCCGTCCGCGGTCGTGGTGACCGCGCGGCCGCCGTCGATGCGGACGCTGACCGCTGCGTCGGGTGCGGCGGTGCCGACCACGCGCACGTCGGTCGTCCCGCCGAGCACCCGGTAGACCGTGCCGTCCGCCGGGGCGGTGACGACGATCGCATCCTCGGCGGCCACCGCGACGGTGACGTCGCGCTCGACCGGGTCGGACGTGGTGCCGTTCACCACCTGCTCGACGGTGAGCGTGTGCTCGCCCTCGGGAACGGTGACGCTGGTCTCCCAGCGGCCGTCGGGGCCGACACGCACCGTGATCGGGTCGCCGTCGTCGACGACGACGCGGACGGTCGCACCGGGCTGTCCCTCGCCGCCGACCGGCACCGTCGCGCTCGACTCGGTGCTCGGCACCGTGAAGGTGGTGTCGTCCGCCGGGGCGGTCACCGTCAGCGCTGCCCCCGGAGCCACGGTCACGGTCGTGCGGACCGGGCTCGAGGTCGAGCCGTCCACCGTCTGGGTGGCCCGGACGACGTGCTCGCCCACCGTGGTGCCCGGCAGGTCGACGCTCCAGGTGCCGGCGTCCGTCGCCGTCACGGTCACGGGGTCGCCCCCGTCGACCGTGACCCGGACCTCGGCACCCGGCTCCGCCGCACCGGCGGCGGTGAGCGTCAGGACCGAGTCGGCCTGCGCGACGCGCACCGTCGACCCGTCCGCCGGGGTGGCGATCGTGATCGGGTCGGCGACGAGGACGCGGACGCCCACGGTCACCGGCGCGGACTCGGTGTCGCCGACGCGCTGCGTGACGCTCACCGTGGTGGTGCCGGCCGGGACGCCGGGGACGCTGACGTCCCAGTCGCCGCCGTCGTCCGCGGTGGTCGTCTCGGTGCGGCCGCCACCGAGGTCGACGACGATCGTCGCCCCGGGCTCCGCGGTGCCCGCCACGTCCACCGTCGTGGTG
This sequence comes from Curtobacterium oceanosedimentum, assembly GCF_020297365.1. Lineage (GTDB taxonomy): Bacteria > Actinomycetota > Actinomycetes > Actinomycetales > Microbacteriaceae > Curtobacterium. The sequence continues at coordinate 26,206 of NZ_JAIXIG010000030.1, forward strand.
GCGTCGCGGTCGGCGACCGTGTACTGCTGGCCGGCCGTCGGCTCGGTGACCCGGACGGGCGCGCCCGCCTCGACCACGAACGTGGTCTCGGCCGGGACGGTCGAGGTCGACCCGTCGACCGTCTGCGTCACCTCGACCGTGTGCTCGCCGACGCCGAGGTCGGGGACCCGGACGCTCCACGAGCCGTCGTCACCGGCGGTCACCTCGACGGGGTCGCGGTCGTCGACCGTGACCGACACCGTGGCACCGGGCTGGGCGTCGCCGGCGACCGTCACGGTCGTCGTGGCGTCGTCGTCGGCGACCGTGATCGGGTCGTCGCCGGGCTCGCGGATCGTGAGCGCCGCGGCCGCCACCACGGACACCGGTCGCTCGACCGCTGCGCTCGTGGTGTCGTTCAGCGACTGCGTCACCGAGGCCGTGTACGAGCCGGTCGGCACGTCCTCGACCGTCGTCGCCCAGCGGCCGTCGTCGCTCACCGTCGCCGTGGCGGTCCCGCCGTCGCCGAGGTCGACCGTGACGGTCGCGCCCGGCTCCGCGGTGCCCCGGAAGTCGACGTCGGTGGTGGCGTCGTCGTCCGCCACCGTGACGGTGGTGGCACCCCGCGGGGTGGACACGACGAGCGGAGCGCCCGCGCGGACCGACACCGCAGCCGTGACCGGCGTCGACGGCTGGCCGTCGACGACCTGCGTCGCGGTGACTCGGTGGTCGCCGACCGGGACGTCCTGGAACGTGGTGGTCCACCGGCCGTCCTCGTCGGCCGTCACCGTCTCGGTCGCACCGGTCGAGAGCCGCACCGTCACCTCGGCGTCGGGCTGCGCCCGACCGCTCGCCACGACGTCGGCCGTGCCGGCCGTGTCCGCGACGGTCAGGACGTCGCCGTCCTCCGGGGTCGCGATGGTGAGCGCGTCCGCCGCCCGCACCGTGACGGTCTGCTCCGGACTGGAGGCGGTGGTCCCGCCGACCGTCTGGCTGGCGGTCAGCGTCGGGGTGCCGACACCGACCCCGCCGAACGTGACCGTCCAGTCACCCTCGGCGTCCGCGGTGGTGGTCAGCTCGTCGTCGCCGAGCCGCACCGTGACCGGGGCGCCCGGCTCCGCCGCGCCGGAGACCACGACGTCGCGCGTCGCGTCACCGTCCGGCACGAGCAGGACCACGTCGGCCTCGGGCGCCGTGATCGTCACGGCGTCGGCCGCCGCGATCGTGACGGTGCGCTCGACCGGGTCGGAGGTCCGCGGGTCGGAGACGGTGCCGGCCAGGGTCTGGGTGACCGCGATCTGGTGCACGTCGACCCCGAGGTCGGGGAACGTGACCGACCACGTGCCGTCCGCGCGGACCGTCGTCTCCTGGTCGTCGGCCCCGGCGAGGGTCGCGGTCACCGTGGCGCCGGGCTGGCCGGTGCCGGTGATGGTGAGATCACGTTCGACGTCCGGGCCGGCGACCGTGATCGGGTCGGTGTCCGGGCCGGTGATCGTCAGGGCGTTCGCCACGACGACCTCGATGGCGACCGGGACGGCGCTCGTCACGACGTCCTCGACCTGCTGGCTCGCCGTCACCGTGTACACGCCGGTCGGGGCCAGGCCGGTCGCGTCGACCGCCCACTTCCCCTCGGCGTCCGCGGTGGTGGGGAACTGCGTACCGGGGCCGACCGAGACGCGCACGTCGGCGCCCGGTTCGGCGGTGCCGGTGATCCGGACCGTGGCGGTCGCGTCCTCGTCGACCACGACGAAGCGTGCGCCGCTCGCCGGGGTGTCGATGACGATCGCGTTGCCGGGCACCACGGTGAAGGCACGCGTGACGACCGGGCCGTCGGTGCCGTTCACGGTCTGCACGGCCTCGACGGTGTGCTCGCCGATGCCGAGCTGCGTGGTCGGCAGCTCCCAGTTGCCGGCGGTGTCCGCCGTCACGTCGACCGGGTCGGCGTCGTCGATGGTCACGGCGACGTCCGCACCGGGTTCCGCCGTGCCGCGGACGACCACGTTGGCCTGCCCACCGGTGCCCGCTGGCACCTCCTGCGCGTCGCCCGGGGCCACGATCACCAGGTCGTCGCCGGCTTCGACCGTGAAGTCGCGGTCGACCGGGGTCGAGGTCGCGCCGTCGACGGTCTGGGTCACGGTCGCCGTGTGCTCGCCGGTCCCGACGCCCTCGAGGACGACCGACCAGTTGCCCTGCGGGGTGACCGTCGTGGTGACCGCGTCGCCCTCGTCGAGGACGACCGCGACCTGCGCACCCGGCTCGGCGGTGCCACGCACGGTGACGTCGAGCGCGGAGTCGTCGGTCGCGACCGTGAGCGTGTCGTCCTGGTCCGGCGCGGTGACGGCGAGCGGTGCGCCCGCCTGCACCGTGACGACCTGGCGGAGCTCCGGCGAGGTGGTCCCGCCGACCGTCTGCGTCGCGGTGATCGTGTACCGACCGACCGGGACGTCGGTGACGGTCAGCGTCCAGGTGCCGTCGGCGTCGGCCGTCGTGGTGGCGGTCAGCCCGTCGCCGAGCGAGACCCGCACCTCGGCGTCGGCTTCGGCCGTGCCGGCCAGGTCGAGGTCGGTGGTGGTGTCGGCATCGAGGACGGTGACCACGTCGCCGGCGTCGGGCGAGGTGATCGCGAGCGGGTCGCCCGCCTCGACGGTGAAGGTGGTCTCGACCGGGCCGGACGTGGTGCCGTCGACGCTCTGACGCGCCGTGACGGTGCGCTCCCCGACCGGGACGTCGGCGAAGGTCGTCGTCCAGGCGCCGTCCTCGTCGGCGGTCACCGCGGCGGCGAAGGAACCACCGATGTCGATGGTGACCCGGGCGTTCGGAGCGGCCGTCCCGGACACCGTCACCGGCGTCGTCGCGGTCTCGTCGGCGACGGTGATGGTGCTGCCGTCCGCCGGCTCGTCGATCGTGAGCGCAGGGGCCGCGGTCACGGTGAGGTCCCGGGTGACCGGGGCGCTCGTGGTGCCGCCGACGGTCTGGGTGACGTCGGCCGAGTACTCGCCGGCCGGGACGTCCGTGACGCTGGTGGACCAGGTGCCGTCGGCGTTCGCCCGGGTGGTGGCCGTCAGCCCGTCACCGAGGTCGACGTCGACCCGCGCCCCGGGCTGGGCGCTGCCGGCGAAGGGCACGGAGCGCGTGTCCGCCGCGAGCGGGAAGTCCTGGTCGGCGGTGGGGGTGTCGACGGTGAGTCTTGCCGCTGCGACGACCCGGAAGTCCCGGGTCACGGGGGCGGAGGTCGAGTCACCGACGGTCTGCGTCACGCTGGCCGTCCGGTCGCCCAGGGGGACCTCCGGGACGGTGACGCTCCACGCACCGGTCTCGTCCGCGGTGCCCGTCGCGGTCACGCCGTCGCCGAGGTCGACGCTGATGGTCGCGTTCGCGGTCGCCGTGCCGGTCAGGGTGACCGGGGCGGTCTCCCCCGTCGTGGTGAAGGTCTGGCCGGTCGTGGGGCTGGTGACGGTCAGCGCACGCTGGGCGACGACGGAGAAGTCCTGCGTCGCGGTGCCGGCCGCGGTGGCGCCGACCGTCTGGGTCGCGGTCGCGGTGTACTCGCCGGTGGGGACGTCCGCGATGGTCGTCGTCCAGGTCCCGTCGGCTCCGACGGTCGCCGTGCCGGTCCGGTCGTCGCCGAGGCGCACGACGACGGTGGCGCCGGGCTCACCGGCACCGCGGACGACGATGCTGCGGGTGGCGTCGGCCGAGGGCACGGTGAACTGCTGCCCCGCGGTCGGCGCCGTGATGGTCGGGGCCGCGAAGGCCGTGGCCCGCACCGTCGAGGTCGCGAGGTCCACGGTGGCGGCGTCCGCCCCGGGCAGCACCGAGAGTCGCAGGGCGTGCACGCTCCGCGATCCGGTGTCGGTCCCGCGGGGGTCACGGAAGCCGACGGTGTCCTGCGCGTTGACGGTGAGGTCGATCACCTGGCGGAGCAGCAGGACCACCGGGCTGAGCAGCCTCGAGACCGCCGAGGTCGTGGCGGTCAGCGTCGTGCCGAGCTCCGTCAGCGCGGTCCCGGAGACGAGCGGCCGCACGGTGTCCTGCAGCGCCGGGATGACGATGGAGTTGACCGCCGGGGCGAGCAGCGTGCCCAGCGCGGCGAGTCCGAGCGGACCACCCGTCGCAGTGACGGTGGCGCGGGCCGGCGACGTCCCGGCGAGGGCGCCGAGCGTGGTGTCCGCCCGGAGCGCGAGACCCGCGAGCGGCAGTCCGGCCGCGGTGACGTTCGCGGTCACGTTCACGCGCACGGCCGTCGAGTTCACCGTGTCGACGACCGCGGTCTGCAGTGCCGTCGGGAGCTGGGTGCCGAGGATCGTCGTGATGCTCCGGTTGATCGAGCTCACGGCTGCCTCGGTGAGCACCGGTGTGTTGGCCGGCTGACCGTTGAGCGTGGTGAGGCGGTCGAGGTCGACCGAGATCGCGCCCGTCGCCGGGGTGATCGTCACCGCTCCGTCCGTCAGCGGCTGCTGCAGCACACGGGTCAGCGTGTCGTCGAGGTTCAGGTCGACGGTGGCGGTGACGTTCGTCCCGTTGACGGTCACCAGACCGAGGCTCGTCGTCCGGAGCAGCCGCTGGATCTCGGCGGTCAACGCCGTGGTCGTGCCGGAGAGCGCGCCGTCCGCACCGACCGCCGAGTTCACGGTGCCCGAGAAGGTCCGCAGGTCGTTCCGCAGCGCGGTGGAGAGCCCGGCGACGGCGGGGCTCGTCAGGTCGAGCGTCGCACCTGCGATCCGGTAGTCGCTCGTCGTGCTGACCTCGGTGCCGCGCGTCGCCTGGATACGGGACGCCAGTGCGCCGATGCGCAGCTGCGAGGTGGAGAGCACCGTGGTGTCGGCTCCGACCCGCGAGAACAGCGGGGCGAGGTCGAGCGTGGCGGCACCGGTGCCGGCCCCTGTGCCGACACCGATGCCGCCGTCGTTCGTCAGCAGACCGGAGGACGCCGTCGCCCCGTTCGCCGAGGTCGTGGCGTACTGGCCGTCGACGCCCAGGGTGAGGATGCCGTTCGCCCCGAGCAGGTCGACGTCGTTGCCCAGGTCCACCCCCACCGTCTCGAGGGCCGTCAGGTTGAGCGGCTGGGCGGTGGTCCCGCCGCCCGAGGTCGCGCCGCGGGCCGAGTAGGCCCCGCCGAGCTGGGCGATCGCGTCGGCGTCGACGATGCCGGAACCGCTGAGCAGCAGCCCCTCGGCCTCGGCGACGTCGGTGGGGGCGGCCGCCGCGGGTTGGATCGCCACGGTGGCGGCGACGAGCGCCGTCACCGTGGCGACGACGCCGCCGCGCAGCAGGAGACGCCGTCCGTTCGGTGCTCGTCGTCGAGCTCCTCGGTCGGCACCGGTGGTCCGTCGTTCCTGGTCGTACGCTGCGGCGGGTACGCGGGTACCGAGCAGCGACGCAAGCCTGCGCATGCGCGTCTCTTTCCTGGCGGGCACGCCCGCCACCTGATCCTCGGAACTCCCCCGCTGGTGAGGCGGTGGAGGGTCGGGATCCTGGTTGGGGATCCCTGAAGGTGATCTTTACACATGATCAGGATCGTGTCCGCACGCGTCCGGGAAAAACCGACCTCCCCGAACGGGGGACAGCGACGGACCGCAGACGCGAGGTGCGTGGGCGAGGTCCGTGGGACGACGGGCCGCAGACGAAGAAGACTCCCCACGCACCCGCCAGAGCCTGGTTACCCTTGCTGCGTTTCCGCCCTGGGGGAGTTGGCCTGGATGGCGTCACGTGAGGAGCCGCCGAGAAGTCTACCGGATGCGACGGGCAGGATCGGACACATGAAGATCGCCATCGCCGGAGGACACGGCCAGATCGCCCTGCTCCTCGCCCACCAGATCACCGAGGCCGGCCACGACGCCGTCGCCATCGTCCGCAACCCCGCCCACGTCTCCGACGTCGAGCAGCAGGGCGCCCGCGCGATCGTCGCCGACCTGGAACACCTGAGCGACGACGAACTGGCGCTGCGACTGCGCGGTGTCGACGCCGTGGTCTTCGCGGCCGGAGCGGGGCCGAACAGCGGCGCCGAACGCAAGCTGTCGGTCGACCGTGACGGGGCGATCCTGCTCGCCGACGCCGCCGAGCGAGCCGGCATCGAGCGCTACGTGATGATCTCGGCGATGGCCGCGGACACCTACGACCCGGAGCTCGCGGTCGTGCCGGCGCAGGACGACCGTGCGGTGTTCCAGGTGTACCTGCGCGCGAAGGCCGAGGCCGACGCCAACCTGCGCGCACGACGGCTCCGCTGGACCATCGTCCGCCCGGGGGCGCTGCTCGACACGCCGCCGCAGGGCACCGTCGACGTCGGCAGGACGGTCCCCCGCGGTTCGATCCCCCGCGCCGACGTGGCGACCGTGGTGCTGCACGCGCTGCTCGACGACGCGGCGGTCGGCGTGCAGTTCGAGGTCACGAGCGGGGACACCCCGATCCCGGCCGCACTCGACGCCCTGAGCTGATCACCGCCCGCGCCCCGCTGCGGTCGTCGCGCCCCGGTGCGTCGGGGCGCGACGACCGCAGCGGGGCGCGGAGCGGCGCGAAACGGCGGAGCGGCGCGGAGCGGCGGCCGCCGCGGGCCGACCGCCCAGCGATCAGAGCGCGACCGCAGCCGACTGCCGGGCGATCTCGAGCTCCTCGTTCGTCGGGATGACGAGCACCGCGACACGCGACGTGTCCGTGGAGACGAGCCGCGCCTCCCGGGAGGCCAGCTCGTTGCGGTCCGCGTCGATCTCGATGCCCAGGTGCTCGAGCCCGGCGAGCACGCGCCGGCGCAGCAGCGCGTTGTTCTCGCCGACCCCCGCGGTGAAGACGACGGCGTCGAGCCCGCCGAGCTGCGCCGTGTAGGCGCCGACGTAGCGGCGGATGCGGTGCCGGTAGACGGCGAGCGCCGCCTCGGCGACCTCGTCGCCGTTCAGGGCGGCGTCCTGCACGTCGCGCATGTCGCCGTTGCCGGTCAGGCCGAGCAGCCCGGACTGCTTGTTGAGCATGGTGTCGAGTTCGTCGAACGACAGCCCGGCCTCGCGGTGCAGGTGGACGAGCACGGCGGGGTCGAGGTCGCCGGAGCGGGTGCCCATGACGAGCCCCTCGAGCGGCGTGAGCCCCATCGAGGTCTCGATCGACCTGCCCCCGTCGATCGCGGCGGCCGACGCCCCGTTGCCCAGGTGCAGCACGATCGTCTTGAGCTCGGCCAACGGGCGTCCGAGGAACTCGGCGGCCTGCTCGGAGACGTACTTGTGGCTCGTGCCGTGCATGCCGTACCGGCGGATCCCGTACCGCTCGGCGAGGTCGGCGGGGATCGCGTAGGTGTACGCGTGCGGCGGCATCGTCTGGTGGAACGCGGTGTCGAACACCGCGACGTGCGGCACGGTGTCGAACACCTGCTGCGCGGCGCGGATCCCCTCGAGGTTGGCCGGGTTGTGCAGCGGGGCGAGGCTGCTGAGGTCGTCGATCTGCTGCGCGACCTCGTCGGTGACCACGGTCGCGCGGTCGAAGGTGGTGCCGCCGTGCACGACACGGTGGCCGACGACGGCCGGCGGGTGCTCGTCGAAGGACGGCCCGACCTTCGCGAACGCGTCGATCATCGCCTGGAACCCGGCGGCGTGGTCGGGCACGTCGGCCGCGTCGTTCGAAGACGACTCCCCCGTCAGCGCGTTCGTGTGCTTCCACGCGCCGGCGGATTCGCCGATGCGCTCGACGAGTCCGGACGCGAGCGTCCGTTCGTCCTCGAGCTCGATGAGCTGGTACTTGAAGGAACTCGATCCGGAGTTCACGACGAGCGCTGCGGTCACTGCTGGGTCACTCTCTGTCGGCACTGCTGGTGGGTGGCTGGTCCGGCGACCACGTCGCCGTCGGCCTAGAGGCGCGGCGCGCGTCCGTCAGTCGGCTACGCGTCGGTCGCGGTGCCGGCCTGGATCGCGGTGATGGCGACGGTGTTCACGATGTCGCCGACGAGGGCGCCGCGGGACAGGTCGTTGATCGGCTTCCGCAGGCCCTGCAGGACCGGGCCGATCGCGACGGCACCGGCCGAGCGCTGCACGGCCTTGTACGTGTTGTTGCCGGTGTTCAGGTCCGGGAAGATGAACACGGTCGCCTTGCCGGCCACCGGGGAGTCCGGCATCTTCGTGCGCGCGACGGTCGGGTCGGCGGCGGCGTCGTACTGGATCGGTCCCTCGACGAGCAGGTCGGGCCGGCGCTCGCGGACGAAGGCCGTACCGGCCCGCACCTTGTCGACGTCGGCGCCGGAGCCGCTGTCGCCGGTGGAGTAGCTGAGCATCGCGACGCGCGGGTCGATGCCGAACTGCGTCGCGGTCTCGGCGGACGAGATCGCGATGTCGGCGAGCTGTTCGCTCGTCGGGTCCGGGATGACGGCGCAGTCGCCGTAGACGAGCACGCGGTCGGCGAGCGCCATCAGGAACACGCTCGACACGATCGAGGTGTCGGGACGGGTCTTGATGATCTCGAACGACGGTCGGATGGTGTGCGCCGTGGTGTGCTTCGCACCCGAGACCATGCCGTCCGCGAGCCCGAGCTGCACCATCATCGTGCCGAAGTAGGACACGTCGGTGACGGTGTCGCGGGCGAGCTCGATCGACATGCCCTTGTGGGCGCGGAGCCGGGTGTACTCCTCGGCGAAGCGCTCCCGCAGCTCGGGGTCGAACGGGGACACGAGCTGCGCGGCCTCGAGGTCGAGGCCGAGCTCGGTCGCGCGGGTGCGGATGGCGGCCGGGTCGCCGAGGATCGTGAGCTCGCAGACCTGGCGCTGCAGCAGGGTGGAGGCGGCACGGAGGATGCGGTCGTCCTCGCCCTCGGGCAGGACGATGCGCTTGCCGTAGCCGCGGGCCCGGTCGAGCAGCCCGTGCTCGAACATGAGCGGCGTGACGACGCCCGACGGGGCGAGCTGCAGGCGGTCGCGCAGGGCCTCGGCGTCGACGTGCTGCTCGAACAGCGCGAGCGCCAGGTCGGCCTTGCGGGGCGAGTCGGCGGCCAGGCGGCCACGCGTCTGGGTGATCCGGAGGGCGGTGTCGTACGTGCCGAGGTCGTTCTGCGCGATGGGCAGCGAGCTCGACAGGCCCTCGAGCAGCCGGGACACCGGCGGGGCGATCTCGAACCCGCCGTTCAGGATGACGCCGGCCAGGCTCGGGAAGGTCTCGGACTGGTTGGCGAGCAGGGTCGCGATGAGGACGTCGCTGCGGTCGCCGGGGACGACGACGATGCCGCCCTCGATCAGGCGGGGCAGGACGTTCTCCATGCTCATGCCGGCGACGACCGTGCCGAGCGCCTCGCGATCGAGCAGGGCCTCGTCGCCGCGCACCAGGGTGGCACCGGTGGCCTGCAGCAGGGCGCGGACGGTCGGGGCGACGAGCACGCGGTCCTCGGGGATCGCCCACACCGGCACGTCGGGGTGGTCGTCGTGCACGGCCCGCTCGACGCTCGAGACGATGGTCGCGAGGGCGTCCGGGTCGGCGCGGTTCACGACGACGCCGAACAGCTGCGCGTGTGCCGCCCGCAGCTCGCTCGTCGTGACGTCTGCGACCTGCGCCATGCCCTCGGGGGTCCGGGCACCGCGCTCGGCGGTGTCCCGGCCGCCGAGGACCAGGAGCACCGGCGCACCGAGGTTCGCGGCGACCTTGGCGTTGAAGGACAGCTCCGTGGGGCTGCCGACGTCGGTGTAGTCGGAGCCGAGCACCACGACGGCGTCGCACTGCCGCTCGACCTGCGCGAAGCGGGTGACGATGGTGCCGAGGGCTGCCTCGGGGTCGGCGTGCACGTCGTCGTAGGTGACGCCCACGGCGTCGTCGTACGAGATGCCGACCGCGGTGTGCTGCAGCAGCAGTTCGAGCACGTAGTCCGGCTCCACCACCGACCGGGCGACGGGGCGGAACACGCCCACGCGGCCGACCGACCGCGCGAGGGTCTCGAGGACACCGAGGGCGACGGTGCTCTTGCCCGTGTGCCCTTCTGCTGACGTGATGTAGATGCGGGTCGACACGTGGCCCAGGGTAGTCGCCGGACACGTCGTGCCGACTGGGAGCGGGCGGCTCCGCGACACGCGGTCGTGAGCACCCCGGAGAACCTGTACCATTGGGTGTCGCCGTCGCAAGACGGAGCCAGGAGAATTCGCCTAGTGGCCTATGGCGCACGCTTGGAAAGCGTGTTGGGTGCAAGCCCTCGGGGGTTCGAATCCCCCATTCTCCGCCAGCAGGACGAAGGACCCGTACCGGATCGGTGCGGGTCCTTCGTCGTTCCACGGCGTCCGGTCCCCCGGTCGGCGGACGAGCGCGTACCCGGCTGTGCGGCGCTGGCCGGGAAACGCCGACGCGGGGTGGAACGGGCTGTCCTCGGCGCCGGTCGGTCACCTATGCTGTCCGAGCGAACGGCTCCGGGACGAGCCGACCGCGGTGCATCGAGCGGCAGGGGCGTCGCTCGGAGGGCGTGCCGATCGGCGTGCCCGGGTACCCGAGGGGACGAGGAGACGCGCATGGGGGATCGCTCTGCGCCCGCGACACCGGCCGCCCGCGCACCGGAGTACGACACGGTGCTCCGCCCGCGCCGGTCCCTGGTGCGGTCGACCGCGCTCAGCGTCGTGTTCTCGGCCGTGCCGTTGGCCGTCGCCCTGCTCTGGGTCTCGTTCCCGTTCCGGACGTGGGTCCTCGTCGCCGGCGCGGTCGTCGCGATCGCCGCGGCGCTCGGCGTCGTCTTCGTCCGCCTGCAGACGGCCTTCATCGGCATCGACGAGGACGGCATCACGGTGCGCAGCGTCCTGACCCGTCGTCGCCGCTTCCCGCGCGACCACGTGCACAGCCTGGTGCTCGCCACCACCTACGGGTCGTCGGTCGACAGGGCCGTGCGCGAACTGGTGGCCTTCGACGCGACGGGCGCCCACCTGTTCCGCGTGCGCGCCGACGTGTGGGGCGACGACGGGATCGACCGTGTGGCCGACGCCCTCGGCGCGCAGATCACCGAGGAGCCGCGGCCGGTCTCCGCACGGGCGTTCGTGAAGCGCTACCCGTCGAGCCGCGCGTGGTACGAGCGTCGGGTCGCGGTCGTGCTCGCCGCCGGGCTCGTCGTCGTGGTCGTCGGCGGGGTGCTCGCCGTCGAGGTCGCCGGGCTGCTCGGCCGCTGACCTCGCCGACCGGTCAGTGCGACAGGGCCGGGACCGTCCGGGGGCGCACCACGACCCAGAGCACGACGATCGCGACCGCGGCCGTCGACGCCATGACCATCGCCATCGGCGAGGCGGTCGTGATGCCGAGCCACCCGACGACGGGCGAGATGAGCCCGGCGACGCCGAAGTTCAGGGCGCCGAGCACCGAGGCGGCGGTGCCGGCCTCCTTGCCGTGCGCGGCGAGGCCGATGACCTGGACCAGCGGGAACGAGAACCCGCACGCCGCGATGAAGAACCACAGCGGCACGAGGACGCCGACCAGCCCGGCGCCCAGCTGGTCGAGGACGATGATCGCCACCGACGACAGCAGCAGGGTCCCCGTCGAGCAGGCCAGGATCCACTGCGGGCCGACGCGCTGGGCCAGCCGCGCCGAGATCTGCACCCCGAGCACCACGCCGACCGAGTTGACCGCGAAGAGCAACCCGTACTGCTGGGCGTCGAGCCCGTAGACCTGCTGGAACAGGAACGGCGACGCGCTGAGGTACGAGAACAGCCCGCTGAACACCATGGCGCCGATGAGTGCGACGCCGACGAAGATCCGGTCCGAGAACAGTGCCTTGTAGCGCTGCCCGATGGTGGAGTGCCCGGCCTCGCGGCGACGGGCCGGCGGCAGCGTCTCGACGATGAGCAGGATCGACGCGATCACCACGGCGAGGCCGTAGCAGGCCAGGAACACGAAGATGCCGCGCCAGCTGGTGAACTGCAGCATCTGCGAACCGATGAGCGGCGCCAGGATCGGTGCGAGACCGTTCACCATCGCCAGACGGGACAGCATGCGTACCAGGGGCTTGCCACCGAACAGGTCGCGCACGGTGGCCATCGCGACGACACCACCGGCCGCAGCGCCCATGCCCTGCAGCACCCGGAAGACCGCGAGCAGCTCGATGTCCGGAGCCGTGGCGGCACCGATCGACGCCGCGATGTGCACCGTCGTGGCGATGATGAGCGGTAGCCGGCGCCCGACCTTGTCGCTCCACGGACCCACGAGCAGCTGGCCGATGGCGAACCCGAGCGTCGTCGCTGTGAGCGTCAGCTGGACCGCGCCGTCCGTCACGGCGAACTGGTCCTTGATCGCCGGGAACGCCGGCAGGTACAGGTCGATCGTGAACGGACCGAGCGCCGTCAGGGCGCCCAGGACGAAGACGTAGACGAGTCGCTGCCCACGGGAGAGCGAGTCTCCGGGGTGCAGCACGACCCGGAGCGAACCGGTGGTGGCGGGCGCGGTCACGAGGAAGGGGTCCTTCGGCGAGGGGTGGGAGCGGGCGGCGCGACGTCGATCGAATCGATTCGTGCGCGGAACCATCCTACGGCCGGGTGAGCGCTCTCACGGCCGGGCGTCCGGCGGGACCGCGTGTTGCGGCTCGTGCGACCGCCCGCCACGGGCACGCCATGGGGTAGCGTCGGACTGCTCGGGTGCTCCCGGGCGGACCGGACCAGAAGGGGGTGGGTGTCATGGTGGACGCCCGGATCCTGCACACGACCGCTGCGCTCCGCGAGGCGATCCTGCGCCTCGCGGCGGAACGTCCGGTCTCCGAGATCACCGTGGCGGACGTCACCCGTGCGGCCGGCATCAACCGGGCGACGTTCTACTCGCACGCGGTCTCCCCCGGCTCGCTGCTCGCCGACGTCCTGACGCCGGAGCTCGACCGCATCCGGCAGGACGACGCCGACGAGCGCCGTGCGGCCGCCGCCCGCGGGGCCGGTGCCGACGAGCTCGCGGCCGTCACGCGGCGCGGGATCAACGCCGTGGTCGAGCACGTCACCACGCACCGCGACATCTACTGCCGGGCACTGCCCGACCCGAACGACGCCTCGCTGCACCGGCTGCTCGTGGAGCACTTCACGGTGTCCAGCGCCCTGCACATCCGCGAGCTCGGCGCCGAGCAGCGTCCGGAGCTGCTCGCCGACGTCGCCGCCGGATTCGTGGCGCAGGGGTTCGTCGGCGCGATCGAGGCGTGGTTGGCAGGACCGCGACGGTCGCGCAGGGCGCTGGTCGAGACGATCACGCTGTCGTTCCCGGCCTGGTGGCGCTGAGCCGACCGACGCGAGCGTCGACCGACGCTGAGCCAGACCGGATCGGACCGAGCCTGGGTCGGACCGACGCGCCCCGGTCCGTCCGTCCGCCTACTCGGCGTCCGTCGTGTCGCCGTCGGTCACGTCGGTCTCGGGCTTCTCGCCGCGCTGCAGCGACCGCACCATCTCGACCGCCGTCGCCGCCACGTCGGCGTCGTCCGCCCCCGCGGGCACCCGGTAGTCGGCGGACACCCCGTCCCCGCCGGTGCCGGCCGCGGGCAGCTGGTCGCCCAGGGACACCACGACGACCCCGGCGTCGTGGGCGGTCTGCACCACACCGGTGAGGGTCGACGGCCGTTCGGCGTGCACCAGGAGCGCCTTCGCCCCCTTCCGCACGAGCTGCGCGACCGCGGCCCGCTGCGACGAGGCCGCTCCGGACGCCGGCGCGACCCGCACGTCGGGACGGAACCCGGCGTCGGACAGGCCGGTCCGGAGTTCGACCGCCAGGGCCGCGTCGTCGTGCACCAGGACGACGCCGATCACCGCCTGCTTGTCGAACCCGCCGTCCGAGCTGGTCAGGTCCGTGCTCTGGACGGGCGTCGGCGCGGCGGACGTCGTGCTCTGACACCCGGCGAGGGTCAGTGCCGCCGCCAGTGCGACGGTCACGGTGACGATGCGCAGCACGGTGTCTCCTCTCCGCTCCGGGACTGCCACGCTACCCGGCGTCCGCCCCGCGCGGCGACGATCCCGCCGTGGTCGGTGCCGGGACCGGACCGAGACGGCGCACCGCGGCGACCGCCAGCAGGGCGAAGCACACCATCGCCGCGAAGACGAGCGGGAACGACACCGCACCGTCGGCACCGCCCGTCGCGGTGAAGAGCAGTCCGGTCACCGCGAGCCCGACGACCGTGCCCGCCGCGTCCGCGATCGTCAGCGCCGAGCTCGCGAAGCCGTCGTCCCCCTCGCCCGAGAACCGCAGCGTCAGCATCGAGGCACGCGGGTAGATCGCCCCCATGCCGGCACCGCCGACGAACCAGCCCGCCACGAGCACCCACCACGACAGGTCGAGCGTCGCCACGGCGAGCGCGGTGAGCAGGCTGACGAGCACGAGCGCCAGGCCCGCCCCGAAGGTGCGCCGGGCGGTCAACCGCTGCTCGCCCAACCGCCCGTGCGCCCAGCTCGACGCCGCCCAGCTCAGCGCGGCGACGGTCAGCGCGAGCCCGGCCGCCGACGCCGACAGGTCGTGCTCGGCCTGCAGCAGGAACGGCACGTAGGCCTCGCTCCCGAAGAACGACGCCGCCACCAGTCCCCGCAGCAGCACCACCGAGGGCAGTCCCGCGGCGGCGCGGAAGGTCCCGGCGGGCAGCAGCGGACGGAGCGCGAACCAGGTGCCGACCAGGCCGACGAGCACCGCTGCCACCATCCCCCACGGCGGCAGGTCGGGTGCGACGTTGAGGAGCAGGACGGACGCGGCCGCCGCCACCGACCACCCGATGCGCACCCGTTGCCACGGCGGACGGACGGCGACCGGCGGGGCGTGCAGGCGCCCGAGCGTCGGGACGAGCAGGGTGAAGGCGCCGACCGCGATGACCAGCGCCCCGGCGAACACCCAGTGCCAGTTCCACAGGTCGGTGACGATGCCGGCCAGTGCCGGGCCGATCAGCGCGGGGACGACCCACGCCGCGGCGAAGCCGGCGAACACCGGCCCGTGCAGGTCGGCGGGGAAGATCCGGGCGACGAGCACGTAGAGCACGACGTCGATCGCGCCGGCGCCGAAGCCCTCGATCAACCGCCCGGCCAGGAACACCTCCATGGTCGGTGCGAGCATCACCACGGCCGTCCCGACCGCGAACAGGGCCGCCGAGACCCAGGCGACGACCCGGCCGCCCGCGCGGTCGGACCAGTTGCCCGCGAGCACCATGCCCGGCACCCCGGCCGCGAGCGGGGCGGCGAACGCCAGCGCGTACAGGGTCTCGCCGTCGAGGTCGTGGCTGATCACCGGCATGATCGTCGTCATTGCCAGGTTCTGGAACGCCGCGACCCCGACGATCGCGATCATGCCGATCGTGGCGAGCGCGTACGGCCCGCTCAGCAGTCCCACCCGCGACGCCGTCGTCCTCACCCGTCCATCGTAGGGGCGGGCACCGACGCGACGGGCGATGGACGGGAGGCACGGTGCGGGCCCGCACCGTGCCTCCCGTTCCGTCGGCGCGTCAGCGCACCGACGTGTCAGCGCATCGATGTGTCAGCGCGCGAGCGCCTGTTCCAGGTCCGCGACGAGGTCGCCGGCGTCCTCGATGCCGACCGACAGGCGCACCACGTTCTCCGGCACGGCGAGCTCGGTGCCCTTGACCGAGGCGTGCGTCATCTCGCTCGGGTACCCGATGAGCGACTCGACACCGCCGAGCGACTCGGCGAGCAGGAACAGCTCCGTCGACTCGACGAACCGCTTCGCCGCCGCCGGGCCGCCCGTGAGCGCCACGGAGAGCATCCCGCCGAACCCACGCATCTGGCGGGCGGCCACGTCGTGGCCCGGGTGGTCGGGCAGGCCCGGGTAGTAGACGCGCTCGACGCCCGGCGCGACGACGAGCGCCTCGGCGACGGCCTGCGCGTTCCGCGAGTGCCGCTCCATCCGCACCGCGAGCGTCTTGATGCCGCGGGTCGTCAGGTACGAGTCGAACGGCGACGAGATCGCGCCGGCACCGAACTGCAGGAACTGCACCTTCGCCGCGAGCTCCTCGTCCGCCACGACGATCGCACCACCCACCACGTCGGAGTGCCCGCCGAGGTACTTCGTCGTCGAGTACGAGACGACGTCGGCCCCGAGCGCGAGCGGCTGCTGCAGCGCCGGCGACGCGAAGGTGTTGTCGACGACGACGAGTGCGCCGGACTCGTGCCCGAGGGCCGCGAGCGCCGCGATGTCGGCGATCTTCATGAGCGGGTTCGTCGGGGTCTCGACCCACAGGACGGTCTTCGCCGGGGCACCCTGCAGCGCCGCGCGCACCCGGTCGATGTCGCTCATGTCGACCACGACGAGCTCGACACCCCACGGCACGTGCAGCCGGTCCACCAGGCGGTGCGTCCCGCCGTAGACGTCGTTGCCCATGACGACGCGGCCGCCGGGCTCCAGGTACGCCCGGAGCAGTGCGTCCTCGGCCGCGAGTCCGGACGCGAACGAGTACGCCGCGACGCCGCCGTCCAGGTCGGCCAGCAGCGTCTGCAGCGAGTCGCGGGTCGGGTTGCCGGCGCGGGAGTACTCGTACCCGTTGCGCATGCCGCCGACGCCGTCCTGCACGTACGTCGACGTCAGGTGGATCGGCGGGATGACGGCGCCGGTGGTCTCGTCGGGCTCCTGGCCGGCGTGGACGGCCCGGGTGCTGAACTCGGTCATGCTCGGTGTTCCTTACTCGGAGAGGGACGTCAGGAGGTCGTGCCGCGTCAGCACGGTGACGGGCTTGCCGTCCGCGACGACGAGCAGCGCGTCGACTGTCTGCAGGGCACGTCGGGCCGCCGACACGGACTCGCCGACGCCGATGAGCGGCAACGGATCGCCGACCGCCCCGGACACGGCGTCGGACATCTTCGCCGCGCCGGTGAAGACCAGCTCGAGCAACGCCTTCTCCTCGACGGCACCGACGACCTCGCCGATGACGACGGGCGGCTCGGCGCTGAGCACGGGCATCTGCGAGACGCCGTACTTCGACATGATGTCGACGACGTCCCGCACGGTGTCCGCGGGGTGGGCGTGCACCAGGTCGGGCAGGCGGCCGTCCTTGCCGGCGACGAGCGAGCCGACGGTGCGCTCGTCGTCGGTCTCGGCGAAGCCGTAGGAGCGCATCCAGCGGTCGTTGAAGATCTTGCCGAGGTACCCGCGGCCGCCGTCGGGCAGCAGCACCACCACGACGTCGTCCTCGGTCAGGTCGCGGGCCGCGCGGAGCGCCGCGACGACGGCCATGCCGCTCGACCCGCCGACGAGCAGCCCCTCCTCGCGTGCGAGTCGTCGGGTCATGGCGAACGAGTCGGCGTCCGACACCGCGATGATCTCGTCCGGCACGCCGGCGTCGTACGCGCTCGGCCAGAAGTCCTCGCCGACGCCCTCGACCAGGTACGGGCGACCGGTGCCGCCGGAGTACACGGAGCCCTCGGGGTCGGCGCCCACGATGCGCACACGGCCGTCGGAGGCCTCCTTGAGGAACCGCCCGGTGCCCGAGATCGTGCCGCCGGTGCCGACGCCCGCGACGAAGTGCGTGATCTGCCCCTCGGTGTCGCGCCAGATCTCCGGACCCGTGGTCTCGTAGTGGCTGCGCGGACCGTTCGGGTTGGCGTACTGGTTCGGCTTGTAGGCGCCGGGGATCTCGCGCACGAGCCGGTCCGACACCGAGTAGTACGACTCCGGGTGCTCCGGTGCCACCGCGGTCGGGGTGACGACGATCTCGGCGCCGTAGGCCGTCAGGACGTTCCGCTTGTCCTCGCCGACCTTGTCCGGCAGCACGAACACGCACCGGTAGCCGCGCTGCTGCGCCACGAGGGCGAGCCCGACACCGGTGTTGCCCGAGGTCGGTTCGACGATGGTGCCGCCGGGGCCCAGGTCGCCGGACGCCTCGGCGGCGTCGATGATCCGCGTGGCGATGCGGTCCTTGGCCGATCCCCCGGGGTTCAGGTACTCGACCTTCACCAGGACGGTCGCCCGGACACCCTCGGTGACCCGGTTCAGCTTGACGAGCGGAGTGTCGCCGACGAGGTCGACGACGGAGTTCGCGTAACGCACGCGCCGATCCTAGGCGGCGCCACCGTCAGCGTGCTGGTGTGTGTCGTCCGCGGACATCGGGCGCTGCACGCGCCCGCGGTGGCGGACGCGCCGGCGGACGGACGGGAGGCCCGTGGCGGCGGCCCCACGCGCCTCCCGTCCGGTGTGCACCACGGCCACCGCGTGGCCGGGCCGCCGCCCTGGCGTCAGGACCGGACCGTGTCGGCCGAGGTGTTCTGCTGCCGGTGCAACTGCGCGTAGGTGCCGTCGAGCGCGAGGAGTTCGTCGTGCGTGCCCTGCTCGGTGATCCGACCGTGGTCGAGGACGAAGATGACGTCGGCGTCCCGGACGGTCGACAGCCGGTGCGCGATGGAGATCGTCGTGCGACCGGCCGCCGCCGTGTCGAGGGCCGTCTGCACCACGTGCTCCGAGATGGAGTCGAGGGCGCTCGTCGCCTCGTCGAGGACGAGCACGGGCGGGTCCTTCAGCATCACCCGGGCGATGGCGATGCGCTGCTTCTCGCCGCCGGACAGCCGGTACCCCCGCTCCCCCACCACGGTGTCGTAGCCGTCCGGGAACGACGCGATGGTGTCGTGGATGTTCGCCGCACGGGCCGCTCGCTCGAGTTCCTCGGCGGTGGCGTCGGGCTTGGCGTACCGCAGGTTCTCGGCGATGGTGGCGTGGAACAGGTACGTCTCCTGGCTGACGATGCCGACGTGCCGCATGAGGTCCTCGTGCACCAGGTCGCGGACGTCCTGTCCGGCGAACCGCACCGACCCGGCGGTCGCCTCGTACAGGCGGGGCACCAGGTAGGACACCGTGGTCTTCCCCGCGCCCGACGGCCCGACGAACGCCGCGAACTGTCCGGGCTGCAGCTCGAACGACACCCCGCGCAGGGTGGGCTTGTCGGGTTCGCCGTCCGGGTAGACGAACGTGACGTCCTCGAAGGCGACGTGGCCGACCTTCGATGCGTCGACCGGCTTCGCGGTGGGGGCGTCCGTGATGGCGGGCCGGAGGTCGAAGTACTCGAAGATGCGGGCGAACAGCGCGCCCGAGGTCTGCAGGTCGAGCACCACGCGCAGCAGCCCCACGGTCGGGAACAGCAGCCGCGACTGCACCGTCGTGAACGCGACGATCGTCCCGGCCGTGATGGGCACGTCGCCGATGATCAGGTACGCCGCGACGACGTAGATGATCGCCGGGATGATCGACAGGAAGATCTGCACGATCGCGAAGAACCACTGCCCGGACATCTGCTGCCGCACCTGCAGGGTGATCTGGTTGCGGTTCTCGTCGCCGTAGCGACGCGTCTCGCTGGCCTGCTGGTTGAAGCTCTTGGCGAGCAGGATGCCGGAGACGCTCAGGGCCTCCTGCGTGATCGCGGTCATGTCCGACAGCGACTCCTGGGTCTGGCCGGCGATCCGGGCGCGGACCTGGCCGACCCGGCGCTGCGCGATCACGAGGAGCGGCAGCAGGACGACCGCGACCAGGGTCATCTGCCAGCTCAGCAGGAGCATGGCGACGACGGCGGCGATCACGGTGACGGTGTTGCCGAGCACCGACGAGATCGTGTTGTTCAGCACGCTCGCCACGCCACCGACGTCGTTCTGCAGGCGTGACTGGATGACACCCGTCTTGGTGCGCGTGAAGAACGCGAGCTCCATGCGCTGCAGGTGGGCGAACAGCCGCATCCGCATCGCGCCCATCACCTTGTTGCCCACCGTCGCGGTGAGGTACGTCTGCCAGACACCCACCCCGGCGCTCGCGATCCACAGCAGCACCATCGCGCTCACGAGTTCGACGAGCACCGGCACGTCCGGACGCCCCGACGGCGGGAACAGCCCGCGGTCGAAGGCCTGCTGGGTGAGCAGCGGCGGCACGACCGAGATGGCGGCACCGACGAGCACGAGCACGACGGTCAGGGCGATCGCGTTCCGGTGCGGCCGGAAGAGTTCGGCGATCCGGCGGACCAGGTGCGGGATCTGGGGCGCCTCGGCGTTGGCGGCCTTCTGCGCGCGGACGTCACCGCTCGAGATGCGCCCACCGCCGCGGGGACCGCCCCGCACACCGTGTCCCATGCTCATGGAGCAACCGTAGCCCCGCCGTCGGACATCGCCGTGCCGCTGCCGCCGCGCCCGTATTTGACCCCGTTCAGGGGCCGTGCGAGCATGTGCCGTCCACGTCCCCGCACCACCGAGGTCCCATG
Source organism: Curtobacterium oceanosedimentum (assembly GCF_020297365.1). GTDB lineage: Bacteria > Actinomycetota > Actinomycetes > Actinomycetales > Microbacteriaceae > Curtobacterium. Next base: position 46,288 of record NZ_JAIXIG010000030.1, read on the forward strand.
TCGTCCGCGCCGTCACGTCCCACGTCCCTGGGGGCGCAGCTCGCCCGCCGCAAGCCCGTCGCCCAGCTGCAGGCCGAAGCCGGCACCGGCGTCGACGGCGCACCCCTCCGCCGGTCGCTCGGTGTCTGGCACCTGACGATGATCAGCGTCGGCGCGACGCTCGGCACCGGCATCCTCGTGGTGCTCGGGACCGCCGTGCCGCTCGCCGGTCCCGCCGTGTGGATCTCGTTCGTCGTCGCGGGGATCGCCGCGCTGCTGTCGGCGCTGTCCTACGCCGAGATGGCGGGGGCCGTCCCGACCTCCGGGTCGAGCTACTCGTACACCTACGCCACGATGGGCGAGGGCATCGCGTGGGTCTGCGGCTGGTGCCTCGTGCTCGAGTACGCCGTCTCGGTGGCCGCGGTCGCGGTGGGCGCGAGCGAGTACGTCGACGAGACCCTCCGCGTGTTCGGGCTGCACCTGCCCACCGCGCTGTCCGCTCCCCCGGGTGAGGGCGGCGTGGTCAACCTGCCCGCAGCGGTGCTCGTGCTCCTCGCCACCGTCGTGCTGCTGCCCGGCGCCCGCGAGAGCGCCTGGGTCAACACCGTCATGGTGATCGTGAAGATCGCCCTGCTGGTCTTCTTCGTCGTGGTCGCGTTCACCGCGTTCCAGGCGCAGAACTTCGAGCCGCTCGCCCCGATGGGTGCCGCCGGGGTCACCGCCGCGGCGTCCCGACTGTTCTTCTCGTACATCGGCTTCGACGCCGCGTCCACCGCCGGCGAGGAGGCGAAGGACCCCCGCCGCGACCTGCCCCGCGCGATCATCGGCTCGATCGTCATCATCACCGCGCTGTACATCCTGGTCGCCGTCGCAGCGATCGGCGCCCGCTCGTGGACCGACTTCTCGTCGACCGAGGCCTCGCTCGTCCGCATCGTCGTCGACGTCACCGGCCAACCGGTCGTCGCGCTGGTGTTCTCGGTCGGCGCGGTCGTCGCGATCGCGAGCGTCGTGCTCACCGTGCTGTACGGCCAGACCCGGATCCTGCTCACGATGTCCCGCGACGGGCTGGTGCCGAAGGTGTTCGGTCGGGTGTCCCGCCGCACCGGCACCCCGATCGCGAACACGCTCATCGTCGGTGTGGCCGTGACGGTGGTCGCCGCCCTCGTGCCCCTCGGCGAACTCGCCGACGCCACGAGCATCGGGACCCTGGTGGCCTTCGCCCTGGTGAACGTGTCCGTCATCGTGCTCCGTCGCTCGCAGCCCGAGCTCGAGCGGTCCTACCGCGTGCCGCTGTTCCCCGTCGTCCCGATCGTCGGCGCCCTGAGCTGCGCGCTCCTCGCGGTGTTCCTCGGCGCCACGACCTGGATCGCCTTCGGCATCTGGATGGTCGCCGGCGCCGCGCTCTACCTGGCCTACGGCCGCCGCCACAGCACCCTGCGCTGACGCGCTATCGCTCTGTCCGCTCCGGCCGGACAGCGCGGCTTGCGTCCGCGAAGACGACAGATTCCGACAGAAGGTTCGCGGAATCCTGTCGCTCTGCCATGAGGCTCCGCGCGGCCTCGGCGCACACCGTCGTCTTGGGCACAGTCACCGTCCACTGCGCCCGGTCCGCATCATCGACACGGCACGCCGTGCTGGCGGAAGAGGGTCCTGAGCCGCTCCGGGTCCACGAGGTGCTGCCAGTACACACGGACGAAGCCGTTCACCTCTCGCTGACGTCGAACGCGGTCCTCTCGCTGTTTCTCGCGCCAGAGTGCCTCGCCGCCGCTCCGCCCCTGGAGCATCGCCGGGTCCTCGTACTTCTGGCGACCGTCGAACTCGATGACGATGCCCTGTCGAGGCAGCCAGAAATCCACGCGATCCACCCGCCCGTCCGGCGAGACGAACTCGTGCTGCGGCTCGACGTCCGGGCAGCCGAGCTCAGCAGCGCGTGCCGCCAGGTAGGACTCGCCTACCGACTCGTGACGCTCGTCCGAGATCTCGAGCGCGTGTTCGAGCTGCACCGATCCCCAGGGCCCGGCTCTCGAGGCGAACTGTTCGAGTTGCGACCGACCCACGCCACCGCGGAGTGCATGGTCCACCACGACGACAGCACCAGCGAGAGTCCCGCGGCGTGCCACCTCGACGGTGGTCTGCGGGAGCGACGTGTACCGGACACCATGGAAGAGGCGTTCCGCGTACTCCGGCTCACCGACATGCGTCGTCAGTCCGACCCGGTGCACATCGTGCTCGAGGGTGGGGTCGACCGCCTGGACGCGCTCCGGCCATCCGTTCAGCCTCGGGATCCCGAGGATCGCTGCGGCCGAGTCGAGGGCGAAGACCGCGGTGGGCCTGAGGAGCGGAGCGACCGCACGCATGCGAACGAGGTGCCGAGCGCGGCCGTCGAGCGCCTCCCAGGCTGCTCGTTCCGCATACACGCCGTGCCTGACACGCACGAGTTCGTCGGCTCGCTGACGGCGCTGCAGGTGACGTGCCGCCGCGCGGTCGAGGCTGGTCGTCCGGAAGAGGCTGATCGCGTTCGCGGGGTGCATGCCAGCACTCTGTCGCCAGAAGAGATCAACATGGACGGCAGGGATCGATCTGTGGACAACGCGCACGCCTACCGACCTTCGACCGTGCCCCTCGAAAGCGACAGTTCTGCGTGAACGGGCGGGAATTGTCCCGCGTCGCCGTCACTGTGCCACGAACAGTTGCCAGCACCTTGTCGCTTTGCCGGAGCCCGGCCGAGACTCGGCGAAGGCCGGCCCGCCCCGCCGCCCCGCCCGCGCCCCGCAC
>NZ_JAIXIG010000031.1 GCF_020297365.1 Curtobacterium oceanosedimentum
CCCAGGAGCACACCGTGCCCACCCCCGCAGCGCCGCCGGTCCTCGAGACGCCGGACACCGCAGCCCCGTGCACGCTGCGGGAGCGGAAGAAGCAGCAGACCCGGCAGGCGTTGCACGGTGCCGCGCTGACCCTGGTGACCGCGAACGGCCTGGACGGCGTCACCGTCGAGCAGATCTGCGCCGACGCCGACGTCTCGCCGCGAACCTTCTTCAACTACTTCTCGTCGAAGGCGCACGCGGCCCTCGGCCTCGACTCGGTCGAGGTCCCCGAGGCGGCGGCCACCTGGTTCTCGGACGCGCAGGGCGGGCTCGTCGACGACGTCTGCTCGCTCGTGGCGTCGACCGTCCCGCTGTCGCAGGACCGTCGGCGGACGAAGGAGCTGCTCGTCCTGCGGCCCGAGATGTCCGCGATGGTCATGCGGTGGATGGCCGAGTCGCGACAGTCACTGCTCAGCGTCGTCGGGACGCGCGCCGACGAGCAGACCGCCCGCACCGCCGTGACCCTGGTGATGTCGGCGCTCAGCGAGGTCGCGCACCGCGACACCGTGACGTCGAACGCGGAGCTCGCGGAGCGGCTCCGCGCCGTGGTGCGCGAGATGGTGGCGCTCGTCTCCTGAGCCGCCGGCCGCTGGCTCGCCGTGGCGTGGCAGAAGGCGGACGGGAGGCCCGTGACGGCGCCGCCACGGGCCTCCTGTCCGTCAGGTGGCCGGGTTGCGAACACGCCGTCGTGTCCGCCCGACGCCGTGGAGTCGTCGAGACGCCCCAGTTTCCGGAGGCGTCTCGACGTGACGACGGCGTCCCGCGCCGCAGCAACGGTCAGACCACGGACCAGCCCCCGTCGCTCGGCAGCACGGCACCGTTCACGTTCGCGGAGTCGTCGCTGAGCAGCCAGGTGATGGCGGCCGCGAGCTGCTCGGGCTGCGCGACCGGCGGGATGGTCGTCTGCATGATCGGGCCGACCCGACCGGCGGCGTACTCGCTGCGCATCGGAGCCTCGATGTTCGTGGCCACCGCACCCGGAGCGACCGCGTTCGCGCGGATGCCCTGCGGCCCGTGGAAGAACGCGACGCTCTTCGTGTAGCCGGCGATCGCGTGCTTCGACGACGTGTAGGCGGCGCCGGCGGCGGAGGCCTTCAACGCGGCCTCCGACGCGACGTTCACGACGGAGCCCGTGCCGGCGGCGATCATGAGCGGCAGCACGGCACGCGTCAGGCGCATCGGTCCGGTGACGTTGACACTGAAGACCCGCTCCCACGTGGCGTCGTCGACCTCGTCCGGCGGCAGGAACGCGTCCATGATGCCGGCCACGTTGGCCAGCCCGTCCACCCGGTCACCGGCCGCGGCCAGGAGCGCGTCGATCGTCCCGCTCGCGGCGACGTCGCCGACGACCGTCTCCAGAGCGAGCCCGTCGATGCTCGCGAGCTCGGCGCGCAGGGCGTCGAGCCGCTCCGCGACGACGTCGGTCGCGATGACGCGCCCGCCCTCGTGCGCGATGCGCGTCGCCGTGGCGCGCCCGATGCCGGAACCCGCCCCGGTGACGATGATGGTCCTGCCGGTGAACCGTCCGGCGGTGGTGTCTGTCATGTCGTCTCCTCACTGAGAGGCGCTCGCTGCGCCACGACAGTTGTAGCACTCAGTGCCGAAAGGACTCCATGAGCACGACGAGCGACCGCCCGGCCGGGCGCCCGCGGACGATCGATCCCGACGCCGTGTCCCTCGTCGCACTGCGCCTGTTCGACGAGCAGGGCTTCGACGCGGTCTCGATGGACGACGTCGCCGCAGCGGCGGGGGTGAGCCGTCGATCGCTGTTCCGGCTGTTCCCGAACAAGGCGGCGCTCGTCTGGGGCGGCCTCGACGAGTTCGCCGAGCGGTTCCGTGGCGCCCTGCGTAACCGCCCCGCCGACGAGCCCTCGTCCGAGGCGCTCCGTGCGGCGTACCGGATCGGGGCGACCTTCCCGGACGACGCCGTCGAGGTCACCCGGCACCGACTCCGGGTGATCCGGGCGAACCCGTCGCTCGAGCACGTCGGAGCCGCGACCGTGTCCGGCCTGACCGACGAGATCGTCCGGTTCGTGGCCGACCGGGACGGCGTGACGACCGACGACCTCACCGTGACGGTCCGCGCCCACGCGCTGGCAGCCGGCGCGAGCGCCGCGCTCACCTGGTGGGCGCTGCACGGCGAGGGGCACCCCGAGGCGGTCGTCGACCGGGCACTCGCCCTGCTCGCCTGACGGCGGTGGCCGCGACCAGCGACGGACGGGAGGCGCGGTGCGGACCCGCAAACGGGCCTCCCACCCGACGCGGTGTGCGGTCAGCCCATCGCGCGCTTCCCACGGACGTCGCGTGACAGCGCGTCGATGCGTGCCACCTCGTCCGCCGACAGCACCACGTCGGCTGCCGCCGCGTTCTCCGCGACACGGGCGGTGTTCCGCGACCCCGGGATCGGCACGACGTCATCGCGCTTCGCCAGGATCCACGCCAGTGCGAGCTGCGACAGGCGGACGCCCCTGTCCTCGGCGATCGCGGTGAGTTCGCCGACGACGGCGACGTTCGCCTCGAAGTGCTCGGGCGCCCACCACTCGAGCTGGTGGCGGAGGTCGTCGGGAGCGTAGGCGTCGCGCGGCTGCACGGCGCCGCTCAGGAACCCGCGTGCGAGCGGCGAGTACGCGACGAGACCGATGCCGAGCTCGTCCACGGTCGGGAAGAGCTCCTCGGACTCACGCGAGAACACCGAGTACTCGGTCTGCAGCACGGAGATCGGGTGCACGGCGTGCGCGCGTCGGATCTGCGTGGCATCGGTGTTCGACAGCCCGAGGTACCGGACCTTCCCCGCCTGCACGAACTCCTGCATCACACCGACGACGTCCTCGATCGGGACCGCCGGGTCGTGGATGTGCTGGTAGAGCACGTCGATGGAGTCCGTGCCGAGGTTCCGGAGGCTCGCGTCGACGACCTGCCGCACGTGCTCGGGCCGCGAGTCCGGCGCGTAGGCCGGCGGAGTGAACCCGAACTTGGTGGCGATGGTCACCTGGTCGCGGATCGGGGCGAGCGCCGCACCGAGCAGACGCTCGCCGGTCCCCCATCCGTAGAGCTCCGCGGTGTCGAAGTGGGTGACACCGAGCTCGTGTGCCGCCCGGATGGCGGCGATGGACTCGGTGTCGTCGCCGGGGCCGTAGGCGAACGTGGTCCCCATCGCGCCGTAGCCGATGGCGCTGACGGTGAGGCCCTGTCGGCCGAGGGTGCGCTGCTGCATGGTCATCGTCCTTTCGTGACGTCGTACTGGTGGTGCGTACGTTGGCACTGTACGCCCCAACTGTCAGTCTCTGCCACATCAGGCTGAACGTGCCAACGGAGTACGATCATCTGCGTGAGCGAGACACGAACGGGCCTGCGGGACATCACGCGTGAAGCGGTCCGCGCGCGCATCGCCGCGGTCGCCGTCGAGCGGTTCGACCGCGACGGCTTCGAGAACGTCACCGTCGAACAGGTCGCCGCCGAGGTGGGCATCTCGGCACGGAGCTTCCACCGCTACTTCCCCGCGAAGGAGGACGCGATCATCGGCGATCCCGCCCGGCACCGCGACGCCCTGGTCGGCGCCTTCCGCCGGCACGTCGACGGCGCACCGGTCTGGCACGCCCTCCGCGAGGCGTTCGCGGAGATGCTGGGCAGCGGGAGCGAGGACGATGCCGAGACCGGACGCCGCTCCGTCCGCGTCATGACGAGCACCCCGTCGCTGCGCGCCCGGAACCTCGAGAAGCACCAGGCCTGGGCCGACGCCCTGACGCCGATCGCCGTCGAGCACCTGAGCGGTCGGGACGCGGGCCTCCGCGCGCAGGTCCTGGTGCAGGCGGCACTCGGCTGCTTCGACGTGGCCGTCACCACCTGGGCGACCGGCGACGACACCGACGTCGTGGGGATCCTCCGGCGCGCGTTCGACGTCGTCGAACCCGCGGGGTGACGCGTCGGCGTCGCGGCGGTATCGTCCGGGCATGAACGCGACGGGACCCGCTCCGTACTTCCAGCTCCCCGGCACCGCGCGCCAGGCCCTCGAGCACTGGCAGCGCGTGTTCGGCGGCGAGGTGCAGATCGCCACCTACGCCGACTTCTCGCGCACGGACGGACCGGCCGACGCGGTCGCCCACGGGCAGCTGACCGGCGAGCTCGCGCTGTTCGCGGCCGACGCCAGCGGGACGGACAGCCCGTTCGCGGCGACCGGCCTGCTGTTCTCGCTGTTGGGCGCGGCGGCGCCGGACGTGCTGCGCCGGTGGTTCGACCAGCTCGCCGAGGGCGGCGTCGTCGTCGACCCCCTGCAGGAGCGACCGTGGGGCGACTGGGACGGCACCGTGCGTGACGCGCACGGCGTCACGTGGTTGATCGGGTTCGAGGCGTCGGCGCGCTGACGCCCCGCGCCGCTACTGCTGGTCGGACGGCAGCAGCGGTGCCCAGAAGGCGTCCGGCCCGTCCGCCTGCACGGCGTCGCGCTCGAAGCGGAAGCCGTAGTCGCGCACGAAGTCCAGTGCCGCCGCCTGCTCGTCCTGCGCGTCGTCGTGTGCGGCGTCGAACAGGTACACGCCGTGCCCCATCTTCACGCCGGAGTCGCTGATGATCGTCAGGTCCCAGCGTCCTTCCTCGGCGCGTTCGATCCGGACGACGGCGGCCTGGGCGGCGGTGAAGTCAGACATGACGCGAGCCTACGGGCGGCGCCGAGGCTGCGTTCAGGGTGCCCGGCGACCACTACGCTGAGCACGGTCACAGGTCAGGACGAGCGGAGAACACAGCACATGTCAGTCGGATTGCTCGCCGTGGTGGACGACATCCTCTCCGCAGCCCTCAAGGCCAGCGCGAAGACCGCCGGGGTCGTCATCGACGACGCCGCCGTCACGCCCCAGTACGTGCAGGGCCTCGAGCCCGCCCGCGAACTGCCGGTCGTCGGGCGCATCGCCCTCGGCAGCCTGTTCAACAAGTTCGTCATCATCATCCCCCTCGCGCTCCTGCTGTCGGCGTTCGCGCCGTGGGTGCTGCCGTGGCTGCTGCTGATCGGTGGCACGTACCTGTGCTTCGAGGGCGCCGAGAAGGTCACCGAGTGGTTCGGCGTCCACCACGAGGGCGCCTCGGCCGGGCCGGTCACCGAGCCGAAGCTCGTGTTCGGGGCGGTCCGCACCGACCTCATCCTCAGCACCGAGATCATGCTCATCGCCCTCGACGGCCTCGACCCCGACCTCGGCTTCTGGCCGCGGCTCGGCGCCCTCGCGGTGATCGGGCTGCTCATGACCGCGGTCGTGTACGGCGCCGTCGCCCTGCTCGTCAAGGTGGACGACATCGGGCTGCAGATGATGAAGAACCCGTCGCGCAGTACCCGTCGCACCGGGGCCCGCATCGTCCGCGCCATGCCGATGGTGTTCCGGGTGATCAGCGTGATCGGCACGGTCGCGATGCTGTGGGTCGGTGGACACCTGGTCGTCGCGAACCTGGCGGAGACGCTCTGGCACGGGCCGCTCGACCTGCTGCACGCGATCGAGCACGGCCTCGAGGCCGCCGGACCCGTGGTCGTCTGGATCGCCGACACCGCGGTCTCCGCCGTCGTCGGGCTCGTCCTGGGCATGGTCGTCGTGGGCATCGTGCTCGGGATCGGGCGCCTGCGCGGCAAGCAGCACTGACCGACACCCCTGTCGCCAGCCGGCGCCCGGGTTCGTGACGGTCACCACCCACCGGGACACGACCGACCGGCAGTCGTATCCTCTCCGCATGGCGACGGTGCGACAGGTCCAGGTGACGTTCGACTGCGCGGAGCCGGAGCGAGTCGCCCGGTTCTGGTGCGAGGTCCTGGGGTACGTGGTGCCGCCTCCCCCACCGGGCTTCGCCGACTGGGGCGAGTTCGACCGGTCGCTGCCGCCGGAGCACCGGGGATCGGCCTTCGCGTGCGTCGATCCGGAGGGCGTCGGACCCCGGCTGTTCTTCCAGCGTGTGCCGGAGGGCAAGACGGTCAAGAACCGCGTGCACCTGGACGTCCGGGTCGGCACGGGCATGGTCGGGGCCGAACGACTCGCGGCACTCGACGCCGAGAGCGCGCGTCTGGTCGCACTCGGCGCCACCCAGGTCCGCCGCATGCTCGCGGACCAGACGGACGAGTCGTGCATCGTCATGCAGGACGTCGAGGGCAACGAGTTCTGCCTGGACTGAGCGGCGTACCGTTGACGGACCCGACCCGTGCACCGCAGCACCGCGCCCCGGAAGGACCCCGCACCGCATGACCGTCACCACCCCGTCCCGCCCGGGCGCCGTCGACACCGCCGCCCTCGGACTCCTGCTCGGGTCCGACCAGGTCCTGCGCGACCCGGCGTCGCTCGAGCGGTACCGGCACGACGACGCCGAGTGGGCCGACTCGACGACACCGCTCGCCGTGGTCCTCGCCCGGAGCACCGACGACGTGGTCACCGCCGTCCGGTGGGCGGCTGCGTCGGACGTGCGCGTGGTGCCGCGCGGCGCCGGCACGGGCCTGTCCGGCGGTGCGAACGCAATGGACCGGTCGATCGTGCTGTCCCTCGAACGGATGGACGCCGTGCTCGAGGTGAACACGGACGAGCGGTACGCCGTCGCGCAGCCCGGGGTCATCAACGACGCCCTGCGCGCCGCGGTCGCCGAGCACGGCCTCTGGTACCCGCCGGACCCGGCGAGCTCGGCGATCTCCACGATCGGCGGCAACGTCGCGACGAACGCCGGTGGCATCTGCTGCGTCAAGTACGGGGTCACGCGGGACTACGTGCTCGGCCTGACGGTCGTGCTGGCGGACGGCTCCGTCGTCGAGCTCGGTCGGCGCACCGCGAAGGGCGTCGCCGGGTACGACCTGACCGGGCTGATGGTCGGCTCCGAGGGCACGCTCGGCATCGTCGTCTCGGTCACCGTGAAGCTGCTCCCCCTCGCCGGCCGCGACGAACGGGCCGTGATCGGCTACTTCCCGTCGCTGAGTGCCGCGGGGGACGCCGTCGCGGCGGTCTCCCGCGCCGGCATCGTGCCGGCCGCGCTCGAGATCGTCGACCGCACCTGCCTGCGTGCGGTCGACGACTGGATGCACCTCGGCCTGCCGTCGGACGTCGACACGCTGCTGCTGGCCCGCGTCGACGAGCGCGGTGCGGCGGGTGACGAGCTCGCCGACCGTGTCGCAGCGATCTTCGCGCAGGCGGGCGGGACGGACGTCGAGCGGGCCACCGACCCCGACGACATCGCCCGGCTGTTCCAGGCCCGGCGGCTCGCCTACCCGGCGCTCGAACGGCTCGGCCCGGTCCTGACCGAGGACATCTGCGTGCCGCGGAGCGCCGTGCCCGAGATGCTCCGGCGGATCCAGGCGACGGCCGACGCGCAGGAGGTCACGATCGCGAACATCGCGCACGCCGGCGACGGCAACCTGCACCCGCTCATCATCGCGCCGGAGGGCGACGACGCCGCGAAGGCCCGGGCGAAGGTCGCGTTCGACGCGATCGTGGCGGACTGCCTGGCCCTCGGCGGCACGGTGACGGGCGAACACGGGGTCGGGCTGCTCAAGCTGCCGGGGCTGCGCGTCGAGCTGGGCGAGCGTGTGGTCGCCATGCACCGCTCGGTGAAGGACGCACTGGACCCGGCCGGCACCCTGAACCCCGGCAAGGCGTTCTGACCGCGTCGGACGACCCGGAGATCACAGAACGGTAACGACGCAAGATCGGTCCAAACCCTGCACGGGAGGGTGCCGAATCACCTGCAACGACCGGGAAACACCCGGAGCGCTCACCAGCCGCACATCGCTGGTTCTCCACCCTGCACCAGGGTGTGTTCGGCGCGCACCCAGCAGCCGCGCCGAGCGCGACAACCGTAAAGGACTGATCACGATGCGTAAGAGCCTCAAGACCTCCATCACCCTCGCCACCACCGGCGCCCTCGTCCTCGGCGGCGCCGCGTTCGGGATCTCCTCCGCCCAGGCCTCGACCCCGAACGTGCAGACGGTGTCCTCGTCCGAGTCGAAGATCCCCGCCCCCGTCGCCTCCGTCCCCGAGGTCCTCGGCGGCTCCACCGCCGTCAAGCTCGACTCCGGCTTCACCGACGCCCTCACCGCCCTGAAGCTCACCCCGGGCGTCTCGGGAGATGCGACCCTCGAGGACGGCTCCGTGTCGTTCCCGATCACCTCCGGCTCGGTCACCTACTGGTCCCCGGACGGCGACTACCGCCCCTACGTGCAGGGCCTGCTCAACCACGACGACTCCGGCCTGACCCTCAAGGCCGGCGACACCACCGTCACCCTCGAGAACTTCGTCGTCAACCCCGGCTCCTCGAAGCTCTACGGCGACGTCCTCGTCAACGGCAAGGTCGCAGCCCCGAACGCGTTCCTGTTCGAGCTGCACGGCGGCACCCTCAAGCCCCTCCAGCTCGAGGGCGACAACGCCATCCTGACCGGCACCACCGTCCACATCTCCGAAGACGCCGCCGGCCTGCTGAACCAGACCTTCAAGACCGACGCCGTCAAGCGCGGCCTCCTCGTCGGCACCGCCACCATCACCGCGCAGATCAAGTAACACCCCCGCACCACCCCAGTCGGCCCGGACCACGCGAACACGTGGCCCGGGCCGACTCACGTGCTCCCGACACCGCCGGCCCCGTCGACACGGGGGTGGCCGACACCCCACGGGCACGGACGGGCGCGCACTGTCGCCCAACGCAGAACGCGACGGACAGGAGGCACGGCGCCAGCCCGCACCGCGCCTCCAGACCACAGCGCCTCCCGACCACCGCGGCACCCGTCCTCCCAGTGCTCGCGCCTACGATCGGGCGGATGCCTGCCCCTCGCCCCACCACGTCCGACGACCACCCGGGCCCGCAGGACCTCATCCGCGTCCGCGGCGCCCGCGAGAACAACCTGCGCGACGTCGACGTGGACATCCCCCGCGACCGGATCGTCGCGTTCACCGGGGTCTCCGGGTCGGGCAAGTCGTCGCTCGCCTTCGGCACCGTCTTCGCCGAGGCCCAGCGCCGGTTCCTCGAGTCCGTCGCCCCGTACGCCCGGCGCCTCATCGCACAGGGCTCGACGCCGCACGTCGACAGCATCACCGGACTGCCACCGGCCGTCGCCCTGCAGCAGCGACGCGGTGCTCCGAGCTCCCGCTCCACCGTCGGCACCATGACGACCCTGTCGAACTCGATGCGCATGCTGTTCTCGCGCGCCGGCACCTACCCGGCCGACGCCGAGCGGCTGGAGTCGGACGCGTTCTCGCCGAACACCGTCGCCGGCGCCTGCCCCCGGTGCCACGGGATCGGCACCGCGCACGAGGTCACCGAGGCCTCCGCCGTGCACGACCCGTCGCTGAGCATCCGCGACGGCGCGATCACCGCCTGGCCCGGCGCGTGGCAGGGCAAGAACCTGCGCGACGTCACCGCCGTGCTCGGGTACGACATCGACCGTCCGTGGCGCGACCTGCCGCAACAGGACCGCGACTGGCTGCTGTTCACCGAGGAGCAGCCCGTCGTGCAGGTGCACCCGAAGCGGGACCGCGTCGCGAAGCCGTACAAGGGCCGGTTCTGGAGCGCCCGGCAGTTCGTGCTCCACACCCTGGCCGACTCGCAGAGCGAGACCCAGCGCACCAAGGTGCTGCGGTTCGTCGAGTCCGGGCCCTGTGGGCTCTGCCACGGCACCGGTCTGACGCAGGCCGCCCTCACGGTGACGGTCGGCGGCCACTCCATCGCCGACCTGAACGGGCTGCCCCTGACCGGGCTCGCCGACGTCCTGCGCCCGATCGCGGCGATCACCGACGCCGCACCCGCCACGGCGCGGGCGTCGTCGGGCGAGCGGACCGAGGTCGCCGTCGCGATCTCGCGCGACCTGCTGACCCGTGTCGAGGTCCTGGTCGACCTGGGCCTCGGCTACCTGTCGCTCGACCGGGCCACCCCGACGCTCTCCCCCGGTGAGACGCAGCGGTTGCGCATCGCCACACAGCTCCGGTCCGGCCTGTTCGGCGTCGTCTACGTGCTCGACGAGCCGAGCGCCGGCCTGCACCCGGCGGACGCCGAGTCCCTGGTCGACGTCCTCGACGCCCTGCGCGCCGGCGGCAACAGCGTCTTCGTCGTGGAGCACGACATGCGCATCGTGCGCCGTGCCGACTGGATCGTGGACGTCGGCCCCGGTGCCGGGTCGGGCGGCGGCACCGTCCTGTACAGCGGACCAGTCGCCGGTCTGGCCGAGGTCGAGGCGTCCGTCACCCGTCGCTACCTCGAGCCGCGTCGGCCGTCGGGAGCGCGGACGACCCGCACGCCCGTCGGCACCCTCGAACTCCGCGACCTCACCCTGCACAACCTGCGCGGCCTCGACGTCGACCTGCCCCTCGGGGTCCTGACCGCCGTCACCGGCGTCAGCGGGTCCGGCAAGTCGTCACTCGTGGGCGGCGTGCTCCCGGGAGTCGCGACCGACCACCCCCTGGTCGACCGGGTGGTGCAGGTGGACCAGAAGCCGATCGGGCGCACCCCGCGGTCGAACCTGGCCACCTACACCGGCCTGTTCGACACCGTCCGGGCCGCCTTCGCCGCTACCGACGAGGCCGCCGCCCGCGGCTGGACCGCCGGCCGCTTCTCGTTCAACGTCGCCGGCGGGCGCTGCGAGGTCTGCCAGGGCGAGGGCTCGGTGTCCGTCGAGCTCCTGTTCCTGCCCGGCAGCTGGGCCCCGTGTCCGGAGTGCCACGGGTCGCGGTACCAGCAGGAGACGCTCGAGGTGCGCTGGCACGACGCGAGCATCGCCGACGTGCTCGGCATGACGGTCGACCAGGCCGCGCCCTTCCTCGCCGAGCTCCCCGCCGCCGGGCGCGCACTCCAGGCCCTGCAGCAGGTGGGCCTCGGCTACCTGCGACTCGGACAGCCCGCGCCCGAGCTGTCCGGCGGCGAGGCGCAGCGCATCAAGCTCGCCACCGAGCTGCAGCGCGCCCGGACCGGCCACACGCTCTACCTGCTCGACGAGCCCACCACGGGCCTGCACCCGGCGGACGTCGAGCTGCTGTCCGCCCAGCTGGCCCGGCTGACCGACGCGGGCAACACCGTCGTCGTGGTCGAGCACGCGATGGACGTCGTCGCCGGTGCTGACCACGTCATCGACATGGGGCCGTCCGGCGGCGACGAGGGCGGCCGGGTGGTCGCGTCGGGCACCCCCGACCAGGTCGCCGCGTCGCCGACCAGCCGGACGGCACCGTACCTGCTGGAGCAGCTCGGCGGCTGATGCGCGGACCGGACCCCGGACGCACGCGTGCCCGCCAGGACGGGTCCTGGCGGGCACGAGGAGCAACCGGTGGTTAGCGCTCCACCGCCTCCGGAGCGTCGTCGCGGAAGAAGTCGCTGCCGTTGTGGACGTAGCCGACCTCACCGGTCCGGCGCCACTGCTTGCGGACGCGCTTGAAGGTGGTGATTCGTGCCGGTTCGACGTTGTCGTCGCTCGTGTAGGCGCTCATGGCTGATCTCCCTGTGTGATTGGCCGTGGTTCGTCGATCCCCCGAACTGGAGGCTAGCGAGCGGCTCCGATCCGGGTACGCGATCCGTCACGAACGTCCGGGGAACGCAGTCCACCGGTGGGTCCGGACCGGAGGCGCGGATCACCGCCGGCAGACCGGCTGCGGTGATCCGCGCCTCCAGGCAGACCGCCGTGGGCGGTTCCGTCAGGGACGCAGGCCGAGCACCACGTCGTGCACCACGCGCGCGGCGCGCGCCGCGGCGCCGTCCAGGTGCTCGCGGAACTCCGCGCCGTCCGGCGCGCACAGGTCGCTGATGCAGCGGACGGAGACGAACGGCATGGCGTGCACGTGGGCGAACTGCGCGATCGCCGCGGACTCCATGTCGACCGCGGCGACCTCGGGGAACGCGACGCGCATGGTGCGGGCACGGTCCTCGGTGACGAAGACCTCACTCGAGCCGATGGTCGCCGAGCGCATCCGGTACCCGGCGTCGGACGCGGTGGCGAGGTCCACCAGGCGCTGGTCGGGTGCGTACCCGGTCGGCATCCCCGGGACCTGCCCCAGGGCGTAGCCGAACGCCGTGGCGTCGGCGTTGAGGTTGACGTACCGGTCGCCGACGACCACGTCGCCGATCGCGACGCCACGCATGAGCCCGCCGGCGGTGCCGACGCTGATCACCGGGATGCCCGATCCGAAGTCGTGGAACCCGTGCGCGACGGCGGCCGTGGCGTTCGTGAACCCGATGCCGCTGCGACGCACCGCGACCACCGCGCCACCGATGTCGAGCAGCTGGTGCGGGTCGTGTCCGCCGACGGGGCCGTCCAGGATCGGCACACCGCCGAACAGGTCGGCGAACGCGGACACCTCTTCGCTCATGGCCGCGATGATGATCGCGACGGGCGTCTGCTGCTGCACTGATCGATCCTCGCACGGCGGCGGGGGCTCGGGGTGCAGGTCGTGTCGTCGCCGTCGCTACCGGCGGGGGTCCTGCCGGGCCAGCTCGTCGGCGACGAAGGCGGCGAGCGCGTCGGCGCCGAAGTGGTCGTCGGCGGTGACCGTGACGACGGTGCCGGGCTGGGCTGCGTCGGGATGGGCTGCGTCGGGCTCGGCTGCGTCGGGCTGGGCTGCGTCGGGCTGGTCGAAGAGCAGCATCTGGCCGTGGGCGCCGTGCAGTCGCCAGAGTCGTCCCGGGCCGTCCCAGCCGGCCATCGCGTACCGCTCGTACCCGGGGCCGGTCCCCTCGCGCTCCACCCAGTCGCCGTGCATCGCGTCGCACCACCGCGCACCCACGATGCGCTGCCCGTCGACCACGCCGCGGTCGCGGACGAGTCGACCGATGCGCGCGAGTTCCTCGGTGCGCATCGCCAGGCCCTCACCGGCCACGACGTACCCGTTCGGGCAGCGCTGCCAGGCCAAATCCTCGATGCCGAGGGGTGCGAACAGGCGGCGGGAGACGAACGTACCGACGTCACCGACCCGCTCCGCCAGCACGCGCATCGCGGTGTAGGTGCTCGCGTTCGCGTACTGGAAGACGCGCCCACGCGACGGCCGACGCAGGAACTCGGCGGCCAGGTCCGGCCAGTCCGTCATCTCGGTCGGCGACCACGGCATGTCGATGCCGCTCGTCATCGTCAGCAGGTGGCGGAGCGTGACCGCGTCCACGCCCTCGCCGAGCGCGGTGCCGGGGAGCGTCGCTGCGATCGGCTCGTCGACGTCGACCAGGCCGTCGTCGGCGGCGATGCCCGTCGCGAGGACGCAGACGGCCTTCGCGACGGAGTGGACCTGCCGCCGGACGTCCGGGGTCCAGTGGTGCTCGGCGGTGTCGTCGGCCGTGCGGACGTGCACGCCGTGCGCCCGGAACCCGGTCGCGTCGACGTGCCGCACGACGGCGTCGAGGAGGGTCGTCGCGGAGTGCACGCCCCATCCTCTCGCGGACGCGGCAGCCGGCGCGCGGGATGGCTCCGGCGGGCGCGCGGGCGTCGGCGGGTGCGCAGGCGTGAGCAGGAGCCGGTGCGGGTGCAGGCGGAGGCGTGCGCGTGCGCAGCGTCCGCCGCGTACCGTCACGGCCGTGTCCGACGAACAGTCCCGCCGCACCGATCCCACCCGGGTCGGCGACCAGCCCGCGCTCCGGACGGCCTCGGGGTCGAACTGGCTCGTGTGGGGAGCCGTCACGGCCGCGCTCGTCGCCGTCGTCATGGTCTTCATGGCGATCCGCGCACCGGGCATCGGATGGCCGGCACTGGCGCTCGTCGTCGTGGTCTTCGCCGCGATGGTCGTGGTGCGGACGACCGTGCGGCTGCAGCGGGCCCGGCTCCTCACCTTGGCCGTGCTCGACCTCGCCATCGTGGTGATCGGCCTGGTCGCGGTGCTCGCGGTGCTGTTCTCGTCGCCGACCGGCTGACCGGCACGGGTCGGCCGGGCCCGCGACGCGTCCCCGGCACCGACTTCCGCTACCTTCGCATCATGAGCCACCTCCACGGGGACGCGCGGGTGTCCGCCGCCGACCACGACACGTCACCGCGGAGCGGGACGCGCACCGCCGCCCGCCGTCGACTCGTCGGCGTCGCGGCCGCGGGCATCGTCCTCGCGCTGGTGGGCTGCAGCTCGTCGCCGTCGCCGTCCGCGGGGCGCACCGTCCTCGACGTCCTGCAGCAGGACTGGCGGCACGTGTCCGGCATCGTCGCGGCGGACGACGTGCTCCGGGTGACCGCGACGGGCAGGACCATCGTCGAGCAGGACGGCAGCGGCGGCCAGCCGGACCCGCCGCTCAACCTCGCGGGGACGCACCTGTCGGCCCCGGACGACTTCACGCTCAGCACGACCTTCACGGACGTGACCGCCGACGCCACCCTGACCCTGTCGGACAGCCCGCCGGTGATCGCCGACGAGTTCCGGATCGAGCCGGCCGGTGTGCGGCTCACGCTCCGCGGCGACGACCTGCGGATCGCGGTCTTCGACGGCTCCGACCAGCAGGACGTGACCGACCCGCAGCCGACGCGCGACGAGCACGTGACGGTCGCCGACCCCGAGGCGGAGCTCTCCGTCGAGCGCACCGGCGACCAGCTCGCAGTGGCGAGCGGTGGTCGGACGCTGGCCACCCTGCCGGTCGGCGAGGTCCTCGACTCGGGCGAGCTCTGGCTGGGTCTGTCGAGCGACGCGGGGTCCTTCACCGTGCGCTCCCTCATCGCCGAGGCTCCGGCTGGTTCGTCCCTGGCCACCGCGGGTCCCGTCGCGTCCGACGCCGAACCGGCCGCCGACGGTCTGCAGGCCCGTGCGGAGCGCATCCGCCCGGACTTCCTGGTCGGCGCGGCCGTCGCGCTGGGCCCGCTCGCCTCGGACGCGCAGTACGCGGAGCACTTCGTGGGCCAGTTCGGCGCCCTCACGCCGGAGAACGCGATGAAGCCGCAGGCACTCTCGCCGCGGCAGGGCGAGTACCGGTTCGCCGAGGCCGACGCCATCGTCGACCTCGCGCAGCGCAAGGGCATCGCCGTGCACGGCCACACGATCGCCTTCACCGAGGCGATGCCGCGGTGGATGCGGAACCTGCCCACCGGCACCAAGCAGCAGCGCGCGGCCAGCGCCGAGGTCCTGCTCGACTACGTGACCACCGTGGTCACGCACTTCCGGGGCAAGCTCGACTCGCTCGACGTGGTCAACGAGCCGTTCGACGTCGACCAGGGCACGAGCCTGCAGCGGAACGTCTGGTACCGGGTCTTCGGGTCGACCTACCCGGTCGTCGTCTCACGGGCCGTCCAGGCCGCAGACCCCGACGTCCGCCAGTTCATCAACGAGAACGGTGCCGACGTGCCCGGGCCCCGACAGGACGCCTTGCTCCAGCTCGCGAACGACACGAACGACCGTGGCGGGTACATCGACGGCGTGGGCCTGCAGTCGCACGTGTACCACCTGGACACCGACGCCATCTCGGCCGACGACCTCGAGACCACGCTCGACAACGTCGAGGACGCCGGGCTGATCGCCCGGATCTCGGAGAACGACGTCACCGACGACGAGGGGCAGGAGGCCCAGGCCGAGCAGTACGCCACGGTCCTCGAGACCTGCCTGCACTCCGAGGCTTGCGTCTCCTACACGACGTGGGGCGTGGACGACCGGTACGACTGGTGGGTCGACGACGACGGTTCCCTGCAGCAGGGCCACGACTTCGTGTACGACGACGGCGAACCGACGCCCGCGTACCACGCACTGCGGCGGGTCGTCACGGACTGGCGGGTCGTCTGCAAGGCCTGACGCGGCGGCGAGGGAGGGATCAGGCGGTGTCGACCGAGACGCCCGCGGTCCCGAAGCGCTCGATGAGGTCCGGTGCGATGCCGTCGTCGGTGATGAGCGTCCACCCGCTCCCGAGTCGGGTCCAGGCGTGGAACTCGGACTGTGCGAGCTTCGACGAGTCGGCGAGGACGTACACCGCCGCCGCGCGACGAGCGATGAGTTCCTTCAGCCGGATCTGCGCGAGGTCCGCTTCGCAGATCCCACGCTCCGGCGACACCGCATCTGCACCGAGGTAGACCGCGTCGAACGTCAGGTACTCGAGCGCCGCCTCCGTCAGGGGTCCGACGAACCCGTTGCTGAGCGACCGGTACTCGCCGCCGAGCGCGACGAGGCGGACGTCGTCACGCTCGGCCATGTCGGTGATGACCCCGACGCTGGTGGTGGTGACGGTGAGGTCCGCGTCGACCGGCAGTGCATGGGCGAAGGCCGCGACCGTCGAGCCGTTGTCCAGGAACAGTGACGCGCCGGGGGCCACGGTGGCAGCGGCCCGGCGGGCGATGTTGCGCTTCGCCTCGAAGTGCTCGCCGAGCCGCTGTCGCAGGGATGCCTCGGGGTGCGCCGCCACCGCCATCGCGCCGCCGAACGTCCGGGTGAGCTTCCGTTGCTCCTGCAGGGTCGCGAGGTCACGCCGGATGGTGGACGCCGTGACCCCGAACCGCTCGGAGAGCTCGTCGACGCTCGCGAGTCCGACCGTCGTGGCTAGCGTGACGATGGCTTCACGCCGCGCTCTGGCCGAGATCGACACCGGGCACCTCCGGACGGGCAGGGACTGAGGACGGGTCAGGCGCCCTGCGACGAGGTCATCGCGCCCGACGTCGGGGCGAGTTCGGCCGCCTGGCGGAGCGCCTCGATCATGCTAGCGACATCGGCCTTGCCGGTGCCCGCGATGTCGAACGCCGTCCCGTGGTCGACCGACGTGCGGATGGCCGGGAGGCCCACCGTGATGTTCACGCCGGCCTCGATCCCGAGCACCTTCACGGGGCCGTGGCCCTGGTCGTGGTACATCGCGACGACGAGGTCGTAGTCCCCGCGACCGGCGAGGAAGAACAGGGTGTCGGCAGGCAGCGGCCCGACGGCGTCGATCCCGTCGGCGCGTGCCGCCTCGACGCCCGGCGCGATCTTCTCTGCCTCTTCGCCGTGGCCGAACAGACCGTTCTCGCCGGCGTGCGGGTTGATCGCCGCGACACCGATCTTCGGGTGCGGGTTCCCGGCACGGACCAGGGCCTCGTTGCCTCGTCGGATGGTCCGCTCGACCAGCCCGGGCTCGATCCGCCGGACGGCGTCGATGAGGCCGACGTGGGTGGTCACGTGGATGACCTTCAGCTTCGGGGTCGAGAGCATCATCGAGACCTCGTCGATGCCCATGAGCTCCGCGAGCATCTCGGTGTGCCCGGGGAAGACGTGACCGCCGGCGTGCAGGGCCTCCTTGTTCAACGGGGCCGTGCAGATCGCCTGGACCTTCCCGGCGATCGCTGCCTCGCACGCGACGCGGATGTACTGGAAGGCCGCATCGCCGGCGACCGGCGAGAGCTGCCCCCACGGCAGGTCCTCGGGGAGCAGTCCGAGGTCAACCACGTCGACGACGCCGTCCTGGTACGTCGCGTCCGCGACGTCCGTGACGACGTTGAACGTGACCTCGACGCCCCGGATCGCCGCGGCCTGTCGGAGGCGACCGAGGTCGCCGATGACGACCGGCCGACAGACGGCCAGGACGTCCGGTGACACGACGGCCTCGAC
The DNA here is from genome assembly GCF_020297365.1 of Curtobacterium oceanosedimentum. Lineage (GTDB taxonomy): Bacteria > Actinomycetota > Actinomycetes > Actinomycetales > Microbacteriaceae > Curtobacterium. The sequence continues at coordinate 17,475 of NZ_JAIXIG010000031.1, forward strand.
GACGATCTCTGGGCCGACACCGGCCCCGTCGCCCATCGTGACGGCGACGATCGGAGTGGCGTTCATCACAAGTGCTGCCTTTCGGTTCGTGCGGCTGGCGCCGCTTCGACACGGCCTCCGGCTGCGGGGTGGTCGGTCGAGCCGGCCTGGAGGAACGTGGCGGCGTCGAGCAGGTTGGTGACGGTCCCGAAGCTGCCGGGTCGCGTGACCACGCGGCGACCATCGTCCGTGCGGGACGCGATGCACCCGGGTTCGACGGCACCTTCCGGCACGATGGTCGTGATCCCGAGGCGGGTGAGCACGGATCGAGCCGTCTCCCCACCGGTCAGCACCAGGGCGGCACGCCCGCTGATGGCGGCGGCCACGATGCCGAGGCCGTCGGCGAGGCGCCGAGCGAGGTGCGGGAGCGGTTCGTGCCGGTCCTCGACGCAGATCGCGGCGCTCCCACTGCGCAACGCGATCCGTGCCGACTGGAGCGCAGGGTGGTCGATGTCGTCGACCTCGCGGCGGTCGACGGCGCGGAGCAGGACGTCGCGGGGCACCGGCACGACCGGGACACCGTTCGCCGCGAGGACCTCGAGCTGCGCGGTCGCCTCCGCGCTGGCCGTCCCCACGACGAGCAGCACGGGCTGACGTCCTGCGGCGAGCAGGGACCGGTCGCCGGGCCCGGTGACGCCCGGGGTGAAGTGCGGCGCTCCGCGGAGGCGGCCGACGGCCGCGGCGATGCCGCCGGAACCGAGGATCGTGCGGTCGGCGCCGTCGAGCGCCGCTGCGATCCGGTCGAGGTCGTCGTCGGAGACGGCGTCGAGCACGGGGACCTCGCCGGCGCCGTGCGCCTGGTCGACCGCGGCGAGGACGGCGTCGCCGCCGGCACGGACGACCGCGAGCGGGACGGACCGGGCTCGCTGTCCGACGGCAGCCAGCGGACCGGGGACGACCCGGGCCTCCAGGCCGTGCAGTCCTGCGTCCGCCACCGGTCTGCCGTGCACGAGGAGCCGACCGTCGACGACCGTCCGTCCGAGTGCCGGGAGCGCGGAGGCGACCACGACGTGCGCACCGGCGTCGGTGAGCCCGTCGACGACGTCTCCCACGCCACCGCGCAGCAGCGAATCGGTCTTCACCAGCCGGACCGGCGCTCCTGCCGCACGCATCCGCAGCGCTGCCTGCGCGACGGCGGCGCGGCGCGAGTCCGGGTCGAGCGCTCGTGTGTCGCAGTCGAGGACGACATCGGACGAGGAGCGCGCGACGTGCTCGAGCGCCGCGGGGAGCGTGAGGGCGACGGTCGCCGACCCGTTGCCGAGGACCGCGGCGACCTCGGCCGCTCCGGACAGGTCGTCAGCGATCGCGGCGAGGCGGTACGACATCGGACCCCTCCTCGGGCTCGGTGGCCGGTGCCGCCGGGTGCCGGCAGCGTGCACGAAACACGCTAGATGACTTGCGTGAAACACGCAAGAGTGGTGTGCTCGAAGCGGTTGAACCGCGGGCACCCTGACACGGGTCGTCTCGTGGTGCCCAAATGAGAGGAACCCTGTGCGTGACATCGACATCCGAGGCCGCCGGCTCGCCCCCGCCGTCCTCGGCACCATGACCTTCGGCGACAGCGTCGACGAGCCCACGGCAGCCGAGATGGTCGACCGCTTCCTGGCGGCCGGCGGGACCGGCATCGACACCGCGAACGGGTACGCCGGCGGCCGCAGTGAAGAGATCCTCGGATCGGTCCTCGCCGGACGTCGTGACGACGTCGTGCTCGCGACGAAGGTCGGCATCCCGAACCCGGACGCCGAGGGCGCCGCTCCCCTGTCCGCCGAGGCGATCGACCGGTGCGTGCGCGCGAGTCTGCGGCGGCTCCGGACGGACCACGTCGACGTGCTCTACCTGCACCAGCCCGACCGGTCGACCCCGGCTGAGGAGACGCTCGCCGCCGTGCGGACGCTCGTCGAATCCGGGTCGGTCGGCGCCTGGGGCATCTCGAACTTCTCCGCGTGGCAGATCGCGGAACTGGGGCACACGGCCACGGCACTCGGGCTCGACGCACCCGTCCTCGGACAGCAGGTCTACAGCGTGATCGCCACCCGGATCGACGACGAGTACGCCGAGTACGCCGGGAGCACCGGTCTCGGGACGGTCGTCTACAACCCGCTCGGCGGCGGGCTCCTCACGGGCAAGCACCGCCCGGAGGAGCAGCCGGCGGCAGGGCGGTTCGGGTCCTCCCCCCTCGCCGGCATGTACCGCAGCCGGTACTGGAACGACGAGGTCTTCGCCGCCGTGGAGCAGCTCCGCTCGATCGCCGAGGGCTCGGGGATCCCGATGGCCGAGCTCGCACTGCGGTGGACCTTCGGCCGTCCCGTCGTCGACGCGGTCCTGGTCGGCGGCTCGCGGCTCGCGAACATCGAGGCGAACCTCACCGCACTGGCCGCGGGCGCGCTGCCCGACGACGTGCAGCAGGCCGTCGACGATGTCTCCGCCGCACTCCGCGGCCCGATGCCCGGCTACAACCGCTGACGCGACCGTCGACGGGCTGGAGGCTCGGTGCCGGCTGGCACCGAGCCTCCAGCCCGTCTCGTGGTCGCGGTGGCGCAGCGCCTCAGCCCAGGCCCGCCGCCTGGTCGGCGCGCACGGTCTCGGTGATCTTCTCGAGGGCGGCGGCGTCGAGCAGGTTGAAGGGCGCACGGCAGGGGCCGACGGCCTGGCCTGCCGCGTTGGTGGCCGCCTTGACGATGGTGTTCGGGTTGCCGAGCGTGAACAGGTTGCGCAGCGGACGGATGGACGCCTGTGCCGCGCGAGCACCGTCGAGGTCGCCTGCCGCCCACTTCTGTGAGATCTCGACCATGGTCCGGGGGTAGACGTTCGCGACTGCGGTGATGCCGCCCGCGCCACCGGCCTGCAGCGTCGGCAGGACCAGCGAGTCGGTCCCGGCGAGCACGGCGAAGTGCTCGGGATCGGTCAGCTCGATGAGCTGCAGGATCGCGTCGAAGTTGCCCGACGAGTCCTTCACACCCGCGATGTTGTCGATCTCCGCCAGCCGTGCGACGGTCGCGGGAGTGATGGTGTTCCCGGTCCGCGCGGGGATGTTGTAGATGAGCACCGGGATCTCGACGGCCTCGGCGACCACCGCGAAGTGCCGGTACAGCTCGTCCTGCGAGGCCGCCGCGAAGTAGGGCGTGATGACGGAGAGCACGTCGGCACCGGCCGCCTGCATGCGCTGGGCGATGCGAACCGTCTCCTTCGTCCCGACGGCACCGGCCCCGCCGTAGACGGGGACGCGGCCCGCGGTGGCGTCGACGACCGTCTCGAGCACGGCGAGCCGCTCGTCCTCGGTCTGCTGGAAGAACTCGCCGTTGGTCCCGAGGCAGAAGACGCCGTCGGCGCCCGCTCGGACGGCGCGGTCGGTGTGCGCGCGCATCTGGTCGAGGTCGAGCGACTCGTCGTCGTGGAACGGGGTGACGAGCGCGTGGATGCTGCCGCTGATCGTGGTGGTCACTGCAGGTGCTCCTTGTCGGCTGGGTGGCCGGGCGGTCGGATGGTGGTCAGGGACGGGGGTGCTGCATCACGTGCACGGCGAAGCCGCCGAACTCGCCCGCGAGGTAGATGTTCTGCAGACGCCCGTCGTCGAAGTGAGCGGCGGTCTCCTGGTCGAAGCCGAAGCCCTTCTCGGTGAGTTCCTCGACCGCTGCGTCGAGGTCACCGGTCGACATCCCGATGTGGCCGTGCGTCCCGAGGTACTGCGACCGCACGCACTCGAAGAAGGTGCCGGCGAACTCGGACTTCTTCCCCTGGCGGGGATCGAGGTTGAACATGAGGCAGAACAGGTCGCACAGTTCCTGCGCCGCTGCTGCGTCGGGGTTGTTGATGCCCACGTGTGCGAGCTCGAAGGTGTTCTTCACGGGGTCCTCGGTGTCTGGGGTGGTCGATCGTGTCCTGGCGACGCGGTCACATCGGGAACAGCAGGAGCGCGCCGGCGGTCAGGGCGAGCAGACGGATGACGTACATCGGGATGGTGAACTTCCAGAACTGGATCAGCGAGTACTTCCCGACGCCCATCACCATCGCGGGGAGCCCGTCGATCGGCAGGAAGTGTCCGTTCCATCCGGAGATGACGATGGCGACCGCCGCGGCGGCAGGGTCGAGGTCGAGGCTGACGCAGGTCGCGATCGCCAGCGGCGCGAAGACGTACACCGTGCCGATGGTCGACCCCGTGAGGGTCGCGAGCACGCTCGTCAGGACGCAGAACGCGAACACCAGCAGGAAGGGACTGACGTTGCCGCCGAGCAGTCCTGCGACGGACTCCCCGACGAGCTTCGTCAGTCCGGTCGCGCCGAGCGCCTCCGCGATGCCGATGACGCCGGCGGACATGATGATGATCGGCTGGCTGATGGCGTCGCGGATCTCGGTGAAGTCCAGGACCTTCATCACCAGGAGGAGCGCCACGGAGAGCCCCGTGATCGCGTAGCCCGCATCGCCGATGTAGCTGTACGAGATCATGCCGGCGATGGCCAGGACGAAGCAGGCGTAGGTCGCCAGCTGCTTCCGACGGTCCAGCGTCGGCGCAGTCACCGTGGCGGTCGCGCTCGACGAGGCGGTCGCGGTCGCGTTCGCCTCGGCGGCGTGGGGGCCCGGTGCCGCAGGGTCGCTCGCCGGGCCGTCGTGCGCTCCGGGGCGGTCGGACGCTGCGGCGCCGGTCGGACGAGCACCGGCCAGAGCCGGCTCCTTCGCGTCCGTCGCGCTCGCGGTGCCGGACTCCTCGTCGGTGATCGCGTGGTCGGGCAGCAGACGGTACGCGATGAGGCACCACACGAGGAACCCGAGGCTGAGCACGAGGTTGACGATCGAGAACCGGACCAGGTCGATGTTCTCCCGGACGCCGGTCGCTTCGAGCACCGCGACGACGATGCCGTACTGCAGCGCCACGTTGAACGGGAGCATCGGGTGGTTCGCGGCGAAGCCGGCCGGCATGAGGACCTTCGACGGCGGCAACTTCTTGTTGTACGCGAGCGTCGACAGCAGGCCGATCACCAGCACGTAGTAGGCCGTGGACCCCGTGCCGAAGATGCTGCACCCCAGCATGACGAAGACGATGATGAGGACGTAGGCCCGGAACCCGCCCTTCGTGCCGAGTCGCGTGATCATCCGTTTGAAGCCCGAGACGAGGTCGGTCTTCTGCAACGCGGCGATCACCGCCATGAACGAGGCGAGCATGATGATCGTCGCGTTCGCGAACCCGCTGAAGGCGACGTTGATCGGCACGACGCCGAAGACCACCATCAACAGGCAGGCGATCAACGGCGGCACACCGAACGGCAGGCGGTCGATCATGATCAGCACGATCATGAAGACGGTGATCGCGAGGGCGAAGACCATGGGGAGGGTCATGCTCGCTGCTCCTTCGCAGAGAGGTCCGGACCGGCGGAGGTGGACGGCGTCGACACGATCGCAGCGAGGACGTCAGCGGGCAGGTACACGTGCTTGATCGACTTGCGGTGCCAGGTGTAGGCGATGTGCAGTCCCCCGGCCGGGTCGGGGAGCACCGAGGGGTAGGACAACTCGCGGTTGCGGCTCTCGCGACTGTTGTTCGACAGGCAGTACCCGTCGCCGTTCTCGATGTCGTAGGCGGTCGGCCAGGACCGCCCGTCCGGGCTCGAGACCACGAGCGTCATCGGCGCCCGCGGCGCACCCCAGAACGCGCTCGGTCCGTCGGCGTCGAACGTGGGTTCGGCGACGTGCTCGCCGCTGTCGGCTGCGAGGCCCTCGTCGTCGATCTCGTCGTACAGGGAGACCCGGCGGCTCGTCGCGTCGTCCTTGCTCGAGTGGTTCATCACCATCGCGATCCGGCCGTCGTCGAGGGTACGAGCCTGGATCGAGGAGTTGTTGTTCGGCAGGTCGATCGGACGGCACGGCTCCCACGTCATCCCGCCGTCCGCCGAGGTCGACTCGTACACGTGGTCCGCCCAGCGGGAGCGGAAGCACGCCCAGAGCACGCCGTCCTCGCGCGGCACGATGTTCATGTGCACACACCCGGTCGACTCGGGCACGGCGACCTCGGACCAGGTCTCCCCGCCGTCGTCCGAGTACCAGACCGACGCGGTGTCGTCGTTGCCGACCCACTTCTCGCCGGGCACCGTCCGGCAGTTGAACACCGGGAGCAGGATCCGCCCGCTGTCGAGCACGACCGGCGACTGCCGCACGAACACGCCGACCGGTGCATCGCGGCCGAGCAACGGGGCCGGCTCCCCCCAGGTCGCACCGCCGTCGTGGGAGATCCGTCGCCGCACCTCGGACGTGTCCTGGTTCCCGGCGATCTGCGCGGTGTACAGCAGCCAGACGGCACCGTCCGGCGCGGTGAAGAGGATCGGGTTCTGCTCGGAACGCGCACTGTCGAAGCTCAACTGGACGGGCTCGAGCCAGCGATCCGTGCCGGCGGGGAGCCGCGACAGGTGGACGGAGATGTCGGAGACGCCCTCCTGGGTGCCTCCGAACCAGACACAGGCGAGGTCTCCCCCGGGCAGGAAGGCGAGGTTGGCCGCGTGGCACTGCACCGTCGGTGTCGGGAGGAGCGCTTCGGCGCCCCCGTCGGATCGGGCTCGCAACAGGCCGTCGAAGTCACGCATGCGGGGTCCTCCAGTCGACGTTGACGGTGGGCACCGATGGATCGGCGCTGAGCGATCATCCTGACAGACTTGCTCGAAGTGCGCAATGTCGATGCGCGTCGCGCGCATACTCGCGCTGTGGCACTGGGGGGAACACGCCGCGGCTGCTCGAAGTACGCGATCGCCGGTCCGAGTCGCACCGGCGATGGTTGCGGGCCGTCCACAGCGGACCGGGCGCACCACGGAGGTGGCTGCGTCTCGTCACCGGGGTCTCGAGGAGGCGACCGGCTCGTCCCCGCATGCCGGTGGTCGCGCAGATCGCGGATCCCCGTGGTGACACACGTTCCACGGGTTCCGGGATCCTGCTCCACGCTCGACGGGTAGCTGGGTCGACTGCACGTCGCACGCCGGTGGGTTGAGCGAACGGCAGCTCTCGTGACTGTGCACCGTGCCGGGACGGTGCTCCGACGTTCGCCACCAGGACGTCGACCTGGTCACCCTCCACCTGCGACCGAGCAGCGACGGGCCGTGATGCGGGATCCATGGCGTCTGCACGGCATCGACCACGAGATGAGCAACGCCAGCGATGCCACCGCGTCCGCCTGTGGATCGGCTGTCGAGACGGATCTCATCGTGGTGGCACGGGCACCGGCCGTCGGTCGCCCTCGGTAGCTGCGGTGGAACAGGTACTCATCGGCGGCCATCGTGCGCCCGAAGAGCGTGTTCCTCGCCCCCGTGATCCGGGCTTCCTGGCCTGGTCACGCTCGCAGCGCTTCGACGATGCGGTTCCGTGCCTCGGCCGCGGTGCGGGTGAGCAGGAGTGGGAAGACGTGCACGGCGCCCCGGCGTTCCAGGAGTGTCGCTGGCACGCCTGCGGCGCGTGCTTTGTCGATGACGAGGTGCGCGTCGGGGTTGAGGATGTCGTGGGTGCCGATGAGGAGCAGCATCGGTCCGAGCCCGGCGAAGTCGCCGTGCAGCGGGCTGACGCGGGGGTCGGTCAGCGGCAGTTGCCCGGCCCACTGCTCGGCGTAGACGCGGATGCCTTCGACACCGAGCCACGGATCGGTGGGTGCGACGGCGGGGATCTTCGGGTTCGACAGAGTCAGGTCCGAGGCTGGTGACAGCAGCACGGTGCGGACGTCCTCGCGGCCCCGTTCCGGATGATGGACCAGGTCGGCCTCGACGTCGTCCTCGACATCGAGGACCACTACGCAGCGGAGAACCCGCACCTGCCCGAAGGACCCCGCACGCTCCTGCACGAGTACGTCGACGCCGGCAACCTCGGCGTCAAGACTGGTCGCGGCTTCTACGCCTACGACCACTGACGGCGGTCGTCGGTGTCCGGAGCACCATCGCCTACCGAGACGGGGCCCTCGGGTCACGAGCAAGCCAGACGATCACGAGCGCGCTGGCCATCGCAGCACAGCCCGCAGCAGAGCTACCAGAGCCCCAGCTCCTGGCAGAGCGCTCCGGCTCCTCCGCACTTCACAGACACCCCTGACCCTCTCGCCACATCCGGCAGGGCACGGCCCCGACCCCGGACGCAGGCCCCCGGCTCCGCCTCCAGGATTCGAACCCGGACCTAACGGCACCAAAGGCCGTCGTGCTGCCATTACACCAAGGCGGAACGCACCCGCAGGTGCTCCTCCATCCTCCCACGACCCGCGGCGCTGGCCGTGCGCCCCGGGTTCGGCCAAGATGGAGGGATGCCGCAGGAGGACGAGGTCGATCGCATCGTCGCGGCGTGGGGTCGTGAACGTGCCGACCTCGACTTCGGCCCGCTCGAGGTGCTGTCCCGCGTGGACCGGCTCGCCCGACGCCTGGATCGCGCCCGCCGCACGGCGTTCGACGCGAGCGGCATGGAGCCGTGGGAGTTCGACGTGCTCTCGGCCCTGCGTCGCGCCGGCGAGCCGTACGAGCTGAGCCCGAAGACGCTGCTGCAGCAGACCCTGGTGTCGAGCGGCACGATGACGAACCGGGTGGACCGGCTGGCCGCGCGCGGGTTCGTCGGCCGTCGGACCGACCCGAAGGACGGCCGCGGCATCCTCGTGTCGCTGACGAGCCGGGGCCGGGTGGCGGTGGACGCGGCGATCGCCGACCTGCTGGCGGCCGAGCGCGGCATCCTGTCCGGGGTCTCCGACGACGAGCAGGACCAGCTCGCCGGACTGCTCCGCCGACTCATCCTGGGTCTCGGCGACTGACCGCTGGGTCGGATGTCATCCGGCAGGAGCACGCCGGTCCTCCCCTGGACCGATCCCGTCGCCGTCCCGACACGATGGGATCGTGGTGTCCCGACGAAAGGCATCCCGTGTCCCACCTCTCCTCGAAGGGCGTCATGGTCGGCGCCCTCGCACTCTGCGCACTCGCACTGACCGGGTGCTCCGCGCTGAACGACCAGCTGCACCACGAGGTGAGCACCCACGCCGACACCCGCGCCGACCTGCAGTCCCCGCCCGCGTGGATGCCCGCGGACGCGACGGACATCTCCTCCGCCGCCGGGACGGCCGCGAAGAAGCGGTCGAGCGCTCCCACGACCGTCGTCTTCACCAGCTCCGACGGCGTCACCGCCGACGGCTGCACGACCGTCCCCAGGAAGTCCGCGCCGAGCGTGACCATCTCCGGCGCCCCCGACGCCTACGCGGCGAAGACCGTCCTCCGCTGCGGCGACTGGTCCTTGACCTCTGAGAAGGACCGGTGGGTGGCCTGGACGCCCAACACGGGCGACGACCGATCGTGACCGCGTCGCGTCACCGCGACCTGCCGACGCACCGACGGCGACGCACCCGACTCCGCGCCCTGACCGAGAGTCGCTCCACGGTGTTCGTCGCCGCACTGTCCGCCGGCCTCGGTGCCCTCGTGGTCACCGGGTCGGAGGCCGCGCAACGGATCGTCGAGATCGGCGAACGGACGGGCGAGAGCGCCACGGTCGCCGCGATCCTGCCCGTCGTCGCGTGGGTGTTCATCGCGATCGCGCTGTACGTCAGCGCCGTGGTCGCGTCGAACACGTGCGCCACGGTGATCGCCGGGCGGACCCGTGCCCTGGCGCTGCAGCGTGTGCTCGGCGCGACGGGCGGGCAGCTCCGTCGCCAGATCACGGCGATCGGTCTCGTCTGCGGGGTCGTCGGCGCACTCGTCGGCGGGGTCGCGGGGGCGCTGGTCGCCAACGGTGCGCTCTCGCTGGCCGCGGCCACCGACGTGCTCCCGGCGCTCGGCTGGTTCCTCCCACCGGCAGCGGCCCCGATCGCCGTGCTCGTCGCGGGCATCACGACGCTCGCGTTCCGTATCGGCTCCCGCGAGGTGCTGTCGATCCCGCCGCTCCGGGCACTGGACGCCGTCGTCGAGCCGGTCCCCGGGACGACCAGCCGCACGGCACGGAGCGTGGTCGCGGTCGCCCTGTTCTTCGCGGGGGCCTTCGGCATCGGCGTCGCGTTCGTGCTCGGCGCCTCGACGGTGAACGCACTGCTGCTCGCCGTGGCGTGCGGGGCGCTGTCGTTCACCGGGGTGGTCGTCGCGTCGCCCGTGCTGCTGCCGGCCGTCCTCCGTGTCGTGGTGTCGGCGTCCGGCCGGAGCATCATCCCCTCGATGGCGGCGCGGAACTCCCTGCGCGCACCAGAGCGGACCGCTCGGACGACGGTCGGCCTCATCATCGCGGTGACCCTCATGTCGACCTTCTCGGTGGGCTTCGCCACGTACGCCACCATGCTGCAGCGACAGGCCGCCGCCGACCCGGTGTACTACCGCGACATCCAGACCCAGTTCGACCAGCTCGCGGCCATGTTCACGGGGTTGGTCGGTGCCGCGGGGATCATCGCGGCGGCGGGCGTCGTGGTGGTCACGGCGCTCACGATCACCCAGCGCAGTCGAGAACTCGGACTCCTGCGCGTCGTCGGCGCGACCCGGCACCAGATCCGGTCGCTCGTGCTCGTCGAGACCGCGATGACCATCACCGTCGCGATCGTGCTCGGGCTCGTCCTCGGCACCGCGTACGGGTGGGCGGGCGCCTACACACTCCTCGGCGCGACGAACGGCGCCGTGCTCCTCGGCCCCACGGTCCCGGCGTGGCTCGTGGTCGTCGTGCTCGTCGGAGCCGCCGTCACCGGCCTGGCCGCAGCGCTCGGGCCGGCGGCCCGTGCCGTCCGGGGCACCCCGATCGCCGCCCTCCGGGGCTGACGGGCGGGCCGGCCGCGCAGACCCCGAGCGGCTCAGCCCCGAGCGGCTCAGACTCCGATCGACTCAGACTCCGACCGACTCAGACCCCGAGCAGCTCCGCGACCTCGAGCCAGCGCTCCTCGAGCTGCTCGACCTCTGCCTCGAGTTCCCCCAGGCGAACCTGCAGCGCCCCCAGCCCGGCGTAGTCGGACTGGTCGTGCGTGGCGAACTGGTCGAGCAGCTTCTTGCGGTCCGTGCCGACCTTGGCGATCTTCCGGTCGAGGGCCGACATCTCCTTCTCGGCCGCACGACGATCGGCGCCGGTCAGCCCGGAGGCCGCCGCAGCCGACCCGCCGGACGCACCGGCGGCGGTGGAACCGGCCACGGAACCGGCCGAGCCGGTCCCGCCGACGGTGTCGGGCCTCCCGGCAGACGCGGCGGCAGCCGCCGAGGCGGTCCCGCCACCGGTGCCGGCCTCGCGCAGCCGCATGTACTCGTCGACCCCGCCGGGCAGGTGCCGCAGGTGCCCGCCGAGCACGGCGTACTGCTGGTCGGTGACACGCTCGAGCAGGTACCGGTCGTGGCTGACGACCAGCAGGGTGCCCGGCCAGGTGTCGAGCAGGTCCTCCATGGCGGCGAGCATGTCGGTGTCGAGGTCGTTGGTGGGCTCGTCGAGGATGAGCACGTTCGGCTCGTCGAGCAGGATGAGCATGAGCTGCAGGCGCCGCTTCTGCCCACCGGACAGGTCCTTGACGGGGGTGGAGAGCTGCTCCGAGGTGAAGCCGAGCCGCTCGAGCAGCTGCGACGGTGTCATCTCCTTGCCGTCGGCGACGTAGCTCGTCTTCTTGCGGGCCACGACCTCGCGCACCCGGTCGTCGGCGAACTGCGCGAGGTCGGCGAGCTGCTGGTCGAGCACCGCGACCTGCACGGTCTTGCCCGTCTTCACCCGGCCGCTCGTCGGCTGCAGGCGTCCGGAGACCAGGTTGAGCAGCGTCGACTTGCCGGCGCCGTTCGGGCCGAGGATGCCGGTCCGCTCCCCCGGGGCGATGCGCCACTCGACGCGGTCCAGGATCTGCGTGCCGTCGAACGAGACGCTCACGTCGAGCAGGTCGACGACGTCCTTGCCGAGCCGGGCCGTCGCCGTCTGTGACAGCGCAACGGTGTCACGGATCGGCGGCACGTCGTCGATCAGGGCGTTGGCGGCGTCGATGCGGAACTTCGGCTTGCTCGTGCGGGCGGGTGCACCGCGGCGCAGCCACGCGAGCTCCTTGCGGGCCAGGTTCTGCCGGCGCTGCTCGCTCGCAGCCGCCTGCCGGTCACGCTCGACGCGCTGCAGGATGTACGCGGCGTAGCCGCCCTCGAACGGGTCGACGACACCGTCGTGGACCTCCCACGTGTCGGTCGACACGGCATCGAGGAACCACCGGTCGTGCGTCACGACGACCATGCCGCCCTGGTTCGACGACCACCGGCGGTTGATGTGCCCGGCCAGCCACTCGATGCCCTCGACGTCCAGGTGGTTCGTCGGCTCGTCGAGGAACAGGACGTCCCAGTCGCCGACGAGGAGCCGTGCGAGCGCCACACGGCGACGCTGCCCACCGGACAGGTCGTCGACGCTGGCGTCCCACGGGATGTCCGAGACCAGTCCCCCGATGATGTCGCGGATCTTCGGGTCACCGGCCCACTCGTGCTCCTCGAGGTCGCCGACGACGGTGCTGCCGACGGTCGCGCCCTCGGGCAGGATGTCGCGCTGGTCCAGGTAGCCGATCGTCAGCCCGCGCCGGTGCGTGACGCGTCCGCCGTCCGGCTCGAGGCGCTGGGACAGCAGGGCGAGCAGCGTCGACTTGCCGTCGCCGTTCCGGCCGACCACACCGATCCGGTCGCCCTCGTCGATGCCGAGGGTGACGTTGTCGAAGACGACCTTGGTGGGGAACTCGAGATGCAGGTTCTCGGCGCCGAGGAGATGTGCCACCCGTCAAGGGTAGGTGGCGCGGCGGGGTCCTGGGTGCGGGGTGGTCGGTCTGGAGGCCCGGGTCAGGCCGCCGGGGTCGGCTCGGCTCCGGCGCGGGGCCGGCTCTCCTGCAGGAAGGCTCGCCACTGCTGCCGGTACCGGACGAGCGCCAGGAGCATCACCAGCATGGCCGCGCAGACGACCCCGTGGAGGATGCCGGGCCACGACGGCCAGTTGAGCAGGGACTGCGCCGACTCGAACAGCGTGAACCCGAGCGTGAACCAGAGTCCTGCGGTCGACTGTCGGAGGCGACGGTCGACGATCGCGGCGAGCAGGCGCACTCGTTCGGCGGGAGCCGGGGCCCGCCCTCGCGCCATCCGCTCGACGCGTCGTCGGTCGGCGCGGCGGAGCCCCGCGGTCGGTTCCGAGTTGATGCCGGAGAGCCCACCGACACCACCACCCCGCACGAAGGCGGTCACCAGGCAGGCCATTCCGGTGACGAAGCCGACCGCGACGATGACGACCGCCCACGGTGGCAGGTCCCCGTCGGGTTCCGGCAGGTCGAACCGCGGGAGGTATGCGGCTGCGACGTACCCCGCCAGCCCGGCCAGGACGACGACCACGACCATGATCACGATCCGGCGGGTCATCGACCTGCGGGCGCTCGGCGGGGTCGGTGCCCCGGCGAGCCGGTCCGCGATCTGCTGCCAGACCTCGTCGGGAACGGTCGGAGGATCCGGCGTCGTCGTGCTCACGGGTCAGCTCACCGGGCGCTGTCGCCCTCGCCCGCGGCGTCCTTCGCACGCTTGAGTCGAGCTTGGGCCTCCCAGTACTCGATCTCGCGCTCGAGTTCGGCGAGCTCCTGCTCGGTACCGGTCACCCGTGCGGTGCCGTGCGCGCTCCGGGCATCACCGAGGGTGGCGTAGCGGTCCTCGTGGCGGGTGGGCTCGATGTAGCGACCGTGGTTCCGTTCCCCCGGGGCCCAGTCGTGGCCGATGGCGAACCAGACGATGCTGCCGACGACGGGGACCAGGATCACGAGGATCACCCACGCGATCTTCGGCAGGCCGCGGATCTGGTCGTCCGTCTTCGTCAGGATGTCGATCAGGGCGAACACCAGCAGGACGATGGTGAACCCGGACAACAAGATGCTCATGTTCGCGATTCTATGGATCGGCTGGGACCGTCACCACGCCCCGAACGAGCGCCGGTGGTGCGAAGTCCCACAGGTGCGTCCGTCACAGCGCCGCCACCCACTCGTCCGTGCCGTCGGTGAACCGCTGGTGCTTCCAGATCGGCACGCGCTCCTTCACCAGGTCGACCAGTGCCTCGCACGCGGCGAACGCCTGCGCCCGGTGCGAGGACGACACCGCTGCGGCGAGCGCGACGTCCCCGATGCCGAGTGCGCCGACGCGGTGCAGCACGGCGATCCGGACGTCGGGGTGCTGCTCGGCGATGCTGCGGGCGACCTCGGCGATGACCGCACCGGCGCTCGGGTGCCGCTCGTAGTCGAGCGCGGTGACACCCTTGCCGCCGTCGTGGTCGCGGACGATGCCGGCGAAGGTCACCACGGCGCCGTCCTGGTCGGTGGCCACCACGGCTGCGACCTCGTCGACGCTGACGTCGCGGTCGACGACGTCGGCGAGCACGACGCGCGCGGCGGCGGCGGCGTCGGCGGCGTCGGCGTCGGCGTCGCTCACGGGGTACTCCGCGGGCTGTCGCGCTGGGCGGTGCGCGGAGCGTGTCCTGCGCCGTGCACCTGGGCGAGCACGTGGTCGAGCAGGCCGTCGAGCACCGCGAGGCCGTCGGCCACCCCGCCGCGTGAGCCGGGCAGGGTGACGAGCAGGCAGCCGGCGTGCGTCACCCCGGCGACACCGCGGGTGAGCAGTGCGGTCGGGCCGGCCCCGGCGAGACCGCGGCGTCGGATCTCCTCGGTGATGCCGGGCAGCTCCAGGTCGATCAGGGGCGCGACGGCCTCGGGCGTCCGGTCCGTCGGCGTGACGCCCGTGCCGCCGGTGGTGATGACGACCCGCGCTCCGGCGAGCAGCTCGGCCGTGACGGTCTCGGTGATCGGTCCGCCGTCGGGCACGATGATCGGATCGGTCACGGTGAACGCCCGTTCCCGCAGCCAGTCGGTGATCACGGGCCCGGTCCGGTCGAGCGCGCCGTCGGCTGCCGCCTGCGTGGACACCACGACCACGGCGGCACGACCCCTGATCGGCTCGGTGGTCATCGGTTGCTCCAGTCCCCGGAGCGCCCGCCGTGCTTCTCGAGCACCCGGACGTCGGTGATGACGGCCGCGCGGTCGACGGCCTTCACCATGTCGTACACGGTCAGGGCGGCGACGCTCGCGCCGGTGAGGGCCTCCATCTCGACCCCGGTGCGTGAGGTGGTCCGCACCGAGACCTCGATGTGGACGCGGTCGTCGGCCCCGGTGATGTCCACCTGGACGCCGGCGATCGGCAGCGGGTGGCAGAGCGGGACGAGGTCGGACGTCTTCTTCACCGCCATGATCGCCGCGATCCGGGCGGTGCCGACGACCTCGCCCTTCGGCAGCGAGCCGTCGAGGATCCGCGCGACGACGTCCGCGCGCGTGACCACGGTGGCGGTGGCGGTGGCCGAGCGGTCGGTGACGTCCTTGGCGGAGACGTCGACCATGTGCGCGCTGCCGTCGGCGCGGACGTGCGACAGCTGGTCGGACGGGGACGGGTCGATCATCGGAGGCTCCAGACGGTGAGCGGGTCGCCGGGTTCGACGGTGTCGACGCCCACCGGCACGTGGACCAGGTGGGTGGCGGCGGCGTAGTGGACGAGCAGGTGCGAGCTCGGCCCACCGACGAAGTGCACGGCACCGTCCTGCACCCGGCCGCGGCGTACCTGGTGCTTGCCCGCGGGTGAGACGGCGGAGGACGCGGCGGGCAGGACCTGGACGGGTCGGTCCGCCGGCAGCCCGGCGACCGGTGCGAGCAGCGGCCGCAGGAACACCTCGAACGAGACGAGCGCCGAGACCGGGTTGCCCGGGAAGGACACCACGGGCACGGATCGGCCACCGGCACGGCTGAACACCACGCTGCCGAACGCCTGCGGCCCGCCAGGCTGCACGGCGACCGGGGTCACCGCGAGGCCGCGGGGCTCGAGTGCCTGCCGGACCACCTCGTACGCCCCGGCGCTGATGCCGCCCGTGGTGAGCACGAGGTCGACCCGGTCCCCGACGATCCCGTTCCCCACGGCCTGGTCGAGCGCCTGCTCGAAGGCGGCGACGTCGTCGGGCACCCGGACGACGCGCGCCTCGGCACCGACCTCGGCGAGCGCCGCCCGCAGCGCGATGCCGTTCGCGTCACCGATCGTCGCGGCATCGGTGTCGGCGCCCTGCAGTTCGGACCCGGTCGACACGACCAGGACCCGCAGTGGCTGGCGCACCGACACGGACCGGACCCCCGCCGAGGCGAGGGCCCCGAGCAGCGCCGGCGTGACGGGACTGCCCGCGGACGCGATCTCGGCCCCGGTCGCCAGGTCGCTGCCGGTCGCGCGGACGAAGGTGCCGGCGGTCAGGTCGGCGGGCACGGACACCCGTGACAGCCCGAGGGCCGCCGGGAAGGCCCCCGGCTCGGTGGCCTCGACCGGGAACACCGCGTCGGCTCCGGACGGGATCCGGGCCCCGGTCATGATCGGTGCGGCCGTCCCGGGTCCGAGCGCCTCGGGCACGACCCCGGCCGGGATCGGGTCGACGACGCGGACGTCCTGGCCGGCATCGGCGACGCGCACGGCGAAGCCGTCCATCTGGCTGTTGTCGAACGGCGGCAGCGGGACCGGTGACCCGACGCCCGCCGCGAGCACGCGACGCCCGGACCCGGCTGCGGCGAGGTCGTCGATGGCCCACTCGTCCGTGCCGAGGCCCGCCAGGACCGGCGCGAGCAACGCTGCCAGGTCGTCGCGGTGCTGACCGATCGTTCGCACTGGTGCCTCCGAACAGGTGGGAAGTGTCGCCGCTCCCGGTTCCCCCGGTGGCGGCCTCAGTAGCGTATCCAGCGCGCAGCACGCGCCGACGACCTGACGGAGGATCTGTGGAGAACGACGAAGCCGTGACGATCGGTGTCATCGGGGGCTCCGGCCTCTACCAGCTGTTCGAGGAGGGCACGGCGGAGGAACGCGACGTGCCGACACCGTTCGGTCAGACGTCGAGCCCCATCAGCATCGGCACGATGGCCGGACGCCGGGTCGCGTTCCTCACCCGCCACGGCCGCGAGCACTCCGTCGCCCCGCACCGCATCAACCACCGCGCGAACGTCTGGGCGCTGCGCTCGCTCGGTGTCCGCGCGATCGTGTCGTCCAGCGCCGTCGGCGGTCTGCACCCCGACTACGCCCCCGGCACCTTCGTCGTGACCGACCAGCTCATCGACCGCACCTGGGGCCGCGCCGACACCTTCTTCGAGGACGACGTGCAGCACCTGTCCTTCGCCGACCCGTTCGACCCGACGCTCCGGCGCGCAGCGATCGACGCCGTCGCCGCGCTCGACGTGCCGTTCCGTCCGACGGGCACGTGCGTCGTCATCCAGGGGCCGCGCTTCTCGACGCGCGCCGAGTCGGTCTGGCTCCGCGAGGCCGGCGGCCACACCATCAACATGACGATGACCCCCGAGGTCCCGCTCGCCGCCGAGCTCGGCATCGCCACCGTCAACCTGTCGTTCGTCACCGACGCCGACGCCGGTCTCGCCCCGACCGAGGACGAAGCCGAAACCGAAGCCGAAGCCGCAGCCGCAGCGACCGGATCCGACGTCGACGACGCGGGTGCCACGGTCACGCACGGTCTCGTCATGGAGCGGCTGGCCCGTGCGAACGAGGTGATCGTCCGAGCCATCGGCGAGATCGTCGGCGCGATCCCCGCCGACTTCACCCCGCGCGAGCTCGTCCCGGCCAGCGCGAGCGCGAGCGCGAGCATCGTGCAGCGCGCCGCGAGCACCACCACGGGCGCGACCGCATGACCCGCCTCCTCGTCACCGGCGGCGCCGGCTTCATCGGCTCGGCGATCGTCCGCCGCGCGCGGGCCGAGGGGTACGAGGTCCGCGTCCTCGACTCCCTGCGCGACGACGTGCACGGCGACCCCGCCGAGGTCGTCCACGCCCACCAGCAGCAGGGCATCGCGTTCGTGCACGGCGACGTGCGCGACCGGATCGCCCTCGACGCGGCGCTCGACGGCGTCGACGTCGTCTGCCACCAGGCCGCGAAGGTCGGCCTCGGCGTCGACTTCCAGGACGCCCCGGACTACGTGTCGTCGAACGACGCCGGCACCGCCCACGTGCTCGCCGGGATGGACCGGCACGACATCGGCCGCCTCGTCGTCGCGAGCTCGATGGTCGTCTACGGCGAGGGCGCGTACACGACCGCGTCCGGCACGCCCGTCCGACCGCCGGCCCGGCGCCGCGAGGACCTCGACGCCGGCCGCTTCGACCCGATCGGCCCGGACGGCGAGCCCCTGGTGCCCGGGCTGATCGACGAGTCCGCCGCGCTCGACCCGCGGAACGTCTACGCGCAGACGAAGGTCGCGCAGGAACACCTGGCCTCGAGCTGGGCCCGGGCCACCGGCGGGCGAGCGGTGGCCCTGCGCTACCACAACGTCTACGGTCCCGGCATGCCGGCGAACACCCCCTACGCCGGTGTCGCATCCTTGTTCCGCTCGGCGCTGGCCCGCGGCGAGGCACCCCGTGTCTTCGAGGACGGCGCCCAGCGACGGGACTTCGTGCACGTCGACGACGTCGCCGGCGCGAACGCGGCATCCATCGCGGCGACGGCGGAGCTGCCGGCCGACTCGTTCCGCGCGTACAACGTCGGCTCGGGGATCGTGCACACGATCGGTGACATGGCCGCCGCGATCGCCGGCCCCGACGGCCCGCAGCCGGTCGTCACGGGCGAGTACCGCCTGGGCGACGTCCGGCACGTCACCGCGAGTTCGGACCGCATCGCCGCCGAGCTCGGCTGGCGCGCCGAGGTCGACTTCGAGGCCGGCATGCGCGACTTCGCGACGGCCCCGCTCCGCAGCGCCGTCCGGTAGCCACCCCGAGTGAGCAGGAGACGTCGGGTCCGACCCGTGCGATCCGACGTCTCCTGCTCACTGAGCGACCGCAGCGGCGACCACACGCCGGACGGGAGGCCCGTGGCGGCCCCGCCCCGGGCCTCCCGTCCGACCGGCCCAGCGCACGTCGCGACACGCCGTCGTGTCCGCGACCCGCCCCCGAACCGGCGAGACGCCGCCGAACCGCGGGGCGTCTCGCCGAGTCCCCGGCGTCACACGAACACGACGGCGTTTTCCGACCGACCCCGCAACCCCCACGCCGGCGTCACACCAAGACGACGGCGTCTTCCAACACCCCCCGCACGCCCACACCTGTCCCCCGTTCTGGGGACCGCAGCCTGCCGGGGTGCACAGACTGCGACCGATCGGCGCGTTTCCTGTACCCCGCGGCGCGGCATCGTGTTACGTCGAGTGCATGCAAGGACAGACCCGTCGATCCGACCGACCGCACCGAATGACGGACATGAGCGTCGACGTGATCCTCCCGTGCCTCGACGAGGCGGATGCCCTGCCGAAGGTGATCGGCCGCCTGCCCGCCGGCTACCGGGCGATCGTGGTGGACAACGGGTCGACCGACGGGTCCGCCGAGGTCGCCCGCGCGCACGGCGCCCTCGTCGTCACCGAACCGGTCAAGGGCTTCGGCTCGGCCTGCGCCGCCGGCGTCGCCGCGGCCACCGCCGACTACGTCGCCTTCTGCGACGCCGACGCCTCGATGGACCCCGCTGAACTCCCGCCGCTGGTCGACCGGGTCGCCAGCGGCCGCGTCGACCTGGCCCTCGGCCGACGGGTGCCGACCGGTCGCGGCGCCTGGGCACCGCACGCCCGCTTCGCGAACCGCGTGCTCGCCGTCCTGATGCACCGTGCCACCGGCTACCGCCTGCGCGACCTCGGCCCGATGCGCGTCATGCGCCGCGAGGACCTCGTCTCCCTGGACCTGCGCGACCGGCGCAGCGGCTACCCGCTCGAGATGGTCCTCGCCGCACACGCGGCCGGCTGGCGCGTCGACGAGTCCGACATCGGCTACGCGCAGCGCATCGGCGACAGCAAGGTGACCGGCACGCTCCGCGGCACGATCAACGCGGTCCGTGACATGTCCCGTCTGCTCCGTGCGTACCGCCGGGAGGCGCGGACCCGCGTCGTCGCGCCGGCCCCCGTCCGCACCGTGGCCGGCTCCACCCCCGTGGCCGGCCCCGCTGCGTCCGCATCCGCCCCGGTCGCCGGCGCCGTATCCGCCCCCGTCGCCGCATCCGGCACCGTCGCCGAGGAGGCGCGCTCGTGACCACCGAGACCCCGACCAGCACGCCCGTCACCGTGGCCGTCGTCGCGAAGGAGTGCCTGCCCGGCAAGGTGAAGACCCGCCTGACACCGGCGCTCTCCCCCGAGGGCGCGGCCCGCGTCGCCGCCGGCAGCCTCGCCGACACCCTCGCCACCGTGCAGGCCCTGCCCGCGGCGCGTCGGGTCCTGTTCTTCGACGGCACCGTCGTGCCAGCCGGCGCCGAGGGCTTCGAGGTCCTGCACCAGCCTGGCGGCGGCCTGGACGAGCGCCTCGGGTTCCTGTTCGACGCGGTCGACGGCCCGCTGCTCCTGGTCGGCATGGACACTCCGCAGGCGTCCGCCGCCGAGCTCGCCCCGGTGTTCGACGCCCCCGAGCGCGACGGCTGGTTCGGACCGGCCGAGGACGGCGGCTTCTGGTCGCTGTACCTGCGGGAGCCCTCCGGCGACCTGCTCCGCGGCGTCCCGATGTCCCGCGAGGACACCGGCGCCGTCCAGCTCGCCCGCCTGACCGACGCCGGTCTCGACGTGGGGATCCTGGGCGAGCTGCTCGACGTGGACACCGTCGCCGACGCCGAACGGGTCGCCGAACTGGTGCCCGACTCCGAGTTCAGCCGGGCACTCCGTGCCGAGACCGTGGGGAGCACCCGATGACCATGCACGCACCCGTCTCGTTCGGCGCCGGTGGCGGCGAGCCCTACGCCAGGGCCCTCCGTACCGACGGCCGCCTGCGCCTCACCGACCCGTCGCGTCCCGGCGAGGTCACGACGATGGACGTCGGTCGCTGGAGCGCCGCGGCCGACCGGGTCGACCGCTCGCTCCTGGACGACGTCGACGGCGGGGTCATCGACATCGGCTGCGGCCCCGGGCGGATGCTCGTCGCCGCGCAGGCTCGTGGCATCCCGGCGCTCGGCGTCGACGTCTCGGCCGAGGCCGTCGCGATCGCGCAGCGCTCCGGCGGCACCGCCATGCAGGGATCGGTGTTCGACGCGGTCCCGGACGAGGGCCACTGGGACACCGCGCTGGTGATCGACGGGAACATCGGCATCGGCGGCGACCCCACCGCACTGCTCGTCCGCTGCCGTGAGATCGTGCGGGTCGGTGGTCGCGTCGTCGTCGAGACGAACCCCGACGTCGACGCCGACCGGGTCTACACGGCCCGCGTGGTCGATACGGACGGCAACGAGAGCGCCGAGTTCCCGTGGGCCGAGGTCGGGCTCGACGCGCTGCACCGGCACGCGGCCGACGCCGGGCTGGTCGCACGGCAGAGCTGGACGACCGAGGGACGGAACTTCTGCGAGCTGCTGGCCTGACCGTGCACGTTCGTGCAGTTCTTTTGCATGATGCAAGACTGTGTCGTAGGCTCGGATCACAGCCGACGTCGCCAGGGTCGTCGGTCCGACGGTCCCGACGGCGTCACCACCGAGGAGACCCCATGACGAACAGCACCTTCCCGTTCGGCGGCAGCTTCGTGTCCGGCATCGACGGGCGTGACGTGCGCGGGTCGTACACCGGCCGCAGCACCACCGAGCCGTCGGGCACCTACACGGGCGTGCCGGTCGCCGGGCGCCTCGGCCGCTTCGTGGACACGCAGCGGTCGCGTCCCGGTACGGCCACCGCGTCGACCCGCACGGTCACCGGCTCGTTCCGCACCGCGACGGGTTCGTTCCGCACCGCCTGAGGCTCCGGCCTCCCCCAGACCGCGAGCGGTCGTCCTCCCGGGTGTCCCCCCTCGACCCGGGCCGGGCGGCCGCTCGTGCACTTCCCCCGAACGCGCCAGGGCGGGCGATGCCAGGATGGACGCATGAACGACCGTGCCGGCACCCCAGCGACCGCAGACGACCTCGTCGACCTCGACGAACTGGTCGCCGCCTACCACGACCGCGTGCCCGACGTCTCGATCGCCGAGCAGAAGGTCGTGTTCGGCACGTCCGGCCACCGCGGGTCCTCCCTCGACTCCGCCTTCAACGACACCCACATCGCCGCGATCACGCAGGCGATCGTCGAGTACCGCCGGTCGCAGGGCACCGACGGCCCGCTCTTCATCGGGCGTGACACCCACGCCCTCTCGGCCCCCGCGGAGCGCACGGCCCTGCAGGTCCTGGCCGCGAACGGCGTGCACGTGCTGGCCGACAGCGACGACGGCTACGTGCCGACCCCCGCACTGAGCCACGCGATCATCCGCTACAACCGCGCCGGCAACCCGGACACGGCCGACGGCATCGTCATCACGCCGAGCCACAACCCGCCCCGAGACGGTGGCTTCAAGTACAACCCGCCGCACGGTGGCCCCGCCGACAGCGACGCCACGAGCTGGATCGCGAACCGCGCGAACGCGATCATCGAGGGCGGCAACGCCGAGGTGCAGCGCACCGAGGACGCCGAGCCCGACCGCTACGACTTCCTGCACACGTACGTCGCCGACCTCGAGAACATCATCGACATCGCGGCGATCAAGCGTGCCGGGGTGCGAATCGGCGCCGACCCGCTCGGTGGTGCGTCGCTGCCGTACTGGAACCTCATCCGCGACCACTACGGCCTCGACCTCACCGTCGTGAACCCCGAGGTCGACCCGACCTGGGCGTTCATGACGCTCGACTGGGACGGCAAGATCCGGATGGACCCGTCGAGCCCCTCGGCGATGGCCTCGGTGCTCGCGCGCAAGGACGACTTCGACGTCCTCACCGGCAACGACGCCGACTCCGACCGGCACGGCATCGTCACGCCCGACGGCGGACTGATGAACCCGAACCACTACCTCGCGGTCGCGATCGAGTACCTCTACGCCCACCGCCCGCAGTGGCGCGACGACGCCGCGATCGGCAAGACGCTCGTCTCGTCGAGCATCATCGACCGCGTCGCGGAGTCCCTCGGCCGCCGGCTGTGGGAGGTCCCGGTCGGCTTCAAGTGGTTCGTGCCCGGCCTGATCGACGGCTCGGTGGCGTTCGGCGGCGAGGAGTCCGCGGGAGCGTCCTTCCTGCGCACCGACGGCACCGCGTGGACCACCGACAAGGACGGCATCATCCTCGCGCTGCTGGCGTCCGAGATCGTCGCGGTCACGGGCAAGACCCCGTCGCAGCTGTACACCGAGCTCACCGAGCGGTTCGGCGCCCCGGTCTACCAGCGGGTCGACGCCGCCGCCTCGAAGGAGCAGAAGGCCCGCCTCGGCAAGCTCGACGGCGACGCCATCACCGCCGACACCCTGGCCGGCGACCCGATCACCGCGAAGCTGTCGAAGGCGCCCGGCAACGACGCGGCCGTCGGCGGCGTCAAGGTCGTCACCGACAAGGCGTGGTTCGCCGCGCGGCCGTCGGGCACCGAGGACGTCTACAAGATCTACGCGGAGAGCTTCGTCGGGCAGGAGCACCTGGAGCAGGTGCAGCGCGAGGCCAAGGAGATCGTCGACGCAGCACTGGGCGCGTAGCGCCCTCGTCGGGCGGCCGGCGGGTCCCGGACACCGCAGCCCGTCCGACGGAGCCGAGCCGGGCCTCCAGGCCGTGAGCCGCCGGGGCGTGCGGGCGCACGGCGACTGCCGATCCACTCAGGAAGGCGGTCGCCCCGCGACCGGGCGCTTGCGGAAGTTGTAACTTTGCACGCAGCGCAAAACCCTGACCTGCGCGCATCGGTACCTCGGGAGAACCCGCTCATGACCCAGACCGCGACCGCCCCCGCGGCCCCCACCACGGCGTCCAACGTCGTCATGTCGCACCGGCAGATCCTGCTGGTGATCTACGGCCTGATGGCCGGCATGTTCCTCGGCGCCCTCGACCAGACCATCGTCGGCACCGCGATCCGCACCATCGGCGACGACCTGCACGGGCTCGACCAGCAGGCCTGGGTCACCACCGGGTACCTGATCGCGTCGACGGTGACGACCCCGATCTACGGCAAGCTCTCCGACATCTTCGGCCGCCGCCCGCTGTTCCTCACCGCCATCGGGATCTTCATCGTCGGGTCGTTCGCGGCGTCGTTCGCCGACTCGATGCTCATGCTCGCCGGGTTCCGCGCGCTGCAGGGCCTGGGTGCCGGTGGCCTGATGTCCCTGCCGCTGGCGATCATGGGCGACATGCTCGCCCCCCGCGAGCGGGCGAAGTACCAGGGCTACTTCCTCGCGGTCTTCGGCATCTCGAGCGTCATCGGGCCGCTCGTCGGCGGTGTCTTCGCCGGCGCGGACGAGCTGCTGTTCGTCGACGGCTGGCGCTGGGTCTTCCTGATCAACGTGCCGATCGGCGTCATCGCGCTCTTCATGGTGCTGACGTTCCTGCACCTGCCGAAGTTCGGCGAGCGCGGCAAGCCCCGCATCGACTGGTGGGGCGCGACGCTCGTCATCGTCACCCTCGTGCCGCTGCTGCTCATCGCCGAGCAGGGGCGCGAGTGGGGCTGGGACTCCGTCGCCGCCTTCACCTGTTACGGCATCGGCGCGGTGGGGCTCGTCGCCTTCATCCTGGTCGAACGGGCGATGGGTGACGACGCGATCCTGCCGATGAAGCTGTTCGGGTCGCGGGTGTTCTCGATGTCGGCGATCCTGTCGGTCCTCGTCGGCTTCGGCATGTTCGGCGCGATGCTCACGATCCCGCTGTACCTGCAGATCGTGAAGGGCGTCACCCCGACCGGGTCCGGCTTCGCGATGCTGCCGATGGTGCTCGGTCTGATGATCTCGTCGATCGCCTCGGGGCAGATCATCTCGAAGACCGGCAACTACCAGGTCTTCCCCGTCACCGGCACGGCGTTCACGGCGATCGGCTTCACGATCCTGACGTTCCTGACCGCCGACCGGCCGCTCTGGTTCCTGATGCTCGGCATGTTCGGCATCGGGCTCGGTCTCGGCCAGCTCATGCAGACGCTGACCCTCGCCGCGCAGAACTCGGTGTCGCCCCGCGACATCGGCGTCGCCACCAGCGCCGCGACGTTCTTCCGGCAGATCGGCGGCACGATGGGCACCGCCGTGCTGCTCTCGGTGCTGTTCACCCTGATGCCGACGAACATCACGGCGGCGATGCAGAACGAGTCGGACCTGCGGAAGGCCCTCGACGCGGCGCTCACCCCCTCGGTCGCGAACGCGCGCGACAACCAGGGCGTGATGGACCAGATCTGGACGAAGATCGTCGACCCGGTGCAGGAGAACGTGCAGGACGGCCTCGACCAGGGCGCGGCGCAGGCCAAGCAGGCCGCGGACGCCGCCGTGACGAAGCAGGTCACCGCAGCCGTGCAGCAGCAGGTCGACGCCGGCACGCTCCCCGCGGCGGCGGCCGATACCGTCATCGCTCAGCAGGTCGACGACGCGAAGCCCGCAGCCGAGCGGCAGGCGCTGCAGGCCGTGGCGACGAAGGCGAACGCGTCGGTCGTCGACGGCTCGGTGCAGGTCGACTACTCGGACGCGTCGCAGCGCCAGGACGTCGTCGACCAGGTGGCCCCGACGATCATCGAGCAGCTCCGGCGCGGTGACTCGAGCGCGAACTCGTCGAGCAGCGCCACCACGAGCGACACCTCGTTCCTCAACGGGGCGGACGAGCGGCTCACGCGACCGTTCCTGGTCGGGTTCAGCGACTCGGCCGTGCGGGTCTACTGGGTCGGGCTCGCGGTGATCCTGGTCGCGTTCGTGCTGACGTGGTTCTTCCGCGTCCCGCCGCTGCGCAAGACCTCGGCGCTGCAGGAGCAGGCGGATGCCGCTCGGACGGCGGCGGGGTCGGGGTCCGGGTCCGCGGGGTCGGGGTCCGCGGGTGCTGCGGCGGCCAGTGCTGCCGCAGCCGCTCCCGGGGTGGGACCGGTGCCGACGGTGCCGACCTCGCCGGACGTGTCCCCGCAGCCCCGGTCCGCTCGTGCCGCCGGCGCGACGAGTGTGTCGGTGCTGCCGCCGACGGGCCCGGACCAGGACGACACCCGCAATCCGCTGCCCGGTGCCACCACGCACGGCGCACACGCTGCGGCCGCGCCGGTCGACGAGCCCCCGACGACCACGGGTGCCATCCGGACCCGGGCTGCCCACGCGGCCCGGGGTGAGGAGTCCGCCGTGCCGGGTGTACGGGTCGAGGCGGCGGAGGCAGACGGGCATCCGCACGGGCGGCACGCTGCGGAGTAGCCGGGGACCGACGCCGAACGACGGGGTCGTTGTCGCACGACGTCGACATCGTCGCACCGGTGCCTGTCTCGCGGCGGGGGATCGTTGCGTGCGCATAGTGCGACAACTCACGTGTCGATCGACGCGTGCATCGTCGGCACTTGCGCGTGCATCATGTGCGTGCGCATCGTGCGACAACCCACGTGTCGATCGACGCGTGCATCGTCGCGGACCATGTCGTGGACGCGCACCCACGCCCGGGGCCGACGCCGAACGACGGGGTCGATGTCGCACGACGCCGACATCGTCGCAACGGC
>NZ_JAIXIG010000032.1 GCF_020297365.1 Curtobacterium oceanosedimentum
CGGGCGGGCGGTGGGCCGCGGCGTCAGCCGGCGGGTGCGGGCTCGGGGGCGGGCTGCTCGGGTGACGGCTCGGGTTCGGGAGCCGGCTCGATCGACGCGCTCGGAGGGTTCGGGTCCTCGTGCCCGTCGACGATCGCGGCGACGGACACGTAGCCCTCGCGCAGGGTGCTGTCGATCACGGGAAGGTCTCCAGGGGCGTACTGCTGAGCCGGCGTGCACCGGTCGGTGAGCAGACGAGGCTGGCAGATCCGCACGACGTAGCCCGTCGGCTGGAGCCCGGCGTTCTGCGGCGGTGCGGCGACGGTCACCTGTGTCCCGGCGGTCATGGTCGGGGGCAGTGTCGCCCTCGTCTGCACCGGACGGAGCCCGCCGACGGTCGTGCCGTCGCCGCAGAAGTTCGACGTCCCGTCGGCGCAGGCCACCACCGTGACGCTCACCGTGGAGCCGTACGCAGCTCCCGTCACCCACGACCCGTTGCCGCCGAACGGCACGGAGCCGCCACCGTTCACCGAGTACTCGAAGTGGTCGATCGAGCCGTTCGCACTCGGCTGCGCTCGCGGGTTCCGGATGCGGATCGCGAAGGTTCCCTCGTCGCCGCGGAACTCCTCGACCGCGATGTCCGCCGACGCGGTCCCCGGCGCCGCGTACCCCTGCACCGAGGCCGCCCGGCTCGGCGTGCAGAACAGGCCGTTGTCGGCGAGTGCGACGTACTGGAAGTTGCCGTTCGAGTTCAGGGTGTCGGTCGCGTTCGCGCCGTTCCACGTCTTGTCCGCGCCGGCCGTCGAGCAACCGGCCGGGATGTCGACCCGCGGCGCGTAGCGCACGATCCGCAGCGACCGGCCGCTCCCGGCCCAGTCGGTCTCCGCGGCGCTCAGGGTCACCGTCGTCCGTCCGGGCGAGGCGTCACGCTTGGCGTCGAGGGTCGGTGTCGCCGGCGTCCCGACGGCGGTCCCGGTCGCCGACGCCGCGTTCCACTGCACGACGGTGCCGTTGCGGTCCGCCGCGTTGCGGGCCGAGACGGTGACCTTGTACTGGGCCGCGCTCTGGGCACCGGTGAACGAGGTGCTGGTGGCCGTGCCGGTGTGACGGGTCGTCGACAGGCCGGGGCCCTCGATCGTGACGATGTGGTCGTCGACCGGGCTGCCGCCGTTCGGCGCGGACACCTTGCCCCACTTGACGTCGAGCTGGTTCGGCGTGGACCGGCTGGGCGAGACCGTGATGCCCTTCGGCGGCGCGGGCACGAAGTCGGCACTCACGGTCCCGGAGCGGGGCGAGGGCTTCGAGTCGCCGACGGCGTTCGTCGCGACGACCTGGAACCGGTAGGAACCCTTGGGGTCGAGCCCGGTGATGGTGCACACGGTCGCGGTGCCGCAGTTCTTCGCGACACCGTTCGTCCCGACGAGTCGGTAGCCGGTGATCGGCGAGTTGTTGGCCTGCGGCGTCGACCACGTGAGCGTGGCGCGGCCACCCTCGTAGGAACCGGTGCGGGTCGGCGCACCCGGTGCGTCCGGGACGTCCTGCACGGCGATCGTGACGTCGCCCCAGACGTACCGGTCCGGGTCGTTCGTGGCGTCGGCGACCTGGTACTGCAGGTGCGCGTCGACGGGCTTCGCGCTGTCCGCCACGCGGACCTGCAGCCGGCTGCGGTCACCGCTCGGCGTCACGGTCACACCGCTCGGCAGGCCACCGGCGAGTCCGCGGATGTTCACCACGCGCAGACGCTGACCGGGGAACGGGTTGGTCGGCCGGTCGTTCGCGAGCACGTCGATGGTGGTGGTCTGGCCGCGCTCGGCGACCGCGCGGTCCGCCCCGGGCTGCACGAGCGGCCGCGTCGAGGCGACGACACCGACGGTGATCGTTCCGGCACGCCCGCTGTTGGCGTCGTCGGCGACGCCGATCCCGATCGACGCGGTGGTGTTCTTCTTGACGGTGTCGGCGAGGGTGATCGTGAGCTGCTGCTTCGCGATCGACGCGGTCGTGCCCGCGGACGGGCGGCCCACCACCGAGTACCGCAGCTCCGGGAGGTCCTTCGGGTACGGGTAGTCGGTCAGCTTGGTGAGGTCGATGCGCCGCGTCTCGCCGGGCTGCATCTCGACCGACGAGCCGGTGAACGCCGGCGGCTGGTTGGAGCGGGGCGTCACGGTCACCGGCAGCACGAGGGTCGCGACGCGCCCCTTCCCGCCGTTGGCCGCCGACCCGTCGGTGACCTCGAACGAGATCGACGCCTTGCCGTAGTAGAGCTTCGACGACGTGAACTGCAGGGTGGACGAGTCGACGACCAGGCTCTGCCCGTTCGCGTGGGTCGCCTTGACCGTGCCGCGGTCGGTGATCCTCGCCGTCTCGCCGTTCGCGGTGACGACGAAGTCCTCGAGCGGGATCCGGACCGTGGCCTCGCTCTTCACCGTGACCGCCCCAGCACTGCGGTTGATCTGCGGCAGCGCGTCGTCGAAACCGGGCACGTTGATGAAGCCGTACGAGACGACGTCCGGGTGGTCCAGGCGTGCCACCGAGAACGGGATCACCTGCGACTCGTCGGTCAGGCGCACCGTGATCCGGCCGTCGTCGGTGGTGCGAGCGGTGTCGCCGTAGCCGTCCACGACCCCGACACGCAGGTCGGCTGCCGTGCCCTCGGCGAAGAAGACGTTGTCGAGCACGTCGACGGTCACGCTCTGGCGGCGCAGGATGTCCTGCAGGTCCAGGGTGGTGTCGTCGACCTCGGGACGCAGCGGTTGGGCGTCCTCGTCGACGGTCACGGTGAGGAAGGTCGTGCTCGATCCCCCGCTGGCGTTCGCGACCGTGTACAGCACCGCGTAGTCGCCCTGCTTCGCGGACTTCGGCGGCGTGACGCGGATCTGCTGCTTCCGCAGGACCTTGGCCGTCACGTCGTCGTCGGTCGGTTCCGCACGCGCGACCGTGAGCTGGCCGCCCTGCGGGTCGGAGTCGTTCTGCAGGACCCGCACGGTGACGGAGCCCCCGGGCCGGATGGTGACGTGGTCGGCCTCGGCGACGGGGTTCGACGCCTGTTCCGCGCGGGGCGCGATGCCGACGCGGACGGTCCCGGTGGCGCGTGCCCCGAGTGCATCGACGACCGTGTAGGTGAACTCGTCGGTGCCGGCCGAGTAGTCGCCGGCCTCGTAGGTGAGAGCGTCGGCGGCGACGTCCGTCACGGACCCCTTGTCGGGGTTCGACGCGACGCCGACGAGCTGCACCGAGTCGCCGTCCGGGTCGATGCCGTTGAGCGGCACGGTGACGCGCACGGACGAGCCCGCGACGACCCGGGCCGTGACCGTCTGCGGCACCGGCGGGTTGTTCGTCGCCGTGTCGCGCTCGCGCACCGAGATCGACACCGTGGCATCGGCGTACTGCCCGTCCGGACCGGCGACGCGGTACACGGCGGTGTGGTTGCCCGGCGTCTCCGGCGCGAGGTACCGCAGGTGGTCGCCGGATGCGAACAGGAGCCCGCCGTCGCCGGGCACGTTCTGCACCAGGTCCGGGCGCAGGGTCAGCGGCTCGCCCTCCGGCTGCGTGTCGTTGTCGAGGACGTCGATGTTCGCGACGTCACCCACGCGCACCGTCGCCGAGTCGGGCTGTGCGACCGGGGGCTGGATGCGGTCGGGACGCGGGATCTCGACCACTGTGATCGTGCCGGGCGACGACGCGAGGCCGTTGGTCACGGTGTAGCCGAACGACACCGGGCCGTCGAGCGGCGCGGTGAGCGTCACCCGGACCGTGTGCTGGTCGAGGATGCTGGCCTGCACCCCGCTGCCGCGGCCGGGCCCGTCCAGGGCGGTCACGAGCAGGACGCCACCCGCGGGGTCGATGTCCGTCGCGGTCACGTCGGTGTCCTTGGTCGACAGGGTGTCGACGAAGACCGTCTTCGGGGTCGTGATCGGCGCCGTCGAGGCGTCCGGCGGTGCGAGGACGGTGACGCGGACGATGCCGCTCGACGTCTTCACGCCGTCCGTCACCGTGTACTCGAGCTGGTGGTCCCCCGCGCGCTCCCCCTGCACCCGGAAGGTGCCGGCGTCGTAGCTCGGGGTGACGGTGAGGCCCGACGCCGACGACACGCTCGTCAGGGTCACGGTGCCGTTGCCGCCGCGGACGTGGTCGAGCGGTTCGACCGTGAACGCCTTGCCCGCGTACCCCGACACCGGGAACGGGTCGGCGCGCAGCGGCACGCTGCCCTGCTTCGCGACGCGGAGCGTGGCGGCTCCGCGACCGTCGGCCCGGCCGTCGCTCACGACGAGCTGCACGGACCGTTCGCCGGTCCGGCCGCTGTCGTTGCGGTAGTCGAGCAACCCGTCCGGCGTGGTCGACACGCGGTCGCCGTCGGAGGCCGTGGCGGACACCAGGTAGACCGGGTCGCCGTCGGGGTCCACCCAGTCGGCGAGCACGTTCGTCACGACGTGGCCGTTCTGCACGACGTCGGCAGAGGTGTCGCGGACCTGTCGCGGCGCGTCGTTCCGACTGTCGGGGCGGACGGTCACGCGGACCGTCGCGGTGTCCGATCCGCCGTTGCCGTCGGTGATCGTGTACGGGAACGAGAGCACGCCCGTCGCGCGGGACGACAGGGTCACCTGCAGCCGTTGGCCGTCGCCGACGATGGTGACCCGGCCTGCGGAGCCGGGCAGGTCGCCGACCTCGCTCACGATGATCGGGTCGCCGTTGGGGTCGTAGTCGTTGAGCAGGACCGGGAGGCTCGTGGTGCGTCCCGGACGAGCGCCCAGCTCGTCGTCGACCGCCACCGGCGGCTTCTGGTCCTTGTCGACCTCGGGGTCGTCGTCGGACACCTGTTCCTGCTGCTGCTCGTCGTCCTGGTCGATCAGGTCGGCCCAGTTGTCGATGAGCTGCCCGCTGCGGTCGATCGCCCACGAGCGCCCGCTGCGCGGGTCGTTCGCGACGACCGTCTCACCGTTGTGCAGGATCTGCAGCTCGCTGGTGCCGCCGGTGCTCGCCAGCCGCTGCAGGGCACTGCCGTCGCAGGTGTCGACGGCCTGGCCACCGGCCCACGCGGCGTACGTGCACGAGCCGTCCACGAGCGGCCGCGCCGCCCGCCCGGACACCTGCATGGCGGTCGCGTCGACGGCGCCCGACGCACCGACGCGCACGAGCCCGGCGGTCCCGGCGACCGTGAACCGGTCGCTGGAGTCGGAGGACCGCTGCAGGGCCGGCGACGACCCGATGCGGTCGCCGAGTTCCACCGTCCGGCCGTCGACCGAGAGCGCCCCGCTGGTGCGGTCGAGCACGGCGAGGTGTCCGTCGGCGGTCGCGACCTGGAAGTCGTCACCGCCGTCCGCGTCGACCTTCCAGCGTTGGTCGACGGTGAGGGTCGTCCCGACGTCGACGAGCGACGCGGTGCCGGTCTTCGCCGAGTAGACCGCCACGTGGTCGTCCGAGGCGTCGAACACCGTGTCCGCGCCGAGGGTCAGGTCGGCCTTGGTCGAGGCGTCGAACTCGGCGAGGTCGGCGGCCGGTGTGGCCCACAGCTCGCCGGTGTCGGCGTTCCCGATGACCGCCGTGTCGCCGGCGAGGAAGACGCGCGGGGTCCCGGCGGGCAGCGTGACCGGGTCGCCGACCGTGGCGTGGGCGACGTCGACCTGCGCGACCGTGCCCTTCGTCTCGTCGACGCTGTAGACCATCGAGCCACGCTGCAGGACGGACACGTCGTCGCTGGTCGTCTCGACCGCGGTGTTGAGCTGCAGGACGCCGGTGTTGGCCCGGCCGACCGCTCCGTACTCGGCGGAGGGCACCCAGACGGTGCCGTCCCCCAGGTCGACGCGCTGCGTGTGGTACCCGGTGGAGACGATGGCCGTGGTCGCGACGACGGCGGCGACGAGCACGGATGCGCCGGTCGTGACGGCGGCCGACCGGTGCTTCGACAGGAAGGCGCGGATCACCCGGCGCTCCCGATCGTCGCGCACTTCTGCGCGCTCGCCGCCCCGGTCTTGCCGTCGCGGTTCACGGCGACGGCGATGCACTCCTCGTCGCCGCGCTCCCCGGAGACCACGAAGGTCGTGCCGGTCTGCTGGCTCGACGATCCGTTCGACGAGATGACGTAGGTGTCACCGCTGCGCAGGCCCGGGTCGACCCAGCTGAACGACACCGACTCGGCTGACGGGTCGGCCCGGACGTCCTCCACGGTCGGGACGGCTCCGGTACCGAGCCGCCCCACCACCACGACCGTCGCGATCGTGAGGGCTGCGACGACCACCAGGGTCAGCGAGCCGGCCCACACGAGCGTGGAACGGTTCCGACGGCGGGTGCGTGTGACCGAACCGGTCCGGTGCACGGTGCCGACGCTCTGCGACCCGGCTGCGACCACGCCGCCCTGCACGGCACGGCGGGTGCGGCGTCGGCCCCCGACCCGCGTGGGCGGCTGGAGCTCGCGGATCATCGTCCGTTCGCCGTCCGCCGTGGGGGTCGAGATCGCCCACGCCTCGACCGCGACGTCGGCGGAGGTCTGCGGGATGCCGAGCTCGGCCTCGACCTGCTGGAAGCCGCGGACGAGTTCGATCACCGTCGCCGGTCGGGCCTGCGGGCGACGGGACAGCGCAGTGGCGAGCAGGCGCTCCAGCGTCGGCGGGACGTCGGTGCGACCGGTCGGCTTCGGACCGCCCTTGTCGATGCGGTGCATCAGGTCGCTGGCGCCGTTCTTCCCGCCGCGGACCTCGAAGGGGCTGCGGCCGGCGAGCAGCGAGTACACGGTGGCGGCGAGGGAGTAGACCTCGGACTGGATCGTGCCGCGGGACTCGTCGATGAGCACCTCGGGCGCGGACCACGGGATCGACATGCCGATCGGTTCGTCCGGGTCCGTGCCGCCGATGGTGGCCGCGATGCCGAAGTCGGACAGCACGGGGTTGCCGTACGCGGTCAGCAGGATGTTGGACGGCTTGATGTCACGGTGGAGCACGCCCTCGCGGTGCGCGGTCTCGAGTGCGGAACCGATGCGGATGCCGATCGACAGCACCTCGGACACCGGGATCGGCTCGCGGCGGTAGCGCTCGCTCAACGACGAGGAGCACAGCTCCATCACCAGGTACGGGCGCCCGTCCGCGGCGACGCTCGCCTGCAGGACGGTGAGGATCGACGGGTGCGTACTGAGCCGCGCCATGAGGTTCGCCTCGGCCTGGAACATCTGCCGCACGCGGTCGTCCACGACCTCGTCGAGGAGCACCTTCACGGCGACCTGCCGGCGCGGCATGTCCTGCTCGTAGAGGAAGACGTCGGCGAACCCGCCGGACCCGAGGACGTGCACGGGGCTGAAGCCCGGGATCACCGGCGGGGTGGACGGCAGGCGTCGCGCCATGGTCCTCTCCTCCCCCGGCCGAGCGGCCAGCTTGCTCGTCGTGGCCTTGTCATTGTACGAAGCGTGGGCGACGGGCTCTCCGCGCACCGATCCCCCACGGTCGGGTG
Source organism: Curtobacterium oceanosedimentum (assembly GCF_020297365.1). Taxonomy (GTDB): domain Bacteria; phylum Actinomycetota; class Actinomycetes; order Actinomycetales; family Microbacteriaceae; genus Curtobacterium. Next base: position 7,414 of record NZ_JAIXIG010000032.1, read on the forward strand.
CACTCCCCCAGTTCGGGGGGGGTCAGTGACGGGGCAGCGTGTCCTCGAGGTCGCCGTCGTCCGGTGCCGCGTCGACCTGCAGGACCACCACGGTGACGTTGTCGCGCCCGCCCGCCACCACGGCATCGCCGACGAGGCGTTCGGCGAGCTCCTGGGCTCCGGGCTCCCGAGCGGCGATCCGCCCGATCCCGGCGTCGCCGAGCTCCTTCGTCAACCCGTCGGAGCACACGATGTAGCGGTCTCCGGCCCGCAGGGGCAGCGTCCACCAGTCGGGCGCCGGCGGCTCCCCGAAGCCGACCGCCCGCGTGATCACGTTGCTGTCCGGGTGCTGCTCGGCGTCCTCCGCGCGCAGCAGACCGGCGTCCACCATCTCCTGCACGACCGAGTGGTCGACGGTGACGCGTCGGAGCACGCCGTCCTCGATGCGGTAGGTGCGGGAGTCGCCGACGTTGAAGACGAGCGCGGCGGGCTGCCCGAGCGAGGCCACGAGGGCGATGCCGGTGACGGTGGTCCCCGCACCGATCGCGTTCCCCCCGGCGGCGCGCTCGATGTCGGCGGTCGCGAGCAGCAGCGCCCGCTGGATGCCCTGACGGGTGGTGAAGGACTCGGGCGTCACCTGCTCCAGGCGGCGCACGACGGCGTCGCTCGCGCGGTCACCGGCCAAGTGGCCACCCATGCCGTCCGCCACGACGAAGAACGGTGCGCCGACGATGTAGCTGTCCTCGTTGTGGTCGCGTCGCCGCCCGACGTCGGTCGCGGCACCCCACGACAGGGTCAGGGTGGCGCCGTCGGCACCGGGGATGTCGATGGCGTGCGCAGTGGCTGCTCGGCCGAGTTCGGTCACGTGTCAGGATCGCTCTCTGGTGGGTCGGGGCGTGCCGTGTGCTGGTGGATCGGTGGGCCGGGCGGGGACCGCTGACGGCCCCGGTGCCGTCGGTGCGACGCGGAGGTACGGCGAGAGCACCTCGATGGCGTTGCCGTCACCGATCTCGACTACCGTACCCGTCAGCGCGACGACCGACGCACCCGACGGCATCCGGTAGGGCGGCGCACCGGCCGGCCGCACCACCGTGCCGTTCGTCGAGCGGAGGTCCTCGACGACGACCGCCTCGCCCTCGGCGTGCAGCCGGACGTGCGACGAGGAGACCTGCCCGTACACGGAGCGCACGGTGACGAGTTCCGGCGCGGGACCGCGCGAGACGCGCGGCAGCGACGGACGGCGACCGATGACGACCGGACGGTCGAGTCGGAAGGTCTGGTCGCCGATGCGGACCGACGGCACGTGCGCCGACGGAGCAGTCGTCGGCGCGGGCACGGCCGGGAGGCCCGCACCGGCCCCGGCGACCAGGTGGCGGTCGGCGCCGGGTCGCCCTGAGACGCGGACCACGGTGTCGTCCGGTGCGGCGGTGCCGTCCGGTTCGGCGGTGCTGGCCGTTTCAGCGGTGCCGGCCTGGACGAGCGGGGGCGCCTCCACCAGCGGAGGGCGGCGGATGACGGTGTCGTCGAGCGCGCCCGCCGTGTCACCGGCGGCGCTGCGGGGCGGACGACCGATGACGGTGTCGCCGAGTGCGTCGTCCTGGCGATCGTCGCGGACCCGCTGCCGGGGCCCACGGATGACGGTGTCCTCGATGTCCTCGATGTCGTCGTCGCGCAACCGGAGTCCTCCCAGGGTGGTCTCCCCCACCGTAGACGATCCTGTCGACCCCTCGTCACGGCCGCACCCACGAGGGTGCGCTGCCGGCCAGGACCGAACGCAGCACGAGGCCGGCGAGCGGGTCGTCCGCGCAGGTCTCCAGTGCGTACCGGGCGCGGGTCTCGGCGCGCGCCGGGGAACCGAGCGCCCAGGAGCACCAGGAGCCCAGCGCGAGGGCGCCGGCGGCCCCGGCCGCACTGTCGGCCGCGCTCCCCTGCGCCCGCCAGGACCGCCAGGCATCCGCGCACCGGTCGCCGGCGGTCCGCACCCGGGACCGGTCCGGCTCGACGCCGCACCCGCGGAGCTCCGGCGGGGTCGGGTCGCTGAACGGGTCGAAGGCCCGGATCGACCGCGGGTCCGGGGCGTCTCGGTCGGCGATGAACCGCACCAGGGCGATGCGCGTGGCGAGGGCGCCGCACGCGGTGGTGACGGCCACCGCGGCAGCGGTGCTCGGCGGCCCACCGCCGGGCGCGACGAGCGCGGCCGCCGCTGCGGGGAGCGTGATCGCGGCGGCGATCTCGCGGGGGTAGCGGACTGCGGAGCCGGGAGCGGATCGGGCGGTGCGAGGGATCATGCACGCCATCGAAACGCAGTGCGAGCCTCCAGGCAGGGCGGACCGGGCCATCTGTGGAAGCGCCGCCGTCCTGCCGGCGCTGTGCAGGACGGACCACCTGCCCGCCGCCGTCAGGCGGGGACGGGTTGCAGGCTCTCCGCGACCAGGTCCCAGCCGGCGTCGGTGCGCTCCACGACGACGCCGTGGGTCGCAGCCCAGCCGACCAGCTCGTCCATCGACCCGACGGACGCGCCCGTGCGCGCGAGCAACGCGACCAGGCGCCCCTTCGCCGTCTTGTTCCAGTGGTTCAGCGCACGGCGACGACCGGAACCGTCGACGCTCACGACGCGCGGCGCGACGGCGTCCGGGACGGGTCCGAGCTGCCGGTACCCCTCAGAGCGCAGGTCGAGCACCAGCCCTGCCGGCCGCGACGCGAGCGCACGCGCCGAGGCACCCGGCCAGTGCGACGCCAGACGCACCGCTCCGAGCCGGGAGTCGTGCGACAACCGGTACGCCGGGATGGGGTCGGCGGCACCGATCGGGCCGAACATCGCCGACTGGACCACCACGTGCCGTGCCCACCACGAACGGGTCGCGTCGTCGGCGTCCTGTGCCGCCAGCGGATCGTAGAGCACGCCCGTGTAGCGCTCGATCGCCGGCATCGTGGCCGACGTCTCGAGCTCGAGGTTCCGGAACCGCTCGGCGATCGACTTCGGACCGAGCTTCAGGGCCGTCCGGGCCGTGGACTCCTCGGAACTGACGGAGCGGGCCGCGGTGATCACCGCGGCCCGCTCATCGGCCAGTTCCGGGAAGGACAGCGCACGCAGGTCGAGCGTGCGGTCCGTGTCCCCGCCCTCCCGCTTCGTCTCCGAAGGCGGGAGGAGGACGGTCAGTCCGGTCAGGACGCCAGCGCGGCCTGCCGCGCGACGATCGTCACCGTGTCGTGCTCGACCGACAGGAAGCCGTCCTCGGCGTCGACCGCGACGGTCGACCCGTCGGCCCGCGTGATGCGGACCTGACCCTGCGCCAGGATCGCGAGCATCGGCTCGTGTCCGGCGAGGATGCCGATCTGGCCCTCCGTCGTGCGTGCGACGACCATGGTGGTGTCGCCCGACCAGACCTCACGGTCGGCCGAGACGACGCTCACGCTGAGACCCGCCATGTCAGCGGTTCTCCTTCTGGATCTGTGCCCACTTCTCTTCCACGTCGTTGATGCCACCGACGTTGAAGAACGCCTGCGTCGCGACGTGGTCGAACTCGCCGTCGGCGATGGCGCGGAAGGACTCGATGGTGTCCTTGAGCGGCACCGTGGAGCCCTCGACACCCGTGAACTTCTTCGCCATGTACGTGTTCTGCGAGAGGAACTGCTGGATACGACGAGCGCGCTCGACCGTGATCTTGTCCTCCTCGGAGAGCTCGTCGACACCGAGGATGGCGATGATCTCCTGCAGTTCCTTGTTCTTCTGGAGGATCTGCTTGACGCGCGTGGCCGTCTCGTAGTGGTCGGCGCCCAGGTACCGCGGGTCCATGATGCGGGACGTCGAGGTCAGCGGGTCGATCGCCGGGTACAGACCCTGCGACGCGATCTCACGCGAGAGCTCGGTCGTCGCGTCGAGGTGCGCGAACGTGGTGGCCGGAGCCGGGTCGGTGTAGTCGTCGGCCGGCACGTAGATCGCCTGCAGCGAGGTGATCGAGTGACCACGCGTCGAGGTGATGCGCTCCTGGAGCACACCCATCTCGTCGGCGAGGTTCGGCTGGTACCCCACCGCGGACGGCATGCGGCCGAGCAGCGTGGAGACCTCGGAACCGGCCTGCGTGAAGCGGAAGATGTTGTCGATGAAGAGGAGCACGTCCTGCTTCTGGACATCGCGGAAGTACTCCGCCATCGTCAGCGCCGACAGGGCCACGCGCAGACGCGTTCCCGGCGGCTCGTCCATCTGGCCGAACACGAGGGCCGTCTTGTCGAAGACCCCCGCCTCTTCCATCTCACCGATGAGGTCGTTGCCCTCACGGGTGCGCTCACCGACACCGGCGAACACCGACACACCGCCGTGGTCCTGCGCGACGCGCTGGATCATCTCCTGGATGAGGACGGTCTTGCCGACGCCCGCACCACCGAAGAGGCCGATCTTGCCACCCTGCACGTACGGGGTGAGGAGGTCGATGGACTTGATGCCGGTCTCGAACATCGACGTCTTCGACTCGAGCTGGTCGAAGGCCGGGGCCTTGCGGTGGATCGGCCAGCGCTCGGTGATCTCGAGCTTCTCGTCCGTGTTGAGCACGTTGCCCAGGACGTCGAAGACCTTGCCCTTGGTGACGTCGCCGACGGGGACCGAGATCGGAGCGCCCGAGTCACGGACCTCCTGGCCACGGACCAGGCCGTCGGTCGGCTTCAGGGAGATGGCGCGGACGAGGTCGTCACCGAGGTGCTGGGCGACCTCGAGGCCGATCTCCTGCGACGAGTCACCGATGGTGATGGTCGTGAACAGGAGGTTGTACATCTCCGGGATTGCGTCGTGGGGGAACTCGATGTCGACGACGGGGCCCGTGACACGGGCGATCCGGCCGACACCGGGCGCCGACGACGTCTCGACCGCGGTGGTTGCGGTGTCGGTCATGGCTGGTGCCTTCCTGAGGGTGGGTATCTGTCCGCGAACGACGCGGACTACTTCTTCTTCGACGAGAGGGCGTCGGCGCCGCCGACGATCTCGGAGATCTGCTGGGTGATCTCCGCCTGACGCGCGTTGTTCGCGAGTCGGGTGAAGTCACGGATCAGCGCGTCGGCGTTGTCGCTGGCCGCCTTCATCGCCTTCTGTCGTGCGGCGTGCTCGGAAGCAGCCGATTGCAGCATGGCGTTGAAGATCCGGCTCTCGATGTAGACCGGGAGCAGCGAGTCGAGCACCGCATCGGCGTCCGGCTCGAACTCGTACAGCGGCAGCGGCTCGTTGCCCTCGGGCTCGTCGATGCCCTCGACGACCTCGAGGGGCAGCAGGCGGACCACCTGCGGCTCCTGGGTCGCCAGGCTGATGAACCGGTTGAACACGATGTGGATCTCGTCCACGCCGCCGTCGGCGGTGTCCTGGAGGAACTTCGCCACGACGGCGTCGCCGATCTCCTTGGCCGTCGAGAACTCCGGCTGGTCGGTGTTGCCGACCCACTGCTGCTCGGACGGACGCTCACGGAACGCGAAGTACCCGACGGACTTGCGGCCGACCAGGTAGTAGACGACGTCCTTGCCCTCGCTGCGGAGCAGGGAGGCGAGCTCCTCGCCCTGCTTGAGGACGTTCGTGCTGAACGCGCCGTTCAGGCCGCGGTCCGAGGTGAAGAGCACCACGGCGGCGCGGGTCGACGACTCCGGCTCGGTGGTCAGCACGTGGTCGACGTTCGAGAACGTCGCCACGGCCGACACCGCGCGCGTGACGGCCCGCGAGTACGGACCGGACGCAGCCATGCGGGCCTGCGCCTTCTGGATCCGCGACGCCGAGATCAGCTCCATGGCGCGCGTGACCTTCTTCGTGGTCTTCGCCGACTTGATCCGCTGGCGGTAGACCCGGACCTGCGCTGCCATCTAGCGACGACCCTTGACGATCTGCTCCTGGTCGACGTCCTCGGCCTCGGCCGCGTCGAACTGCTCGGAGCCGAGGGTCTTGCCGTCGCTCGTCTGGAAGCTCTTCGTGAACTCGTCGATCTGCTTGTCCATCTCGGCGACGGTCTCGTCGCTGAGCTGGTTCGTCTCGCGCAGGGTCGTGAGGACGTCGGAGTTGCGACGCAGGTGGTCGAGCAGCTCGGACTCGAAGCGGAGCACGTCCGGCACCGGGACGGTGTCGAGCTTGCCGTTCGTGCCGGCCCAGATCGAGACGACCTGCTCCTCGACGGGGTACGGCGAGTACTGCGGCTGCTTGAGGAGCTCGGTCAGACGCGCACCGCGCTCCAGCTGACGACGCGACGCCTGGTCGAGGTCGGACGCGAACATCGCGAAGGCCTCGAGCGAGCGGTACTGCGCCAGCTCCAGCTTCAGCGTGCCGGAGACCTTCTTGATCGACTTCACCTGGGCGTCACCACCGACGCGGGACACCGAGATGCCCACGTCGACGGCCGGACGCTGGTTCGCGTTGAAGAGGTCCGACTGCAGGAAGATCTGGCCGTCGGTGATGGAGATGACGTTGGTCGGGATGTACGCCGAGACGTCGTTCGCCTTGGTCTCGATGATCGGGAGACCCGTCATCGAGCCGGCGCCGAGCTCGTCGGACAGCTTCGCGCAACGCTCCAGCAGGCGGGAGTGCAGGTAGAAGACGTCACCCGGGTAGGCCTCGCGGCCCGGCGGACGACGGAGGAGGAGCGACACCGCACGGTAGGCCTCGGCCTGCTTCGACAGGTCATCGAAGATGATGAGGACGTGCTTGCCCTGGTACATCCAGTGCTGACCGATGGCCGAGCCGGTGTACGGGGCGAGGTACTTGAAGCCGGCCGGGTCGGAGGCCGGGGCGGCGACGATGGTGGTGTACTCCATCGCACCGGCGTCCTCGAGCGCACCCTTGACGGAGGCGATCGTGGAACCCTTCTGGCCGATCGCGACGTAGATGCAGCGGACCTGCTTGTCCTCGTCGCCCGACTCCCAGTTGGCCTTCTGGTTGATGATCGTGTCGATCGCGATGGCCGTCTTGCCGGTCTGGCGGTCGCCGATGATCAGCTGACGCTGGCCGCGGCCGACGGGGATCATCGCGTCGATGGCCTTGATGCCGGTCTGCAGCGGCTGGTGGACCGACTTGCGAGCCATGACGCCGGGGGCCTGGAGCTCGAGGGCACGACGGCCCTCTGCGGCGATCTCGCCGAGACCGTCGATCGGGGCGCCGAGCGGGTCGACGACGCGACCGAGGAAGGCGTCGCCGACGGGGGCGGAGAGGACCTCACCCGTACGGGTGACCTCCATGCCCTCCTCGATGCCGCCGAACTCGCCGAGCACGATGGCGCCGACCTCGTCTTCGTCGAGGTTCTGCGCGAGGCCGAGGGTGCCGTCCTGGAACCGGATGAGCTCGTTCGCCATGACGCCGGGGAGACCCTCGACGTGGGCGATGCCGTCACCGGCGTCGGTGACGTGCCCGACCTCGGCCGTGGAGGCCTTCGTCGGCTCGTAGTTCGAGACGAAGTCCTTCAGGGCATCACGGATCTCATCGGGGCTGATGGTGATGTCTGCCATGGGATTTTCCTTGTGGTTTTCCGGGGCCCTTCGGCTCCGAGAGGGTGACGCTGCCGGACTCGGCAGTTCCCGTTGTGGACTTGGGGAGGAGCGGCTTCGACCGTACGCCTAGCCGGCGAGCTGGAGCCGGAGCTCCGAGAGTCGCGTGGACACGGTGCCGTCGATGACGTCGCCGCCGATCTGCACCCGGACCCCGCCGACGACGGTGGGGTCGACGACCTGGTTGATGCTGATGTCCTTGCCGTACCGCTCGGACAGACCGCGCGTGACGCGGGCCGACTGGGCGGGGGTGAGCGCGGTGGCGGTGACCACGGTCGCGACGAGCTTGCCGGACTGGTCGGCCACGATGCGCGAGGCGTCGCGGACGATCTCACCGATGCGACGGCCGCGAGGCTGCTGCACCAGGGCCGACACGATCGTGATCGTCTGCTGCGATGCCTTGGCACCGAGCAGCCGCTCGACGAGCGCGCCCTTCTGCTCCGGGCTGCCGAGCTTCGTGCCGAGTGCGAGCTCGAGGCCGGCGTCCGAGCGGACGGCGGTCTCGAAGGCGAACAGCTCCGACTCGATCGGCGAGTCCGGACCCGCGGTGGCGGCGACGGCGCGGATGCCCGCGTCCTCGATGCCGGCGAGCAGGTCCTGCTGCGAGGACCAGCGCGAGCCGGCCACCGCGGTCAGGACCGCACGCGTCGCGTCCGACTGTCCGGCGAAGACACGGTCGATGAGGACCTTCTTGCCGGCCGGGTCGGCCGTCGGGTCGGACAGCAGCCCGAGCAGCTGCGGCGCACCGGCGATCGCACGCCCGGAGGCGAGGATCTCGGCACCCACGCCCAGGTCGGCGCTCGGACCGAGGTCCGAGAGCACCGCCCTGGTGGACGCGAGTGCTTCCCTGGTAGCGCTGCGCATGCTCAGTGCTCCCCCGTCTTCGTGGCCTGCGAGGCCTCGAGGTCGGAGAGGAAGCGGTCGACCACGGCGGTCGACTTGGCGTCGTCCTTGAGGGACTCACCGATCACACCGGACGCGAGGTCCAGTGCGAGGGTGCCGACCTCGGCGCGGAGGGCCTGGACGGCGGTCTGCCGCTCGGCCTCGATCTGCGCCTGGGCGTTGGCCGTGATGCGTGCTGCATCGGCGGCCGCCTGCTCGCGGACCTCGTTGCCGATCGCCGTTGCGTCGGCGCGGGCCTGCTCACGGATGCGGGACGCCTCGGCGCGTGCATCGGCGAGCTGCTTGTTGTACTCGTCGAGCGCAGCAGCGGCCTGCTCCTGAGCGGCCTCGGCCTTCTTGATGCCGCCCTCGATGGCCTCGGTGCGCTCATCGAGCATCTTCGTGATGCGCGGCGTGACGACACGCCACATCACCACGAAGATGATGACGAATGCGAGCGCCGACCACACGATGTCGTACAGCGGCGGGATCAGCGGGTTGTGCGCTTCCTCCGCTGCGATGATGAGTGCGTTCTGCATCGAGGAACCTTAGTTGGTGAAGATGAAGTACGTGGCGATACCGATGAAGGCCAGGGCCTCGGTGAAGGCGATACCGATGTACATGAGGGTCGTCAGGCGGCCCTGGAGCTCGGGCTGGCGAGCGACGGACTCGATCGTCTTGCCGACGACGATGCCGACGCCGATGGCCGGGCCGATCGCTGCGAGGCCGTAGCCAACCGTCGCGATGTTGCCGTTGATCTCCGCGAGAACGGTCGTTGCGTCCACGTGTTTTCCTTTCGAGGTGCGGGTCCGACGGTCGCCGGTCCCGTAGGGGGTCAGTGAGGAATCAGTGCTCGTCGGCCAGCGCCAGCTGGATGTAGACGGCGGTGAGGAGCATGAAGACGTAGGCCTGCAGCAGCGCGACGAGGATCTCGAAGAAGCTGAACGCGATGCCGAACGCGATGGTCCCGACGCCGAAGGCCTTGAAGCCGAGCGATGCGTCGAAGAAGAAGAACTGCGTGGCCGAGAAGAACAGCACCAGGAGCAGGTGCCCCACGACCATGTTCATCAGGAGTCGCAGCGTCAGCGTGACGGGACGGAGCACGAAGGTGGAGACGAGCTCGATCGGCGTCACGATGATGTAGAGGAACCACGGCACCCCGGGCGGGAAGAGCGAGTTCCGGAGGAACGTGCCCGGGTGCTTGCGGAGACCGGCGTAGATGAACGCGACGTACGCGACGATCGCCAGGATCATCGGCATCGCGATGCGGCTGGTGCCGGCGAGGTTCATGCCCGGGATGAGACCCGTCAGGTTCATGAACAGCACGCCGAAGAAGATCGTCGCCAGGAGCGGCAGGAAGCGCTTGCCGTCCTTCTCTCCGAGGTTGTCGAAGGTGTTGCGACGGACGACGTCGAACGCGTACTCGATGAACGCCTGTCCGCGGTTCGGGACGAGCTTCAGTGCACGGGTGCCCACGAAGGCGAACACCAGGAGCACGGCGACGGCGAAGAAGCGGATGAGGACGACTCGATCGATCTCGAACGGCGTCCCGGCCCAGATGAGGGCATCCGGGAAGAACTCGTTGATCGACGGACCATGGAACTCGGCGGCCTTGCTGCTCCCCGCCGCGACGGTGTCAACCGCAGCGGAGAGGGACAGGGGAAGAGCGTGGGATAGCAGCGCTGTCTCCTGTGTCGGCGCGCGCACATCATGGCACGCGATGGTGGACGTTGTGGAGGCTTGTCCGCCCGAGCGAGGCTCCGGAAGCGGACGTCGAGAAGCCTATCAGGTGCGAGAGGCTTCCCGGCTTCTCAGTTGCGGGGGGTCGCGTTCCCAGCGTCCGCTGAGCCGACGCCGTCGTCGCCGGGCAGGCGCACGCCGATCGGGATGCGGGCCTTCGCGACGGCGACGACGTCGATGACCAGGGAGCCAACGACGCCGGCGATGATGACGATGGCCAGCACCGGGAAGTCGACCCACTCGCGGTCCTTGAGCAGGACGAGCAGGACGATGAAGACGATGAACTTCAGCAGCCAGGTGCCCATCACGATGCCGAAGAACGCTCCGGAGATCATCTGCCCCTTCGACACGCGCAGCGCCACGAGGACGCTCACCGCGGTGAGCCCGAGGAACACGACGCTGAGCACCGCGCCGAGCAGGCCGCCGACGAGCCCGGGGCCGTCCGCGACGAGGAACCCGATGAGCCCGCCGACCACCGCCAGGGCGACGGCGAGGACCGCTCCCCAGGTGATGATGCGGCGGAACACCGGCCGGACGTGGTCGAGCGCGTTCGGTGCGGTCACGTGATGTCTCCAGGGATCGTTCGGTCGTTGGCGGCCCGGTCGAGCGGGTCGAGGCTGGCGTCCACCACGGCGGCGGACCGGTCGGCGGTCTGGGCGGCGATCTCGGTGCGCTTCCGGCCGAGCGGCGCGAAGGTGAAGACGCCGCACACGACGAACCCGACCGACACGAACACGGCGACCCAGTACCAGTCGACGAACAGGAACAGCAGGCACCCGACGGCGACGGTGGCCGTCCACGCGTAGAAGATGAGCACGGCGTGGAAGTGCGAGTGCCCCATGTCGAGCAGACGGTGGTGCAGGTGCTTCCGGTCGGCCGAGAACGGCGACTTCCCCGCGCTGAGCCGTCGGGTGACGGCGAGCCCGAAGTCCAGGATCGGCACGATGAGGATCGCGAACGGCAGCAGGATCGGGATGAACGCCGGCAGGAGCGCCTGGCGTGTCTGCACCGCCGCCGGGTCGATGTTGCCCGTGACCGACACCGCGCTCGTCGCCATGAGGAACCCGACGAGCAGGGCACCGGCGTCGCCCATGAACAGCTTGGCGGGGTGCCAGTTGAGGATGAGGAAGCCGAAGCACGCACCGACCAGGACCGCCGTCAGCAGCGACGGCAGATTGAAGAAGAACTCGGTCTGCACGACCACGCGGTTGATGAAGAACGTGTAGAGGAAGAAGACCCCGCCGGCGATGATCGCGACGCCGGCCACCAGCCCGTCGAGCCCGTCGATGAAGTTCACCGCGTTCATCACGAGCACCACCGCCAACACGGTGAAGATCAGGCTCATGTAGGACGACCCGACGCCCAGCGTGTTGCCGATGGGCAACGAGACGATCGCCACGCCCTGCCACGCGAGGATGCCCGCGGCGATGATCTGCCCCGCGAGCTTCGTCATCCAGTCGAGGTCCCAGATGTCGTCGGCGACACCGAGCACCACGATGATGGTCGCTCCCCCGAGCACCGCGAGCACCCGGCCCGGTTCGGAGAACACCAACCGGAAGTAGTCGGTCCCGGCGATCGAGGGGAACAGGAACCAGGCGGCGAGCAGCGAGACGATGACGCCGATGTACATCGCGATCCCGCCGAGCCGCGGCGTGGGCGTGCGGTGCACGTCGCGTTCGCGGACCTGCGGGTACCACTTGTACTTCAGCCCGAGCTTCCAGACGATCAGGCTCATCACGAAGCTGACGGCCGCGGCGATGGCCCCCGCGAGCAGGTAGTACTTCATGTGACGAGGTCGGCTCCGACGACCCGGATGATCTCCTCGTCGGGGATCACCCCGTGCCGGACGATGCGGAGCGTCCCGCCCTCCGACAAGCCGGTCGCGTCGACGATCGTCGACCCGGTGCTGGCCGCGAAGCCGTCGTGCGCGCCGATCGGCCCGCCGTCCAGGTAGATCGCGACGCTGTCGCCGAGCATGCCCTCGGCCGCGTCGACGTCCATGGCGGCCGGGTCACCGGTCGAGTTCGCGGAGGAGACCGCGAGCGGCCCGACCTCCTGCAGCAGCTCGAGCGCGATCCGCGAGTCCGGCATCCGCAGGGCGACCGTGCCCCGGGTCTCGCCGAGGTCCCAGTCGAGCGAGGGCTGGGCGCGCAGGATGACGGTCAGGCCACCCGGCCAGAACTCCGCGACCAGGTCGCGCACCGCCTGCGGCACCTCGCTGGCGAGGGCGTCGAGCGTGGGCGGTCCGGGGATGAGCACCGGCGGCGGCGACTGGCGCGTCCGCCCCTTCGCGTCGAGCAGGCGCTGCACGGCCGTCGCGCTGAAGGCGTCGGCGGCGAGGCCGTAGACCGTGTCGGTGGGGACGACGACGAGCTCTCCGCGCCCGAGGGCGGCTCGCGCGAGCCGCATCCCGGTCAGGAGCCCGTCGGAGTCGGTGCAGTCGTATCGGGAGGCCATGACTCGACGATGATAGTGCGCCACAATGGAGGACATCGTGAACGAGACGCCCGCACCCCCGCTCCTGTTCCTCTTCGACATGGACGACGTCCTGGTCCGGTACGACTGGCGGGTGCGCATGGCGGCACTCTCCGAGCTCACCGGCCACCCGTTCCAGGAGCTCCGTCGGCGGTGGTGGGACTGCGGCCACGAGATGCGTGCCGAGGCCGGTGGGTTCACCGACGGCGACACCTACCTGGCGGCCTTCGCCGAGGCCATGGAGTGCGAGGTCCCCGAGGCCGAGTGGGCCCGGATCAGGGGTTCCGCGATGACGGAGCTGCCCGAGCGCATCGAGGCCGTCCGCATCGCCGCGGAGCACGGGCGTGTCGGCCTGCTCACGAACAACGGTCCGCTCGCCGGACGCTGGATCCACCAGTGGGCGCCGTCCCTGCCCGCGGTGTTCGGCGAGCACCTGGACACCACGAGCAACTTCGGCGCCCGGAAGCCCGAACCCGAGGTCTTCCTGCGCGCGGTCGAGCACCACGGCGTCCCGGCCGAGCGCACCTTCTTCGCCGACGACATGCCCGAGAACGTGGCCGGCGCCCGGAGCGTCGGGATCCACGCCGTCCTCGTCGAGCACGACACCGACCTGCGCGAGCACGTCCGCGCCTTCGTCGCGGCACAGCGCCAGGCCTCCCCCGTCGCCTGACGAGCGCCGCACCCGCCGGACGGGAGGCGCGGCTCGCGTCCGGCTAGCGCGTCGCGGTGGTCGTGCGGTCGCGCCCCGTCAGGTCGACGTGCGTCTCCGGGGTGCGGAACCCCCGGCGCGCCAGGACCTGTCGGACGCCGGCGCCCTGCGGCTCGGCGTGCTCGACGACCAGGACTCCCCCGGGCACGAGCAGGCGCCAGGCGGTCTCGGCCAGTGCTCGCACGGCGTCGAGGCCGTCCGGCCCGCCGTACAGCGCCATCGCCGGGTCGTGGTCGCGGACCTCGGGGTCGATCGGGACCGCGTCGTCGGGCACGTAGGGCGGGTTCGACACGACGACGGAGACGGTGCCGTCGAGTTCGGGCAGCGCGTCGGCCAGGTCGCCCTCGACGAGCCGGACCGTGCCACCGTGGGCCTCGACGTTGCGCCGGGTCCAGGGCAGGGCCTCGGGAGAGCGTTCGACGGCGTAGACCACGGCGTTCGGCACCTCGGTGTCCATCGCGATGGCGATGGCCCCGCTGCCGGACCCCAGGTCGACGGCCACCGGCGCCGGCACCGCGGCCGCACGCAGCGCGTCGATGCCGAACTGCACGACGCCCTCGGTCTCCGGCCGCGGCACGAACACACCGGGACCCACAGCGAGCGTCAGGGCACGGAAGTACGCCTCGCCCGTGATGTGCTGCAGCGGCTCACGCGTGCGGCGCCGGGCGATCGCGTGCCGGAAGCGCTCGATGTGCTCCCCCGCGATCGCTCCGCCCGTCAGCGCGCGTGCCTGGACGGCTCCGCGCGACGTGCCGGTCGCCCAGGCGAGGAGCAGTTCGGCGTCGACCTGCGCGGTGGGCACCCCGGACGCACCGAGCGCCGCGGCCGCCTCCCTGAGGAGTCGGTCCGCGGCGAAGGTGACGGGCGTGTCGGCGGTGATCCGGGCCTCCAGGCCTAGGCGTCCTGGTCGCCGATGGCGGCCAGACGTGCCTCTTCGTCCGCCTGGATGGCGGACTGGACGACGGGCTCGAGCGCACCGTTCATCACGCGGTCCAGGTCGTACGCCTTGTACCCGGTGCGGTGGTCCGCGATGCGGTTCTCCGGGAAGTTGTACGTGCGGATGCGCTCCGAGCGGTCCATGCCGCGGATCTGCGACTTGCGCGCGTCCGAGGCGATGGCGTCGAGCTCCTCCTGCTGGCGCGCGAGGATGCGGGCGCGCAGGACGCGCATGCCGGCCTCGCGGTTCTGCAGCTGCGACTTCTCGTTCTGCATCGCCACCGTGATGCCCGTGGGCAGGTGGGTGATGCGGACCGCGGAGTCCGTCGTGTTGACGGACTGCCCGCCGGGCCCGGAGGACCGGTAGACGTCGATCTTCAGGTCGTTCTGGTTGATCTGGACCTCTTCGGGCTCGTCCACCTCGGGGAACACCAGCACGCCGGTGGTCGAGGTGTGGATGCGCCCCTGCGACTCGGTCGCCGGCACCCGCTGCACGCGGTGCACCCCGCCCTCGTACTTCAGGTGCGCCCAGACACCCTGCGACGGATCGGTCGTGTTCGACTTGATCGCGACCTGGACGTCCTTGTAGCCGCCGAGGTCGGACTCGGTGCGCTCGAGGAGCTCGACCTTCCAGCCCTTCGTCTCGGCGTAGTGCGAGTACATGCGCAGCAGGTCGGCCGCGAACAGCGCCGACTCCTCGCCGCCCTCGCCGCCCTTGATCTCCATGATGACGTCACGGCCGTCGTCCGGGTCGCGCGGGATGAGCAACCGCCGGAGGCGCTCCTGGCGCTCCGCCAGCTGCTCCTCGAGCGCCGGGACCTCGTCCGCGAACGCCTCGTCCTCGCGTGCGAGTTCCTGGGCGGCGGCGAGGTCGTCCCCCGCCGCCTGCCAGGACTCGTACGCCGACTTGATCTGGTTGAGCTCGGCGTAGCGCCGGTTCACCTTCTTCGCCCGGGCCGCATCGGCGTGGAGCGCGGGGTCCGACAGCTGCTGCGTCAGGTCCTCGTGTTCCGCCAGCAGCCCTGCCACCGACTCGAACACGCGTTACTCCTGGTGGCCGTTGCCGTGGTGACCGTTGGTCGCCGGCACCGACTTCTGGATCTGGACCAGGAACTCCACGTTCGACTGCGTCTCCTTGAGGTTCCGCAGCACGACGTCGAGCGCCTGCTGCGTGTCGAGCCCGGCGAGGGCACGACGCAGCCGCCACGTGATCGTGACCTCGTCGGCGGAGAGCAGCTGCTCCTCGCGACGGGTGCCCGAGGCGTTGATGTCGACCGCCGGGAAGATCCGCTTGTCGGCGAGGTGGCGGTTCAGGCGGAGCTCCATGTTGCCGGTGCCCTTGAACTCCTCGAAGATCACCTCGTCCATCTTGGAGCCGGTCTCGACGAGCGCCGTGGCGAGGATGGTCAGCGAGCCTCCGTCCTCGATGTTGCGGGCGGCGCCGAAGAACCGCTTCGCCGGGTAGAGCGCGGCGGAGTCGACGCCACCGGAGAGCACGCGGCCCGACGGCGGCGTGGACAGGTTGTACGCACGGCCCAGACGGGTGATCGAGTCGAGCAGCAGCACGACGTCGTGGCCCAGCTCGACCAGGCGCTTGGCACGCTCGATGGCGAGCTCGGCGACCGTCGTGTGGTCCTCGGCGGGACGGTCGAAGGTCGAGGCGATGACCTCGCCCTTCACCGAACGCTGCATGTCGGTGACCTCTTCGGGCCGCTCGTCGACGAGGACGACCATGAGGTGCGCCTCGGGGTTGTTCTTGGCGACGGCGTCGGCGATGGCCTGGAGCACGACGGTCTTGCCGGCCTTGGGCGGCGAGACGATGAGGCCGCGCTGGCCCTTGCCGATCGGCGACACCAGGTCGATGATGCGGGTCGACAGCTTGCCGGGCTCCGTCTCGAGGCGCAGGCGCTCGTTCGGGTACAGCGGGGTCAGGTCGGTGAAGTCGACGCGGGCCGCTGCCTCGTCGGCGGTCTGGCCGTTGATCGACTCGACGGCGACGAGCGCGTTGTACTTCTGGCGGCTCTGCTGCTCACCGTCGCGCGGCTGCTTGATCGACCCGACGACCGCGTCGCCCTTGCGCAGGTGGTACTTCTTCACCTGGCCGAGGGACACGTAGACGTCGCTCGGGCCGGGCAGGTAGCCGGTGGTGCGGACGAAGGCGTAGTTGTCGAGGACGTCGAGGATGCCCGCGATCGGGATCAGGACGTCGTCCTCGGTGACCTCGGGCTCGAAGTCGTCGTTCTGGCCGCCACGGCCGCGCTTGCGGTCGCGCTGACGACGGCTGCGGCCGCTCTCGGCCTCGTCGGCGTGCTGTTGCTGCTGCTGCTTCTGCTGACCGCTGGTCTGCTGCTGCTTCTGGCCGCCGTTCTGCTTCTGGTCGGCCTTGTCGTCCTGCTTCGCCTCGGCCTGCTTGGCCTGGCCGTTCTGCTGCTCGGCCTGCTGGTTCTGCTGGCCGTTCTGCTGGTTCTGCTGGTTCTGCTGGCCGTTCTGCTTCTGGCCGCCGTTCTGCTGGCCGCCGTTCTGCTGGGCGTTCTGCTGACCGGCGTTCTGGTCGCCGTTCTGCTGCTCGCCGTTCTCGGCGTTCTGCCCACGACCACGACCGCGACCGCGGCTGCGGCGACCGCGGCGCGAGCCGCCCTCGCCCTGCTCGGCGTTCTGGTCGCCCGAGTCGTTCTGGTCCTGCTCGGACTGGTCGGACTGGGCAGCGGAGGTCGGGGCCTGCGCGTCCTGCTGCTCGGCCTGGGCCGGCGCCTGCGACTGCTGGGCCTGCTGCGACTGCTGGGCCTGCTGGGCCTGCTGGTCGGCGTTGCCACGACCGCGGCCGCGACGCTGGGAACCGGTCTGGGCGGCCTCCTGCGCGTCCTTCTCGGCGCGGACCTGGTCGAGCCCGGCGAGCAGGTCCTCGGTGCCGGTCTGACCGTGGTTGGTGTGCTCGGCGGCCGAGGTCGGCGCGGCGTTCACGGTGCCACCGGACGACGCGCGGCGCGAACGACGGGCACGGCTGGGGGCTGCGGACTCGGCGGGTGCCTCGGGGTCGGCGACGGGTGCCTCGGCAGCGGGCTGCGCGGGGGTCTCGGCGGGCTCCGGCAGGGTCGGCTGCGCGGTGGCGGCCGGCTCGGCGGGGCTCTCGGCGACGGGTGCCGGGGTCTCGTCGGCGACGGGGCGCTTGTCCTCGATGGAGGCGATCAGGTCGCCCTTGCGGAGCTTCGAGAGCCCGGTGATGCCGAGCGAGGAGGCGATGCGCTGGAGCTCCGGCAGACGGAGGGCGCGCAGATCGCTGGGGATCTCCACCTGGGCGGAGTTGTTGTCGGTCAAGGTCGGTGTTTCCTTTCGAACCGCAGAACGCGGAGAGTTTCCACCGTCCCGGATGCTCCGGTGAGCATCGACCGCCGTTCAGACGACGGATCGGGATTCGGTGATCAGAAAGAGATGCACACTCGCGCACCGGACCCTGCGACGTCGTCGGAGCGGTCCTGGAGGACGAGCAATCCGTACGGTTACGCGGGTTCGGCTTCGAGCGCCGAGTGCGCTGCCACTGTAGCACCACCGAGATCGACGGCCAGCATGAGGGGCCGCCAGTCGGATTCGGCGTGTCGCTGCACCAGGTCGGCCGCGGTCAGGCGCTGCGCCGGGTCGCTGCCGAGCACGAGCAGGCTCGGCCCAGCACCGGACACGACAGCGGCGAGCCCGTGCTGTCGGAGCAGTCGGATCAGGCCGTCGGTCTCCGGCATGGCGCTCGCGCGGTACGCCTGGTGCAGGCGGTCCTCGGTGGCGGCCAGCAGCAGCTCGGGGCTCTGGATGAGCGCCGCGACGAGCAGGGCGGACCGGGAGACGTTGAACGCGGCGTCGGCGTGCGGGACCTGCTCGGGCTGCAGGGAGCGGGCGAGCTTCGTCGACAGGGTCGAGGTCGGCACGAACACCACGGGCGCGACACCGCGGTGCACCAGCAGCCGCTTGTACGCGGGGCCGTCCGCCGTCATCCACGCGATCGTCAGGCCGCCGAACAGCGCCGGGGCGACGTTGTCGGGGTGCCCCTCCATCTCGGTGGCCAGGGTCAGCAGCGTCGAGGCGTCGAGGTCCGCGACACCGTCGAGCAGTCCGCGCGCCGCCATCAGGCCGGCCACGATCGCCGCCGCGGACGACCCGAGGCCCCGACCGTGCGGGATCGCGTTGGTGGCGTGCAGCTCGAGCCCGGGCTGCGGGACGCCGGCGTGCTCGAGGCCGTGACGGATCGCCCGCACGACCAGGTTCGTGTCGTCGGTGGCGACCTCGCCGGCACCGACGCCGTCGACGGTCACCGTCGCGCCGGGCTCCGGGCGCACGCGCACCAGGACCTCGTCGTACAGCGACAGCGCAAGGCCGAGGGAGTCGAAGCCCGGGCCGAGGTTCGCCGAGGTCGCCGGGACGCGCACGCGCACCGCCTTCCCCGACGGGAGCGCCCGGTCAGCGTGGACCGCCCGTCCGGCCGGTACAGCACTGTGGGCGGTGATGCCCTCCCCCGGTCCGGACGAGCGGTCGGCGCTCACTGCTCGCTGACCAGTCCGAGCACGTCGGCGATCGACTTCGTGTCGACCGGCACGCTCGTCGGGGTGACCTCGCCGCCGTCCTGCGTGCGGAGGGCCCACTGCGGGTCCTTCAAGCCGTGGCCGGTGACGGTGATGACGACCGTCGCGCCCTTCGGCACGATGCCGGCGTCGGCGCGCTCGAGCAGACCGGCGACACCGATGGCCGACGCGGGCTCGACGAAGACGCCGACCTCGGCCGACAGGATGTGGTGCGCGGCGAGGATCGCCTCGTCGGAGATCGCGCCGAAGTACCCGTCGGTCTCGTCGCGGGCCTCGAGGGCGAACTGCCACGACGCCGGGTTGCCGATGCGGATCGCGGAGGCGATGGTGTCCGGGTGGCGGACGACCTCGCCGCGCACGATCGGCGCGGAGCCGGCGGCCTGGAACCCGAACATCCGGGGCAGCTTGGTGCTGCGCCCGGCGGCGACGTCCTCGCGGTACCCGCGGGAGTACGCGGTGTAGTTGCCCGCGTTGCCGACCGGCAGGAAGTGGAAGTCCGGGGCGTCCCCGAGCACGTCGACGACCTCGAACGCGGCGGTCTTCTGCCCCTCGATGCGGTCGTTGTTGACCGAGTTGACGAGGTGCACCGGGTAGTTCGCCGCCAGGTCGCGGGCGATGTCGAGGCAGTCGTCGAAGTTGCCCTGCACCTGCAGCAGCTGGGCGTCGTGGGCGACGGCCTGGCTGAGCTTGCCCATCGCGATCTTGCCCTCGGGCACGAGCACCGCGGCGGTGATGCCGGCGTGCGTGGCGTACGCGGCGGCCGAGGCGCTGGTGTTGCCGGTCGAGGCGCAGATGACGGCCTTCGCGCCGTGCTCCACGGCCTTCGAGATCGCCATCGTCATGCCGCGGTCCTTGAAGGACCCGGTCGGGTTCATGCCCTCGAACTTGACGTAGACGTCCGCGCCGGTGCGCTCGGACAGGCGCCGGGCGGGGATGAGCGGCGTGCCGCCCTCACCGAGCGTGACGACGGGCGTCGCCTCGGTCACGTCGAGTCGGTCGGCGTACTCGCGCAGGACTCCCTGCCACTGGTGGGCCATCAGGCTTCTCTCTCTGTCCGGTGGTTCGGTCTGGGTGGGGCTCGGTGTGCGGTCTGGAGGCCCGTGGGCGCGTCAGGCGCCGACGATCCGCAGGACGCTGGTGACGTCCAGGACGACGTCCTCGTCGCCGAGGGCGACGACCGTGTCCGCGAGGTCCGCCTCGCGCGCCAGGTGCGTGCCGATGACGAGCGTGGCCGTGCCCTCGGCGGTGCCGGTGGTCGTCTGCTCCACCGTCTCGACGCTGACGCCGTGCTTCGCGAGCACGCCGGCCACCGTCGACAGCACGCCGGGGGCGTCCGCGACGTGCAGCGTGATCTGGTAGCTCGTGCGCACCGCGCCGATCGGGAAGACGGGCAGTTCCGACTGCGTCGACTCGGCGACGCCGGGACCGCCGATGACGTGGCGACGGGCGGCGGACACCAGGTCGCCGAGCACCGCGGAGGCCGTCTCGACGCCGCCGGCGCCGGCGCCGTAGAACATGAGGTCGCCAGCGGCCTCGGCCTCGACGAAGACGGCGTTCTTCGCGCCGTGCACGCTCGCGAGCGGGTGTGCCTCGGGCACGAGTGCCGGGTAGACGCGGGCGCTGACGCCCTCACGGCCGTCGTCGTCGGTCAGCCGCTCGGCGGTCGCCAGGATCTTCACGACGTAGCCGGCCTTGCGTGCGGCGCGGACCTGGTCGATCGTGACCGACGTGATGCCCTCGCGGTGCACGGCGCTGAGCGGCACCGAGGTGTGGAACGCCAGCGAGGCCAGGATCGCGGCCTTCTGCGCGGCGTCGTAGCCCTCGACGTCGGCGGTCGGGTCGGCCTCGGCGTACCCGAGTTCGGTCGCGGTCGCCAGGGCGTCCTCGAACGTGGCCCCCTCGCGGTCCATCAGGTCGAGGATGAAGTTCGTGGTTCCGTTGACGATGCCCATGATCCGCACGATGCGGTCCCCCGCGAGCGAGTCGTGCAGGGGGCGGATGATCGGGATCGCACCGGCGACGGCGGCCTCGTAGTACAGCTGCGCGCCGACCTGCTCGGCGGCGGCGAAGAGCTCCGGGCCGTGGGTCGCGAGCAGGGCCTTGTTGCCGGTGACGACGTCCGCACCGGACTGCAGCGCCTGCAGCACCAGGGTGCGCGCCGGCTCGATGCCGCCGATGAGCTCGACCACGATGTCCGCGCCGAGGATGAGCGACTCGGCGTCCGTGGTGAAGAGCTCCTTCGGCAGCTCGACGTCGCGGGGCGCGTCGACGTCGCGCACGGCGATCCCGACCAGCTCGAGGCCGGCACCGGCTCGCGAGGCCAGTTCGTCGCCGTGCTCGAGGAGGAGCCGCGCGACCTGGGATCCGACCGAGCCGGCCCCGAGCAGCGCGACGCGGACGTTGCGGTATTCGATCATCTGGTGGTTCCTGTCATCGGGCCGGGCCCGTCGGGTCGGGGGTCAGTGGCCGCTGCCGTCGAGGGGCACGGGCACGACCCCGGTGTCACGGGCGAGGAGGTCGTCGATCGACTCGCCCCGCACGAGGATACGGGCTGCGCCGTCGGCCACCGCGACGACCGGCGGGCGACCGACGTGGTTGTAGTTGCTCGCGAGACTCCAGCAGTAGGCACCGGTCGCGGCCACGGCGAGCAGGTCGCCGCGCTGCACGTCGCCGGGCAGGTACTCGTCGTTCACGACGACGTCGCCGCTCTCGCAGTGCTTGCCGACGACGCGGGTCAGCACCGCGGGGGCGTCGGAGGTCCGGGCGAGCCGTGCCGTGTAGTCGGCGCCGTACAGCGCCGGGCGGGCGTTGTCGCTCATGCCGCCGTCGACGGACACGTAGGTGCGGGTGGCGGCCTTCGCGGTCGGCGCGTCGGCGGCGAGGGCGTGGTCCTCGGTCGCGAGCACCTGCTCGGTCCCGTCGGACACGGGCGGGTCGAGTTCCAGCGTCACGGGCTTGATCGTGCCGACCGAGTACAGCGTGATGCCGGCCGGACCGACGATGTACCGGCCGGGCTCCACCGCGATGTCGGGCACCGGGATGCCACGCTCCGCGCAGGCCTCGGCGACGATCGTGGCGAGGGCCTCGGCGACGTCCTCGGGTTCGAACGCCGAGTCGGCCTCGGTGTAGTCGATGCCCCAGCCACCGCCGAGGTTGAGCTCCGGCACCGGGCCGGCGGCCACGAGGGTCGCGTGCACGTCCATCAGGCGCCGAGCCGCCTCGCGGAACCCGGACTCGTCGAAGATCTGCGAGCCGATGTGCGAGTGCAGTCCGACGAAGGCGAGCGAGGGCTCCGCGCGCACGGCTTCGGCCACCGCCACGGCCTCGGTGAGCGGGATGCCGAACTTCTGGTCCT
This sequence comes from Curtobacterium oceanosedimentum, assembly GCF_020297365.1. Lineage (GTDB taxonomy): Bacteria > Actinomycetota > Actinomycetes > Actinomycetales > Microbacteriaceae > Curtobacterium. The sequence goes on from NZ_JAIXIG010000032.1 coordinate 29,558, forward strand.
CGCGCGCCGTGGCGAGGTACTCGTGGGTCGATGCGTGCACGCCGCTGTTGATGCGGATGCGCACCCGCTGCACCACACCGGCCTCGGCCGCTGCCCGGGCGACGCGCCCCACCTCTTCGTGGCTGTCCAGCACGAGCGTGCCGACCCCGACCTTGACCGCGCGGGCGATCTCGGCGTCGGACTTGTCGTTGCCGTGGAACCCGAGCCGGCCCGGGTCCATCCCGCCGGCCAGGGCGACCGCGAGTTCGCCACCGGTGCAGACGTCGACGCGCAGGCCCGCCTCGGCCATCCACGCCACGACCTGCGTCGTCAGGAAGGCCTTGCCGGCGTAGTAGACGTGCGCGTGGCTGCCGATGCGCTCGAACGCCTCGGCGAACGCGTTCCGCACGCGGACGGCGCGGGACTGCACGTCGCGCTCGTCGACGACGTACAGCGGCGTGCCGAACTGCGCGACGAGGTCCGTCGCGCTGACGCCGCCGATCGCCATCGTGCCGTCGTCGGTCCGCGTCGCGGACGCGGGCCAGATGCGGTCCACCAGTCCGGAGGCGTCCGTCGGGAACCGCAGCCGCGGCGGTGCAAGGGGGTTCTCGCTCACGGGACCCGATCCTACCGACGCGAGCCGCGCCTCCCGGCCGTGTGACGCGACGGGGTCACCCGCAGCTGCCGACGGTGCGCAGGCCGTCCTCGGTGAGCGGCAGCGAGTCGGCCGTGATGCGGACCGTCGCGTCCGACCTCGAGACGTCGAGCGAGCGCACGCGCAGCGCCTCGGGCAGGAACTGCGCCGTGCAGACCTGCACCGGGACGCCCGTGACGCCGGGGATCGAGTCGACCTTGAGCCCGAGGTCCGAGTTGGTGATCCGGACGCTCTCCGGGGTGATCGTGATGCCGCGGCCGTCGTCCTGTGCGACCACGCCGCCCTTCGCCGCGTAGGTGATGTCGTACCCGAGCACGGCGGTCGAGCCGGACAGCTCGACGCCGTCGTCGACGAGGGTCAGCCGGTCGAACAGCGGGCTGTACTTCGCCAGGTCCTTCACGCTCGTGGACGCCAGGGTGACGGTGCCCTCGACGTCGCGGACCTCGCCCTGGCCGTCGACCGGGACGTCTCGCGCGGTGACGTCGGCGGCGAGCGGGATGCCGTCGACCGTGAGCTCGGCCGAGGAGATCTCGACGCGGTCGAGCGTGCCGCTGACGAGCTGCGGGATGACGACGCCCTCGGCGTGGGCGTCGACCTGCCCGGTCGTGCCGTCCGGCAGCGACTGCTCGACCTGCTGGGTGATGACCCGGTCGACGACGCCGCGCAGCACGAACTCGGCGATCACGACGAGGGCGGCGAACACGACGACGACCACGAGCAGGACGACGGGCCAGCGGCGGCGGCGGGCGCGGGGGCGGTCGGCGGCGAGGGACATGCGTCCCACCCTGCCAGCCCGTCCCGGCAGGCCGCCTGGAGGCGCGGGCGCCGAGGCGCGCGCGCTCGGTCGCGCCGGGGTCGAGGCGCGCGACGGCGGGCGCGCGCGCTCGGTCGCGCCCCGTCACGGTCGTTGCGCCCCGGCTCACCGGGGCGCGATGACCGTGCGGGGGCGCGACGGCGCCCTGCGCACAACCGGAGTGAGCCCGAACCGCGCGATTGCGCGGCTCGGGCTCACTCCGGTTGTGCGGGGGTGTTCCGCGCCGCTCGAGCGGGCTCGGCTACATGCGGGCGGGGGCGCTCACGCCGAGCAGACCCAGGCCGTTGCGGACGACCTGCCCCGTGGCGTCGTTCAGCCACAGGCGGGTGCGGTGCAGGTCGGTCACGGGCTCGTCGCCGAGGGGCGTGACGCGGCAGGAGTCGTACCAGCGGTGGTACAGCCCCGCCAGCTGCTCGATGTACCGGGCGATGCGGTGCGGCTCGCGTAGCTCGGCGGCCTGGCGCACCACGCGCGGGTACTCGGCGAGGGCCCCGAGGAGCGCGCCCTCGGAGTCGTGCGTCAGCAGCGAGGCGTCGAACACCGACCGGTCGACCCCGGCGGCCTCGGCGTTGCGGGCCACCGACTGCGTGCGGGCGTGGGCGTACTGCACGTAGAACACGGGGTTGTCGTTCGTGCGCTTGACGAGCAGGTCGAGGTCGATGTCGATCGCGGTGTCGCTGGCGAACCGGACGAGCGAGTACCGCCCGGCGTCGACGCCGACGGCGTCGACCAGGTCCTCCATCGTGACGATCGTGCCGGCGCGCTTCGACATGCGCATCGGCTCGCCGTCCTTGAGCAGGTTGACCATCTGCCCGATCAGGATCTCGAGGTTCGTGCCCGGCTCGTCGCCGAAGGCCGCGCACATCGCCATCATGCGGCCGACGTAGCCGTGGTGGTCCGCGCCGAGCATGATGAGGTTGCGCTCGAACCCGCGCTCGCGCTTGTCCAGGTAGTACGCCAGGTCGCCGGCGATGTACGCGGGCTCCCCGTCGGACTTGATGACGACGCGGTCGCGGTCGTCGCCGAAGTCGGTGGTGCGGAGCCACTCGGCACCCTCGGCCTCGTACATCACGCCGGCCGACCGCAGCCGGTCGATGGCGCGCTCGACGGCCTTCGACTCGTGCAGCGCGTTCTCGTGGAAGTAGACGTCGAAGTCGACGCCGAAGTCGTGCAGCGACGCCTTGATGTCGGCGAACATGAAGTCGACGCCCTCGCGGCGGAACAGCTCCTGCGCCTCGTCGCGGGGCAGGTCGCGCACGTCCGTCGTCGCGGGCAGGGTCGCGATGACCCGGGCGGCGATCTCGGCGATGTAGGCGCCGCCGTAGCCGTCCTCCGGCGTGGGCTCACCGAGGGCGCTCGCCACCAGGGACCGGGCGAAGCGGTCGATCTGCGCGCCGTGGTCGTTGAAGTAGTACTCGCGGGTCACCAGGGCGCCCTGCGTCTGGAACACGCGGGCCAGGCTGTCCCCCACGGCCGCCCAGCGGACACCGCCCATGTGGATCGGTCCGGTCGGGTTCGCGGACACGAACTCCAGGTTGATCCGCACGCCGTCGTACAGGTCGCCGGCGCCGAAGGCACTGCCCGACTCGACGATGGTCCGCGCGATCTCGCCGGCGGCGGCGGCCTCGAGCGTGATGTTGATGAAGCCGGGGCCGGCGACGTCGACCGACGCCACGCCGTCGAGCTCGGTCAGCTCGCCGGCGATCTCGGTCGCGAGTTCGCGCGGGTTCGTGCCGAGCCGCTTCGCCAGCTGCATCGCGGCGTTCGAGGCCCAGTCGCCGTGCGCGCGGTTCTTCGGCCGCTCGAGCGCCACGTGGGACTCCCCGATCGTCACGGTGTCGGACGCGCCTCGTCGCTCGACGATCCCGGTCAGGATCGACAGGTACGCAGCGGAGAGTTCGGCAGGAGTCACGGGGAACGAGTCTACCGGGACGCTCAGGTCCCTTCCGGTCGGTGCTGGATCATGTCGTGATGCCCCCACGCAGCCGGACCCGGGCGCGCACCGTCGCCACACTCGCCACCGCAGCAGCCCTCGCGCTCACCGGGTGCGCGGGCGGCGGGGACCGGACGCCCTCGGCGAGCCCGACCCCCGCCGGCACCCCCGTGTCGCAGCGCTGCGCCGAACTCCTGCCCCCCGACGCCCTGTCGGTGTACGGGCAGACGTTCGCGCTCGACGACGCGTTCACCCCGGCGGAGGGCTCCCCCGCCGCCACGATCGCCGACCAGCGGGGCCGTGTCTGCCGGTACGTGAGCACCGACGCCGACGCCACCACCGTCACGGTCGCCGTCGCCCACCTGCCTGAGAAGTCGCTCACCAACCTGAAGGACGCCCTGTACGAGCGGGGCGGGTCCGTCCCCACGTACGACGTCGAGGGGTACTTCGCGCTGGACGGCGAGCAGGGTCGCGCCGACGCCTTCGCCGACCCGTACTGGATCACCGCCGAGTCGACGCTCTTCACCGAGCCGGGCGGCGCGCAGCCCGTGGTCGACGCGGTGCGCGCCGCGGTGCAGCCGACCGCCTCCGCCACGCCGACGGGCTGACACCGGCGCTCCGGCGCACGGGACGCGCCGAGACGGACGGGAGGCACGGTGCGGGGCCGTCCCGGGCCTCCCGTCCGCAGGCGGCCGCCTCCACAGCGCGACACGCGCTGTCCGGCACCGCCCGCCGGACCTGCTACGGTTGGTGACACCCCTCGGCCCCCATAGCTCAGGGGATAGAGCACTGCCCTCCGGAGGCAGGGGCGGAGGTTCGAATCCTCCTGGGGGCACTGTCACACTTCCGCGCAAGCAGTTGTCTTCGCTTCGCTCAGTCAGCTGCGCGCGATGTCGCCTGCGGCGACTTTCTCCCGTTGAGGCTTCTCCGGGATCGTGGCGTGGGTCGTGGACGATGTGGATCGTCGCGCGTTTCGTGGGCGCGTCTGGTCGGGTGGCGAGCTGCGCACGGAGTGTGCCCCGCTGCCGAGCCGCCGGAGTTTCCCGACACGTCACGTGCACCCCCTAGGATCACGGGCCGGTCGTCCCGCACGCGACCGGGAAGAGGCCTCGATGACCACCGCCACCGGGAACCCGCAGCACGAACTCGCGCGCGGCGGGCACGCCCCCGCACCACGGACCCTGTTCGACGTGCTGGCAGCCACCGCCGCGACGCACCCGGACGCGACCGCACTCGAGGACCCCGCCGGCACCGTCGACTACGCGGCCCTGCTCGACCTGGTGCGGGCGCAGGCCGACGACCTCGCCCGACGCGGCGTCCGGCGGGGTGACCGGGTCGGCGTGCGGATCCCCTCCGGCGGACCCGACCTGTACCTGTCGATCCTCGCCGTGCTGGCCGCCGGGGCCGCCTACGTGCCCGTCGACGCCGACGACCCCGAGGAACGCGCCACCCTGGTGTTCGGCGAGGCCGGTGTGGTCGGCGTGATCGGTGCCGGCGGGGTCCTGCGGGACCGCGACGGTGCGGAACTCCCGGTGACGGACCCTGCGGCGAGCGCCGAGGTCCCCCGCGAGACCGACGACGCGTGGATCATCTTCACGTCCGGGTCGACGGGTGTGCCGAAGGGCGTCGCGGTGACGCACCGGTCCGCTGCCGCGTTCGTGGACGCCGAGGCGCGGATGTTCCTGCAGGCCGCGCCGATCGGGCCGGGCGACCGGGTGCTGGCGGGGTTGAGCGTGGCGTTCGACGCGTCGTGCGAGGAGATGTGGCTGGCGTGGGGGCACGGTGCGGCGCTGGTGCCCGCTCCCCGGTCGCTGGTGCGGACGGGGGTGGACCTGGGACCGTGGCTCATCGCGCACACGATCACGGTGGTCTCGACGGTGCCGACGCTCGCGGCGCTGTGGCCGGACGACGCGTTGGAGCAGGTGCGCCTGGTGATCTTCGGTGGCGAGGCGTGCCCGCCCGAGCTGGCGGCGCGCATCGCGAGTCGTGACCGTGAGGTGTGGAACACGTACGGGCCGACCGAGGCGACGGTGGTGGCGTGCGGGTCCCTGCTCGACGGGAGCCAGCCGGTGCGCATCGGGCTGCCCTTGGACGGGTGGGACCTGGCGGTCGTCGACGCGTCGGGGAACCGCGTCGCCCCCGGGGGTGTCGGTGAGCTGGTGATCGGTGGTGTCGGGCTGGGGCGGTACCTGGACCCGGCGAAGGACGCCGAGAAGTACGCGCCGTTCCCCGAGCTCGGGTGGGAGCGGGCGTACCGGAGCGGGGACCTGGTGCGGTACGAGCCGGAGGGGCTGGTGTTCCAGGGGCGTGCGGACGACCAGGTGAAGCTCGGCGGCCGTCGGATCGAGCTCGGGGAGATCGACGCTGCACTGCAGGCGTTGGACGACGTCGCCGGTGGTGCGGCGGTGGTGCAGCGGACCCCGGCGGGCAACCAGGTGCTCGTGGGGTACGTGGCCCCCGTGGCCGGGGCGACGGTGGACGTGGCGGCGGCGAACGCGCGGTTGCGCGAGGAGCTGCCGGCGGCGCTGGTGCCGCTCGTCGCGGTGGTGGACGCCCTGCCGACGCGGACGTCGGGCAAGGTCGACCGTGCGGCGTTGCCGTGGCCGTTGCCCGGCGCGTCGGACGCGGCGATGCTGCCGGACACGGTGGCGTGGATCGCCGAGCGGTGGTCGGCGATCCTCGGGGTGCCGGTGGCGAGCGTCGACGACGACTTCTTCGCCCACGGTGGTGGGTCGTTGACGGCGGCGCAGCTGGTGTCGGCCATCCGGGAGCGGTTCCCGTCGACGACCGTGGCGGACGTGTACGACCACCCGCGGATCGGTGCGCTGGCGGCGGCGCTCGACGAGTCGGGTCCGGTGGCGGCGTCGGCGCGGGACGTCGCTCCGGTCCCCCCGGCGACGGGGCTGCTCATGACGCTGCTCGGGTTGCCCGTGCAGGTGCTCCGGGGGCTGCGGGTCCTGACGTGGACGGCCGTCGTGGCTGCGGTGCTGCAGGCGACGACGCTGCCGTTCCTGCCGGTGCTGCCCTGGCCGGTGCTCGTGCTCGCGGTGCTGGTGTTCGTGACGCCGATCGGCAAGATGGCGCTGACGGTGGTCCTCGCGCGTCTGCTGCTCGCCGGGGTGCGGCCGGGGTCGTACCCCCGGGGTGGTCCGGTGCACCTGCGGGTGTGGCTAGCGGAGCGGATCGCCGAGGCGGTCGACGGCCCCTCGACGGCGGGTGCGCCGTGGATCAGCTACTACGCGCGGGCGCTCGGGGCGCGGATCGGCAAGGACGTCGACCTGCACACCCTGCCCCCGGTGACGGGCATGCTCACCATCGGCAAGCGGGCGTCGATCGAGCCGGAGGTCGACCTGGCCGGGCACTGGCTCGACGGTGACGTCTTCCACCTGGGGCACGTGCGGATCGACGACGACGCCGTGGTGCGCAGCCGCACGACGCTGCTGCCCGGCGCGCACGTCGGTGCGGGTGCCGAGGTCACCGCGGGTTCCGCCGTCGGCGGGCCGGTCACCGCGGGCGAGCGGTGGGCGGGTGCGCCTGCGGAACGCATCGGGTCGGCTCGTGACGACCGGGAGGCCCGTCCCCCGGCCCGTCGGCGCTGGCTGCTGGCGTACGGGGCCGGGTCCCTGGCCGTGGCCGGCCTGCCGGTGGTCGGGGTCGCGGTCGGGCTGCTGGTGGCGGTCGCCCTGGTCGGGCGGGCACCGACGCTGGGTGACGCGGTGCTCCGTGCGCTCGCGACCGTCCCCCTGGCGACGGTCGTCGCCGGCGCGGTGTACGCCCTGCTCGTGGTGGCGTCGGTGCGGTTGCTCGGCATCGGTCTGCACGAGGGCCGACACCCGGTGCGGTCGCGGATCGGGTGGCAGGTGTGGTCGACCGAGCGGGTGCTCGACGCGGCGCGCACGCTGCTGTTCCCGCTGTACGCCTCGCTCGTGACGCCGGTGTGGCTGCGGCTGCTCGGTGCCCGGGTGGGTCGGGACACCGAGATCTCGACGGTCCTGCTCATCCCGGCACTGACGCAGATCGCATCGGGGGCGTTCCTGGCCGACGACACCATGGTCGCCACGTACGAGCTCGGTGGCGGACGGGTGCGGATCGGCCGGTCCAAGGTCGGTCGCCGCGCGTTCCTCGGCAACAGCGGCATGACGGGCGCGGGACGCTCGGTGCCGCGCGAGGCCCTGGTCGCGGTGCTGTCCGCCGTGCCGAAGAAGGCCAAGCGCGGGTCGTCGTGGCTGGGGTCGCCCCCGGTGCGGCTGCGGCGCGCGACGACCGAGTTCGACGAGGCGCGCACGTTCCGCCCGTCCCGGCGGCTCAAGGTCGCCCGCGGCTGCTGGGAGCTGCTCCGCCTGGTCGCGCCGATGGTCTCCGGCGCCGTCGCCCTCGGCGTCGCCGGAGCACTGCTTGCGCTGTGGTCGGCGGTCGGGATCGGGTGGACGGTGCTCCTCGCCGGGCCGGTGCTCATCGCCGCCGGGGCCGTCGCGGCCGTGGTGTCGACGATCGCGAAGTGGGCGTTCGTCGGCCGGATCACCGCTCGGGAGCACCCGCTCTGGTCGTCGTTCGTGTGGCGCAACGAGGTGCAGGACACCTTCGTCGAGACCGTCGCCCGGCCGTGGTTCGCCGAGCAGGCCACCGGCACCCCCGCACTGGCCGTCTGGCTGCGGAGCCTCGGCGCGACGATCGGCCGCGGCACCTGGCTCGAGACGTACTGGCTGCCCGAGGCCGACCTCGTCACGATCGGGCCGGGCGCCTCGGTCGCGCGGGGCACCGTCGTGCAGACGCACCTGTTCCACGACCGGGTGATGCAGCTCGACACCGTGCGGCTCGACGCCGGCGCGACCCTCGGCCCGCACAGTGTCGTCCTGCCCGCGGCGGGCATCGGCGCCGGCGGCACCGTCGGACCGTCGTCGCTCGTGATGCGCGGCGAACAGGTGCCGCCCGGGTCCCGGTGGTCGGGCAACCCGATCGCTCCGTGGACAGCCGGTCCGACCGCCTCGACGGACTGACCGGCCCCATGCGGTTGACTGGTTCCGTGCCGACCACCGACGACGACGACCCGTACACCCCGCACAGCGGCGACCGACGGTGGAGCGCCGAGCACTACGACCTCCGGCTCGACTACCGGGTCGCCACGAACCGCCTGGACGGCACGGCGACGATCACCGCCCGGGCCCTCGAACCGCTCGACCGGGTCGTGCTCGACCTGCACGGGCTGACGGTCGACCGGGTCGACGTCGACGGGCACCGCGCCAAGAAGGTGTCCTCGTCGACGCACAAGGTGACGGTCACCCCGGCCGCGACCATCGCCGCCGACACCGTGTTCACGGTGCACCTGCGGTACCGCGGCAGCCCACGGCCGGTGCGGAGCCCCTGGGGACCGCTCGGCTGGGAGGAACTGACCGACGGCGTCATCGTCGCCGCGCAGCCGACCGGGGCGCCCTCGTGGTTCCCCTGCAACGACCGACCCGACGACAAGGCCACCTACCGGGTCGAGATCGCGACCGAGGCGGCCTACGACGTCCTGGCGAACGGCGAGCTGCTCGCGAAGGAACGCGACCGCGTCGGCACCCGGTGGACCTACGCCACGACCGAACCGATGGCGACGTACCTGGCGACGGTGCAGATCGGCCGGTACCGCACCACGAAGCTCCGGTCGGGCGACGTCCCCGTCACGCTGCACCACCCCGCCGACCTCGCCGCGGCCGCGAAGACCGACTTCGGGCAGGTGCCGGCGATGCTCGCGCTGTTCGGCGACCGGTTCGGCCCGTACCCCTTCGCCGCCTACGGGGTCGTCGTGACCGACGACGAGCTCGAGATCCCGCTCGAGGCCCACGGCCTGGCGGTGTTCGGGCGCAACCACGTCGACGGCGAGCACGGCACCGACCGGCTCATCGCCCACGAGCTGGCGCACCAGTGGTTCGGCAACTCCGTCACCGTCACCCGCTGGCGGGACATCTGGCTGCACGAGGGCTTCGCCTGCTACGCGGAGTGGCTGTGGTCCGAGGAGCGCGGCGCCGACACCGCCGACGCCCTGGCGGATCGGTACCGGCAGGGGCTGCTCGACCAGCCGGAGGACCTGGTGGTCGGCGACCCGGGCGCGCGGGACATGTTCGACGACCGCGTCTACAAGCGCGGTGCGCTCGCCCTGCACGCCGTCCGCCGCACCGTCGGCGACGACGCCTTCTTCGCCGGACTCCGGCGCATCACCGAGGAGCACCGGCACGGGTCGGTCACCGTGCCCGACGTGCTCGGCGCCTTCGCGGACGCGTCCGGCCGGTCCGTGGAGGCCGTCCGCGCCGTCACCGGGCCGTGGATCGACGAGGCCGCTGTGCCGACGCTGCCCGCTGGCCAGCAGTCTGCGCCGCCGGCCGGCTAGCCCGCCAGTTCGCCGTCGGCCGGCTCGCAGCTGACCTCGGTCCACACCGCGTCGAGCGACAGTCCGACCACACCGGCCACCGACGCGATCGTCGAGAACGCCGGCGTCGCGATGCGTCCGGTCTCGATCTTCCGCAGCGTCTCCGGCGAGATCCCCGCCGCCAGGGCGGTGTCGACGATCGACCGCGGACCCCGGGCACGGCGGAGCACTGCGCCGAGGCGACGACCCCGCGCGAGTTCGTCGGGGCGGAGCGGGAGACGGACCATGACCACATAGTAATACCGGTATGATCATCCGCGTGATCGAGATCCTGACCCCGGCCGAGGTCGACAGGGCCCGCGCCACCGGTGCCCTCGTCGGCACGATCCTGCAGACCCTGCGCGAGCGCACCCGGGTCGGCACGAACCTGCTCGAGATCGACCGCTGGGCGGAGCAGATGATCGAGGCCGCCGGCGCCGACTCCTGCTACGTGGACTACGCCCCCTCGTTCGGCCGCGGCCCGTTCGGCCACCACATCTGCACGGCCGTGAACGACGCCGTGCTGCACGGGCTCCCCCACGACCGGGTCCTGGCGGACGGCGACCTGCTCACCCTCGACCTCGCGGTGTCGCTCGACGGCATCGCCGCCGACGCCGCGATCAGCTTCGTGGTCGGCACCCCGCGGCCCGAGGACACCGCCCTCATCGACGCCACCGAACGCGCCCTCGCCGCCGGCATCGCCGCCGCGGGCCCCGGTGCGCGCATCGGTGACCTGTCGCACGCGATCGGCACCGTGCTCGAGGCGGCCGGCTACCCCGTCAACGTCGAGTTCGGCGGGCACGGCATCGGCTCGACGATGCACCAGGACCCGCACGTGTCGAACACCGGTCGGCCCGGTCGGGGCTACACGCTCCGGCCCGGACTCCTGCTCGCCCTCGAACCGTGGGTGATGGCGGACACCGACGTCCTGGTCACCGACGCCGACGGCTGGACGCTGCGGAGCGCCACCGGAGCACGCACGGCCCACACGGAGCACACCATCGCGATCACCGACGACGGCGCCGAGGTGCTCACGCTGCCACGGTGACCGTGATCCCGTCCGCAGCGACCGCGAGCACCGTGTCGGCGGCGGGGAACAGCACGATCACCGGGTGCTCGGTCCCCTCGAACACCGCGACGGCGCGGTCCAGGTCCACCTCGACCGCGCACGGATCCACCCGTAGCCCCCGACCGTCGCGCTTCAGCACCGCTTCTTTGACGGCCCACATCGCGGCGAGCCTCGTGCCGTCACCCCGTGCCCGAGCCCGCTCCCGCACGGTGAACGCGTCGAGCGGGGCAGCAGCGACCCGCGACACCCGCTCGACGTCGACACCCAGCGACGAGGGGCCGACCGCCAGGGCGACCACGCCGGGGGCGCGGGACAGGCTCACCTCGACGGGGACGTCACCCACGGTCGCCCACGGCCGACCGTGGTCGGTGGCGGAGCAGTGCGGACAGACGCGCCCCGCGCGCACCGCGTCGGTCCCGACACCCGTCGCCGACGCGACGGCGGCGACCAGGGCCTCCCGGTCGGTGGCGCGGTCGCGACCCGGCGTCCGCAGGGTCACCGTGACGGTCTGGAGGCGCGGCCCACCACCGCGGGCCACGCCCGCCGGTCGGATGGTCGCGCCCAGGGCGGATCAGGCGTGCGTCAGCGCGATGAGCGCGACGTTCATCGTGCTGTACTTCCCCTCGGAACGGGTCGCCTGACGCACCCGCCCACGCAGGACCTCGTAGCGTCCGTCGTGCTCGCGCACGAAGCCGATGACTCCCGTCGCGGGCGTCGACACGCGGTGGTAGCCGTCCTCGAGCGGGACGACCTCGGTGTTCGTGGTGCGCTCCATCGTTGTTCCCCTTCCGTTCATCGTCGAACAGTGCCGTCAGCATACCCCGGTACGGGGGACAAAGCGTTCACAGGAAGCACGGCCCCAGGGGTTCCCCGGGAGTCTGTCCGATCCCCTGTCCGGCCTGGATAGACTCCGGGCGACAGCGCCCTGGTGGTGCGGTCCGGGCGGTACCGCGGGGGTACCGGCCGGCGACGGACGGAGGACGGATGCGAGCGGTCCAGCACGGATCGGGCACGGACGGATCGAGCGGGCGCAGGGGGACAAGACGGCTGTGGGGCCGTGTGACGGCGGCCCTCGTCGCGGCGCTGATCGTCCTGGCTCCGGCGGCGACCGCCCACGCCACGCCTCCCGTCGACCTGGGCGGCGCGTACGTCCTCGACGAGGCCGACGCGCTGTCGTCGTCCGAGCAGGCCCGGGTCGAGCAGGCCGTGCAGGACCTGTACGCCGAGACCCAGACGCAGCTGTTCGTCGTGTTCGTGCCGTCCTTCACCGATCCCACCGACCACACCGAGTGGGGCAGGACCGTGCTCGAACGGAACCAGATCGACACCGACGGCATCCTGCTGTCGGTCGCGGTCGACGAGCGCAACTACGACGTCCAGCAGACGAACGAGACCGCGATCTCGCAGTCCGACGTGCAGGGCGCCGTCGACGACTCCCTGCTCCCCGAGCTCAAGCAGAGCGACTGGGGCGGTGCCGCCGTGGCCTTCGCCGACGGGCTGACCCAGTCGCAGGCACCGGTCGACCTGACCTGGCTGTGGATCCTGCTGCTCGTCGTCGTCGTGGGCCTCGTCGTGGTCGTGCTCGTCGTCCGCACCCGCAACAAGCGGCGCACCGCCGAGGCGGACCGGGCGCGAGCGGCATCCCTCGCCGACCTGGAACGCACCGCCGGCGGCGCGCTCGTCACCATCGACGACGAACTCCGCACCGCCGAGCAGGAGGTCGGCTTCGCGAGCGCCCAGTTCGGCCCCGACGCCGCGAAGCCCTTCGCCGACGCCGTGCAGGCCGCGCAGCGCGAGGTCCGGAAGGCGTTCGCGATCCGGCAGCAGCTCGACGACGAGATCCCCGACACCCCGCAGCAGCGCGCCGAGTGGGCGAACCAGATCATCGCGATCTGCGAGCGCGCCCACGCCGCGATCGAGGAGCAGACCGAGGCCTTCGACCAGCTCCGGTCGCTCGAGGACGGCGTCGAGGACGCCGCCGCGTCGCTGGCCCGTGCCGTCGCCGAGGCCCCGGCCTCCGTCGGCGCCGCCGCAGCAGCGCTCGACCGCGTCCGGAACCGGTACCGCGGACGGACCCTGGCCACCGTCGCCGACAACGTCGACCAGGCACACCAGGTGCTCGCCTTCGCGACCGAGCGCTCGGACGCCGCGTCCGCCGCGATCGCAGCGGGCGACAAGGGCGAGGCCGTGGTGGCCGTCCGCGACGCCCAGCACGCACTCGCCCAGGTCCAGCAGCTGACCGACGGCGCCGTCGCCGCCGAGGCGTCCTTCGACCAGGCCACCGCCCGCGCCGAGGCCATGCGCATCGACATCGAGGGCGACGTCGCCGCCGCCCGGAGCCTGCGCAGCGGCGGTCCGGACCTCGCCGCCGCGGTGACCCGGGCCGAGGCCGTGCTGCGGCAGGGGCTGGATCCGCAGGACCCGGTCGCCGCCGTCGACGCCCTGACCCGTGCGAACACCGAGATCGACCAGGCCCTCGCGGCCGCGCGGGGCGCCGAGGAGCAGCGCCGACGCGCGACCCAGGCCCTCGACCACACCCTGCGCGACGCCCGCACCCGCATCAGCCAGGCGCGGGACTACGTGTCGCTGCACCGCGGTGGCATCGGCCCGACCGCCCGCACCCGGCTGTCCGAGGCGCAGCGCGCCTACGACGACGCCGTCGAACTCGCCGCGACCGACCCGGGTCAGGCGCTCAACGCGGCCCGCGCCGCCGAACAGTACGCCGCTGCCGCGATGGACGCGGCGAACGACGACATGGGCGGCTGGGGCGGTGGCCCCGGCGCCGGCGGTGGTGGCGGGGCGCAGCTCGGCGGCCTCGTGACCGGACTCGTCCTCGGCGGACTCCTCGGTGGCCGCGGCGGCAGCTA
>NZ_JAIXIG010000033.1 GCF_020297365.1 Curtobacterium oceanosedimentum
ACCGCCGACCCGTGGTCGGCTCTGGAGCGAGGGGCGGAGGCCCGGGCGCGTCCTGACGGACGCGACCCGGGCCTCCAGGCGGATCAACCGGCGGCCTGGGACACCTGGTCCTGGGCGGTCTGCAGAGCCGACTCGATGTCGGACTCGGAGACCGTGGAACCGGTCGCGATCTTGGCGAACATGTCGTTCATCGCCTTGCCGACCGTGGACTCGAACTGGTCCTCGGCGGGCACCAGCGGGAGCGGCTTCGCCTTGTTGTTGTAGATGTCGAGGAACGTCTTGGTCTGCTCGTCCTCGACGGATTCGGCAGCCTCGGCGAGCACCGGCAGGGCCGAGTACGGCTTGTCGAGCGTGGTCTGCGTGTCCATGCTCGTCATGTACTTGACGAACTCGAGCGCGCCGTCCTTGTTCTTCGTGTTCTTGAAGATCGACAGGTTGATGCCGGCCGGGAACGAGGCGATCTCCTCGCCGCCCTCGGGGGCGGGCAGGGCGACGACGCCGTACTCCGACGACTTCATGCCGAGCGACTCGATGGTCGCGTTCGCGTTGTTCTGGTTGAGGATGAACGCGGCCTTCTTCTTGGCGAAGTCCGTGGTGGACTGCGTCGCGTTGTCGTACTGCGCGTTCGACGGGTTCGCGACCTTCGCGTCCTGCATGAGGTCGAGGTACCGCTTGATGCCGTCGACGTTCTCCTTCGACGTGAAGGTCGGCTTGCCGTCCTCGTCGAACCACTCGCCACCGTTCTGCGCCGAGTTGATGAACGCGAAGTGGGAGTTCTCGGTGTACGAACCGCCGGCCAGGCTGAAGCCGTACGTGTCGCCCTTGGTGAGCTTCTCGGCGGCGGAGACCATCTCCTCCCACGTGGTGGGCGGGGTGATGCCGGCGTCGGCGAGCATCTTCTTGTTGTAGTACAGGCCGTAGGCGAGACCGTAGAGCGGGACGCTGGTGACCGTCTTGTCCGGTGCACCACCGGTGGAGAGCGCGACCTTGCCGAACTTGTCCGCACCGCCGATCGCCTTCATCTCGGCGTCACCGAACTCCTGGAAGGCGCCGGTGGCCTGGAGCGAGGTCGCCCAGGTGTTGCCGATGTTGACGACGTCCGGGCCCTGGCCCGAGGTGACGGCGGTCTGGATCTTGTTCTGCAGGTCGTTCCAACCGATGACCTGGAGGTCGACCTTGATCCCGGTCTCCTTGGTGAACTTCTCGAGGACGGGGGTCAGCACCTCCTTGTCGTTCTCCAGGGACGTGCCCTGGTTCGACGCCCAGTAGGTGAGCGTCTTGGAGTCGCCGGCGCCGCCGGACGATCCGGAGGAGCAGGCTGCGAGGCCGGACACGGTGAGTGCGGCGGCCGCGGTGATGGCCAGTGCGCGGATGGCAGTGCGCATGACTCTCTACTTTCTCGTCGTTGAGGTGATGCAGGGATGGTGCTGGTCGGGTGCTGCTGTGGTGCGGAGTCGTCCGGGCCGTCAGGCCAGGGTGGACTCCGCGGGGTCCCAGCCCTCGGGGAGGGTCGGGGAGGGCGACACGGTGCTCTCGACGAGCACCGCCTCGCCACGTTCTGCGGACTCGGCGATGGAGACCATCACGTCGAGCACGTGGAAGGCGAGCGCACCGGGGACCCGGTTCTCGTCGCCGGCGCGGAGCGAGCGGGCCAGGTCGACCACGCCGGTGCCGCGCGAGTACGTGGAGCCGACCGCGGGGATCGTCTCGGGCTCCGTGGCGCCGAGCGTGTACAGCGCGGTGTCGCCGTCGAACTCGTTCGGGTCGGGGAACACGACGGTACCGGTCTCCCCCGCGATCTCGACGAAGCCGGTGCGCCCGCGGTCGGACTCGAACGAGAAGACGCTCTGCGCGCTCCCGCCGTTCTCGAACTCGATGAGCGCGGAGTGGTTCGTCGGCACCTCGACGGGGAACTCGGTGCCGGCCTTGGGACCGGAGCCGATGGTGCGCGTGGCGCGCGACCTCGACGCCGTCGCGGTGACCTTCTGCACCGGGCCGAACGCCTGCACCAGCGTGGTGATGTAGTACGGGCCGATGTCGAAGAGCGGGCCGGCGCCGTGCGCGAACAGGAACTCGGGGCTCGGGTGCCAGGACTCGGGGCCGGGGCTCTGGAACAGCGTCAGGCCGTTGAGCGGCGTGCCGATGCGTCCCTCGCGGATGGTGCGCAGGGCGGTCTGCAGGCCGGCGCCGAGGAAGGTGTCCGGTGCCACGCTGACCGTCCTGCCCGCAGCGGCCGCGGCGTCACGCAGCTGCGCGGCGCTCTCGCGGTCGAGCGCGTAGGGCTTCTCGCCCCAGACGTGCTTGCCGGCGGCCAGGGCCTGCACGGCGACCTCGACGTGGGCGGCCGGGATGGTCAGGTTGACGACGATCTCGACGTCGTCGGCGGCCAGGAGCTCCTCGACGGTGCCGGACCCGGGCACGCCCCACTTCTCGGCCTGCGATGCCGCACGGGCCAGGTCGATGTCGGCGATGAAACGGACCGAGACGTCGGGGAACACGGTCAGGTTCGACAGGTACTGGTCGGAGATGACCCCGGCGCCGATGACCCCGACGCCGACCGGGCCGGTGCGGGGGCCGCTGTCGGTCGCCGTCGCCGCGGCGGTGGTGGTGTCGGTCATGCGCGGACGCCCTGCAGGAACGTGTACGAGTCGGCGACGGCCTGGAACACGTCGCCCTCGTGGTCGTCGAGCTCGACGACGTGCTGGGCGTCGGGGGCCGCTGCGACGATGTCCCGGATCGGCATGATGCCGTTGCCGACGGCGACCTGCTGCTTGTCGTCGTGCGAGCCGTCGCCGTCCTTGACGTGCAGGAAGCGGACCTTGTCGCCGTACTTGCCGAGGATCGCGACCGGGTCGTCGCCGCCGACCGTCACCCAGTAGGTGTCGAGCTCGAGCACGACGTCGTCGGACAGGGCGTCGGCGAAGACCTCGTAGGCGCTGACGCCGTCGATGCGGTTCGAGAACTCGAACGCGTGGTTGTGGTAGCCGAGCACCAGGCCGTGGTCGGCGGCGCGGGGGGCGAGGGCGCTGAGCTCACGGGCGATCGCCTCGACGTCCTCGCGGGTGGTCCAACGGGCCTCGTCGATGTGCGGGTCGATGAGGGTGGTGAGGCCGACCGTGACGCTCGCGTGGAAGATGCGGTCGAGGTCCGGCGCTCCGGCGTCCAGCAGGCGCGCGTGGCCGCTCGGAGCGACGAGTCCGGCGCCGTCGAGCGCGTCGCGCAGGGCCTCGGGACCGTCGACGAAGCCGAAGGCCTCGACGTCCGTGTAGCCGATGTCCGCGATGCGGCGCAGCGTGCCGGGCAGGTCCGTCGCGAGCGCGTCACGCACGGTGTAGAGCTGGACCGAGAGCGGTTGGGTCACCAGGGTTCTCCTCGTCGAGATGGTGCGGTCGTCACTGACCGAGCGTCACACTATGACCCCTTCTGTCGGCGGTCAAGCAGAAGTCCGAGGAATGTCGACGGACTTCGTTGCGTGCCGTGTTCGATGTGTGCTTCACTCCCCCCATGGTCGACTTGAACCGGACGGCAGCGTCGCCTCCGGTCGGGACGAGCGAGCTCTTCCAGATCCTCCGCGACGGCGTGCCGCGCACCAGGGCCGAGCTCGCCGCCCTGACGGGACTCGCACGCTCCACCATCGGCGTGCGCCTCGACTCCCTGATCGAGATCGGGCTCGTCGGCGCCGTCGACACCGCGGTCTCGACGGGTGGGCGTCCTCCCGCGCAGGTCGCGCTGAAGCCGCGCTCCCGGCTCGTGGTCGCCGCCGACCTCGGCGCCTCGCACGGCCGCGTCGCCGTCACCGACCTCGTCGCCGCACCCCTCGCCACCCGCGAGGCCCGGATCGACATCGCCGCCGGACCGGTCCCGACGCTGACGTGGCTGGTCGAGACCGTCGACGAGCTGCTCGCCGAGGTCGGGCGCAGCCGGCAGGACGTCATCGCGATCGGGATCGGCGTCCCCGGGCCGGTCGAGTTCTCCACCGGCCGTCCCGCCAACCCGCCGATCATGCCCGGGTGGGACGGCTTCGACGTGCCCACCTGGCTCCGTCAGCACATCCCCGCCCACGTCCTGCTCGACAACGACGTGAACATCGCGGCCCTCGGCGAACGGGAGCACGGCTGGCCGGCCGTCGACCACCTGCTGTTCGTCAAGGTGGCCACCGGCATCGGGTCGGGCATCGTGTCCGAGGGCCGGCTGCAGCGCGGCGCCCAGGGCACCGCGGGCGACATCGGCCACGTCCGGGTCGCGCGCGCCGGGGACGTGCCGTGCCCGTGCGGCAACACCGGCTGCCTCGAGGCGGTGGCCTCCGGTCCCGCCATCGCCCGCACGATGCGCGCCAAGGGCCACGACGTGCACACCAGCGCCGAGGTCATCGACCTGGTGGACCGGTCCGACCTCGACGCCATCTACGCGGTGCGCCAGGCGGGCCGGGACATCGGCGAGGTCCTGGCCACCTGCATCTCGCTCATCAACCCGTCCGTGATCGCCCTCGGTGGATCGATCACGCAGGCCGGCGAACACCTGCTCGCCGGCGTCCGCGAGGTTGTCTACTCCCGCTCGATGCCCCTGGCCAGCGAGCACCTCGTCATCGTGCAGTCCCGCGCCGGGTCGCTCGCGGCGCTGCAGGGTGCCGCCGCCCTCGCGATCGGCTACGCACTCTCCCCCGCCGGCGTCGACGAACTCGTCGCCTACGCCGAGGGGCGGCAGCTGGTCTCGTGACCGACGCCGCGCACCGGTGAGCGCGTCGGTTTCGGTTGTGCCGGTGGTCGGGGGGAGAATCGTCGGGTGACGATCGTGCAGCCCACCCTGTGGGGCGACCTGGACCCCGGCCTGGAGGCAGCGCCTGCCTCCGCCACGCCGGCTGCGGTCCCCGGTCGCGACGCGTTCACCGCCCTGCGCGGCCACACCGAGCGCATCGTCGCGCACTCCTCGGACCGCGTCGCGTGGCTCCGCGCACGGGCCATGGGCATCACCGCCACCGACGTCGCCCGGCTGGCCTCGCTCCACGCGGTCGAGGCGGTCGTCGCCGACAAGCGCTACGGCTCCCGGTTCTCCGGCAACGCGTTCACCGAGCACGGCAAGGACCGCGAGCCGCACATCGCCGCGTGGGTGGCAGCGACCCACGGCATCCAGCCCTCGGCGCACCTGTTCCACGCCGCGTCGAACCGGGCGCACCTGGCCACCCCGGACGGCGTCGGCGTGGATGCTTCTTCCCGCGTCGTCCTCGCCGAGATCAAGACCACCGGCAAGGGGTGGCGGAGCATCCCCCGGCACTACCTGCGCCAGGTGTGGTGGCAGCAGTACGTGCTCGGGGCCGACCGCACCCTGTTCGTGTGGGAACGGCACGACGGGTTCGTGCCGGTCGCCGACGAGCCCGAGTGCCGGTGGGTCGACCGCGACGACGACCAGATCCGCGGGCTCGTGCAGCTCGCCGACCTCGTGCTCGACAAGCTGCGCGGCTTCCGCTCCTAGCCGTCGACCAGCGCTAGACCCGCACCAGACGCAGGCGGCTCATCGCGACGACGAGCACGCCGAGCAGGGCGATCGACACGGCGATGCCCACGACGTAGATCGCCACGACGCCGTAGCCCTGCGCCGGGTCGAGGAACGGGTAGGGCACCCACCCGTCGGTCGCACCCCGGACCAGCACGACGGTGGTCCACACCGCCGGGTACAGCAGGAACCACCACACGTGCCGGAACAGCAGTCGTGCGCGGTCGGAGAACAGCAGCCAGTCGAGCACGACGTACGCCGGGACGACCTTGTGCACGATGTCGTTCGACCACGGCACCGACGCCGAGACGTTCGCACCGGTGAGCAGGGTGTTGTAGACGATGCCGGTCGTGGCGATGTACACCGTCGCAGCACCTCGGAGCAGGCTCACCCGCAGGTCCGACCGCTTCCGGTTCGCCGCCGCGACGAGCGTCACCGCGAGGGCCACGGCGACGATCAGGTTCGACTGGATCGTGAAGTAGCCGAAGAAGTCCCAGGGCGAGTACGTCGGTGACCGAGCGCTCTCGAGCCACTGCGCGACGACCGCCACGACGACGGCGACGACGGCGATCAGTCGGAGCGAGTTCACGAGGGTGCGCACGGCCACAACGCTAGCTGCACCCTGGCCGGAGGTGCACGAAGGGCCCGTGCCGTTGCCGGCGCGGGCCCTTCCGTGAGTCCGGGGACTCGTGAGTCAGCGGACTCAGATGCTGTTGACGTCCAGCGGGATGCCGGGACCGAAGGTCGTCGAGACGGCGCCCTTCATGACGTACCGGCCCTTCGAGGACGACGGCTTGAGGCGGTTGATCTCCTCGAGCGCGGTCGAGATGTTCTCGTCGAGCTGCTCCGGCGTGAACGAGGCCTTGCCGACGACGAAGTGCACGTTGGCGTGCTTGTCGACGCGGAACTCGATCTTGCCGCCCTTGATGTCGTTGACGGCCTGCGCCACGTTCGGGGTCACGGTGCCGGTCTTCGGGTTGGGCATGAGGCCACGCGGGCCGAGCACCTTGCCGAGACGACCGACCTTGCCCATGAGCTCCGGGGTCGAGACGGCGGAGTCGAAGGCGGTGTAGCCCTCGGCGACCTTCGCGATGAGCTCGTCGCCACCGACCTCGTCGGCACCGGCGGCGATGGCGGCCTCAGCAGCCGCACCCGTCGCGAACACGATGACGCGGGCGGTCTTGCCCGTGCCGTGCGGCAGGATGACCGTGCCGCGGACCATCTGGTCGGCCTTGCGGGGGTCGACGCCGAGCTTCAGCGCGACCTCGACCGTGGAGTCGGTCTTCGAGGAACCGGTCTCCTTGGCCAGGGCGACGGCCTCGGTCGGGGTGTAGAACTTGTCGGCCTCGATCTTCGCGGCCGCGGCCTGGTAGGCCTTGGACTTCTTCGCCATGGTGGTCTCCTTGCGAGATACGTGGTTGGCGAGCCGGCGAGGCTCTCCCACGGAAAGGTGTCTGGTGGTGGGCCGGAGCCCGATCGGTGCTTAGGCCTCGACCGTGATGCCCATCGAGCGTGCGGTGCCGGCGATGATCTTCGCGGCCTGCTCGATGTCGTTGGCGTTGAGGTCGGCCTGCTTGGTCTCGGCGATCTGACGGACCTGGTCCATCGAGATCTTCGCGACCTTGACCGTGTGCGGGGTCGAGGACCCCTTCTGCACACCAGCAGCCTTCTTGATGAGCTCGGCAGCCGGCGGGGTCTTCAGGACGAACGTGAACGAACGGTCCTCGTAGACGGTGATCTCGACCGGCACGACGTTGCCACGCTGCGACTCGGTCGCCGCGTTGTACGCCTTGCAGAACTCCATGATGTTGACGCCGTGCTGACCGAGCGCCGGACCGATCGGGGGGGCCGGGTTGGCGGCTCCCGCGTTGATCTGCAGCTTGATCAGGCCCGTGACCTTCTTCTTCGGTGCCATGACTTGTCTTCCTCCTGGAATCGAACGCACGGGGACCCGTGCACTCTCCCGCTGGCCCGGCGGTTCCGGACAGCGGTGAAGGCCCGCTCGCACGAGGCGCGCGGGCCCAAACCCGTTCAGTGTAGTCGATCTCGGTGATCGCTACAGGATGGTGGTCGCTAGAGCTTGGTGACCTGGTCGAAGCTGAGCTCGACCGGGGTCTCACGCTCGAACAGCGAGACGAGCACGGTGAGCTTGCCGCTCTCCGGCTTGATCTCGGAGATCGAACCCGGCAGGCCCGCGAACGAGCCTTCCTTGATGGTGATCGTCTCACCGATCTCGAAGTCGACCTCGGCCGCGGGCTGCGCCTGCAGCGAGCCGCCGGACTTCGCGCCACCCTTGGTCGGGGCAGCCTCGGCGACCTGCACGAGGGACTTGAGCATGCCGAACGCCTCGTCGAACCGGAGCGGCGTCGGGTTGTGGGCGTTGCCGACGAAGCCGGTCACACCCGGGGTGTGGCGGACTACCGACCACGAGTCCTCGTTGAGGTCCATGCGGACGAGCACGTACGAAGGGATCCGGACGCGCGTGACGAGCTTGCGCTGACCGTTCTTGATCTCGACGACGTCCTCCATCGGGACCTCGACCTGGTAGATGTAGTCCTCCATCGACATCGAGACCATGCGGTTCTCGATGTTCGACTTCACACGGCGCTCGAAGCCCGCGTAGGAGTGGATGACGTACCACTTGCCCGGCTTCATCCGCAGCTCGGCCTTGAACGCCTCGTACGGGTCGACCTCGGCCGGCTCGTCGTCCTCGAGGGCCTCGTCGGCGGCGAGCGTCTCGTTCGCCTCGGCAGCGGTCTCCGCCTCGAGCTCGACTTCTTCCTCGTCCTCGACGGCCTCGACGGCGGCCTCGGCCTCGTCGGCGGAGTCGATCTCGAGTGCGTCGTCGACCACGGCGTCGGCCTCGGGGTCGCGGGCCTCCTGCAGCGCGGTCAGGGCCTCGTCGAGACCGACGTCGACGGTGCCGTCGTCGGGCTCGGAGCTGAGGCCGAGCGACTCGTCGTCCTCGCCCTCGATCGAGACGGCGCGCTCTTCAGCGGACTCGACGGAGCGTCCCTCGCCGGTCTCGACGTCGCCTTCCTGGTTCTCCTCGACCTCCGAGGACTGCTCGGCAGCCGTCGCGAGGTCGATGTCGTCGCGGGAGTTGTCAGACACAGTCGGTTCTTTCCGTTCGGTGGTGCTGGTCGGGGTGGCGTGCGGTCGTGGTCGTGATCGACGCCGTCACGATCGATGCCGTCTCGGGCGACCGTACTCCTCGGGCCGGCCACGAACGGCAGCCGACACCCGGGTCAGGCTGTGGGCGTGGGCCCGTTGCCGAAGACGTACCCGACGCCGAGACCGAACACGAAGTCGAGGATCGACACCAGGATCATCATCACGACGACGAACACGAGCACGACGCCCGTGTAGCTGAAGAGCTCCTTGCGGGTCGGCGTGACGACCTTGCGCAGTTCGCCGAGGACCTGGCGGATGAAGAGCACGATGGCGGCGATGGGACCGCGGCGCTCGGCCCGGTCCTGCTTCGCCTTGGCGACGACGTCGTCCGCCGTCGTCTCCATGTCTTTGCTCGCCAACTTCTACCCTTCCAGATGTGCAGGGCGGACAGGACTCGAACCTGCAACCTGCGGTTTTGGAGACCGCTGCTCTACCAATTGAGCCACCGCCCTTCGGGACACGGTTCGTCGCCGTCCCGTGTTCCGGTGGTCGAGTCTACGGGAGTCCGTCACACGGTGTCCACTTGACCGGCTCCCCGGCGTGCCGCGCCGGTAGGCTGGCCCCCGTGAGCACCGCAGCGCCCGGCCCCGAGTCCCCCGCCCACGAGTCCGTCGACGCCCTCGCCGACGCACCGACCGACCGTCCGCGCATCGCGTCCCGCATCGCCGCGATCGCCGAGTCCGCCACGCTCAAGGTCGATGCCAAGGCGAAGGCACTCAAGGCCGCCGGCCGCCCGGTCATCTCGTTCGCCGCCGGCGAGCCCGACTTCGCGACGCCGCAGCACGTCGTCGACGCCGCCGTCGCCGCGGCGCAGGACCCGAAGAACCACCGCTACACGCCCGCGACCGGGCTCCCCGAGCTGAAGCAGGCCATCGCCGACAAGACGGCGCGCGCGTCCGGCGTCACCGTGGACCCCTCGCAGGTCATCGTGACGAACGGCGGCAAGCAGGCGGTCTACCAGGCGTTCCAGACCGTCGTCGACGCCGGCGACGAGGTCCTGCTCCCCGCCCCGTACTGGACCACCTACCCCGAAGCCATCCGCCTGGCCGGTGGCGAGCCCGTCGAGGTGTTCGCGGGCAGCGACCAGGACTACCTGGTGACGGTCGAGCAGCTCGAGGCCGCACGCACGCCGAAGACCAAGGCGCTGCTGTTCTGCTCGCCCTCGAACCCGACGGGCGCCGTGTACTCCGCCGAGCAGACCCGGGCCATCGGCGAGTGGGCGCTCGAACACGGCATCTGGGTGATCAGCGACGAGATCTACCAGGACCTGGTCTACGACGGCATCGCCTTCACCGGGATCCTGCAGGCGGTCCCCGCCCTCGCCGACACCACGATCCTGGTGAACGGCGTCGCGAAGACCTACGCCATGACCGGCTGGCGCGTCGGGTGGTCCATCGGCCCGGTCGACGCCGTCAAGGCCGCGTCGAACCTGCAGTCGCACCTGTCGTCGAACGTCTCGAACGTCTCGCAGCGGGCCGCGATCGCCGCCCTGACCGGTCCGCAGGAGCCCGTCGCCGCGATGCGCGAGGCCTTCGACCGTCGCCGCCGGGCCATCGTGGACGGCCTCAACGCGATCCCGGGCTTCCGCACGCCCACGCCGCAGGGCGCCTTCTACGTGTACCCGGACGTCACCGCACTGCTCGGACGCGAGTGGGCGGGCTCGACCCCGACCACGACGCTCGAGCTCGCCGACCTGATCCTCGAACAGACCGAGGTCGCGGTCGTGCCCGGTGAGGCCTTCGGCCCGTCGGGCTACCTGCGCCTGTCGTACGCACTGGGTGACGACGACATCGCCGAGGGCGTCGCACGCCTGGCGGCGTTCTTCGCGTAGTCCTCGCGGATGCACGGAACGGGCCACCTCGTCGAGGTGGCCCGTTCGCTTGTCCTGGAGGCCCGTGGTGCGTCGTGCTCGTCCGTCCCGTCACGCGGACGATCAGCCGAGCAGGTCCCCCACCACGACGGGCTCCGGCACGAGCGAGACACCGAACCGGTTCAGCACGGTCACCTGCACGAACCGTGCGAGCTCGGCCACCTGCGCCGCCGTCGCGCCGCCCCGGTTCGTGAGCGCGAGCGTGTGCTTCGACGAGATCGCCGCGAGCGATCCCGGGACCCGGTACCCGCGGTGGACACCGGCGTGCTCGATGAGCCAGGCGGCACTGAGCTTGACGTCGTCGCCCGCCGGCCACCGGGGTGCGTCGGCGGGGAGCGTCTCGGCGAAGGCCGGCGACACGATCGGGTTGGTGAAGAACGAGCCGGCGCTCCAGGTGTCGGGGTCCTCGGCGTCGAGCACCATGCCCTTCGACCCGCGCAGCCGCAGGACCTCGGCGCGGACGGTCGCAGGCGGCACGAGCGCGCCGAGCTCGACCCCGAGCGAACCGGCGAGCTGCGCGTACCGCACGGGCACGCCCTGCTCGCCAGCGAGGCCGAAGCGGAACTCGACCGTCAGCACGACCCCGCGTCGACCGTGCTTGAGCGTCGACGTGCGGTAACCGAGCGCCAGCTCGGCTGCCGGGACCCACGCGCGCTCCCCCGTGGCGGCGTCGAGGAACTCGACCCGGGTGAGCACGTCGGCGAGTTCGACCCCGTAGGCGCCGATGTTCTGCACGGGGGACGCACCGACCGTGCCCGGGATGCCGCTGAGGGCCTCCAGGCCGGTCCAGCCGTTCGCGACGGTGGTGGCGACGAACGCGTCCCAGGGCTCACCGGCCGCGACGCGGACGGTGACGCCGTCGGCGTCCTGGTCGGCGTCGACGCCGGTGGTGCGGACGAGCACGACGGTGCCGTCGAAGCCGCCGTCGGCGACCAGCAGGTTGCTGCCGCCGCCGAGGACGAGCCACTCGTCGTCGGCGAAGGCGTCGAGCGCGTGCGTCACGAGCTCGTCGGTGGTCGTGGCCGTGAGCAGCCGGGCGGCGGGACCGCCGACGCGGAGCGTCGTGAGGTCGGCGAGCACCGGCTCGGACACGGTCAGCGGAACACCACCGTGATCTGCGCCTTGCCGAGCACGGTCTGCCCGGCGGCGGTCACGGTGAGGTCGATGCGCTTCGGCCGGCCGTCGTCGTCGACGGTCCCGACCTTCGCGACGATGCCGATGGTCGCGCCCTGCTCGGGGTCGACGACGACGGGGCGCGTGAAGCGGACGCCGTAGCCGGCGACCCAGCCGGTGTCGCCGAGCCACTCGGCGACCGGCTGCACCGCGATGCCCATCGTGAGCATGCCGTGGGCGAGCACGCCCGGCAGGCCGACCGAGGCGGCGACGTCGTCGCGGTAGTGGATCGGGTTGAAGTCACCCGAGGCGCCGGCGTAGCGGACGAGCGAGTCACGGGTGACGTGCACCTCACGCTCGGCGACGACGGTACCGACCTCGAGCGCGGTGGCGGGTGCGGCGGTCATGCGTCGTCTCCTCGGACCACGAGGGTGGAGGTCGCCGTGACGACGTGCTCCCCCGTGGCGTCGTCCATCGTGCTCTGGGCGGTGACCATGGCGTTGCCGCCGAGGGTCTTCACGCTCGTGACCGTCAGGGTCGCGGTGAGCTCGTCACCGGCGACGATCGGCCGGTCGTAGGCGAAGGCCTGCTCGCCGTGGACGACGCGGGAGAAGTCGATCCCGGCGTCGGGCTCGTCCAGCAGCTGCGCGAGCGTGGCCTCCTGCACGACGACGGCGAAGGTCGGCGGGGCGACCACGTCGGCGTACCCGGCGGCACGCGCGGCCTCGGGGTCGTGGTGGACGGGGTTGGTCGCGAACACCGCGCGCGAGAACTCACGCACCTTCTCACGACCGACCAGGTAGGGCTGGGCCGGCGGGAACGTCCTGCCGACGAGCTCGGGGTTCACTGACACCACGGCAGTCTACCGACGCCGGTCCGGGGTCTGTCGTCCTCGAGCACGCATCGGTTATGCTGCCGAGGACCGGTTCGGGGGAACCGGCGCGTGTTCCGACACGCGGTTCCGGGAGGGGAGGACCGATGCACACCACGACCGAGTTCGCCGTGCACACAGGAGACCGGTGCACGGCCATGGAGGTCGCGGGAGCGGCACTGCGGCGGAGCGGCCACCACGTCGTGTCGACCGGCGGCACGCTCACCGCGACGACCGGCAACCGGCTGCTGACCATCCTGCTCGGGGCGCTCGTGCACCCGTCGCGGGAGTTCCGCCGGTACGAGCTGTCGTCCATCGTCAGCGGTGCCTCGACGACCATCATGCTGCGGCACGCCGGGCACCCCACCGCCGTGTCCGGCGGCAGCATCGGGGCCAGCCGGCGGCGGACCGCGTGGCGGGAGGTCACGGCCGGGCTCGAGCACGCGCTGCAGGCGGCCGGGGTGCTGCAGGCGCGGACGGACACGGGGCCGCTCCGCACGCACTGAGCGGCGGCGTGATCGTCGGCTTCGTCGGCGTCGGCCCCGTCGGCCCCGTCGGCTTCGAGTGAGCAGAACACGTCGTGTTCGCGGAAGTGATCCGGCGTCTTCTGCTCACTCGAGCGCGCGGCGGCCGGAGGTCGGGCGTCCGGCGCTCGGCACTCGGCACTCGGTCGCCCGGCACTCGTGCGCCCCGGGAACGACGAAAGCCCGGCGATCAGATCGCCGGGCTCGTGGTAGCGAGGGCGGGACTTGAACCCGCGACCCCACGATTATGAGTCGTGTGCTCTAACCAACTGAGCTACCC
The DNA here is from genome assembly GCF_020297365.1 of Curtobacterium oceanosedimentum. Lineage (GTDB taxonomy): Bacteria > Actinomycetota > Actinomycetes > Actinomycetales > Microbacteriaceae > Curtobacterium. Next base: position 13,323 of record NZ_JAIXIG010000033.1, read on the forward strand.
CGCCAGAGATCCGGAGCGACACGCGCGCCGGGTCGGAGCCCCGAGTCAGGATTGAACTGACGACCCCTTCCTTACCATGGAAGTGCTCTACCACTGAGCTATCGGGGCGATGTGCCGCGAACGGCACCACACGAGGATAGCAGACCTCCGACGCTGCTCCGGAACCGGACGAGACGCCCGGGCGTGCCGCGCCGTCGACCGCTAGTTCGCGTTGGTCTCGAGCCAGGTCTGCGGGTCCACCGGGACCCCGTCGACGTGCACCTCGAGGTGCAGGTGCGGGCCGGTGGAGTTCCCCGTGCTGCCGACCAGACCGAGCTCGTCGCCGACCTCGACCTGCTGGCCGGTGACGACCTTGAAGGAGTTGTCCTCCATGTGGCCGTACACGCTGACGATGTCCTTGCCGTCGATCTCGTGCTGCACCCAGACGTCGTTGCCGAAGCCGCCGTCGCCCGCTTGCACCTTGATGACGGTGCCCGAGGCGATCACCCGGATCGGGGTGCCCTCACCCGGGGCGAAGTCGACGCCCATGTGGTTCGTGGAGCAGAACGAGCACCCGGCGACCTGGCGCCCTCCGAAGCCCGAGGTGATGGGGACACCGGTCAGGAACGGCCACTGGATGGTGCCCGTCGGGTCGTTCGTGAAGCTCGAGGCGTCGACGTGGGCGTACTGGGTGGCGTCCGACACCGTGTACTGGTCGCGCGGGTCGGTCCCGTCGACCCCGGCGCCGACGCTCATCGACTGGGTCGCACCGCCCGCCGCCGTGGCACGTGCCGCGGTCGAGCCGGACTCCGGGACCCACAGGGCCTGTGCGGGGAGCGAGGTGGAGACGACCAGCCCGGCGGCGAACAGCAGCGCGCCGACGGCCGTGACGCGCGAGGCCGCGCGTCCGAACGACGTGCCCTGCTTCGGCGTCGCGGGGGTCCGGACGGTGCTCGCCGGGATGTGCCGGGTCGCGCGGTCGACGTGCAGGCTCGGAACGGTCCGCGCGGGACCACCGGCACGGCGACGCGACGCGGGTGCCTGCGCCGCGACACGGGGCGAGCGGGCACTGCTGCCTGCTCCGGGCGCCACCTGGACGTCGGGCGACGTGGGGGCCGGCGGGGTCACGATCCGTTCCGCGGGCCGCACGGGCGAGGCCGGCGCGGCGTCGACGGGCGAGACGGGCGTCCCGGCTCCGACGACCTCGTCGAACGACGGGCGAGCCGCTCGTTCCGTCTGGACGGCGCCCTTCGCCGCTGCACGCTCCGCCTCGATCCGCGCTCGTCGGGTCAGGTGGACGGCCGGGGTGGCGGCGTCGACGGAACCGTCGGTGGGAGCGGACGACAGAAGGGGCTGCTGCATGCGTTCGGTGGCGATCCTGATCGAGGCGGGGCGCGCTCGTTGGTAACGAGCAGATAACGGGACCTGAGCACGCTAGCAAAGGTCGCCGTGGGTCGCCAGTCGTGCACGGCCGCACGGGGTGCCCCCAGACCGAGGGGACGCGTGCTGCGTCAGTCGCGCCGCGCGCCGAGCACCTCGGCCTCGAGCCGGCGCACCAGTTCCTCGAGCTCGTCGGCGACGGCCGGACTCGCGAACAGGAAGGACCGCGTCCCCCCGGCCTCCCAGATCCGGATCGTCGCGCCGGCCTCCTGCGCGACGAGGGCGCCACCCGCCATGTCCCACGGGTTGATGCCGCGCTCGTAGTAGGCGTCGACCACGCCGGCTCCGACCGCGCAGCAGTCGAGCGATGCCGCTCCCCCGCGTCGGATGTCCCGCACCTCGCCGATGAGCCCGGCCAGCACCGCGACCTGGTCACGGCGGCGGTCGGCCGTGTACCCGAACCCCGTGGCCACGAGCGTCTCGGCGAGCGAGGCCGGCGAGCCGACCGTCGACGGGACCCCGTCGCGGGTCGCGCCCTGGCCGACGGCAGCGCGGAAGACCGTGCCGGTGGCCGGGGCGACGACGACGCCGGCGACGGGCTCCCACGTCATCGGGTCCGGGTCGCCACGGACGACACCGATGCTCACGCCGTAGTCGCTGCTGCCGTACAGGTAGTTGACCGTGCCGTCGATGGGGTCGACCACCCAGGTGAAGCCCGAGGCACCACGGGCGGACCCGGACTCCTCGCCGTGGAAGGCGTCGTCGGGTCGGGCGTCGGCGATGCGGGCACGGATGAGCGCCTCGACCTCGCGGTCGGCGGCGGTGACCACGTCGACGATGCTCGACTTCCGGTCCGCGACCTCGACCCCCTCGGACCGTCGCCGTGCGGCGAGGGCAGCGGCTTCGAGCGCGATCGACTCGGCGAGGTCGGCGAACTGTGCGGGCGTGGGTTCGGTGGGCATGTGCCCATCCTCGCGGAAACGCGACGGCCCCGTCCCTGCGGAAACGCGACGGCCCCGTCCCTGCGGAAACACGACGGCCCCGTCCGTGTGGACGGGGCCGTTCGAGGTGGTGGCAAGTGAGGGATTCGAACCCCCGAAGGCTACGCCGGCTGATTTACAGTCAGATCCCTTTGGCCGCTTGGGTAACTTGCCATGCGCACCCAGCCGGTGTGATCACCAACCGAAGGCGCGCATGAAAGCATAGCGGATCGCAGACGGTGGTCGTGACCACCGTGCGCCTGTCCACAGGACCGGAACCGGCCCTCCTGTCCGCCGTTAGGCTGTCCTGCATGGCAGACAGTTCCTTCGACGTGGTCAGCAAGGTCGACAAGATGGAGGCGGAGAACGCCCTCAACCAGGCCGCCAAGGAGATCGAGCAGCGGTACGACTTCAAGGGCGCGGGCGCCTCGGTGGCGTTCAGCGGCGAGGACGTCCTCATCAAGGCGAACTCCGAGGAGCGCGCGAAGGCCGTGCTCGACGTGCTGCAGAGCAAGGTCATCAAGCGGAACATCAGCCTGAAGAGCCTCGACGCCGGCGACCCCTACGCCTCGGGCAAGGAGTACCGCATCGAGGTCACGTTCAAGAACGGCATCGAGCAGGACGTCGCGAAGAAGATCGGCGCGTTCCTCCGGGCGAACGCACCGAAGAGCGTGAAGAGCCAGATCCAGGGCGACGAGCTCCGTGTCTCGTCGAAGAGCCGCGACGACCTGCAGAACACGATCCAGCTCCTCAAGGGTGAAGAGTTCGACGTCCCGTTGCAGTTCATCAACTTCCGCTGACGCGCGGCCCGCCCTCCGTCCCCCGAACCCGACACCGGCACCCCGTGGAGCACTGGCTCAGCGTCGCGATCACCGTCCTGCTCGTCCTGCTGGACCTGGCGATCCGCGTCTTCTCGATCATCTACGTCCCGATCAACCGGAAGCCGCAGACCGCGACGGCCTGGCTGCTCGCGATCTTCCTCATCCCGTACATCGGCTTCATCGTCTTCCTGGTCATCGGGTCGACGAAGCTCCCCCGGGCCCGGCGTGAGAAGCAGACCGAGATCAACGCGTACATCCTCGAGCAGACCGAGGGCATCGAGCGGGTCCGCCGCGACCACCCCTGGCCGCTCTGGCTCGAGAGCATCACGAAGCTGAACCGTGAACTCGGCGCGATGCCCCTGGTCGGTGGGAACTCGGCCGAGCTCTACCCGGACACCGAGGAGTCCATCGCCGAGATGACCCGCGCGATCGACCAGTCGCGCCGGTTCGTGCACGTCGAGTTCTACATCGCGACGCTCGACGACACCACGCGGCCCTTCTTCGACGCCCTGGCCCGGGCGCAGGCACGGGGCGTCACGGTGCGGTTCCTGCTCGACCACTGGGCGAGCCGCGGCTACCCCGGGTACAAGGACACGCTGGCGTTCATGGACCAGGCGGGCATCGCGTGGCACCTCATGCTGCCGCTGCAGCCGCTGCAGGGGAAGTTCCAGCGCCCCGACCTGCGCAACCACCGCAAGATCATGGTCATCGACGGATCGGTGGCCTTCACCGGCTCGCAGAACCTGATCGACGCGTCGTACGACCTCAAGGCGCACGTCGAGAAGGGCATGGTCTACAAGGACCTGTTCGCCCGGTTCGAGGGTCCCGTCGTCGCCGGGCTCAACGCACTGTTCGTCACCGACTGGTACAGCGAGACCGACGAGCTGCTGCTGCGCGAGAGCGACCCGGTGCAGCGCGCCGACCGTGGTGACGCGCTCGACTGCCAGGTCGTGCCGTCCGGCCCCGGGTTCGACGGTGAGAACAACCTGCGCTTGTTCAACGCGCTGCTCTACTCGGCGCAGCAGAAGGTGTCGATCACGTCCCCGTACTTCGTGCCGGACGACTCCATGCTCTACGCCATCACCACGACGGCCCAGCGCGGCGTCGAGGTCGAGCTGTTCGTGGGCGAGATGGGCGACCACGCGATGACCTGGCACGCCCAGCGCTCGTACTACGAGGGGCTCCTGCGCGCCGGCGTGAAGATCTGGCTGTACCGGGCGCCGACGATCCTGCACGCCAAGCACTTCACGATCGACGACGAGGTGTCGGTGATCGGGTCGAGCAACATGGACATGCGCTCGTTCAGCTTGAACCTCGAGGTGTCCGTCATGGTGCGCGGGCACCGCTTCGTCGACGCCCTGCGCGAGGTGCAGGACGCCTACAAGCAGCACAGCTTCGAGCTGACGCTCGACGCGTGGCTCGACCGTCCGCGGCGGTCGCAGGTGCTCGACAACGTCGCGCGGCTCACCGCGGCGCTGCAGTAGCGCATCTGGAGGCGCGGCGCAGGCCCGCCAGGTGCGCTCAGCGCATCGGGACGAGGGACGCCAGGGCGCCGACCACCCGCTCGAGCGGGCCGCGGCCCAGGAACCGCCGCCACAGCATCGCGAAGACCACCGAGCCGAGGGCGAACCAGCCCCAGGCCTCCGCCGACTCGGGGTAACTGGGCAGCAGCGCGATCACCACGAGGTGACCCGAGTAGATCGTCAACGGCATCGAACCGACCGCCGCGAGCGGGTACGCGACGCGTTCGGCGGTCCGGCCGCGACCGTCGAACACGAGCGTGCAGAGGGCGATGACGGCGACGGCCACCCCGGCGGTGCCCGCGACGTCGACGACCGACGACGAGTGGTCCCGCGGGGACAGGAACAGCTGCGCGAGGGCCTGGCCGGGGGTCGAGGCCTCGCCCGCGTACGGGACCCCGGGGAACGCCAGGGCCGCGTCGTCGGGAAGCGGGGCGATGACGGACCCGGCGACGTACGCGGTGGCGGCGACCAGCGCGCCGGACGCGAGCAGCACGACCTGCCGGCTCCGTGCCTCCAGGCCGGCCCGGGCGACCGCGAGCCCGACCAGGACGTACGCCAGGAAGGTGACCACGGGGTAGACCAGGCCGAGCTGGACGCCCACCATGCCGGCGCCGGCGTAGGCCGGCGCGACGAACAGCGCGGCGACGGGCGACAGGACGGCACACACGCCGGCGATCACGAGCAGGGGCACCGGGCGGAGCCGGAGCACCGGCACCACGAGCAGGAACAGCGCGCCGTAGGTCGGCAGGATCACGTACACGGGCGTGTCGAGGGCGATGAGGCCGAAGCCGATCACGACGACGACCACGGCGCGGATCGCCAGTCGCGCCCGGATGCGTCCGATGACGGGCGAGCCGGGCGGGTCCGTGCGTCCGCTCGTCAGCCCGATGGACACCCCGGCGAGCACCGCGAACAGGGTCGACGGGCGTCCGTGGGCCACGGCGGACCAGCTGGTCGGGTCAGCCCAGTCGAGCTGCTCCGCGATGCCGCCGATGTGGGCGGCCATCATGCCGAGCAGGGCGAGGGCGCGGGCGACGTCGACGCCCTGCAACCGGACGCCGGACGCGGGCACGCCCCGCACCGCGGTCGGCGGGACGGGGCGTGTGCCGGTCATCGGTCGGTCAGCTCGACGGTGTGTCGACGCGGCCGAGCGACACGTCGATCATCTCGTCGCGCGGGACGACCTTGATGCGCTCGCGTCCGTCCGCCGCACCGAGCGCTTGCTCGTGGGTGTCGAGGGCGTGCCAGCCGTCGAGGTCCGTGTAGGCGACGCCACGCTCGCGGAGCAGGGCCGGGATCGCCTCGGCGGAGGGGTCCTCCGGGGTCCACCAGTTCGCCTGGTCGTTGACGATGTGCTGCACCGTCTCCATCGCGTCGGACTTGGTGTGCCCGATCAGGCCGACCGGACCGCGCTTGATCCACCCGGTGGCGTACACGCCGGGGACCTGCTGGTTGTCGTCGTCGAGGACCTGGCCCTCGTGGTTCGGGATGACGCCCCGGCGCTCGTCGAAGGGGACGCCGGGCAGCGGGGACCCGAAGTACCCGACCGCGCGGTAGGCGGCCTGGATCGGGATCTCGCGGATCTCGCCGGTGCCCTCGACGCCGCCCTCGCCGTTCGGGCGGGTGCGCTCGTAGCGGATGGCCGTGAGCTTGCCCTGCTCGTCACCGACGAACTCGACGGGCTTCGCGTAGAAGTGCAGGTGCAGGCGACGGCTCGCCTGTCCGACCTCGCGCGTGCGCCACTGCTCGAGCACGCGGTTGATGACCATGACCTGCTTGTTCGTCGCGATCGCGGTCTTCGACGCCTCGTCGTGGTCGAAGTCCTCGTCGTACACGACCATGTCGACGTCGCGCACCTCGCCGAGCTCGCGGAGCTCGAGCGGCGTGAACTTGACCTGTGCCGGGCCGCGGCGGCCGAACACGTGCACGTCGGTGACGGGCGACGCCTTGAGGCCCTCGTACACGTTCGCCGGGATCTCGGTGGGCAGCAGGTCGTCGGCGTGCTTCGCCAGGATGCGCGACACGTCGAGTGCGACGTTGCCGACGCCGATCACCGCGACGCTCTCGGCGTCCAGCGGCCAGGTGCGCGGGACGTCGGGGTGGCCGTCGAACCAGCTCACGAAGTCAGCCGCGCCGTACGAGCCCTCGAGCTCGACGCCCGGGATGTCGAGGTCGGCGTCCTTGATGGCACCCGTCGAGAAGACGACGGCGTTGTAGTGCTTCTTGAGGTCCTCGAGGGTGATGTCCTCGCCGAAGCGCACGTTGCCGAACAGGCGCACCACGCCGCGGTCGAGGACGTCACGCAGCGCGTTGACGATCCCCTTGATGCGCGGGTGGTCGGGGGCGACGCCGTACCGGACCAGGCCGTACGGGGCGGGGAGTTGCTCGAACAGGTCGATCGCCACGTCGTGCCCGTGGGCCTCGCGCAGCAGGATGTCCGCGGCGTAGATGCCGGCGGGGCCGGCGCCGACGATGGCGAGTCGGAGGGTGGGCACTGATCGTCTCCAGTTCGTTCGGGTGGGGGTTCCCGGTGGCGTTCCGCGCGGCGGCCGTCCGGCCTCGTCGCGCGACGTGGTCAGCGGCTGCGGTCGACGACGGAGTCGGCGAACCGGGTGAGCGCCTTCTTCACCGTGCCGTCGGGCAGCGGAGCGAGGGCGTCGACGGCTTCGCGGGCCCAGGCGACGGCCACGGCGCGGGTGGCCGCGGTGGCCTCGTGCTCGCGGAGCGCGGCGACGGCCGACTGGTACGGCGCGGAGTCGACCACGTCGTCGGGCGCACCGTTGACGTCGCGCTCGATGCGCTCCACCAGGTGCTGCGCCGACGGGTCGGTCGCGGCCATCCGGCGCAGCTGGAGCACCGGCAGTGTGTCGACGCCGGCGCGCAGGTCGTTGCCGGCGATCTTGCCGGTCTTGTCGGTCGCCGGGGCGAGGTCGATGACGTCGTCGACGAGTTGGAAGGCGACGCCCACCTTCTCGCCGAAGGTGCCGACGGCCTCGAGCCAGGAACGGTCGGCGCCGGAGAACATCACACCGGCACGCGCAGCCGTCGCGATGAGCGATCCGGTCTTGTCGCTGAGCACCTGGATGTAGTGCTCCACCGGGTCGTCGTCGGGCTGCGGGCCGGTGGTCTCGTGCAGCTGCCCCATGCAGAGCCGCTGGAAGGTCTCGGCCTGCATGCGGATCCCCTCGGTGCCGAGGTCGGCCGTGATCAGGCTCGCGCGGGCGAAGAGCAGGTCGCCGGTCAGGATCGCCACGTTGTTGCCGTAGGTGATCTGTGCAGCGGGCACCCCGCGGCGGACCGGAGCCTCGTCCATCACGTCGTCGTGGTACAGCGATGCCAGGTGCGTCGTCTCGATGCTCACCGCTGCCTTGACGACAGCGTCGGTCACGCCGTCGCCGAGCTGCGCGATGAGCAGCGTGAGCGTCGGGCGGATCCGCTTGCCTCCCGCGGACAGCAGGTACCGGCTGGTCGTGTCGGCGAGGGTGTCCGTCGACCGCATGGCCTCCTCGAGGCCCTGTTCGACGAGCTCGAGCCCGTCGTCGACGGCGGCGATGAAGCGACGGTCGGCGGGCGTGGCGAACAGCCGCTCGCCGATGCCCAGCGAGGCGCGGAGGCTCGGCGCACGACGTGCGACCGGGACGCTCGGGTTCAAGTGCTGCTCCGTCTTCGGGGGTGGGGACCGGTCAGTCGGCCGGGTCGACGCGCGGCTGCTCGCCGGTGGTCTGGTGGTCGCGGCGGGCCTTCGCCCGGCGGGCGGCGGACTCGCGCACGATGTCCGCGACGGGCTTGCGGCCACGGTGCAGTGCGACGATACCGGCCGTCAGGTTGCGGTAGGCGACGACCGAGAAGCCGACCCCGCGCAGCCACTGGGTCAGCACCTGCTGGTCCGGCCAGGCGTCGATCGACTCGGCGAGGTACCGGTAGGCGGCCGGGTTGCTGCTCGACAGGCGTGCGATGCCCGGCAGGACCCGCTTCAGGTAGGTGCCGTAGCCGACGCGCAGCAGGGCGCGGGGCGGCGTCGAGAACTCACAGATGACGACACGGCCACCGGGCTTGAGCACGCGCAGCATCTCGGCGAGCGCCTGCTTCGGGTCGTTGACGTTGCGCAGGCCGAACGAGATCGTCACGGCGTCGAACGAGTCGTCGTCGAAGGGCAGACGTTCGGCGTCGCCCTCGACGAAGGTGATCTCGGGGTGGCGCTCGCGGCCGACGGCGATCATGCCCGCGGACAGGTCGAGCGCGGTGACCTCGGCGCCCTTCTTGGCGAAGGCCGCCGCGCTGGTGCCGGTGCCGGCGGCGATGTCGAGGACCTTCTCGCCGGGCTGCGGGTCGACGGCCCGGACCGTGGCGACACGCCACAGCGGGGCGTTGCCCGCCGACAGGATGTCGTTCGTGAGGTCGTACTTGGCCGCGACGTCGTCGAACATCGCCGCAACCTCGTCCGGCCGCTTGTTCAGGTCCGCTCTGCTCACGCGCTCAATCCTAGAGGTCTCGACCGAGCGTTCACCGGACCCACAGCCAGCCGGGTGGTGCGGCGCGGGTGCCGGACGACCGCACGGGCGGGTACCGACGGCGCGCGGCCCGTCCACCGACCGCGCGTAGCATCGGGACCGTGACCCGAACCACCACGGCGGCGCCCCCGCTGACGGTCTCGACCCGGATCCTCGACGACCCGGGCACCGTCCTCCGCCACACCCTCCGCGACCGACCGCTGGCCTTCGTGCGGAACGGCGACGGCATCGTCGGCATCGGCGAGGCGCTGCGGTTCACGTTCACCGGGCCGGATCGGATGCGGGAGGCTGCGGCGGTGTGGCGCGGTGTCGTCGAGGCCGCCACGGTGGACGACCCGGTGCAGCTGCGCGGCTCGGGGCTCGTGGCGTTCGGGTCCTTCGCGTTCGCCGACGACTCCGCCGACGAGAGCGTGCTCATCGTCCCGCGCGTGGTGATCGGCCGGCGTCGGGGCAAGGCCTGGCTCACCGCCGTCGACACCACCGTCGGCGCCGAGCCCCTCGGGTTCACCCGGACGTCGGTGCCGGTCCCCCACGTGGGCCCGCACGTCTCGGTCGCGCTCCGGCCCGGGCGCATCGACGAGACCACCTACGCCGACGGCGTCGCCGAGGCCGTCCGCCGCATCGTCGCCGGGTCCGCGCAGAAGGTCGTGCTGGCACGGGACCTGGTCGGGACGCTGCCCGACGGTGCCGACCGCCGCGCCGTGCTGCTCGACCTGGCCGCCGCGTACCCGCAGTGCGTCACGTTCGCCGTCGACGGGCTCGTCGGCGCCACCCCGGAGACCCTCGCCCGCACCGACGGCACCCGGCTGAGCGCCCGGGTCCTGGCCGGCAGCGCGGCCCGGGGCACCGACGAGGTGTCCGACCGCGCCGCGGCGGAGGCCCTCGCGTCGAGCACGAAGGACGTCGAGGAGCACGCGTTCGCGATCGACAGCCTGCTCGCAGCCTTGCGTCCCCTGGCCACCGACCTGCGCGTCGACGCCGAGCCCTTCCGCCTCCAGCTGCCGAACCTGTGGCACCTGGCGACGGACGTGCAGGCCACGCTGCCACCGGACACCACCTCGCTCGACGTCGCCGACGCCCTGCACCCGACGGCCGCGGTGGCCGGGACCCCCACCGACGTGGCCGTCCGGCTGGTGGCCGAGCTCGAGGGCGTGGACCGCGGCCGCTACGCCGGACCGGTCGGCTGGATGGGGGCGACGGGCGACGGCGAGTGGATGCTCGCGCTCCGCAGTGCCCAGATCGACGACGACGGGACCGTCCGCGCCTGGGCCGGCGCGGGCGTCGTCGCCGGGTCGGACCCGGCTCGCGAGGTCGCCGAGACCGCGCTGAAGTTCCGACCGGTCGTCGACGCGCTGGCCTGAGGCACGAGCACCGGCATCGCGCCCCGCCACCGTCGTCGCGCCCCGACTCCCCGGGGCGCGATGCCCGCAGCGGGGCGCGCGGCATCGAGAGCACCGGCAGCGCGCGCCCGGAACACGTGCCCGTCGGCAGCCGCTCAGTCGGCCAGCGGGACCTCGATCACGACCCGCTCCGCGGGGTCGGTGAGCACCTGCTCCAGGTCACCCCACGTCGCGGCACGGCGGTACTCCCACCCCAGACCGGTGACGACGCGTTCGACGTCGACGTGCTGCGGGGTGGACATCATCCGGCGCATGTCGTGCGCGGGCGTGGTCGCCGCCACCTCGAGGCCGCGGAATATCGCCCCGCCGTGGTCGTTGCCGACGACGACCTGCACCCGGTGGGTGCGTTCCTCGGTGCCGGTGACGAACGCGCCGAGGTCGTGCAGCAGCGTCAGGTCACCGAGGAGCACACGCGTGGTGCCCACCGACGCCGAGGACTGCTCGAGCGCCGCGGCGATGCCGAGCGCGGTCGAGACGGTGCCGTCGATGCCGGCGAGCCCCCGGTTCGCGTGCACCCGGATCTTCTTGCCGAGCACCCGGGCGTCGGCTTCGCGGATGAGCTGCGACGCGCCGAGCACGAGCCGGTCGTGCGGCCAGGTCACGCCCCAGACGGCGTCGGCGAGCATGGCCCGGTCGACGGGGCGACGACGGAGCGCGACCTCGTCACGGAGGAACTTGTTCCGCTCCGCGCGGTCGGCCGAACGCTTCGCGTCGAGGTCCGGGCCGGCGTCGCCGTCCCCCGTGATCCGTCGGCTGGCGCCGACCCAGCGGCCCACCCACGCACGGTGCTCCGGGCGGGTGCGGCCCGTCACGCGGACGTCCGACACGAAGGTGGTGTCGGAGGGCCGGGAGGGGCGGGCCGGGTCGAAGGGGTCGGCCGCCGGTCCGCGGACCACGATCGTCTCGACCCCGTCGCGCTGCAGGAGCGCGGGGACCTCGCGACTGAGGGTGGGGTGGCCGAGGACGACGGCCCGTCGGACGGCGCCGCCGTGGTCCGGGTCGCGCAGGAGCTCGCGGTACGCCACCACCAGGTTGCGCCCGAAGCGCGCGCCGCTCGAGACCTCGGCGAGGAGCGGCGCGCCGAGCTCCCACGCGATCCGCTCGGCGTCCTCGCCGGCGTCGTGGCCCGCGATGACGACGGTGCCCGGCTCGTCGTCCGGGCTGAGTTCGGCGACCGGCAACCCGGTGTGCGCGCGGCGGGTGGCGAACGCGAGGTCGATCTCGTCGTCGGGCACGCCGGTGACGTGCTCGTCCGACAGCCCTGCGGAGAGCGGCTCGCGGAACGCGACGTTGAGCTGCGCGGGTCCGGGCTGGCCGGAGTGACCCGAGGCGGCAGCGACCGCCTGGCGCGCGAGGCTGCGGAGGGTGTCCCGGACGGTCGCGTCGACGCCGTGGGTCGACGGCGCCTCGACGTCCCGCACGAAGGCGACGGCCGGCCCGAACATGCCCGGCTGCACGGTCGTCTGGTTGCTGCCGATGCCGCGCAGTTCGTCGGGGCGATCGGCGCTGAGGACGATCATCGGCACACCGGAGTGGTGCGCCTCGAGCACGGCGGGGTGCAGGTTCGCGACGGCGGTGCCCGAGGTCGTGACCACGGCAGCCGGTCGGTGGGTCTCGACGGACAGTCCGAGCGCGAAGAACCCGGCGGTCCGCTCGTCCAGCCGCACGTGCACGGTCAGTCCGCCGGCACGTTCCAGGGCGACCGCGGCGAGTGCCAGCGCCTGGGACCGCGAGCCGGGGCTGACGACCACGTCGGTCACACCGGCGCGGACGAGTTCCTGCAGCAGCGCGAGGGCGGTGTCCGTCGCCGGGCTGCCCGACCCGCCGGCGCCGTCAGCGATCGGTGCGGCCGTCGTCGTCGCGGTCGTGGAACTGGTCTTCGAGGTCTCGGAGGGTCGCGTCGTCCTGGTCCTTGTCCGTGAGGGTGTCGCCCGGCTCCGGCGTGGTGCCGAGGAAGTCCGGGTCGTCTTCCGGTCCACGGTACCGGGCGGCGGGGGCCGGGGGCACCGGTGCACGGCCGAGCAGGAACCACAGGACGCCGCCCAGGACGGGAAGGACGATGACGAGCAGGAGCCACACGCCGCGGCGCAGGGATCGGACGCGCTGACGGGGCATCGTGCCGCAGTCGATGGCGGCGTACACCGTGAAGGCGACGGCGGCCACGGCGACGATCAACCACAAGCGGACCATGCGGTGAAGTCTAGGTCGCGACCCTGTGATGCCCCTGCCGGTCGGCCGTCCGTAGACTCACCGTGTGAAAGCGTGGCTCCTGTACACCCTGGCCCGACTCGGCATCTTCGTGGCGGCGCTCGTGCTCCTGCTCGTCCTGACGCCGATGCCCTGGTACTGGGCGACGATCGTCGCGGCCCTGGTGGGGCTGCTCGTGTCGTACATCGCGCTGTCCGGCCTGCGCACCCAGGTCGCGCTGAGCCTGGCGAACCGCCGTGGTGTGCGGGACCGCGACGCCGACTCGGACTTCGAGGACGACTTCGTCGAACGCCGGGACACCGACGCCGCCTGAGCCGACCCGACGGCCCCTCCGGCCGGGGAGCCGGCCCGCGTGGCTACGGCTGGACGGCCAGCGTGATCCCGAGCACCACGCCGTACGCGAGCGATGCGAACGACGACAGCTGCAGGGCCGTGATGAGCTCCCGCGGCTTCCGCGACGAGATCCCGATCGCCAGGGCCGGCAGCGCGAGCAGCAGCGAGAAGTACGTCAGCCCGGTGCGGAAGTAGAGCAGCACGAACCACAGCAGCACGACGTACGGCAGCATCAGGAACAGGCCGAAGAGCACCCGTGCCACCGGACGGCCGACGACCACCGCGAGCGTGCGCTTGCCCGCCAGGTGGTCCTCGTCGATGTCGCGGATGTTGTTCACCATGAGGACGGCGCAGGCGAAGAACCCGGCGGCGACCGCGGCGGCCCATCCGCTGACGGTGACCTCGCGGATCTGCACGAACTGCGTGCCGAGCACGGCGACCAGCCCGAAGAACACGAAGACGAAGACCTCGCCGAGGGCGTTGTACCCGTACGGCTTCTTGCCGCCGGTGTAGAACCAGGCGGCGACGATGGCCGCGGCGCCGACGAGCAGCAGCCACCACAGCTGGGTGAGCAGCACGATCACGAGCCCGGCGACCGCCGCCAGGCCGAAGAACGTCAGCGCGACGGCGAGTACCGTGCGGGGCTTCGCCAGGCCGGCACCGGTGAGCCGCGCGGGGCCGACGCGGAACTCGTCGGTACCGCGCACGCCGTCGGAGTAGTCGTTGCTGTAGTTCACGCCGATCTGCAGGAACAGGGCCACGGCGAGGGCGAGCAGCGCGACGGCGAGGTGGCCGTCCTGCGCCAGGTAGTCGCCGAAGTCGCCGGGCTGCCCGCTGTCGACGAACGCGACGGCCGTGCCCAGCACGACCGGGACGACCCCGAGGGTCAGGGTCCGCAGGCGTGCGCCGCCGATCCAGTCGCGGGCGGTCGCCTTCCGCTTGCCGCGGGCGGGGGCAGCGGCCTTCGCCGGGTTGCCCGACCGGCCCTGCTTCTGCGTCGAGTTCTTCGTTCGTGCCACGAGCACCGATCCTATTGCCGCCGCGGCGCCGCGCAGCCCGCGGCCCCTACCGGCCCGGGTCGACGAGCGCCCGCACGGCCAGGCGGTCCGGCTTGCCCGACGCCAGCGCCGGCAGCCGCTCCACCAGGACCACGTCCGCGGGGCGGGCGGCACGTCCCAGGGCGTCTCCGACCACGGAGCGCACGGTGTCGAGTTCGAGCGGCTGCTCGGTGACGACGACCGGGACCTCGCCCCACTCCCCCGCCGTGCGACGCGTGACGACCGCGGCCTCCTGCCCGGGCATCCCCCGGACGATCCGTTCGACCGCACCGAGCTGCACCTTCTCGCCGCCGGAGATCACCACGTCGTCGAGGCGCCCGAGCACCTGCACCACGCCGTCGGTCAGCCGCGCGGCGTCCCCCGTGCGGTACCAGCGCAGTCCGTCCCGCTCGACGAAGGTCGCCGCGGTGCGGTCGTCGTCGCCCAGGTACCCCTCGGCGAGCATCGGCCCGGCCAGCTGGAGTTCCCCGTCGACCAGTGCCGTGCGGACGGTGCCGAACGGGATCCCGTCGTACACGCAGCCGCCGCTCGTCTCGCTGGCGCCGTACGTCGTCACGATCCGCACCCCGGCGTCGGCCGCCCGCTGCCGGAGCGGCCCGGGAGTGGCCTGGCCGCCGACGAGCACGGCGTCGAAGCGCGCCAGTGCCCGGGTGGCGTCGGGGTCGTCGAGCACCCGGGCGAGCTGCACCGGCACGAGCGATGTGTAGCGCCGGGGTGCTGCCGGGCCGGTGACGAGCCGGTCGGCCGCCTCGGTGAACGCCCGCGCCGCGAAGTGCCCCGGGGCGACGACGACCGGGTCGGTCCCCGCGGTGATGGACCGGGTCAGGACGTTGAGCCCGGCGATGTAGTGCGTCGGCAGGGCGAGCACCCAGCGCCCCGGGCCACCGAGCGCGGCGTCCGCAGCGGCCGCGCCGGCGAGGAGCGCCTCGGACGACAGCGCCACGCGCTTGCCGGTGCCGGTGGACCCGCTCGTCTCGACCACCAGGGCGACCGCCTGCCGGACCTCGGCCGGAGGTGGTGTCGGCAGCGCCGGGGCCCCCTCGGCGACGGGGAGCAGTGCGGGCCCGCCGGCGAGTGCCGCCTCCAGGCCGCGCAGGACGGCCGACGGGTCCGACGTGCCGGTCGCGACCAGCGGGCGGGGCATCAGTAGTGCCAGGGGAAGGCGGTCCACTCGGGAGCGCGCTTCTCGAGGAACGAGTCGCGGCCCTCCACCGCCTCGTCGGTGCCGTAGGCCAGGCGCGTGGCCTCGCCGGCGAACACCTGCTGGCCGACCATGCCGTCGTCGACGGCGTTGAACGCGTACTTGAGCATCCGGATCGCCGTCGGGGACTTGCCGAGCACGATCTCGCCCCAGCGGATCGCCTCGCGCTCGAGGTCCTCGTGCGGGACGACGGCGTTCACGGCACCCATCTCGTACGCGCGCTGGGCGGAGTACTCCTGGGCCAGGAAAAAGACCTCGCGGGCGAACTTCTGCCCGATCTGCTTGGCGTAGTAGGCGCTGCCGTAGCCGCCGTCGAACGAGCCGACGTCGGCGTCGGTCTGCTTGAACTTCCCGTGCTCGGCGCTCGCGATGGTGAGGTCGCAGATGGCGTGCAGCGAGTGCCCGCCGCCGGCCGCCCAGCCGGGCACGACGGCGATGACGACCTTCGGCATCATCCGGATGAGGCGCTGGACCTCGAGGATGTGCAGGCGCCCCATCGACGCCTGGGCCGCCGCGGGGTCGACGCCCTCCGGCGGTGCGCCCTCGTCGCCCACGTACTGGTACCCGCTGCGCCCGCGGATGCGCTGGTCGCCGCCGGAGCAGAAGGCCCAGCCGCCGTCCTTCGGGCTCGGGCCGTTGCCGGTGAGCAGGACCACGCCGACGCGGGGGTCCTGGCGGGCGTCGTCGAGGGCGCGGTACAGCTCGTCGACGGTGCGCGGGCGGAACGCGTTGCGGACCTCGGGACGGTCGAAGGCGACCCGGACGATCCCCTTCGAGACGTGCTTGTGGTACGTGATATCCGTGAACTGCTCCGCGATCGGAGCCGCGGTCCAGACGTCGGGATCGAACAGGTCGGAGACGGGAGCAGCCATGCTCCCAACGTACCGCCGGCTGCACGAGCGGCGGTCGGGTCAGGTCAGGCGCCCATGCCCGTCAGGACCTCCGGTGCGACGAACACCAGGATCACGATCAGGATGACCGGGTTCGCGAAGAACGCCACCACGACCCCGACCGCGCCGTACCACCGGCCGAACGACCCCACCGCCGCGACGAAGCCGAGCACCGCCGCGATCAGGGTCAGGAACACGACGACGAAGCAGATGCCGAACGCGAAGTTCGTGTCCCCGCCCATGAACACCGCGAACGCGCTGGCGTCGACCGCGGCCGAGACCACGGCGAGCCCGAGGGCGATCTTTCCCACGACGGGGTTGCGGCGCCGGGGTGTGCCGGTCTGCCGGACGTCGACGGTGTTCCGGTGCATGAGCCGGGCGAACTCGTCGGTGCCGGACGCAGCCGCCGCGGTCGGGCGAGCGGCGCCGGAGGGACGACCGCCACCACGGGACGGGTCGGACGGGCGTTGCGTCGCGCGCTGCGACGCGCGCTGCTGCGGATCCGCCGCCACCGAGCCTCCATCGTTCCGGGTCGTTCCCCTCGCCGACCGAGGCCGACCGGTGCATGCTAGTGCCCCGCCCTGGCGGTCCCCTCCGAGGAACCGGCAGGTCGACTGGGCGCGGTGGGAGGATGGCGACGTGCTCCCCGACCTCGCCGACCTGCTCGCCGACGCGCACGTGGTCGCCCTGCCCATGCGGGTGCGGTTCCGCGGCATCACCACGCGCGAGGCCGTCGTCCTCCGCGGCCCGTCCGGGTGGACCGAGTTCTCGCCGTTCGTCGAGTACGACGACGCCGAGGCCGCCGCGTGGCTCCGTGCGGCCGTCGACTTCGGCTGGACCGACCACGAGCCGGCCGCCGGGTCCGTCCCGGTCAACGCCACCGTCCCGGCGATCGCGGCCGACGACGTCGCCGACCTGCTGCGCCGGTACCCCGGCTGCACCACCGCCAAGGTCAAGGTCGCCGAGCCCGGCACCACCGTCGACGACGACGTCGCCCGGGTGGCGGCGGTCCGGCGCGCGATGGGGCCGGACGCCGCCGTCCGCATCGACGCCAACGGCCTGTGGAGCGTCGACCAGGCAGCGGCGGCCCTCGAGCGCCTGGCACGGTTCGACCTGCAGTACGCCGAGCAGCCCTGCGCGACGGTGCCGGAACTCGCCGCGCTGCGGGACCGGATCGACGGGCTCGGCGTCCGGATCGCCGCCGACGAGAGCGTCCGCAAGGCCACCGATCCGCTGGCGGTCGCCCGCGCCGGTGCCGCGGACGTCCTCGTCGTCAAGGCGCAGCCCCTCGGTGGCGTCACCGCCGCCCGACGGGTGATCGCCGAGGCCGGGCTGCCCTGCGTGGTCTCCAGTGCGCTCGACACGTCGGTGGGGCTCGGGATGGGGGCGTTCCTCGCTGCGGCGGCGATGTCCCCCGGGTACGCGGCGGGCCTCGGCACCGCGGTGATGTTCACGGGCGACGTCACCACGGAGCCGCTGCTGCCGGTCGAGGGGCGGGTCCCGGTGCGTCGTGTCGAGGTGTCGCCGGAGTTGCTGGCGCGGTACGCGGCATCGCCGGAGCGTTCGGCGTGGTGGCGTGAGCGGGTGGCCCGCGTGCACGCACTGCTCGCCGCCGCCGGGTAGCGCCGGCGTCTCCGTTCGACGCCGCCGTTTCCGCAGAACGCCGGCGTCGCTGCGGAACGCCGGCGTCTCCTCTCGACGCCGCCGAGTCATCCAAACGCCGCCGGGTCATCGAGACGCCGCCGGGATCAGCGGCGTGTCGAGGACAAGGCGGCATCCCACCGACACGACGGCGTCTTCCTGGCCTCGGACGCAGCCGGACGACGGACGGGAGGCGCGGTGCCAGCTGGCACCGCGCCTCCCGTCCGATCGTGGTCGCGTCAGCGACCCGCGCCGCTCACAGTCCGGAGTAGCTGTGCAGCCCCTTGAAGAAGACGTTGACGACCGAGAAGTTGAACATCACCGCGGCGAAGCCGATCAGGGCCAGCCACGACGAGCGCGCTCCGCGCCAGCCGCGGGTCGCACGCGCGTGGATGTACCCGGCGTAGACGACCCAGATGATGAAGGTCCAGACCTCCTTGGTGTCCCACCCCCAGTAACGGCCCCAGGCGCGCTCGGCCCAGATCGCACCGGCGATGAGCGTGAAGGTCCAGAGCACGAAGCCGACGAGCAGGACGCGGTAGGTCAGCACCTCGAGCCGGTCGGCATCGGGCAGCGTCGCCATGAAGCGGAGCTTGCTCGACGGTCCGCGGCCCTGGCGGTACGTCTGCACGAGCTGCGCCACCGCCAGGCCTGCACCGAGGGCGAAGAAGCCCGTGCCGGCGATCGCCACGAAGACGTGGATGACGAGCCAGTACGACTGCAGCGCCGGCTGCAGCGGGACGACGGGGACCCAGTAGTTCACCGTCGCGACGCCGAGCAGGATGATCGTGAGCCCGGTGATGAAGACGCCCAGGAACTTCAGGTTCTGCCACAACTGCACGAGCAGGAAGATCAGCGTGATCAGCGCCGTACCGGTGAGCGAGAACTCGAACATGTTGCCCCACGGCACCCGGTCGGCCGCGATCCCGCGGAACACCACCGAGGCGACGTGCAGCACCAGTGCCAGGATCGTCATGGCCATGCCGACGCGCTCGAACTTCGTGCCGCGCCCGGCGGAGCCGCCCGACGGAGGCGTCGCCACCTGCTCGAGGACGACGGTCCCGCCGCGGACGGTCGCGACCGTCTTCGCCCCGCGGGCCGACGCCGCTGCGGAGCCCGCGGTGTCGTCGGCACCGGCGGCAGCCGCCGCGGTGACCTCGCCGGAGCGTTTGGCCATGTCGAGGGCGAACGAGATGAACGCGATCACGTACACCGCCATCGCGGAGTACGTGAGCACGACCGAGTAGGTCGCCAGGTTCGTGGTCATGTCGTTCACTGGGGCATCCTAACTCCGAGGTCCGACGTGTGGCGTTGAGCGATGTCCGCGACGGCCCGCTCGAGGTTCGGGTCCTCACCACGGGCGAGCCCGGCGTACTCGAGGTCGTACTCGCCGTGCTCCGCTCCCGTGCGCGGGACCACCTTCACCCACACGCGGCGGCGCGGGACGAACAGCGAGGTGAGCAGCCCGAGCGTCGACAGGAGCGCGAACCCGCCGACCCAGAGCTGCGAGGGGTCGTGGTGCACGTCGAGCGAGACGTACCGCTTCACCCCGTCGAAGGTGATCGATCCGGCGCCGTCGGGCAGCTGCTCGGTCTGTCCCGGCTTGAGCTCCAGGCTCTTCGTCGCCGCGTCCGTCCCGGCGATCTGCTGCAAACCGCCGGTGTTCAGTGTGTAGACGCTCTGCGGGACCCCGTCGTCGAGGCCGAGGTCGCCGGTGTAGACCTGCAGCGTCAGGAGCGGGTTCTCGGCGTCCGGGTACGCCGAGGTGTACGCGCCGCGCTCGTTCTTGACCGCCGTGGGGTAGAAGAACCCGCGGATGCCGAGCTGGTCCGGCGAGGCGTCCGGCACCTTCACGACGCCCAGCGAGGTGTAGTTGTTGTCCTGCGGCAGGAACGGGACGACGTCCTGGAACGCCACGTCGCCCTTGCCGTCCCGCACCGTGAGCTGCATCGCGTAGCCGTTGCCGAGCAGGTAGACGTTCGTGCCGCCGACGTGCAGCGGCTCGTTCACGCCGAGCCGGCTGGTCTTCGGCTCGCCGCCCTTCTCGGTGCTCGTGACCGTCGCCGAGTAGTCGAGTGCCTGGCCGAGGGCGTCGAGGTTGCGCTCCTCGTAGGTCGTCGTGAACTCGTCGAGTCGCAGGTTGTAGCCCTTGAGGTCCGTCTGCTGGAACCACCGACCCGGGTTGAACGAGTCGTACGAGCCGAGCACGTTCGAGAAGGTCTGGCCCTCGACCAGCAGGCGCTGGCCGGTGAACCCGAACCCGCCGCCGACGCCGACCGCCAGCAGCACGCCGACGAGCGCCGAGTGGAACACCAGGTTGCCGGTCTCGCGCAGGTAGCCGCGCTCCGCGCTCACCGAGTCGCCGAACCGCTCGACGCGGTACCCGGACCGCTTGAGGATCGCGGTGGCGCGCTGGACCGCCTGCTCGGCGGACGGGAGGCCCGTGGTGACGTCGATCCCGGTGGTCCCGTCGATCATCGCGTCACGCTCGACCGCCACCCGGTGGAACCCCGCCAGTCGCGTCAGCCGCGCCGGCGTCCGGGGCGGACGCGTGCGGAGCGCCTGCCAGTGGTGCTTCGTGCGGGGCACGATGCAGCCGATGAGCGAGACGAAGAGGAGCAGGTAGATCGCCGAGAACCACACCGAGGTGTACGTGTCGAAGACCTGCAGGGCGTCGAGGACCGGGAACAGCTGCGGGTGGTCGGCCTTGTACTGCACCACGCCGTTCGGGTCGGCGGTGCGCTGCGGTACGAGCGAGCCCGGGATCGCCGCGAGGGCGAGCAGCATGAGCAGGAACAGCGCCGTGCGCATGCTCGTGAGCTGGCGCCAGAAGAACCGCAGGTACCCGACGAACCCGAGCTTCGGCTGGTTCGGGCCGCTGTCGACGGGGGCGGAGCCGTCGACGTGGTCGGACGGTCGCTGCGGGTCGGCGGCCCGGTCGGTGCCGGCCGCCTCGGCACCGGTCGTCGTGTCGTCGGGGTCAGATCGCGGGGACAAAGCTCTGGATCACCGCCCCGACGCTCGACATGACGGCCGACCAGATACCGGTGACCATGAGCAGACCGATGACGATCAGGATCGCTCCTCCGATGATGTTGACGGTGCGCATGTGGCGCTTCACGGCAGCGATGGCCCCGGTGGCCCAGCCGGCCCCCACCGCGACCAGGACGAACGGCAGGCCGAGTCCGATGCAGTACGCGACGCCGAGCCACATGCCCTGCCAGGCACTGCCGGACTGCACGCTGAGCAGGTTGATCGCGGCGAGCGTCGGGCCGAGGCACGGCGTCCAGCCGAGGCCGAACACGATGCCGAGCAGCGGGGCGCCGACGAGCCCGGTCGCGGGTGTCCACCCGGGCTTGATCGTGCGCTGCAGGAAGGTGAACCGGCCGACGAAGACCAGGCCCATCAGGATGACGACGACCCCGAGCACCTGCGTGATGAGGTCACGCCACCGGACGAGCCAGAAACCGAGCGCACCGAACACCGTCGTGTACGCCACGAACACCGCGGTGAACCCGGCGACGAACAGCAGGACCCCGACCACCACACGACCGCGGCGCTGGCCGCCCTCGGCGATCCCGCCGACGTACCCGAGGTACCCCGGCACGAGCGGCAGCACGCACGGCGACAGGAACGACACGAGACCGGCGAGCGCCGCCACGGGCAGCGCGACGGCCATCTGGCCGCTCAGGATCGCGTCGGCGAAGGGGTTGGAGGCCACCGGTCAGGAGGCCTTGCCGGCGTCGAGCTCGTCACTGACCAGGGTCTTCAGGATGCTCGTGCCGTCGATCGCACCGAGCACCCGGGCGGCGACGCGGCCCTTCGTGTCGAGGACGATCGTCGCGGGCACGGCGTTCGGGGCGATCTGGCCGGAGAGGGCGAGCTGCATGGTGCCCGTCCGCTGGTCGAGCACCGTCGGGTACTCGACACCGAAGGTGCGCTCGAACGCGGCGGCGGTCGCTGCCTCGTCGCGGACGTTGACCCCGATGAACGCGACGTCGTCGGAGTCGGCGTACGCGTCGTGCACCTGGTTGAGGTACTTCGCCTCGGCGCGGCACGGCGGGCAGCTGGCGTACCAGAAGTTCAGGACGACGACCTTGCCGCGCAGGTCCTCCGACGAGACGGTGTCGCCGTTCGCGTCCTCCGCCCGGAACGTGACCGGGTCGCGGCGGTCCTCCGCCGAGACCTCGGTCACGGCGCCGTCGCCGGAGATGTAGTTCTGCGTCGTGCCGTTGCCGTACTGCTTCGCGAGGTCGCCGCTGTCCGACGAGCAGCCGGACAGCACGAGTGCTGCGGCGATCGCCGTCGCCGCGAGGACCGCGAACCGCTTGCCGGTGCCGTGCACACTGCTCGTGCGCTCCACACTGCTCATGCTGGCCTCACTGCTCGTGCTGGTCACACTGCTCCTTCGTCGACGGCGGTCGCGCGCAGGTCCTGCGCGGGGTCCGCGTACCCGACCTCGGTGAACCGACCGGTCGACGAGGCGGGTACCCGTTCGACGCTGGTGATGCTCGAGAGGTCGCACCGACGCTTGCGCGGGTCGTGCCACAGGGGCTCCCCCGCGAGCCTGCGGTGCACCATCCAGATCGGCAGCTGGTGGCTGACCAGGACGACGTCGCCGCCGTCGACGCTCTCCCACGCCGTGGTCATCGCCGCGAGCATGCGGTTCGCGATCGACTCGTAGGCCTCGCCCCAGCTCGGGCGGAGCGGGTTGGCGATCCACGGCCACTCCGCCGGACGGCCGAGCGAGCGCTTCGTGAACCCCGGGGGCTGCCCCTCGTACCGGTTCGTCGGCTCGATCAGCCGCTCGTCGAGCCGCACGTCGAGCCCGAAGGCCTCGGCCCAGGGCGCGGCGGACTCCTGCGTGCGCTGCAACGGCGAGGCCACGATCCGACGGACGTCGACGCCGGCGTCCTTCCAGGCGGTCGCGGAGGCCTGGGCCATCCGCGTGCCGAGGTCGCTCAGTCCGAAGCCCGGCAGCCGACCGTAGAGGACGCGGTCGGGGTTGTGCACCTCACCGTGCCGGACGAGGTGGAGTCGGGTGGCGGGCATGGGTTCCAGTCTAGGTCGCTCGTGCGTTCCCACCGCCCCCTCAGGGGATTCACCGGATGCGGAAGCGCTCAGCCGCCGAGCTCACCGGAGAGCCGCCCGTGGATGGCCACCGAACCGGTGTTGAGGTTGACCACCTCGACGGTGGAGCCGTGCCTGGCGAAGCGCTGTTCCACGCCGTCGAGCGCGGCGACGGTCGAGGCGTCGAAGACGTGCGCGTCGGACATGTCGATGACCACGTGCTCCGGGTCGTCGGCGTACGAGAACCGGGTGACGAGGTCGTTCGACGAGGCGAAGAACAGGGCTCCACGAACGCGGTACCGCACGGTCCGGTCGTCGACCGGCTCGCGGACGACCTCGACGACGTGCGCCACGCGGCGGGCGAAGACCAGGGCCGCCACGACCACGCCGACCAGCACACCGGTCGCGAGGTTCTCGGTGACGACGACCACCACGACGGTGATGAGCATCACCGCGGTCTCGCCGAGCGGCATCCGGCGCAGGGTGCGCGGTCGGACGCTGTGCCAGTCGAACGTGGCGACGCAGACCATGAGCATCACGGCCGTCAGGGCGGCCATCGGGATCTGGGCGACGAGGTCGTGCAGGACGATCGTGAGCACGAGCACCGAGGCGCCGGCCACGAAGGTCGACACCCGGGTGCGGGCACCGGCGGTCTTCACGTTGATGACCGTCTGGCCGATCATCGCGCAGCCGCCGGTGCCGCCGAAGAACGCCGACGCGATGTTCGCGACGCCCTGCCCCCACGACTCCCGCCACTTGCTCGACCCGGTGTCGGTGAGCGAGTCGACGAGCTGCGCGGTCAGCAGCGTCTCGATGAGCCCGACGATCGCGACGCCGAACGCGTACGGCGCGATGATCTGCAGGGTCTCGAGCGAGAACGGCGTCACGATCGGGTTGAACCCGGGCAGCGCGGTGGGCAGCTCCCCCTCGTCGCCCACCGTCGGGACGACGATGCTGAAGAGCATCGTGATCCCCGTGATGACGACCACCGCGACGAGCGGCGCCGGGACCGCCTTGGTCAGGAACGGGAACCCGACGATGATCGCGATGCCGAGGGCGGTGAGCGGCCAGACGACGAACGGGACGTCGTCGCCGAGCAGGTTCGGCAGCTGCGCGGTGAAGATGAGGATCGCCAGCGCGTTGACGAAGGCGACGTTCACGCTGCGCGGGATGAACCGCATGAGCCGCGCGACACCGAGGAACCCGAGCACGAGCTGGAACACCCCGCCGAGCACGACCGCGGGGACCAGGTACTCGATGCCGTGCTCGCGGACGAGCGGTGCGATGACGAGCGCGACGGACCCGGCTGCCGCGGACACCATCGCCGGTCGGCCGCCGACGATCGAGATGACGATCGCGATGATCACGCTCGAGAAGAGCCCGACGGCCGGGTCGACGCCGGCCACGACCGAGAACGAGATGGCCTCGGGGATGAGGGCGAGCGCGGTGACGACACCGGCCAGGACCTCGCGGGTGAGCATGCGGGGAGAGCGGAGGGCGGCGAGGACGCTCGGGGCCGTCGGCGCGTGGGTGATCACGGACATCGTCGTGAACTCTACCCTCACGTGAGAGTAGAGTTGTGCACCGTGAGCACCAGCGACGTCCCCGACACGATGCACATCGGCGAACTCGCCGACCGCGCCGGCATGTCCCTGCGCACCATCCGGCACTACGACGAGGTCGGGTTGCTCGTGCCGAGCGGCCGGACCACGGGCGGGTTCCGGGTGTACACGGCGCAGGACCTCGAACGCCTGCTCGTCATCCGCCGCATGAAGCCGCTCGGGTTCACGCTCGACGAGATGGCCGAGCTGCTCCGGGTCGTGGACGCCCTCGCCACGAAGGACCCCGACGGCGCTCCGGCCCAGGCTGCACGTCTCGACGAGTGGCTCGCCAACGCCCGGGCCCGGCACGCGAAGCTCGTCGAGCGGGCCGGCATGGCCGAGGAGTTCATCGGCACCCTGGGATCACTCCGCGCGTCGCTCCCCTGAGCCGTCGAGCACGCCGGCCGCGACGAGGCGCCGGCGTTCCCGCTTGGCCTCGGCCATCTCCGCCATCATCTCCCGCAGCCGATCGTGCTCGGCGATCACCCGACGTGCCCGCCACGGCCGGAACCGGTGCCGCCGACGCACGTTCGCCTTCCACTCTTCGTCCCGCCGCGCGAACAAGGCCTTCACCGGGTCCTGTTGCATGTCTGCTCCTCTTCCGTCACCAGTTCCAGCACGAGCTTGCCGATGACCTCGTCGGCCTCGCGAAGGATCTGCATGTTGTACATCGCTGCCGCGACGAGTCTCCCGATCTCGGCGCGACCCACGTCCGCGTCCGTGACGTGGTCGACCGTCCAGACGAACCGCGCCCAGGCCCGATCGCGCTGTTCCCGCGCGACGTCCCGACGCCACCGGACGACCGCCCACAGCCCACCGACGACCGCCACCAGCACCGTGAAGCACGCCGTGCACAACGCGGCGACGACCACCGCCACCGCCGCAGGCGGCCAGGCCGCGAGCTCCCCCGTCCCCGTCCCCACCCGGTCCCCCTCTCGTCCCGCGACCCGGCCAC
>NZ_JAIXIG010000034.1 GCF_020297365.1 Curtobacterium oceanosedimentum
GAGTGAGCAGAAGACGTCGGGTAGCGCACCCGCACCCGACGTCTTCTGCTCACTCGACGCCCACGCCACGTTCCCGCGCGCCCCCGTGCCCGCGCGGCGCTCGGGTCCGTCGGGTAGACATGATGGGTGTTCAAGATCGGGTGGCAGGTGTTCCGCGAGCGTCTGCCCGGACTCGTCAGCCGCGAGCGCCGCCGCCGCATCGCGCTCGTCGGCGTCGTCGCGGCCGTCGTCGCGTTCGTCGGCCTGGTGGTGCTCGGGGTGACGACGCCCGTGCTCGACGGCATCCCGCTCGCTCCCGTCGGCTCGGTCGTCGTGGCGCTGCTCGTGGCCGTCGGCATCGGGTGCACCGCCGCCGGGTGCGTCCCGACCGGGCCGAAGGGGTGGGCGGTCCCGCCGCTCCCCGGCATCGGGTGGCGCACGCAGGAGGCGATCGTCCGGTACTCCCGGAGCAACCCGCCCCCGCTCGCCCCGGAACACCGCGACGCCGTCCTCGACCGTCTGCCGGAGAACCGCGACCTGCTCGTCCGCACCGCCGTCAGCGGCCTCCTCCTGCTGGCCGGAGGCGTGGCTGTGCTGGTCGCCCTGGTCGTCGTCACCGTCGCCCAGATCGTCAGCGACGGCGACGTGTGGCGGTTCCCGCTGTTCTGGCTCTTCATGGGCTTCTTGGGCTCCGCCTCCGGGATCGGCAGCATCCGTCGACTCGGGCGGCAGGAACAGCTCCGCGTCGAGGCCGAGGCACTGCCGCCGGTCCCCACCCCCCTGCCGCCGCGTGGCCGCCCCGGCTCCCCGGGCGGCAGCAAGCTCGCCCTGCCCGAGGAGTGACGCGTGTTCTCCCTGGGCCTGCAGGTCTTCCGCCGGCACGTGACGGACGTGCTCGATCCGGCACGCGTCCGCCGTGCCGCCGCGTGGTCCGGTCTCGCGGCGGCAGTCGCCCTGGTCGGCATGGCCGTCCTGGAGGCCCGGGTCGGCTGGACGGGGGCACCTGCGGCCCGCAGCGTGGTCGCGATGGTGCTGCTGGCGACGGGCGTCGGGCTCCTGACCTTCGCGTGCATCCCGACGTGGCGGGCGCCGGATCGCTCGACGACGATCAACGGCCGGCAGGTCCGGCCGTCGTGGCAGTGGGCGGCGCGGCCCTCGGTCCAGCCGTACCTGCGGCGCCGAGCGGTCCCGATCCGCCCCGAGGACCGCGAGACCGTCCGGACCGACACCGTGCTGCTCCGCCGCGGCCTGATCGGCGTGCTCGCCAGGACGGTCCCGCTGGCCGCTGCCGGGGCCGCCGCGCTCGTCGGGGGCGTCGTGCTCGGCGGCCTGCCCGTCGTCTGGGCGCTGTGGCCGGTGGTCTACGGCCTGCAGTTCCCGGACCTCGTCGTCCGGCTCGGGCGGTCCGAACGCGCACGTCGGGCAGCCGAGGCGCTCGACCCGCTGGCCGAGACGCCCACGCACACCACTCCGTGAGGCCCGCCACCCGCACCGCTGTCGGCGGCGACGGGCACACTGGGCGCATGTGTGGAAGGTTCGTCGTCTCCGACACCACGGCCGATCTGTTGCCCGAACTGATGGGCGAGCTCGCCGCCCGGACCGAGTACGTCGACGAGGACACCGGCGAGGTCCGTGCTGGCCTCGCCCCGAGCTGGAACGTCGCACCGACCGACCCCGTGTACGCCGTCCGTCAGCGCGGCGGTGCGCGCGAGCTGCCGCAGATCAGCTGGGGCTTCGTGCCGAGCTGGGCGAAGGACTTCCAGAAGCAGCGCCCCAGGCCGATCAACGCCCGCATCGAGACGGTCGCCACCAGCGGCATGTTCCGGCGGGCCTTCGCCACGAACCGCTGCATCGTGCCGGCGCAGGGCTACTACGAGTGGGTCGTGCGCGAGGACGGCAAGGAACCCCACTTCGTGCACGAGCCCGGCGGCGCCCTGGCGATGGCCGGGGTCGTCAGTGCCTGGCCCGACCCGACGAAGCCCGAGGGCGACCCGGACCGGTGGCGGCTCTCGCTCGCGATCATCACCCGTGACGCCCACGTCGCCCCGGGCGAGGTGCACGACCGCATGCCGGCGTTCCTGACGCCGGACGGCTACGACGACTGGCTCGGCGGCGACCTGCGCACCGACGACCTGCTCGCCCTGCTCGACCACGAGTCCCTCGCGGTCGCGGCCGGCCTCGAGCAGTACGAGGTCGCCCGGACGGTCAACAGCGTGCGGAACGACGGTCCGCAGCTCATCGCGCCGGTCGCGTAGCGGGCGGCGCCCCGCGCACGACAGGAGGCCCGGATCACGTCAGCGGGTCTGCTGACGTGATCCGGGCCTCCTGTCCGGTGCCGTGCTACGGACGCGTGCCGCGTCGGATCCCGGGGGCGCCGGCGAGGAGGACCGTGGCGCGGCGCCGGGTGACCAGCAGCGCGCCGGCCAGCAGCAGTGCGATCGCCGCCAGGCCCAGGCCGACCAGGCCGGTGGCCCCCGTGAAGGCGAGCTCGGTCTCGTGGATCACCGCGGCGATCCCCGTGGGGTAGGTGATCGTGATGGTCGCCTGGACCGTCTGCCCGGCGCCGTCGGTGACCACGTACCCGACGAAGGCCGTTCCGGTGAAGCCGTCCTGCGGGACGAAGACGACCTCGCCGTCACGGGTGGTCCAGGTGCCCTGCTCGTCGACGACCAGGCGGTCGACCGGCTTGCCGGATGCCGGGTCGAGCAGGTGGAGCGTGTCGCGGTCGAACGCGGAGCCGCCGGTGGCCGAGTCGTTGTCGAGCGGCGCGACGGTCACGCGGTGGCCCACGATGCCGGTCGCCGAGTCGTCGGTGGCGACCGCTGCGGCGACGACCGTCATGGTGGCGGTCGCGGTGGTCGTCTGGCCGGACGCGTCCGTCACCGTGTAGGTGAAGGTGTCATTCCCGACGAACCCGGTCGCCGGCGTGTAGACGTAGGCGCCGTCCCGCTGGATCGTCACGGTGCCGTGGGCGGGCTTCCGGGCCACCGTGGCGGTGAGGCCGGTGCCCTGGTCGTCCGCGAGCAGGCCGTGCCGGGCGTCGCGGGTGACGGGGGTGCCGGCGATCGTGCGCCCGGTGTCGTCCGCCGCCGCGATGCCGACCCGGACGGTGACGGTCGCGTCGACGAGCTGACCGGCCGAGTCCTGGGCGCGGTAGGGCACGGTGTCGGTGCCCGAGAAGCCCTTCGCCGGCGTGTAGACGAACGTGCCGTCGGCGGCGATGGTCGCCGTGCCGTGCCGGGCCTGGCCCACTGCGACGACCGTCAGGGCGTCACCGTGGTCGTTGCCGAGCACGCCGTGGCCGGCGACCCGGACCGTCGTGCCGGCCGTGGTCGTGGCCCGGTCGTCCGTGGCGACCGGCGCGACGTCGATGATGACGCGCGCGAACGCGGCGGTGCCGTCGGCGTCGTTGGCCGAGTAGGTGAACCAGTCGCGTCCCGACCAGTCCGCATCGGGCGTGTAGACGTACGAGCCGTCCTTCTCCAGGTCCAGCGTGCCGTTGAACGGCTCCGACTCCATCGCGGCCCAGAGCCCGCGGCCGGAGTCGCCGACCAGCACGCCCTTCTCGGCGGCCATGCGCATGCTGCGGTTTGTCGAAATGGTGTGCCAGTGGTCGATCGCGGCCACCCCGACGACGACCGTGACCGTCGCGCTGGACGTGCGTCCCGCGCCGTCGGTGACGGTGTACTCGAAGGTGTCGGCGCCGGACCAGCCCTTCGCCGGCGTGTAGACGAGCGAGCCGGGCTCGGTGCCCTCGGTCACGGTGCCGTGCGCGGCGTCACCGTGGCCCGTGACGGTGAGCGCGGATCCGCGGTCGTTGCCGGTGAGGGTCGTGCCGGCGATCGGCAGGGCGGTGTTCGCCGCGGTCTTCAGCGCGTCGGCGACGGCGGTGGGCGTGACCGTCACGGTGACGGTGGCCGTCGCGGTGCCGCCGGTCGGGTCGGTCACCGTGTAGGTGAACGTGTCCGTGCCGGAGAACCCGTCGGCCGGCGTGTAGGTGACGGTTGCGGTCGCGCCGCCGGTGACCGTCGCCGTGCCGTGTGCGGGCTCCGACACCGCGGTGACGCGGAGCGCGGTGCCCGAGTCGTTCCCCGTGACCGCGACGTCGACCGGGGTCGCGGCGCTCGTCGTGGCGGTGTCCGCGGCGGCCTTCGGGCTGACGACGATCGTCACGGTGCCCGTGGTGGGCGTGCCGGAGCCGTCGGTGACGGTGTAGTCGAACTCGTCGGGGCCGGAGTAGCCGGGCTTCGGGGTGTACGTGTACGAGCCGTCCTCGTCGACCGTCACGTCACCGTGCTCGGGCCGGGTGTGGTCGGTGACCACCAGGTCCGTGCCCTTCGCGCCCTCGAGCAGGCCGCCGTCGGCGGGCACGGTCGTGGTCGTGTCGGCCTCGGCCGTGGTCGAGCCGCCGGCGGTCACGGGCGTGACGGTCACCGTCAGGGTGCCGGTCGCGGTGTTCCGCGACGGGTCGGTCACGGTGTAGGTGACGGTGTCCCGGCCCGAGAAGCCGTCGCGCGGCGTGTAGCTGACCGTGCCGTCGCCGTTGCGGGTCGCGGTGCCGTGCTGCCCGCCCGAGACCGACTCGACGGTCAGGCCGGTGCCGTGGTCGTTGCCGGTCAGGTCGCCGGAGGTGACGGTGCCGCGGCCGCCGGCGGGGACGGTGAGGGTGTCCGGCTCGGTGGCCGGTCGGACCGTCACGGTCACGGTGCCGGTCGCGGTGCGGCCGCGCTCGTCCGTCGCCGTGTACGTGAAGGTGTCCGTGCCGGAGAAGCCGTCGCGCGGCGTGTATGTGTACGAGCCGTCCTCGGCGAGCTCGACCGTGCCGTGTGCCGGGCGCTGGTCGATCGTCGCGGTCAGGCCGGTGCCGCGGTCGTTCGCGAGCACGCCCGCGTCGGCGCCCACCGTGCGGGTCGCGCCGGCGGTCGCGGTGACGGTGTCGGCGGTGGCCCGCGGGCCGACGACGACCGTGATCGTGCCGGTGGTCGAGCGGCCGGAGCCGTCGGTCACGGTGTACGTGACGGTGTCGGTGCCGGAGAACCCGTCGCGCGGCGTGTACACGATGCATCCGGTGGCCGGGTCGAGCACGGCGGTGCCGTCCGCGCCGCCGGCGACGTCGGTCACGGTCAGCGACGAGCCGCGGTCGTTGGCGGTGAGGGTGCCGGCGTCGATCGCCAGCGGGGCGCCGGCCGTCGTCGACACGGTGTCGGCGGTCGCGACGGGTCGCACGGTCACGGTGACCGTCGCCGGACCGGTGGTGACACCGTCTCCGTCGGTGACGGTGTACGTGAACGAGTCCGTCCCGGAGAACCCGGCGGCCGGGGTGTACTCGACCGTGCCGTCGGCGGCGACGACGGCGGTGCCGTGCGTCGGGCCGGCGGCGATCGCGGTGCGGAGGTCGGAGCCGCGGTCGTTGCGCTGCACGTCGACGGACACCGGGGTGCCCGCGTCGGTGGTGGCGGCGTCCGCGCCGATGGTCGGGTTCACCCGGACGGCGACGGTCGCGGTGGCGGGCGAACCGGAGGCGTCGACCGCGGTGTAGGTGAAGGCGTCGGGGCCGGAGTAGCCGGCGACCGGCGTGTAGACGACCGCGCCGGTCGCCCGGTCGAGCGTCAGGGTGCCGTGGGCCGGAGCGGTGTTCGCGGCGACGGTCAGGCCGGTGCCCAGGTCGTTGCCGAGCACGCCGGTGGCACGGGTGTCGGCCGTGTGGGTCGAACCGGCGGCGACGGTGATGCGGTCGTCCACCGCCGTCGGGGCGACCTGCACGGTCACGGTCACGGTGTCGGTGCCGCCGGAGCGGTCGGTGACGGTGTAGGTGAACGAGTCCGGACCGGAGAACCCGGCGGCCGGGGTGTACGAGTACGAGCCGTCCGGCCGCACGGTGACGGAACCGTGGCCGGGGGTCCCGGTCGCGGTGACCGTCACGCCGGTGCCGAGGTCGTTGCCGAGCAGGCCCGGTGCGGTGCCGGTGGTGGTGGTCCCGGCCGCGGCGGTGACCGTGTCGGCGGTGGCCGTCGGCAGGACGGTGACCCGGACGGTGCCGGTGACCGTGGCGCCCGTTCCGTCCTTCGCGGTGTACGTGAACGAGTCCGGACCGGAGTAGCCGGCGGCCGGCGTGTACGTGTACGAACCGTCCGCGGCGACCTCGACGGTGCCGTGCGACGGGTCGGAGTGACCGGTGACGGTCAGGTCGGAGCCGTGGTCGTTGGCGAGCAGGCCCGTGGCCGTACCGGCCTTCGCGACCCCACCGGCGCGCACGGTGATCGTGTCGTCGTCACCCTTCGGCGCGACCGTGACCGAGACGGTGCTGGTCGACGTGCGGCCGGACGAGTCCTTCGCCGTGTACTGGAACGTGTCCGTGCCGGAGAACCGGTCGGCCGGGGTGTAGGTGTACGACCCGTCGGCCCGGACCGTGGCGGTGCCGTGCGCGGGGGTGGTGTTCGACACGACGGACAGGCCGGTGCCGGTGTCGTTCGCCAGGACGCCCCGCGCGGGCACCGTCAGCGTGGTGCCGGACGGCGTGCTGCCGGTGTCGCTCGTGGTGCTCACGTGGGTGGCCTTGAGCGTGTTCGTGAAGGTCACCATGACGTCGGTGCCGTCGGCGGTGGTGGCTGCGGGGAACGTGAAGGTCCCCGTCGGCCCGGTGCCGCTGGCGACGGTGGAGCCGGTGGTCAGGTCGACCGCCTTCCACGAGGTGGCGTAGTTCGCCGGGTCGGTCGTGCCCGCCGGGGTCTGCGTGACCGTGTACCGCTTGTTCGGCGTCGACAGGATCGCGCCGGCCTTCTGCGGCTGCACGCCGGTGGCGGTGCCGCTCGTGGTGCCCGCGCTGCCCGGCTTGGTGGTGTCGATGCCGCCGCCGCTGATCGCGAGGGCGAACTGGTCGTCGCTGTTCCAGCGCTGGTCCACGCTCGCCTGTCCGGTGACGGTGTCGGCGTAGTTGCAGCTGGCCAGGTCGGACGCCGCGAAGTCGCCGACGATCCGGAAGTTGCGGACCTCCTCGCCCGAGGTCGGGTCGAGCTGGTAGATGGTCGTGACCATCGAGTCCTGCGGCGTGTTCGACACGTACAGGTAGCCGTCCGACGAGAACGCGATGCCGGGGCTGTTCGTGCCGGTCGGCAGCGTCGCGATCGCCGTCGCGGCCATCTCCTTCGCGCCCGAGGTCGTCGGCACGGCGTCGGTGCCGGTCTCGACGCGGTACACGGTGTCGGCCGCGACGACGAAGAACAGCCCGCGCGAGCTGAACGCGAAGTCGCCGTTCCCGCTCTTCAGGCCGGTGATCTGGCCGACCTGGCCCAGGTACTTGCCGCTCTTCGGGTCGTAGGCGCCGAGCCACCCCCGGTTCGAGCCGTAGTAGTAGATGCCCGTGACCGGGTTGACGGCACCGCGGATGATCGAGCGGTTCATGTCGGTCGCGATCGGGTCCGACGCGGTCCCGATCTTCGGGTCGTACTGGCGCAGCGTCGCCGACTGGTTGTTCGACGCCGCGAACATCGACACGCCCTCACGCGAGATGCCGAGGCCGTTGTTCGCCCCGGTGCCGAGGTTGACGACCGACGCGGTGGTACCCCGCGACGCGCCGGTGCTGATGTCGACGGCGACGACCTGGCCGGTGCCGTCGATCGCGTACAGGGTGTCCTGCGGCGTGCACACCAGCGCGCCGTCCTTCGTGGCGCTGACGGCCGAGGCGGGCTCGGCGGCGAGCACGGCAGAGGTGGCGGTGAGGCCGGTGCCCACCAGGAGCGCGGCAC
This sequence comes from Curtobacterium oceanosedimentum, assembly GCF_020297365.1. Lineage (GTDB taxonomy): Bacteria > Actinomycetota > Actinomycetes > Actinomycetales > Microbacteriaceae > Curtobacterium. The sequence continues at coordinate 7,725 of NZ_JAIXIG010000034.1, forward strand.
CGAGGACGGCGACGGCGCGCAGGAGGGGACGGCGGGAGGGCAGGGCGGTGCCCCGGGTCGTACGCTGCATGATCACTTTCGGGTCGAGACGATGCGGGCGCTCGACCTCCCGGTGCCGGGAGCACGGTCGTGGCGCCGTCTCGATCCTGGCAGTTCCCGGTGCTCCGTAGGGGACAGTTCTGGTCCCCAGTAGGGGGGACCACTCGTTCTGGGGGTACGCCGGTCACGGCGCCGTCCGGCACGGCGCGGGGCGTCCGGGGGGCTCCTGTCCGCGGTGTCGGTGCGCTCCGTCCCCGGGAACGACGAGACCCCCGCCGACGTGCGGCGGGGGTCTCGGTGGTGCGGGTGTCAGATCAGACGGTCGGGCGGATGACGTCCGGCAGCAGCACGTGCAGCCGGTCGGTCAGCCGCGCCTTCGCCTCGTCGAGCGACCGGAAGTCCCCGACGTACTCGCCGAAGGTGTCGGCGACGAAGAAGTGGTCGCCCTGCCGGTCGACGGTGCCGCCGTAGTAGCCGCCGTGGTTCGCGACCCACAGGCCGGAGTCGGCCTCGGCCCAGGTGGTCTCGACGCGCGTCGGCTGCTCGGGAGCGACGACCTGGGCCTCGATCTCGGCGATGACCTCGATCGTCTGGGTGTCCAGGGTCACCTCGGCCTGCTGGCGGTGGGCGACGGTCGTGCTCATGGTCGTGCTCCTTCGTGCTGCGGTACGGGTTGTGCTGTCGCCGCGGTCGGCGGCGGTGGTGCGGGTGTCCGTGGTGGTGCTGCGGTGCGGGGTGGTGCTGGTGGTCGCCGTGGTCACTCGACCGGTCGGATGACCGACGGGAGCATCACGTGCAGCTGGTCCTCGAGCTTCGTCTGCGCCTCTTCGAGCGAGCCGAAGTCGCCGACGACCAGGCCGAAGGTGTCCGAGGCGACGTAGCGGTCGCCGCGCTTGTCGACGCTGCCGCCGAAGTACCCGCCGTAGCCCGCGATCCACTCGCCCTGGTCCTCCTGCACCCAGGTGACCTTGGCGCGCTTGGGGCGGGACGACGGGGCCGCGACGGCCTCGAGGATCGCGATGGTGTCGACCGTGTCGGTGTCGAGGGTGACCTCGGCCTGCGTCGCGGTGTTCACGGTGGTGGTCATGTCGCTCTCCTTCACGATCCGGGGTACATCTGCTGACACCAGAACGCTACGAGAAGTGCCGAGGCGATCGCCACCGAGGCCCGTGGATTCACGGGTTCCGTCAATGCCGCTCAGGCTCGAGGCCCGGATTTCCGGGGTGGTGTGACGTCATTCCGGGGTACAGGAGTGCGATCGGGGTACTCGTTTTCCGGATCGGGTACAGATGGGGGACGAGATGGCTGGGTCCACGACCTGGAGGCGCGGCTCGCTAGCGTCGGAGCGTGACCTCCGACAAGCCCGGCGTCGACGATCCCGCCCCGGCCACCGCGCGCAGCCGTCGGCTCGCGACGTGGTGCGCCGCCGCCTACGGCGTCGCCCTGGTGCTCGTCGGGTTCTGGGGCTCCCCCGTCGACGCAGCGGGCGGCCCGTGGCTCACCCGTGTGCTGGCAGCCGCCCATCGCCACGGACTGCCGGACCGCATCGACTACCCCGCCGTCGAGTCACTGGCGAACGTGGTCTTCTTCGTGCCGCTCGGCCTGCTCGTGGTGCTCCTCGCCGGCGCACGCTGGTGGTGGATCGCCATCGCGACGGGCGTGGTCGTCAGCGGGTGCATCGAGACCGGCCAGGCACTGCTCTTGCCGGCACGCGTCGCCACCGTCGACGACGTCGTCGCGAACGGCGTGGGGGCGCTCCTGGGATCCGTTGCGGGCGTGCTGCTGCTCAGGCGGGCGGCTCGACGTCGGCGTCCCTGAGGACGCGTCTCGGAGCTGCTCCATCCCAGGGCACGGCCCCGGGACACGACGAAGCCCCCGGAGCAGGAGCTCCGGGGGCTTCGTTCAGTGCGTCGAGACTCAGACGGACTCGCGCTGGCGGCGGACCGAGCCGCGGACCAGCAGGAGGCCACCGCCGAGGACGACAGCGCCGCCGGCGACCCAGAGGGCCAGGGCGGAGACGGTCGAACCCGTGAAGGCCAGCGTGCCGTCGGTGCCGTCGCCAGCACCGGCGACCGGGACCCCAGCTGCATCGACCGGAGCGACGGTGAACGCCGCGGAGCCGACGACGCCCGAGGTGGCGCCGGTGGCGGTCAGGCTGTAGGTGCCCGAGGCGCCCTGGGGGAACGTGACGTTGACGTCGAGCGAACCGTCCGAATCGGCCGTGTAGGTCTTCGAGACGGTCGTGATCGGCAGCGCGCCGAGCGTGACCGCACCGGCACCGGTGACCTGGACGTTGACGGTCTCGTTGTCCTGGAACGCGCCCGCGGTGAAGTTCACCGAAGCGGTGCCACCGGCGACGGCGGTACCGGAGACGGAGACGTCGGAGTCAGGCGTGTAGCCGGCGGCGTTGGCGACGGCCGGCGTGGCGAGCAGTGCGGCACCAGCCAGCACCACCGCTGCGATGAGCTTCTTCATGAATGATTCCCCTAGAGATCTGCTGGTCCAGACCCTGAAACCCAGAGCCCGCTGATCCGCCCGTGGTCGACCGCAGCCATGGAGATGGCGGTTGTGATGGCGAAGTTGTCTCAATCTACCGGAGATTTCCAGCTTGGTACCGGGCCGCGTACATTTCAGTCATTCGTCGGCGGGTGTTCATCCGTGCGCAGGAGTGGCGGGGCCGCACCGGCAGCACCGCGAGGGACGGAAATCCCCGATCAGAGCCGTTCGCCAGAGCACTCAAAGGGCACTGTGCGTCTGATCAACAGGCTTTGCACGCGGACAGGTCCTCCGGCCGCCCCCTCGGACTGGGGCGTACGGCACCTTCGCAATCTGGACGCCGGGGGAATCAGCCCGTCGCGAGTGGTTGCTCGCACTCGAACGTCAAGGGCTCCGCTTCGGTCTGCCGGACGCCAGGAGTCGAGCTCGCCTGGACCGCCGCCTTCGCGTACTTCGCCTCGCCGAGGAAAGCGACGCGGTAGGTCAGGCGCTCACCGGGCGCGAGCAGGGTCTGCAGCTGCGCCACGGGGTGCCCGCCGTCCGACGCCGTCTGCACGGCCGTCGCCTTGCCGTCCTTCGTGGCACCGAGGAAGATCGCATCCTCGGGGGCGTAGGCGGCGAGCAGGGTCTTGATCCTGCCCGGTTCGACGCCGAAGTCCCCGCCCCCGGTGACGTACCGCGGCAAGCTCGTCGCGGCGTCGGCCGGTGCCGTGTTCTTGATGGTGATCTGGACGACGGACGTCGGACGCCCGTCCTTCCGGCACACCGAGCTTCCGACAGAGACACTCTTGTCGAGGTAGTAGTCCATCTTCGCCCCGGTGCTGTCGTTCAGGTAGACAGCGAACTGGCTCGAGTCGGCGGTGGCTGTCGGCAGCTCGCCGGCGACCGGTGTCCCACTGATGCGGCGCTGCTCAGCCTTGTCGGCGCTCCAGATGCGCAGACGGCCTTCGTCCGCGCTCTCTGTCAGAGCCGACACGAAGGCCTTCGTGTCGAAACCACCCGACGAGATCTTGCCGAAGACCGTGCTGGCGGCGGATGCGAAGAACGCGTCCTGCACCACGGGGTCCGGGTACTCGGCGTAGACGTCGCTCAACAGCAGCTTGACGGCGTTGTCGGCGGTCAATGTGTCACCGGTCGGCAGTTCGACGGGGCCGGTCGCCCTGAGCAGGTAGCTCAGGGTCACGGGGTCGATGGCGAGCACGCCGTCGACCTGCTGCCCGAACCGCTGCTTCCACATCTCCCGGGCGAGCTTCGCTGACACGTCGAAGCGCGGTGTGAGGGTGACGTCCTGCATGTACCTGCCCGTGATGTCGCCGTAGAGCCCACGCGTGTCGTCGGTCAGGGGCAGCACGGGCTCGTCGTACGGTCCGAAGGACGACCCGGACGCTTGGCTCCCCAGGCTGATCGCGCCGTCCTTCACCTGCAGGAGCGCCACTGCGCCGGGGATGCCCCCACCCGCCCGCAACTCGGCGTTGTTCTGGAACAGCAACAGGTAGTCCCGGTCCTCGTCGTGGCCGAGCATCGCCGGCGCGAGCTGCACGATGCGGTTTGCTGCGACAGCCTGCTCGGACGCCGACGACAGGGCGTTCCGCAGCTGCCCCACCGCGGTGGTGACCGGCGACAGCGTTCCACTGGTGTCGATCCGTGCCGCGTCGGTGCGTGCCTGCTGGAGCGTCTTCGTGGCTTCGGCGACCGCCGGCTGCGCGTCCTCGATCGGCTGGAGGTCGATCTTGCCGTTCTTCGGTGCGAACGAGTCCGACCCGAGCCCTCCGATGACGGCGGCGACCGGACTGACCGCGTCGCTGGCCACTTCGTCGACGATCACCGACACGTCCCGCACCGCCCGCAGGTTGGTCCCGAAGAACGGCACGGACTGCGCCGCACCCCAGACGGGATCCCCGGTCAGGGACCGCGCCGACGCTGCTTCGTCCTCGAGGTGGCGCGCCGTCTCCTGGGCACCGGCTGTGTCACCGCCGGTCAGCTGGGACCGGAGCGTGTCGACGTCCCCGACGGCCCGCTCCAGGTGCCCCTTCGCGAGCATGCCGCGGACACCGACCCAGGCGACGGCGAGGATCAGCAGCAGGACAAGGGCGAGGACGACCCACAGGACGATCCGGGCCTTGGACCCCCGGCGTGCTGCAGTGCGTCGCGACTCGGGCGCGTCGGACATGAGGCGATCCTACGGTTCCGCGCGTTCCCAGCCCGTCACCGACGAACGGTATCGACGTGCTCGTGGTACCAGTCGATCGTGCTGCGGAGGCCGTCTTCGAGGCCGATCTGCGCGGTCCAGCCGGCGTCCGCCAGCTTGGAGACGTCGAGCAACTTCTGCGGGGTTCCGTCCGGCTTGCTGGTGTCCCAGACCGTCTCGCCCTGGAACCCGACGATCTTGCCGATCGTCTCGGCGATCTCCTTGATCGTGACGTCCGAGCCGGTGCCGACGTTGACCTGGTCAGGACCGTCGTAGTGCTCCATCAGGTGGAACACCGCAGCGGCCATGTCGTCGACGTGCAGGAACTCGCGACGGGGCGAACCGGTCCCCCAGTTCTCGACCGTCGAGGCGCCGCTGCGAGCGGCTTCGTCGTAGCGACGGATGAGGGCCGGCAGGACGTGGGAGCCGGTCGGCGAGAAGTTGTCGCCCGGACCGTAGAGGTTGGTCGGCATGGCCGAGATCCACGGGCGGCCGAACTGTCGGCGGACGGCCTGCACCTGCAGGATGCCGGCGATCTTCGCGATGGCGTACGCGTCGTTCGTCGGTTCGAGGTGTCCCGTGAGCAGCGCGTCCTCGTGGATCGGCTGCTCGGCCATCTTCGGGTAGATGCAGGACGAGCCGAGGAACACGAGCCGCTCGACACCGTGCTCCACGGCGGCATCCATCACGTTGACCTGGATCTGCAGGTTCTCGCTCAGGAAGTCGTGCGGGTAGGTGTTGTTCGCCATGATCCCGCCGACCTTGGCAGCGGCGAGGACGACGTGCTTCGGCTGCTGGTCCGCGAAGAAGGCGAACACGGCGCCGCGGTCCTTCAGGTCCAGCTCGGACGAGGTCCGCCCGATCAGGTCGTCGAAGCCCTCGGACTGCAGTCTGCGCCACACTGCCGACCCGACCAGGCCGCGGTGTCCGGCGACGTAGACGCGGTCGTCTCGGTCGATCGGACCGGGGGTGTAGTCGGTCGTGGTCATCAGGAACCCCAGCTCTCGAGTCGGACGGTGTCGATCCACGGGCGACCCTCGTGCTCCAGGGCCGCGATGTCGGCGTCGACCATGATGCGCGCGAGCGCGGCGGTGTCCACCGTCGCCTCCCATCCGAGCTTCTCCTTGGCCTTCGACGCGTCACCGACCAGGGCATCCACCTCGCTCGGGCGCAGGTAGCGCTCGTCGAACCGGACGTGGTCTTCCCAGTTCAGCCCGGCGTGCGAGAACGCCGTCGTCAGGAAGTCCTTGACCGTGAAGTTCCCGCCGGTCGCCAGCACGAAGTCGTCCGGCTCGTCGGCCTGCAGCATCCGCCACATGCCCTCGACGTACTCAGCGGCGTACCCCCAGTCGCGGACGGAGTCGAGGTTGCCGAGGTACACGTGGTCCTCGAGGCCGGCCTTGATCCGGGCCACTGCCCGGGTGATCTTCCGGGTGACGAACGTCTCTCCGCGCCGCGGCGACTCGTGGTTGAAGAGGATGCCGTTGACCGCGAACATCCCGTAGGCCTCGCGGTAGTTCCGCGTCACCCAGTAGCTGTAGACCTTCGCGGCGCCGTAGGGAGAACGCGGCCAGAACGGTGTCTCCTCGTTCTGCGGCGGCGGCGTCGCTCCGAACATCTCGGACGAGGACGCCTGGTAGAAACGCGTGTGGATGCCCGACACCCGGACCGCCTCGAGCATGCGCATCGTGCCCACACCCGTCACGTCGCCGGTGTGTTCGGGCTCGTCGAACGACACCCGCACATGCGACTGCGCCGCGAGGTTGTAGACCTCGTCGGGCTTCAGCTCGCTGAGGAGGCTGACGAGCCGCGCGCCGTCGCCCAGGTCCCCGTAGTGCAGGAACAGCTTGGCGTCAGGGTTGTGCGGGTCCACGTACAGGTGGTCGATCCGCGAGGTGTTGAACGTGGACGCACGACGGATGACCCCGTGCACCTCGTACCCCTTCCGGAGCAGCAGCTCGGCCAGGTACGACCCGTCCTGTCCGGTGATGCCCGTGATGAGCGCCCGCTTCGTCAAACGTTTCCCCAGTTCTCGCTGTGGAGCTCGTCGCTTCTCCGGCGGCCCCTTCAGCCCTGAGCATACGGACGTACGCACGGTGGAACGACATGGGCGCGTCTGCGAGCGCAGGTTGTTCCCGTGCTTTGATGCGTGTGCTGGACAGTCGACCGAAGTCACCCATGTCCGCGATCGTGGGCGCTACGATCCAACCCACTCCCTCGGGACTATTCGAGGGATCTGACCGATGAGAAGCGTGGCGATGTGGCCCAGATCGTGATCGTGCAGCCGTACGTACCGGTCTATCGATCTGCACTCTTCTCCGAACTCGGTCGCCGGCTCCGTTCGAACGGCCACGAACTGGTGGTCCTCTCTGGAGAGCCGGACGGCGAGCAACGCGAGCGCCGCGACAGCGTCGAGCTTGCCGACGTCCGGCATCGCATCTTCGAGACCAGATCGGTGAAGATCGGTCCGAAGACGGTACGAACAGCGCCCGGGCCTTCTGCATGGGCGGCAGCGGACGTGGTCGTCGTCGAACTCGCGGCCGGAGCGATCTACTCGTACCGGGCATTGCTCGGATCCACTCCGACTGCTGTCTGGGGGCACGTGGGTTCCTACGTCAATCGAGACTCGTTCACCTCGAGGGTCTTGCGGCGCTGGCAGGTCCGGCGAGCGGATGCAGTCCTCGCCTACACGCCCAGCGGAGGCGACATCGCCCTCTCGTTCGGCGCAGATCCAGCCAAAGTGTCCGTCCTCGGCAACACATCCGACACTGGCGCGCTTCGCCGGGCTGTTCTTGCGGCACGGGAACGGTCCGAGGAGGAAGCGCGTGCAGAGATCGGGGTGCGGGACGGCCCGTACTTCGCGGTCATCGGCGGCCTCGATGCGAGCAAACGAGTAGATCTCTTCGCCTCGACGCTCGACGTCTTGTGGGAGAGGAGATCACCGGCCCGGTTCGTGGTCGCGGGTCGCGGGCACCTCGAGCACCTGCTGGAGGCGGCGATCAGGCGTAAGCAGGTGCACCTGATCGGCTATGCCGGCACTCGCGAGAAGGCTCTCTTGGCGCGAGTGTGCATCGGAGTCTTCAATCCGGGCAGAGTCGGACTGATCGCCCCGGAGAGCTTCGCCCTCGGACTGCCCATCGTCACAGCCGAGTGGGCGTTCCACGCTCCGGAGTTCGAGTACCTCCGTCCGGGCATCGACTCGCTCGTCGCGGACGATTCACCAGAAGCGCTGGCCGCCGCACTCCACGAGCTGGTGACCAGGCCGGAAGAAGCCGTTCGTCTGGCGCGCGCCGCGGAATCCCGAGCGGATGAGTACAGACTCGAGGAGATGGTGGACCGGATGCAACGATCCGTCGAACAACTCCTGCGACGTTCCGGACCGGCCCCGTCGAGATGAAGCCCCGCTCGCCCGCGCCCTTCAGCTACGGTCTCTCCATCGATCTTCCGCGCCGAAGGAGAAGATGATGTCGCTTCTGGACCGCGTGATCAGAGCTCGTCGCGGGCCCTTCTCGCGCGCTGCACGGGAGATCCTGTCCATCTACGGGATGGAGATTCCGGCGCACGTCGAGATCGGGTCTGGGCTGCAGGTCATGTACCGTGGTGTCGGCGTCGTCCTGCATCCACGCACAGTCATCGGGAACAACGTCACCATCTACCACGGGGTGACCATCGGACGCGGCGACGTCTGGGTACCAGAGGTCGCCTCTGCGCTCGGCGGCTTCGTCATCCACGACGATGCCATCATCTGCGCCGGAGCGAAGATCATCTGCGCCCGCGGTTCCCTCACCATCGGGGAGGGTGCGATCGTCGGCGCCAACGCCGTCGTCACGAAGAGCGTTCCCGCTGGCGAGATCTGGGCGGGTTGCCCCGCACGGAGGATCGGCACCCGATGATCGTTCCGGAGCTCGGCCAGGAGGCGTCAGCTTCGACGGAGGGCTCGCCGTCTGCGCTTCGACCTGCCGCTTCGACGCACGTCGCGGAGAGCCTGCTTGAACGCGTCGATGGCCGCTTCAGGAGAGAGGAGTCGTTCGTAGTAACGAACCCCTTCGAGACCCATCTGCGATGAGCGCTCGGCATCGGCACCGACCTCGATGACGGCGTCCAAGAGTGCTCGCGCATCCCCCGCTCCGACACGGACACCGGCCCGGGAAGCCGTGACCTCCTCGTCCGTCACACCCCCTGCGTCCGTCGCAGCGACCACGGGCCTTCCCGCTGCGAAGTACGACGTCAGCTTGCTCGGCACCGCCATGCCCGACACGCCGGGGAGCTCGTTGACCAGCAGAACGTCTGCTGCGGTCAGAGCGAGCGCGTACTCGTCATCCGGCAGAGAGCCGATGAACTCGATCTGGGTCAGACCTGCGGCCATGTCCACGAGACGATCGCGCTGATTGCCTCCGCCGATGAACACGAACCGGACCCGGTCACCGCGGCGTTCTGCGAGCTCAGCCGCGCGCACTACGTTCTCGAGCCCCTGCTTGACGCCCATGTTGCCTGTGTGCAACGCGATGATCTCGTCACCGCCCCAGCTCAGCTTCGACCGTGCCGCGGCCCGACGACTTCCTTCGACCGGGCTGATGTGGGTCCAGTTCCGGATGATCCGCACACGGTCTGCCTCGACTCCGAGCAACGACGTGACCGTGTGACGGAAGCGCTCGTGGATGACGGTCACGGTGCCAGCCGTCCGGAACAACCACGACTCGACCGCTGTGACGACCTTCGCGACCTCCGCCCGGCCTCCCGTTTCGCGGACCCCGAGGCTGTACAGGTCCTGCACCCAGACGAGGACCGGTGTGCCGGGGTTCAGCAGCTTCAATCGGAGCATCGTGACCGCACTCGCGAACATGCTCGGAGACACGAGGACGACCACATCGGGCCGCCCCAAGGAGGAGAAAGCGGAACGGATGCCGAAGGAGAGTTCGGACACGAGGCGACGGAGCGCAGTGGGGCGGCGAGGGACGTAGTGCAGTCTCCGGCGGAGGCGGACACCCTGGAGTGTCTCGTCACGCTTCCATTGGCCGTAGCCTGCTCGTATCTGCCAATCCGGGTAGTACGGATGCGCGGTGACGACCGTGAGGTCGAACTCCCCACTCGCTTGCAGCCCCTCAGCGAGTGATGTGACGTACGGTGCGTTGCCGCTCGGTTCCGGTGCGTAGTTCTGTGCGAAGATCACGACAGAGACTCGGGAAGACACCCGAGGACAGTAACAGCCGGGGTCATCCTCGATCGAGTACGGGACGTTGAACTGTGAACCTCGACAAAGAGCCGTCGGAGCGGCCCCGGATCATCAGCTTGCGAGCGGCACCCGGAGAGCGCACGTCCTGGGGGCGGCCAGCACCGATCGTGTACCTCTGGGGCCTCGCGGAGCTGCTCTTCGTCACGAATCCCGTCCAGATCAGCTCGCGGCTCCGCGTCGCCGTGCTCCGCCGCTTCGGAGCGGACATCGGCGACGGAGTGATCTTCCGCCCCCGCACCCGGGTGCGCTTCCCGTGGAAGCTCCGAGTCGGCGATGACAGCTGGATCGGCGAGGGTGTCTGGATCCACAACCAGGACCACGTGACGATCGGCCATGACGTCGTCGTCTCGCAGGACACGTTCGTCACCACAGGGAGTCACGCGCACCGGAGGGACATGGGGCTGATCACCCGCCCGATCGTCATCGAGGACGGTGCCTGGGTCACGGCTCGCTGCGTGGTCCTCGGCGGCGCCCACATCGGACGGTCAGCACTCGTCCAGCCGCTCTCCGTGGTCCGTGGTGTGATCCCCGAGAACTCGATCGCGGTCGGGAACCCGGCCGTCGTGACGGGCACGCGGCATGGATGAGCGCGTCGTTCGACACGTGGTCACGCTCGTCTCTCCCGACGGCCGCTTCGGGGGGCCCACGAAGGTCGCGCTCGACATCGCAGCTGAGCAACGCCGACGTGGGATCGACTCGTCGGTGTTCGCGGGAGCAGAGGGGTTCGGGACGCTGCCGACGGAGTGGCACGGCGTACCGCTCCAACTCGCACGTTCCCAGCGCCTCGTCCCGGCGATGGGTTTCGCAACCACGGTCGCGCCGGGCCTCCGACGGATGCTCCTTCGCGGGCTCACCGGGAGGGAGATCTTCCACGTCCACCTCGCGCGTGACCTCGTGACGTTGCCGATCGCCATGGCACTGCGCCGACGATCGCTCCCCTACGTCGTCCACACCCACGGGATGATCGACGCGTCCTCGAAGCGGTCGGCACACATCGTCGATGCGTTGATGACCGAACGCGTGGTGTCGTCCGCTCGGAAAGCCCTGGTCCTCACTCCGGAGGAGGGCCGCGAGATCGCTCGGCTGTCGGCAGGAACGACGCCGTCGGTCCTGTTCGAGAACGGGATCCCCCTGCACGAGGACGCCGAGCCGCGACCTCGACGAGGCGCGCTGTTCCTCGGTCGGCTCCATCCGCGGAAGGGGGCGACCGTGTTCGCTGCCGCGGCCGCAGAGCTGGCGAGTCGCTACCCGGACGGCACCTTCCGGATCGCTGGGCCCGACGAAGGGGACCTCTCCAACGTCCGCCGCACACTCTCCACGTTCCCCGGCGGCAAGCGTGTCACGATCGTCGGACCGGTCGCCCCGGACCAGGTCAGCGAGCACATGAGATCGGCTGAGGTGTTCGTGCAGCCGGCCGCCGACGAGCCCTTCGGCATGACGATCCTGGAGGCGATGTCCGTCGGAACGCCGCCTGTCGTGCACCACACTTCCGCGCTCGCCCCGCTCATCTCGGCGGCACGGGCGGGGTGGACCTTCAGAACCGTCGACGAATTGCGGCTCCGACTCGCGGAAGCGTTGAACTCGCCTCAGACGACAGCCGAGACCGGTGCGCGAGCAAGGCAGATCGCGCAGGAGCGGTTCTCGCTGTCGAAGGTGGTCGAAGGCCTGCAGGACGTCTACGATGCCGAAGCCTGACGTCCCTGAGCGCAGCCGGGGACGGTTGCCGGTCCTGCACTGGTTCACGAACATCGCAGCTCCGTACCGGGTTCCGGTCTGGGAACACATCGCGAGCCGAGCCGACCTGACGGTGTTCCTCCTCGAGAGCGACCGGCAGCGTGTCCGCGAAGGGCGTCGCCCAGCCGATTGGTCTGAGCGTGGCCTCCGCCGGCTGCGGCACCGGACACTTCGCACGTTCAAGTTGCGCCGGGGCGAGACGAGCTTGTACACGCTCCTCGACCCTCGATTCGCGTTCGCCCGGAAGCCGAGCGCCGTCCTGCTCGGAGGATGGGAGTCCCCCGCGTACTGGCAACTCCTGCTCGTCGCGAAGCTCCGTCGGGTCCGGACCGTCGGCTTCTACGAGTCCACTCTCAACACGAACCGCCACCGCTCAGGAGTCATCGCTCGCGCGCGCAGCCTGTTCATGCGGTCTCTCGACGCGGTCGTCGTCCCAGGCGCCGATGCAGAGGCCGCCCTGAAGAGTTTCGGTGTCGCGGCGGAACGCATCCATCGCGGTTTCAACGCCGTCGATGTGCAGCACATCGCAGATCGAGCGCGTTCGGTCCGCGCCAGCGACCAACAATCTCGCGGACACCGATTCATCTTCGTCGGACAGCTGATCAGCCGGAAACAACCCGCTCTCCTGTTGCGAGCGTTCGCGGAGGTCCGCGGGCCGGAGGACGTCCTGGTCTTCGTCGGTGATGGTCCCGAGCGACGCACCTTGGAAGAGCGTGCTCGGACCTTGGGCCTCAGTGGACACGTCACGTTCACGGGGACCACGGAGAACGACGCGGCCATCGACGAGGTGATCGCGAGCCACACCCTGGTCCTTCCGTCTTCCGAGGAGGTCTGGGGGCTCGTCGTCAACGAGGGGCTGGCCGCCGGTCTCCACGCGGTGGTCACCGCGAGCAGCGGCGTCGCAGCCTCGACGAAGCACATGCGGGGTGTCTACACCTGCGCTTCTGACTTGGCCTCCCTTGCACAGGCGCTCGTCGCGTCGAAGTCGGATTGGCGTGGACACATCAGCGCCCCGGAGATCCTGGAGCACACGCCGGCCGCGTTCGCCTCAGTGTTCCTCGGCGCACTCGAACAGCGCTGAGGTCGGGTCCCGATCACTCCCAGGCGATCCCCCGCCGGACGACGGACGCAGGATTGCCCGCGATGAGACTGTTCGGTTCGTCGACGCTCCTCGTCACGACTGCGCCGCTCGCGACGACGCACCCGTCGGCGATTTCGACACCCTTGAAGATCATCGCCCTACTCCCCACCCACACGTGATCCCCGAGGACGATCGGAGCGGACCGAGATCGTCGTCGATCTCCGCTCCGGAAGACGTGCTGGTCGTCGTCCAAGATCTGGACATCCCACCCGATCGCGCATCCCCGCCCGACCGTGAACCCGGAACTCACGATGATGCGAACGTTGGGAGAGAAGTAGCTGTCCTCACCGACGCTCATCACCGCTCCCGGGGCCACCTCGATCCTCGACCCGACTCCGACCGCGATCCTGCCGTGGATCAGGAGCCTGCCACGCACTCGGAGGATGCCGTCATCTCGACCGGTCGCGAAACCGTACGGGCGCGTTCCGAGTGTCAGACGAGCTCGCCCACCGATCAGCTCCGGCGTCCCGTGCAGACGGAAGCGCCGCCCGATGAGTACCCGATGCCCGCGGACCAGCTGGAGAAGTGTACGGCTCCAAGAAATACGGAAATCCCCGAACAGCAGAAGAACGAGTCGCCTCATGGCGTCAAGATTAGGTCGTCGGGGGTACCGAACCGGCTAGAGTTCGGACATGCGATCGGGGACACGCACAGGCGCGCTGGTCATCCTCGCAGCAGTGGTCACCTGCATGTTGGCGATCGGGGTGTCCTCTGATCCGCGCGTGGCATTGGTCATCCCCGCCGCGCTCGCGCTCGTCCTGGTCATCCGCTACTCCTGGGCACGCGCCGCCTTCTTCGTGTTCGGCGCATTCCTCGTGTTCCAGACGTCGAGCGGTCTGAGCGCACCGAAGCTGTTCTACTTCGCGGTGGTCGGCGTATCGGTGTTGGTCAGTTTGACGAAGGTGAGAGGGCTGTCGGAATCGGCAGCGTTGCGGCCGCTCTTCCCGGCCTACGTGGGCGGAATCGGGATCATCCTGTGGCAGGCGCTGATCGTCCTTCCGTACTCCGTCGCGGTCCAAGGGGCATCCCTGTCCAACTGGCTCCGAGACGGTGCGACGTACATCTTGATCGGCTGCGCAGTGATCATCGCCATCGACGCGATCGGGACCACGAGCGTTCGTACGTCTCGCATCCTGGTGGTCATGGTGGGTGCACTCGCCGCGTACAGCTTCGCCGCACGATGGATCGCCGCGCGTGGTCTGGTGTCGACGCAGCCCGTGGACGGCGACGCCGCTCTCCTGTCCTCCCTGACCGCGCTGACGTTGGCCGTTTCACTGAGCTTCGCGATGGCGTTGGCGGGCTCCCGGATCAACTGGGCGTGGTTCGCGGCAGGCGTCGCCTTCGTGTTCGCGGTCCTGGTGACCGGTACTCGAACCGGAGTGGTCTTCGCCGCAGTCCTGATCGGCATCGTGGGCGCGCGGAGCAAGCGACGCGCACCTGTCCGTCGGATCGTCACGGCCGCCGTGGTCGGCCTCGCGGCGATCGCGGCGGCCGTTCCCCTGACTGCCCAGTTCTTCCAGAACGAGAACTTCCTGGCTCAGCGCTTCGCGAGCATCTGGCAGACGATCCAGAACGGCGTCGATTCTGACCAGTCGGGAGCCATCCGTTCTCGTGCGTACGAGTACTGCCTCACGTTGTGGCAGCAGAACCTCTTGATGGGCAGGGGCGAAGGCCAGACCTTCGTCAATCCGACCACGGGTGTGGCCGGTACCGACTTCTCGGTCGACAGTCCGCTCGTCTACCTGGCGAAGTTCGGCATCATCGGGTGCATCATCCTGCTCACGTGCCTCGTCCTGATCTTCGTCCCGTTGTTGCGGCGTGCGCCCATGTTCGACTGGACGCTCGCGAACACCGCAGTCCGAGGGTGCGTGGCGATCCTCATCGCGCTCCTGCCGTTCGGCGCCTCCCTGGAGGACAAGGGCTTCGCGATCACGGTCGGGCTCGCCGTCCTGCTCGTCGGTGCGTCGCTCGCTGAGCAGAAGCCAGCGGTCTCAGGTCTGCTTCCTCGAAGCAAGACGAGCGAGTCCCCGCTCCGTGAGAAGCGAAAGCGCGGGCACGGCGGACGTGAAGCCGCGACGGTACCGGCGGCCCGTCGAGCCTGATTGCCCGACGAAGTGCGGCCGTTCGGGAAAACGCTCGATCCGGATCTGTTGCAGCGCCGCTGAACGCGCCACCGCCCCGGCGAGGACGTGCTCGAAGTAGATCCCGGCCTCCTCGTCGACGGCTGCGGCGTCGGCAAGGAGGATCGTCCGCCACGCGTGCGCGCGGGCACCGACGAACCGCGTGTCGGCGAATGATCGGTCAAGGGTCATCCGGACCCGGACGGTGTCGAGCGGGATCGGGTGGACGAGTCGTCGGGCGTTCCGGAGGACGAGTCGACCGGTGGACTTGTAGATGCTCTGGTCAGGGCCTGAATCCTGCTCGACGACGGCGATCCCACACGCGATCGCATCAGCCTCGAGACGGCCCTTGCCGCGGCTCGCGTCCGATCCTGACGGGTCGAACTGGACCGTTCGGATGCGATGGCGCAGTCGGGGATCGACCGCTGACAAGAGCTCCGTCGCGGTCGCTCCGCTCGTCTCCACCACCGTGAGATCGAACGACGTGCCTTCGAGCTGCGTGGCCCAGGTCGAGATCGCGTGTCGGTACTGATCGAGTCTCGCCTCGGGATCGTGCTGCACGAGGTACATCGTCGTGTTCGGACGCACCGTTGCGGTGAGGAGCACGGTCCCCGTCATGGCCGTCCTGCCTTCGAGGAACTGTTCCTGAAGTGCAGGACTCCCAGGATCAGGGCGACGAGGATGAGCAGCTGGGAGACCAGCGCGGCCTGAGCCGCTCCGAGGGCACCACTCGCGTGACCCAGCACGAGAACCAGGACGAGTTGCGCGATCGCGGCGATCACCATGATGAGTGCAACGTACCGATCACGTCCGAACGCCTGCAGGATCACGACGAGCGGCTGACAGA
Source organism: Curtobacterium oceanosedimentum (assembly GCF_020297365.1). Lineage (GTDB taxonomy): Bacteria > Actinomycetota > Actinomycetes > Actinomycetales > Microbacteriaceae > Curtobacterium. Next base: position 23,523 of record NZ_JAIXIG010000034.1, read on the forward strand.
TGATCGACGGGATCACGACCAGCGCGAGCAGCCGGAGCACCCCTGCGGAGCCTGCGTAGTCGTCGCCGAGAAGCACGTCGACGACGAGCGGCGCCGCGAAGAAGACCGCGACTGCGAGTCCGATCGCGGCAACCGGCATCCAGAGGGCCCGACGAAGTTCGCTCCAGGCGGCCCTGAGGTCCGGGCTCCTCGCCGCGTACGGTGCGAGCGCTGATGAGAAGGCGGCAGCCAACAAGCTCATGGGCTGGGTCCACCGGCTGACCGCACCGTAGACGCCCGAGGCCGCGCTCCCACTGACGCCCGACAGCAGTGCGAGGTCCAGGGACTGCGCACTCGTCGCGACCACGGTGATCCCGAAGTACCGGGCCCCGACCCAGGGGTTCACCAGTCGCAGACGGACACGGCCGAGACGATCTGGTCCGAGCACTCCGGCGATCGCGCTAGCGAGCACCGACCCCGCCGCGAGTGCGACCCAGAGCGCGACGGTCGACGGCACCTGGACAGCCAGCAGCGCGAAGAAGAACACCGCGGCGGAGGCTCGGTCGGAAAGGATGACGAGCGCGACCAGGTCCCCCCGTGCTGCACTCCGGAGAGGCACCTGGTAGGCCTGGTTGGCGACGAGCGCTGCGGCGACGGGGCCTGCGAGCCAGAGATGAGAGGCTGGCGCTGCGACCCCCAGCACGACCGTCCAGATCACCCCGAGAGCGACGGTGATCGCGATCTTCGAGAACAGGCGGGCGGCGAAGGCATCACGTCCGATGGCCTGGCGCGCGAGTTCCCGGGTCCAGTGGTTGTTCGTGCCGAAGTCGATGAACCCGGCTGCTGCGGTCCCCAGTGCGATCGCCGAGACCACGGACCCGAAGGCCTCGGGTCCCACACCGCGCGCTGCGAAGAGGTAGAGGACTGCGACGAGCACCTGGGACAGCCCGGTCGCCCCGGCGAGCAGTACCGCCTGGTGCGCCATCGGCCGCTCGCCCATGCTCGGACTGCCGTTCACAGGAGCGCGTCGGTGAATGCCGACGTCGTCGCCGGCAGCACCGCCCGGGGTCGTGGCTGCTGAGTCGCGCGGTGCAGGACTGCGGCCAAGGCGGCTTCGTCGAGGAGTGTCCATTCTCCGAGCCCTCCCAACGCCATCACGTCGCGTCTGAGGCTCTGAGCGCCTGCTGCCACCACCCGGGTGCCGGATGCCGCGGCCTTCCCCAGGAGCCCACTGGGTCCTTCGTTCGAGTGCGCCAGGACGAGGCAGTCGGCAGCTCGGACGGCGGTGTCGAGTTCATCGTCAGTCAGGAGCCGATCGAGGACGATGGCGGAACCTTCGGAGACCATCGAGCCGAGCCGGACTCGAAGCTCCTCGGTGATGTCCTCGTCCAGCTGGCCAGCGACCAGGAGCCCCCATGGCAGTGACACGTTGCGGAGCGCTTCGACGATGAGATCGAGGTTCTTCCGTGCAGAGATCGCTCCGAGTACTGCGAACCAGTACCGCTCGCCGTCCATCCCGTACTCCGTGCGGAAGTGTGCGGCCGACTGATCTGACGACGCGATGACCACGGGGTCGACCGCGACCGGGAACCGCGCAGTTCCGGCCCAACCAGCAGACTTCAGCACGCGAAGATCGACGTTCTGCAAACGAGCCACCCGGCTGAACGCGGTACTCCTCAGCAGGGTCTTCAGCCGGTCCACGAGCGGGTACCTCGTGGGCTGCGCTGATTCGCGCATGATGAGCAGGCTCAGCCGCCCTGAGCCTGCCCACTGGCGTCGAACTGCGAGCCGCAGAGCGAAGCGATCCGCGTCGGGGATGACGACGCGATCCGCGTCGACCTCATGCGAGATCCGCGCGACGTCGTCGAGGCTCATCAGCGGCCGCCGCAGCACCTCGATACTGTCGATGACGGACGCCAGGTGAACCTGCTCCGGCTCAGGAGCCGGATCCGGCCCGAGGAGGACGACGACACGAGCCCCTGTCGCGAGAGCCGCATCCGCGAGCACGCGGACGTAGAACAAGCGATGCCCCGTGGGGTTCTGCTCGACGACCAGCACGGTGTTCGGGTTCCCCTGCCGCAGCGAGTTCATGACGCTTCCTTGCCCGGCGCGAGCACAGCTCGAACGGTCTTCCACAGGATCACGACGTCGCCCGTCACCGACCAGTTCTCCACGTAGAACAAGTCGAGGCGGATCGCGTCCTCCCACGACAGACTCGAACGTCCGCTGACCTGCCACAGCCCGCTCATGCCGGGTTTGAGGAGCAGGCGCCGACGTGCTGCGTTGTCGTAGAGCGCCACTTCGCCTTCTCGCTGAGGACGTGGGCCCACCAGACTCATGCTGCCCATCAGGACGTTCAACAGCTGTGGGAACTCGTCGAGCGAGTGCTTGCGGAGGAACCGACCCACGGGAGTGACACGTGGGTCGTTCTCGACCTTGAACAGCGGCTCACCACCGCGACCCTGCTCCGAGAGCAACGCAGCGAGCTCGGCATCGGCTCCCACCCGCATCGAACGGAACTTCAGCATGTGGAAGGGCTTCCCGTTGAGTCCGATCCGCTGCTGTCGGTAGAGGACGGGACCCGCGCTGCTGAGGCGCACGGCGACGGCGATCGCGACGAGCAGAGGGGACAAGACCAGGATCATCAAGCTCGATCCGACGATGTCGAACGCTCGTTTCGCGAAGTGCGTGGCACCTTCGTACCGCGGCATCTCGACGTGCATGAGCGGGAGGCCGGCGACAGGACGCATGTGGATGCGCGGGCCGTTGATGTCGGTGAGGCTCGGAGCGACGACGAGGTGCTGACGGCCGCTCTCGAGCCCCCAGCTCAGTTCACGCACAGCACGGGCGCCGAGCTCGTCGGAACTCGTCACGGCGACCGTGTCCGCGCCCGTCGTGGCGAGTGCGGAGAGCGCGTCGGGGATACGTCCCACTACCGGGATGTCGCTGCCGCGAAGAGTCGACCCGATCGGGGCGTTGGGCACACACGCCCCGACGACCAGGTAGCCCTCTTCCGGATGCTTCCCGAGCTCACGGCTGATGTACTCGACACTCTCATCCGAACCCACGAGCAGCACGAGCGCAGAGAAGCGCCCGTTCCGTCGTTGGGCGCCGAGCCACTGACGCCACATCCAACGCGTCAGCAAGAGCAGCAGCACACCGAGCGGGAACGCGATGAAGATGTAGCCCCGAGCGAGATCGATCTTGAAGCCGTACGCGAGGATCGCGACGAACGCGAACAGGCGGATCGATGAGTCGACGATCCGTCGGTACTCGCCGGAGCCGGCACCGATGTACCGAGGATCCCGAGTGTCGTAGAGCGCGAGCACGACGAGCCACGCAACGATGATGAAGACCGACACCGCGGTGTAGCCGATCGCAAGATCGGGGATGCTCCCGTCGACGCGCCGGCTGTCGAGACCGAACCAGGCGATCTGGACGCCGAACGTCACCCAGATGAGTGCGAGTGTGTCGGTCACGACCAGGCGCCGGGAGTACGAGCTCTCCCAGCTGTCGCCGGCCTGGGCCATCCGCTCGGTGACCGTCACCACGTCGCCCCACCGTCCGACGACACCCGGACGGTCTCGCCGTCCCACAGCCACACGTCCTGCCCGGCTCGGTCGATGGTCACTGTGTCGTCGGTGTCCGCGCCGTCAGCGCAGCCGATCGGCGTGGTGGACGACGAGGGCGTCACGTCCGACGCGGTCATGGTCTCGATCTGCACGCCGTCGCACGCCGCTGCACCGACGCGGGCGAGCGTGTACTCGCCGCCGTCGACGCCGATCGAGCGCACGCCGCCCATGGGGACGTCGACCCACGCTGCCTCGCCGGTTCGCCACTCGAGCTGGCCGTCGCAGATGACGACCGAGGTCTGCTCACCCTGGAACGCGTCGATCGGGTCGGCGCACGGTGCCTGTACCGTCCCGCTCGCGAGCACGACACCGTCGGCACTGATGCCGGCACCGGCGGAGCCGGGTGCCCCGGCTTCCCACGTCACACCGGCGTCGGTGCTGGTGCGCGGCGTCGTGGTGCAGTCGTCGCCGACGCCTGCCAGGACCGAGAGTTCCGCACTGGAGGCCCGGATCGCCATGAGCGATCCGACGTCCGTCCCGAGTTCCACCGGAACCCACGTCGCCCCGCCGTCGACGGAGTGTTCCAGCACCGGCCGCGGGCCGCCGCAGGACCCACCGGACGCACGCCACGCCTCCTGTCCGTCGACGGCCGCCAACAGGCGCCGGCCCTGCTGCGCAGTGGCGGCGGCGTCTGCGTCAGCAGACGCACTCGGTCGGGGCGAGTCGGTCGCGTCGGGTGTCCGGGTGAAGGTGGGGATGGGACCAGCGGGTCCGTTCTCCTCTGGCGCGGTGCGGCCGAGTGCCAGCGAGACGAGCACGACATCGATGACGACCAGCACCACCACGACGACGGCCACCAGGACGAGGGTGGTCCGTGGCAGTGCGCGTCCGAGGCTCCGGGTCCCCCGGCGGGTCTTCATCGTGTGCGGCTCCGCTCAGCGTCCGGCGCGGCGGAGCACGCCGAGCTTCTTGCTCGCCCGCTTCGGCGAGTGGACCGGCACCGAGGCGGTGTCCTCGTCCTGACCGTAGCCGTACCCGTAGCCGTAGCGGCCGTAGCCGTAGGCGCCCGGTCCCTTGAGCGGCATCTTGGTGATGACGAACCCGGAGATCGGCGCGCCGACGTTCTCGAGCGATGCGATGGCGGCGGCGAGCTGGCCCTTGAGGGTCTGCCCGGAGGCGACCGCGATGATCGCACCGGAGGCCTTCTTGGCCAGGATCGCGGCGTCGGTGACCGGCAGCAGGGGCGGGGCGTCGAACAGCACGTAGTCGAACTGCTGCTCGAGCCGCTCGATCAGGTCCTGCATGGCGCGCGACCCGAGCAGCTCTGACGGGTTCGGTGGGATCGGACCGGCGGGCAGGACGACGAGCTTGCCCCGGCCCCACGGGTGGGCGACGTCCTCCAGGTCGGCGCGGCCGATCAGGACGTCGGTCAGACCGGCGTTGCTCTCGACGTCCATGTACTCGGCGACGCGGGGGCGGCGCAGGTCGGCGTCGATCAGGATGACGCGGAACCCGGCGCTGTCCAGGGCGATCGCCAGGTTGGCGACGGTGGTGCTCTTGCCCTCGGACTGCATCGACGACGTCATGACGAAGGTGCGGGCACCGCTGCCGATGTCCAGGAACTGCACGTTGGTGCGGAGCGTGCGGAAGGACTCCGCGCGGGGGCTGCGCGGGTCGACCTGCACGATGAGCGGGCGTTCGGCGGCCTTGGCGTCGAAGGCGATCCCGCCGACGACCGGCTTGTCGCTGATCTTCTCGACGTCGAGCTCGGTGCGCACCCGGTTGTCCAGGGTCTCGCGGAGCACGGCGATCCCGATGCCCAGGGCGAGCCCGACGAGCAGTCCGAGCGCGACGTTGACGGGCACGTTCGGACTGACGGGGCTGCTCGGCACGTCGGCCTGCTTCACGCGGGTGAGCTTGACCGTGCTCTTGCCGCTCGCGTCGGTGGCCTCGATGTCCTGCACGACGTTCGTCAGGCTCTGCGAGGTGGCGTTCGCGATGTTCGCGGCCTGCACGGGGTCGGTGCCCTCCACCGAGATGGAGATGAGGGTGGTGCTCGTCGGCGCCGTCGCCGACACCATGGTCGCGAGCTGGTCGGCGTTCATGTCGAGCCCGAGCGACGAGATGACCGGCAGCAGCACGATCGGCGTCGACACCAGGTTCGAGTAGGTCAGCACACGCTGCTGGGTGAACGTGTTGCCCTGGGCCAGGTCGCTCGCGCTGCCGGACGTCTCCGTCGAGACGAAGACCTGCGCCGATGCCGAGTAGACCGGCTTCTTGAGCAGGGAGAACCCTGCGGCTGCGGCCACTCCCACCAGGGCGAGTACGACGATCAGTACCCATCCCTTGCGGAGCACCGTGATGTAGTCGCGGAGGTCCACGCCTTTGCCTTCCCCGATCCCAACCGTCCCCGTGATCCCGACACAGGCGCCCCGGGGTACTCCCAGCGCACGGCATACAAATAGTGCCACAGGAACGAGCACTCCTCGGGGGGCGTCGCCATCCGGCGCACGGTGTCCTCTACGGTGGCCCCATGCGCTCCGAGCCGGACTCGACCACCACTGCGCCCAGTGCGCGGCGGCAGCGGGACCTCATCGTCATCCTCGTCGCGCTCGGGGTCGCCGTGGTCCTGACCCGGATCGTCGGACAGGTCACCCGGGCCGGCGGGATCCCGTCACCGGTCGTGCAGGTGCTCGCAGCAGACGTCGCCGTGTGGCTGCCGCTCGGCATCGCAGCCGCCGTCGTGCTCCGTCGGACCTCGCGTGCCGCCGTGGTCTCGCGGCTGCGTCTCGACCTGGGCATCGTGGTCTTCGCGATCGGCATCGTCATCGTCTGCCGTGCGGTGGACGTCGTCCTGTCGATCGCGTTCACGGGATCGACCGGGCTGGTCCCCGCGCCGACGCTCGGGCCACCGGACGTCGGGCTGCTGCTCGTCTCTGCGGTCGGCATCGTCGTCGTGAGCCCGGTGCTCGAGGAAGTGGTGTTCCGCGGGCTGTTCCAGCGCCGACTCGCCGCCGAGCTGACGCCACGCACGCGGTTCCTCGCCGTGCTGGTCACGGCCTTCCTGTTCGCGCTGCTGCACCTGCTGCTCGGCGCCGGCGGCACGACGCTCGGCGGGTTCCAGGTGTTCGTGACGACGTTCCTGCTCGGTGTCCTCACCGGCACGCTCGTCGCGATGACCGACCGCATCGGCGGCGCGGTCCTGGCGCACGTGCTGTTCAACGCGGTCGCGGTCGTCGCGACCTGGCCGCGGTGAACGGGCGAGTCTCCCCCAGATCGAGGCCGCGACGGACTTCCGCAGGCTCGGACCACTAGCCTGCACTGAGCATGACTCGCCCAACCAGCATCGTCGAATCCCCTCTCGTCCGTCAGGCTCCGATCAGCGGCCTGCTGGTGCTGTCGGCTGTGCTCACGGTGGTCGTGCCGACGCTCGAGATCACCTCGGCGGAGCTCTTCCTGGCGAGCCTCGTGGGGACGGCCGTCGTCACCGTGTCGAGTGCGGTCCCGCTCGTCCTGCCCCGTGCCGGTGCACTGGTCCCGCTGCTGCTGTGCCTGGACTTCGTGACGATCGCCCTGCTGCGCACCGGTACCGGCTCAGGCGCCTCGGTCTTCACCTCGCTCGTGGTGCTCCCCGTGGTGTGGTGGTCGTCGCTCGAGGGACGCCGCAACGTGGTCTTCTCGCTCCTGGGCGTGGCCGCCGTGATCCTCGCTCCGTACGCGCTGACGCCGGACGACGCTCCCGAGGTGAGCGAGCTCGCCCGGCTCACGATCACGGTCGCGGTGTTCGGGACGGTCGCGGTCGTGGTGCACGAACTCGCGCGACGGGCCCGGCGGAGCGTCCGCGTCGCGCAGGACCGTGAGGGCAAGGTCCGCGCCGAGATCGACCGGGCAGCAGCGGTGCAGCGCTCCCTGCTCCCGACGACGACCGGCCGCATCACCCAGGACGTCGTCGTCGCCGGCGCCTGCCTGCCCGCCCGGAGCGTCGGCGGGGACTTCTTCGACTGGTACGCCACGCCGGACGGTGTCGCGGTGAGCCTCGGCGACGTGATGGGCAAGGGCGTCGGCGCCGGCCTGATCGCCGCGGCGGTCCGCTCGACCCTGCGGAGCGCCCGGACGGTCGACGACCCGGGCGAGGCCCTGAAGCGTGCCTCCGACGGCCTGACCGCCGAGGGCGTCGGACCGGACCTCGCCTTCACGACGCTCTTCCACGCACGGATCTCCGACGACGGCTCCTTCCGCTGGGCCGACGCCGGGCACGGGTTGAGCCTGGTCCTGCGCGCCGACGGACACGTCGAGCGGCTCCGCTCCGGCGACATGCCGTTGGGCCTGGGCATCCGCGAGGAGTGGGCGACGACCGAGGGCACCCTCGAACCGGGTGACCTGCTCGTGTCGTTCAGTGACGGCGTGCTCGACCTGTACGACGACCTGGACCACACGATCCGGGCGGTCGCCGAGATCGCCCGCGCGGGGCGGGACCCGCACGCCGTCGTGCTCGCGCTGTCGGCCCGCGCCGACGAGGTCCCGCACGACGACGACGTGACGGTCGTCGCGGTCCGTCGGCAGCCGGTCGAGGTGGACGCGGAGCGACAGCTCGCCACCCACGCCGACTGACGGCGACGACGACGACGACGACCGCTCGTACGGAAGAGTGGTACGCGCCGCCGCTCGAACCCGAATCGTGCGGCGGCGCGTGCAGGCGGTGAGCGCCTGCCCTCGGACGGCCCTAGCGTCCTCGGTCTGTGGGGGCCGACAAGCCGGCGAGCGGCCTGCCGGCCTGGCGACGTGCTGGCACCCCGACGGGCCCGTGACCCAGCAGGTGGGTGATGCGACAGGTCGGCGGGCCGGGGTGGCCTCGGGGTCAGACGGCCAGGTCGAGCTCCCAGACGGGCGGCACGTAGGCGCGTGACCAACCTTCGCGCAACCGCGTCACCGCTCGGTCGAACGCCTCGAGCAGGTCCATCTCGGGTCGCACCATCGACTGCAGCTGCAGCCCCTCGTAGGTCGCGAGCAGCTGCTCCGAACCACGCGCGGGCTCCATCGTGCGGGGCTCGCGCCCGAGCATGACGTCACGCTCCAGGGCGTGCTGCACGAATGCGTGGAACCGACGCCACCGGGCGTGCAGCATCGGTGCGAGCGGGTGCTCGGGCGACGCGGCGATGTTGAGCGTCGCCGTCAGGAAGCGCATGAGCGACGGGTCGGCGACGTTGGCCGAGACGATCGCGCGCAGGAACCCGATGGTCCCGTACTGCTCGGCCAGCGGCATGAGCGGGAGCGTCCGGTCCTCGTTCCACCGGTCGATGGTGGCGAGCAGCAGCCCGTCCCAGCTCGGGAACGTGTGCTCGACGACGTCGGTGGACACGCCGGCCTCGGCTGCGACCACGGCGGGCGTGACCTCGTGCAGGGGGCGGGTCCGCAGCGCGGTGATCATCCCGTGGATGACCTGTCCGCGCAGGGAGGGGTCGTCGGCAGGTGCGCCCGGCGCCGTCTCGATGTGCATGCATCTACTCCACCAGGCTGGCCGTTCGCTCCGCAGCCCCCCGAACGGGACGGCGCGCTGCCTGGACAACCGGCGCCGCGATCGCGCTCACTCTGGGTTTCGGAATCCCGCGCCATCCCCAGGTCTGGGGGGACGGTGACGCGTCAGGGAGTGGCTAGTGTTGGCCGAGATCGTACCCGAAACGAAAGCTCACGTTGCCTCAGCACCAGCGCCCCTCCCGCCTGCCCGTCATCGCCGCCGCAGCCTCCGTCGTGGTCCTCGCCACCACGCTGCTCGCCGCCCTCCCGAACACCGCGACCGCAGTGGAGGGGACCGGGACGACCGTGCCGGTGCCCTCGCCGAGCGGGCCCTCGGCGGGCGAGCCCACAGCGGTTCCGACGTCCTCGCCCGACGCCCCCGCGCCGACGCCCACGACCGACCCCACGGTCGCGCCGACCCCGAGCCCCACCACCGCACCCACGCCGACGCCGACGCCGACGCCGACCGCCTTGACGTACACCTACGCCGGCGACTCGCTGACCGGTATGCCGGCCTCCTGGATGCGGCAGATGAACGACCCGACCCTCGTCAGCGCCGGAGGGGTCGCGATCGGAGGCGCCACGTCCGCGCGCATCCTGGCCCGATCGTCGCCGAAGGAAGCAGACGTGCTGGTCGTGATGGCGGGCACCAACGACCTGCGGTACGGCTACAGCACGAAGTCGATCCTGCTGAACATCGACAAGATCGCGAAGAACGTCGGGGCCGACCACGTCGTGCTCGCAGCGATCGCGCCGTCCAACATCACGAAGTACAGCAAGAAGAAGATCGACCGGCGCAAGCAGGGGGAGATCCTCAACCGCGACCTGCAGAACCACGCGCTCACGCGTGGCTGGATGTTCGTCGACCCGTGGGCGGCCGACCGGCGGCTCGACGGCGGGTGGCCGTCCTCGCGCACGGTCGACGGCGTCCACCCGACGGTCGGGATGTCCAAGAAGGTCTCGGTCCGTATGCAGCAGGCGATCCACATCGCCGCGGAGGGCGCCAAGGGCGCTGCGGGCTAGCACCCGCGCGCACCGTGAGTCATACTCGCCCCATGCAGTGGGGACGGATCGCACCGGTCGTGGCACTCGTCGTCGTGCTCGGCGGCACCCTGACGGGCTGTGACGGCGAGAGCCGCGTGCAGCCTGCCGACGGGGGCAGGGGGCTGACGTCCGTCGCGTGCGCCGCACGGATCGAGCTGGAGACCCCCGCCGAACGCCGCGACGCCGCCGACCTGGTCGTCGACGCCGACGTCACCAAGACCGACCGCACCGTGGAACCCCAGGGCATCTACGAGGTGTACGAGGCGACGGTCACGGACGTCACGAAGGGCGATGCCGTCACCCCGGGCGACACCATCCAGCTCATCAGCACCTCGGGCCAGTGCGAGACGAGTGGCGAACCGGTCGAGTACCCCGAGGGCGACCCCCTCGCCGCCGAGGGCACCTTCCGGCTCTACCTCTCCCCCACCGAGGACGACGACCTCTGGGAGCTCGTCGCCCCCGGCGCCGCCGAGCCGCGACCCGCCGGCTGACGCCGCAGCCCGCGAGCGCACACCGCAGCCCGCCGGCTGACACCGGAGCCGCTACGGCTGCTTCGGCACCGTCACGATCCGGTTCTGGTACGCCCACACCACGGCCTGCAGCCGCGACCGCACCCCGAGCTTCGGCAGCATCCGCGCCAGGTGCGACTTGACCGTCGACACCTCGAGCACCAGGGCCGCGGCGATCTCCTCGTTCGACATCCCCTGCGCGAGCAGCAGGAGCACCTCGCGCTCGCGGGCGGTGAGCACGCCGTCGGCCCGGTCGCCGGAGACGGGCTGCAGGCTCCGCCGCGAGACGAACTCGCGCAGTACCCGCCGGGTCAGGGCCTGGTCGAGCGTGCCGTTGCCGGCGGCGACCTGCCGCACGGCGTCGACGATGGTGTCCGGCTCGGCGTCCTTGAGCAGGAAGCCGGAGGCGCCGGCCTCGAGCGCCCCGAACACGTAGTCGTCCAGGTCGAACGTCGTCAGCATGAGCGCCGGGATCGCCGGGTCGGCGTCCGGCGCGCAGAAGATCCGCGCGAGTTCGATGCCGTTCATCACCGGCATCCGGATGTCCAGGCAGGCGACGTCGGGCCGCGTCGCGCGCGCCAGCGCGAGCGCCTCGCCGCCGTCGGCGGCCACGCCGACCACCTCGATGTCCGGCTCCGCGCCGAGGAGCGCGGACACCCCGGCGCGGACCAGGGGCTGGTCGTCCGCGACCAGCACGCGGATCACGCGACCACCCCGGTGCCGTCGTCGGCCTGCGCGGGTGCGGCAGGTGCCTCCCGGCCGAGCGCCAGCTCCACCAGCCACCCGCCGGTGGCGGTGGGACCGGTCTGGAGGCGCGCCCCGACCAGGTCCGCCCGCTCGCGCATCCCCCGCAGGCCGTTGCCGCCCGACGGTGAGGTCCCGGCGGCCGGGACGGCGGCCGGTGCGTTCTCCACCCGGATCACCAGGTGGGTCGCGTCGCGGTCGTCGATGGTGACGGTGCACGGTGCGGACGGAGCGTGCAGGGCGGCGTTGGCCAGGGCCTCCTGGACGGTGCGGTACGCGGCGAGCTGCGCGAGCGGGCCGACACCGTCGGCCAGCGCGCGCTCCCCGGCGAGGACCTCGAGCCGCACGTCGCTGCGGAACCGCGCGCGCTCGGTCAGGTCGACGATCCCGGCGACGGTCTCGACGGCGCGTTCGGCCGGGGCGTCGTCGCGGAGCAGGCCGACCAGGCGGCGGAGGTCCTCGAGCACGGCGGTGCTCTGCTCGCGGACCTGCCGGGCGCCCTCGTGGGCACGCTCCGGGTCGGCGTCGATCTGCCGGTCGATCACCGCGGCCATGAGTGCGATGCCGGACAGGTGGTGGGCGGCGATGTCGTGCAGCTCGCGGGCCATCGCGGCACGCTCGCGGGACACCGCGGCGTCGACCAGGGCGTCCTGCTCACGGTCGACGGCGCTGGCCTCGGCGGTGCGGGCGGAGCGGACCTCGCGACGGGACTGGACGAGCAGGGTGACCAGGAGCGGCAGGCCGACGGCGCCGATCGCCTGCAGCACGCCGTGGCCGAGGGCGCCGGCGAGGCCCTCGGCGACGTCCCCGCGGAACGCACCGCCGGCGACCGCGACCTGGATCGCGTCGCCGACGGTGACGCCGACCGCCGCGGCCAGGATCGCCGGCCAGAGCCGGGCGAGCGGGACGCGGAGCGTCGCGAGCACGACGGCGACGACCACCGGCAGGGCGGTCAGGCCGAAGAGCTCGACCACCTGCGGGGCGGTCGCGGCCACCACCACCGGCAGGGCCGCGACCACGACGAGCACGGTGCGGGGTGCCCGCCGGGCGGCGAGCAGGGCGGCCGACTGGGCCAGCAGCCCGAGGGCCAGCACGGTCCACGGCCAGCTGGCGACCGCCGGGTACGTCGTGATGATCGACGTGCCGTCGGGTTCGGCCGCGTCCAGGGGCGGCAGCCCGAGCAGCAGGCCGAGGGCGACGACCGCCGTGCCGAGGGCGACGAACACGTCGACACGTCGGTCGCGCTGCGCGGTCGGTTGCGCGGGCTGCTGCGGACGCTGCGCGCTCGGGGTGCGCAGCGTGTCCTGCTCAGCGGGTGCCATCGTTGGATCCTACGAGACGGGCGTCACCGGGGACCGGGGCGTCGAGGGGCAGGGCGCGTCGGGCCGGGTCGTAGCCCAGGCGGCCACGGGTCGCGACGAGGAGCACCGCGGCGGCGATCGTCGACATGATCGTCAGACCGATCATCAGCGTGCCGGCGGTCATGCTCGGGTACATCTCGGGGAACAGCGTCGAGATCGTGTTGTTCACGCCGACGTGCAGCAGCAGGGCGAGCGGCAGGCTCTCACGGGTCTTGTTGAAGACCTGGATCATCACGACGTTGAAGGTGATGGTGAACAGGGCGAACACGACGGGCTCGCTCCAGTGCGCGTTCGGCCAGCCACCCCAGTCGCTGAAGTACAGCGGCATGTGCCAGAGCGCCCAGATCGGACCGAGGATCGCGGCCGCGCCGAGGCCGCCGAAGCGGTGCTGCAGGCGGGGCAGGGCGAAGTCGCGCCAGCCGGGCTCCTCGCTCAGGCCGGTCGAGAACAGCTGGATGATGAGTCCGGGCACGAGCATGGCGAAGGCCAGGGCCGAGGGGGCCCGCACGTCGCCGCCGGCGAAGGGCAGCGCGGACACGACGATCAGGGCCGGCACCACGACGAGCGCCAGTGCGTACCAGTACCAGGCGACCCGCCAGCGGAACAGCCGGCCGACCCAGCGTCGGAGCCCGGGCCGTCCGTCGGCGACCGCGGTGACGATGAACGCGCTGCCCAACGGGCCGAGCAGCGCCCCGGGCAGCACGCCCGTGAACTGTGCGGTGCCCAGGACCTCGGGGAAGTGGATGTCCCACACGCCCATGCCGTGCGGGGACAGGATGTAGGGCACCCACGCGAGCCAGCTGAGGCCGAGCGCCATGGTGAAGAAGGACGCGAGCGGGTGCCGGGCGATGACGCCGCGGACACCCCCTCGGTCACGGGCTGCGGTGCCGGCG
>NZ_JAIXIG010000035.1 GCF_020297365.1 Curtobacterium oceanosedimentum
TGGGGTGGTGGGGACCGGCCGCGCCGTCACGCGGATCAGGTGCGCGACGCCGCGACCGGCCGTTCGGGGGCCCGTCAGGCGGGCTGCTCGCCGGCCGTGGCGGGCTGGGTGCCGGGCGCCGTGGGCTGCTCGCCGGCCGTCGCGGGCTGGGCGCCGGTCCCGGCGGGCTGGGCAGCGGCCGCCGTGGGCGCGTCGGCCGTGGGTGCCGACTCGGTGCGGCTCACGCCCACGCCCCGCACCAGGCCGGTCTTGCCGGCGATCACGTAGAGCACGAACGCGATGACCACGGAGTTGATCGAGGGGATGCCGACGGCCACGAAGTACCCGATCAGCGAGGCGACCGCCCAGATCACCAGGGTGGCCGGCACCCAGGTCGGCGAGGTCGCGGGGATGTTCTCGGCGCCGCTCAGCTCACGCCGCCACCGCTTCACCACGAAGTACTCGGCGACCATGATCCCGGCGATCGGCGGGAAGACGACCCCGAGCACCGTGAGGAACGGGGCGAGTGCGCCGAGGAACCCGACCGCGGCGAGCACCGACCCGACGACACCCATCACGAGCGTGACCAGGCCGCGGTTCACCTGCTTGCCGAACACCGCGTCGATGAAGTTCGTCACGCCCAGGCTCGAGCTGTAGATGTTCCAGTCGTTGATCTTGAACGTCCCGAGCAGGATCACCAGGATGCCGACCCAGCCGACGCTCGACGTGATCACGCGGGTGATGTCCGCGGAGCCGACGGCGTGTGCGAGCAGGACGCCCGCCAGGCCGATCACGTACTCACCGAGCGTCACGCCGAGCAGGGTCTGCTTCACGACGTCGCCGGTGGTGCGGTTGAAGCGCGTCATGTCGGGCGTGATGACCGCACCGACGATGAACCCGCCGGCGACGAGCGTGGTGCCCGCGACGAAGCTGAGCTCCGGGCCGGCCGGGGCCCGCGCGGCGAGCTCGGCGATCGAGTGCTGGCTCAGCTCGACCACCACCGCCCAGCCCACCAGGACGAGGAACAGCGGCACGGTCACGTTCGCCAGCCACTGCATCGAGTTGAACCCGCGCAGGACGATCGCCGTGACGAGCAGCCCGAACACGAGCGACCAGGCCCATGCGGGCAGGATCGGCAGGATCGCGACGAGCCCGGCTGCCGAGACGCCCGACTGGATGCCGAACCAGCCGATCAGGCTCAGGCCGATCGCCAGGCCCACCAGCGCCGACCCGGCCTTGCCGAACCCGGTCCAGCGGGCGATGACCGACGTGTTCAGCCCCTCGCGCACGCCGATGACACCGACGAGCACCGAGACGATCTCGAGGATGACGGCACCGAGCGTGATCGCCCAGAAGGCCTCCCAGAAGCCCATGCCGAAGCCGAGCGTCGCGCCGAGCAGGAACTGCGACAGGGCCGAGATCTGTCCGAATCGCTGCACGGCGA
The DNA here is from genome assembly GCF_020297365.1 of Curtobacterium oceanosedimentum. GTDB lineage: Bacteria > Actinomycetota > Actinomycetes > Actinomycetales > Microbacteriaceae > Curtobacterium. The sequence continues at coordinate 1,424 of NZ_JAIXIG010000035.1, forward strand.
CCTGGAACCAGCCGTAGCGGGCGGACATCGGGACACGGCTGAGCGAGTAGTCGTCGACGACGACCGACTCGCCGCGCGGGCTTCGTGGTGCTGACACTGCGGTCTCGCTGGCCATGGGGGCTCCTCGGGGAAGGATTCGGCGTGGGGGCCGATCGGATTGGGAGCCACGGTAGGACCCTGCCGTCGCGGCGTACATGTGCAGAACGTCGTTACGGGCACGTGAATCCGGGCACAGTGCACCGGCCGAGTCGCTCGCACGTCGGCGAACGCCCGCCCGTTAGGCTTCCGAGGTGCGTCTCGTCATCGCCCGTTGCTCCGTCGACTACGCGGGCCGGCTCTCCGCCCACCTGCCGCTCGCGACCCGCCTGCTCATGCTCAAGGCGGACGGCTCGCTGCTCGTGCACTCCGACGGCGGCAGCTACAAGCCGCTGAACTGGATGAGCCCGCCGTGCTCGATCGAGATCAGCGAACCCGACGACGAGCAGTCGAGCGCCGGCATCACGCAGGTGTGGACGGTCACGCAGAAGAAGACGCAGGACAAGCTCATCGTGTCCCTGCACGAGGTCGTCGCCGACGAGTCCCACGACCTGGGCGTCGACCCGGGCCTGGTGAAGGACGGGGTCGAGGCGCACCTGCAGCAGCTGCTCGCGGAGCAGATCGAGCTGCTCGGGGACGGCCACACCCTGGTGCGCCGCGAGTACATGACCGCCATCGGCCCGGTCGACATCCTGGCGCGTGACGACGCGGGAGCGAGCGTCGCGGTCGAGATGAAGCGGAACGCCGGCATCGACGCGGTCGAGCAGCTCACCCGGTACCTCGAGCTCATGAACCGCGACCCGCACCTGCGTCCGGTGCAGGGCGTGCTCGCCGCGCAGACGGTCGCGCCGCAGGCGCGCACGCTCGCCGAGGACCGCGGCATCCGCGTCCTCGTGCTCGACTACGACGCGATGCGCGGCATCGAGGGCGGGCACACCCGCCTGTTCTGACCGGCGCCGGACCGTCCGGTCCCCCGGCCTGGAGGCGCGGCGTGCGCCCGCCCCGTCACCGCCGCAACCCGGGTGGTCGCCCGCCACCGCCCGGCTAGGGTGGGCAGGACATGACCAGCCCGTTCTCCGCCATCCTGTTCGACCTCGACGGCACCATCAGCGACTCCGCTCCGGGCATCCTCGAGAGCCTCACCCACACCTTCCGCACCGTCGGCGTGCCGGTGCCCGACCACGACACCCTGATGTCGTTCGTGGGCCCGCCGATCATGGACACGTTCCGGATCGCGATGGGCATGGACGACGAGCTCGCCGACCGCACCCTCGCCGTCTACCGCGAGCACTACTTCTCGCACGGCGCCCTCGACTCGGCGATGTTCCCCGACATCGACGTCGTGCTGCGCACCCTGCACCAGGCCGGCCTGCCGATCTCCACGGCGACGAGCAAGCCGGAGACCCCCGCGACCTACATCCTCGAGCACTACGGCCTGACCGGGGACATCGACATCATCACCGGCGCGAGCGACGACGAGGTCCGGTCGAGCAAGGCCGACGTCGTCGAGGAGGCACTGCGCCGGCTCGAGGCGCGGGGTTTCGACATCAGCCGGCCGGTGCTCATCGGCGACCGGGAGCACGACGTCCAGGGCGCGACCGTGCACGGCGTCCCGGTCGTCTTCGCCGAGTGGGGCTACGGCGCTCCGCACGAGGCCGAGGGCACCATCGCCCGGGCCGCGACCCCGCTCGACCTGCTGCCGATCCTGCTGCCGTCCTCGCCGCCGTCCGCATGAGCGGCGAGGTCGCCCGGCAGGGGCTCCGCGGCGCCGCTTGGCTGCTGCCGGCCGCCATCGTCCTCATCGCGCTGAACTTCCGCGGCCCGATCGTCGCGACCGCCCCGGTCATCGGCGACGTCCGCGCCGACCTCGGGCTGACCGCGACGATCGCCGGCCTGCTCACGACGATCCCGGTGCTGTGCTTCGCGCTGGCGACGCCGTTCGCCAGCTGGGTCATCGCGAAGGCCGACCCCGAGCGGGCGGTGTCACTGTCGCTCGTCATCGTGCTCGTCGGCACCGTCGTCCGGTCCGTCCCGAGCTCGGCCGCGCTGCTCATCGGCACCGCGGTCATCGGCATCGGCATCACGATCGGCAACGTGGTGATCCCGGTCGTGATCCGGCGTGACACCTCGCCGGAGCGCGTCGGCCTGGTCACCGGGGTCTACACGTCGGCGCTCAACGTCGGGTCGATGATCACGTCGCTCGGCACCGCTCCCCTGGCCGCGCTGTGGGGTTGGCCGGTCGCCATCGCGATCTGGGCGCTCTTCGCCCTGATCGCCGCGGCGGCCTGGACCTACGCGGTCGGCGGTCGCGCGGCCTGGCGACGCCCGCTGCCGACGGCGCAGGACGAACCCCTGCCCGTGACCGGTCCGATCGACCAGGTGCTCGACACCGGCGCGATCCGCACCGCACGGGCCGCCGAGGCCGCACGCGTCGCCGCTGCCGAACCGATCCGGCCCGCGCGACGGCTCATCACCTGGGGCCTGACGCTGGCGTTCGGCGGCCAGGCGTTCTCGTACTACGCCCTCACCGCCTGGATCCCGACCCTGCTGCACGACGAGATCGGCTTCTCGAAGGCGTCGTCGGGCGCGAGCTCGTCGGTGTTCCAGATCCTCGCCGTGGTCGGGGCGCTCGGGGTCCCGCTGCTCGCGACGCGGTGGCGGCCCCGCGCGATCATCGCCCTGGTCGGGTTCCTCTGGCTCGCGATGCCGCTCGGCCTGCTGTTCGCGCCGCAGCTCTGGTTGCTGTGGTCGGTGCTGGGCGGGGCTGCACAGGGCGGCGGCATCACCGTGATCTTCATCGTGATCGTCCGCATCGTGTCGAGCGACGCCGACGCCCGGCGGATGTCCGCCTTCGTGCAGGGCGGTGGGTACCTGTTGGGCTCGGCCGGACCCCTCGTCGCGGGTGCGCTGCACGGAGCGACGGGCACCTGGACCGCACCGCTGCTCGTCGTGCTCGTCTCGGTGCTGACCCTCGGCGTCGCGGGGACGATCGCCGCACGCCGGGTCGCCTGAGCTCACCTGCGCCACGCTTCGTGAGCAGGAATGGTCGAGTGGTCGCGCGCAACCCGACCATTCCTGCTCACGAAGTGCGCACGCGACCGCGACGCACTCCCGCGGTCAGCGCGCCTCCAGGACCTCGCGCAGGGACATCGGCGCCCGCCCCGTGATCCGCTCGACGTCGCCCGACACCTGCGCGAGTGCCCCCTCGGCGATCGCCGTGTAGGTGCTCACCCACGCGTCGGCCTGCCACGGCTCCGGGTCCCACTGCGCCCGTGACGCGTACGCCTCGTCGAGCGTCTCCGGGTGGTAGCTGACGCTGCGGCCGCGCACCTCGGACACGATCGCGGCCGCCTGGGCGAGGGTGATCGCCTCCGGCCCGGTCAGGTCGTACGTCTGGTCACGGTGCGCGTCCGGGTCGTGCAGCACCGCGGTCGCGACCCGCGCCACGTCGGCCCGGGCCACCGCGGCCATGGCGCCGTCGCCGGCCGGCCCGCGGATCACGCCGTCCTCGCCCACCAGGTCCTCGACGAAGTCCAGGTAGAAGCTGTCGCGCAGGAACGTGAACGCCATCCCGCTCTCGCGGATCGCCTGCTCGGTCGCCCAGTGGTCGCGCCCCAGCGTGAAGGTCGCGTCCGGCGCCGCGCCGAGGAACGACGTGTAGACGACGTGCCGCACGCCGGCCTCGGCGGCGGCCCGGACGAACGTGCGGTGCTGGTCGAGGCGGTCCTCGGCCTCGGCGCCGGACACCATGAGCAGGACCTCGACCCCGTCGAGCGCCGCCCGGCTCGCCTCGGCGTCGGCGTAGGTCGCGACGGCGACGTCCGTGCCCGGCAGCTGCGGGGCGCGCGACGCGTCACGCACGAGCATCCGGAACGGCACGCCGTCCGCGGCGAGCGCGGCGCTGACTGCGCCGCCGATGTTGCCGGTCGCTCCGGTGATGGCGATGGTCATGGTCGCTCCTCGTGTGGTGTCGGCTCGGTGGTGCGGTCACTTCGGTCGTCGGTCACGTCCACACCGTCCTGGAGGCCCGGATCACCGTGGGCGCGACCCTCGCGGCGTTCACGCCGTCCACCTCCACCGCCCAGGTGCGGGCCGCGTCGTGGTCGCGGCCGTGCCGCACGTGCCGGCCGACCAGGCGGTCGAGGCGCACGTCGTCGTCGACGGCGCAGAACCAGGTCTCGGTGAACAGTCCGGCGAGCGCCGACCACGGTGCGGCGTCGTCGAGCAGGTAGTTCCCCTCGGACACCACCAACCGGGTCGCACGCGGCACCGCGATGCTGCCCGCGACGGGCTCGTCGACGCGTCGGTCGAAGTCCGGCGCCCACACGACGTCCTCGTCGGCGGCGACCAGCCTGCGCACGAGCGCGACGTAGCCGTCGGCGTCGAAGGTGTCGGCCGCGCCCTTGCGATCGTGCCGGCCGAGGGCGTCGAGCGCCGCGTTCGACAGGTGGAACCCGTCCATCGGGACCTGCACGGCCGTGCCCACGCCGAGGCGGTCGTCCACGGCGGCCACGACGCGCTGCGCGAGCGTGGACTTGCCCGCACCCGGCGCCCCGGCGATGCCGAGCACCGCGCGGCTGCCGGAACGAGCCAGTTCGACGGCACGCTCGACGGCCTGGTCGACGGTGGTGCCCGGGTCGCTCACGGCCCCATCCTCGCAGAGCGCACCGACGTCGCGGGGCGGTGGTTCACTTGCCGCATGGTCGATGCGACGAAGGCGTTCAGTGGGTTCTCGGTGCGCGACGTGCCCGAGGCGACGGCGTTCTACCGGGACGTCCTGGGGGTCGAGGTCACCGAGGACCACGGCATGCTCTTCCTGCAGCTCGGCGGTGGCCACCGGGTGCTCGTCTACCCGAAGGGTCCCGCCCACGAACCGGCGACCTTCACGGTGCTGAACTTCCCGGTGCCGGACGTCGACGCCGCGGTCGACGAGCTCACCGCGGAGGGCATCACGTTCCTGCAGTACGAGGGGATGACCGACGACCGGGGTGTGAACCGGACGGGCGGGCCGCTCATCGCCTGGTTCACCGACCCGTCGGGCAACGTCCTCAGTGTCGTCGAGGAGTGACGACGTCCTGAGCCCACGCCGCCGAGGGGCTACCGGTCGATCCGGGCGAGCCAGTCGCGCACCAGGGCGGCCCGTCATCGGCCGCAGTTCTTCTCTGCCCTGTGCTTCGATACCCCGATGAAGCTCCACGTCGAGGTGCAGGGCCAGGGGGAACGCACGGCGCTGCTCCTGCACGGGATGACCGGGTCACGGGAGAGTTGGTGGCGAGTCGTCCCGCTGCTGGTCGCGAGTGGCCACCGCGTCCTCGCGATCGATCTCCCCGGTCACGGGAGGTCTCCGCGCGATGACACCATGACGGTGGATCGCGCTGCGCGCTCGATCGCGGAGTCCACTGCCGACGAGTGCGGGCCGATGCCAGACCTCGTCATGGGCCATTCGTACGGTGGCTTGCTGCTCGCTGCGGCTGTGGACGCCGGGGTGCTCACGCCGAAGCTGTCGGTGTACATCGACACTCCCTTCACCACACGTGGCGGCTGGGACCGGGCCGAACTGACCGCCGCGTACGAGCAGGACAGGCGCTCCCGGACGGTCGACGGACTCCGAGCATCCCGGCCGTTCTACAGCGACCAGGACTGTGTCGTCGAGGCGCGTGCAGCCGAGTGCTTCGACCCCGCCACTGCGGCCGCGCAAGCGACGGGTCCAGGAGTCTCCTTCCAGCCGGAGCCCGGATCGATCATCCTCCGAGCGGAGCCGAGCTCGTACGTCGACGACGAGACGGCGGCACTGCACAGCGGCCGTGGCGTGATCGTCCGTGACGTCCCCGGCGCAGCGCACTCCGTCTGGTACAGCCACTTCGACGAGTTCGTCGCCGCCCTCCCCGAGGTGTTCACGTGACGATCGCCTCTCGAGGGCTGGTGCGACCCCCGCTACGGAAGTGGTCGCCGTCGGATCCAGACCGAGACCGACACGTGAGCCAGTCCGGCCGCGGCGAGGCAGACCATCGTCCACCCGACCATGCCGTGCCCCGTCGCGATGAGGACGACCCCGAGGGCGCTGGCGAGTGCGACCAGCAGTGCGCCGAGCACGAGCATGACCAGGCTGATGACAGGGCTGGCGTTCTGGGTGAGCTGCGCGTCACGTACCCAGGTCGGGTTCCGGACACGCCACAGCAGGAGCGCGACGGTCCCGACGACGAGCACGATGCCCGCCGCGAGGAGGACCGCTTCAGCCACGACGGGGTGACGCGGTCATCGGGACAGGGCACCCGCCCAGCCCAGGGCGATGGGGACGAGCAGCCCGTGCCGGTACTGCGGGAGGTCGGCGATCGGGATCCATCGCGCCTCGTCCGTCGAACCGTCGAGCTCGTCGCGCAGGGCACCCCCGACGACGGTCGCCCGGAACACCACCTGCACGGCCTTCATCGGCCGGCCGTTCCGGTGGATGCGGCGCTCGGCGGGCACGGTGTGGTGGCGGACCCCGAGCAGGGCGCCGACCTCGGCCTCGTAGCCGGTCTCTTCACGGACCTCGCGCGCGACGGCCTGCTCGACCGTCTCGTCGAACTCGACCCCGCCGCCCGGCAGCGTCCACGTGCCCGCGTCGGGGTGGCGCAGCCGTGCCAGGAGCACCCGGGACCCGTCCGTGATCACGCCGTAGGCGGCGAGACGGGTGTCGTAGTCGGTGTACTCCATGGGCCGACCATGCCAGGTGGGTGGGCCGACGACGGCGAGCCGCGCCGTGCCTCCAGACCGTGCACCGGGCCGCGCGCGGTCGTCGGGTTCAGACCGCGACGCGAGCCGCCGCCCAGCCGGCGCGCATCCGCGAGACCGCGCGGTCGTAACCGGCCAGGGGGTCGCCGTCGTCGCGGATGACGGACTGCAACTGCAGGCCCTCGTACAGTGCGAGCAGCTGCTCGGCGGCGTGCCGGGGGGACGCGCCCCGCGGCTCGCGACCGGCGACGACGTCGCGCGCGAGCGCGATGGTGACGTCCTCGAACGTCCGTGCGTACTGGGTGCGGAACCAGCCGGTGGCGGCGTGGTCCGGGTTCGACGTCGCGCTGAGCACGGCCACGCGCAGGCGGACCAGTGCCGGGTCCTCGACACCGGCGACGAGTCGGGCGCGCAGGTACGCGACCGCGCCCTCGTGCTCGGCGATCGGCCAGAGCGCCCGGCGGCTGCCGTCGACCCAGCGGTCCATGACGGCGACGACCAGGAGCGCCCAGACCGGGTACACCCGCTGGAGCTCGGCGACCGGGACCCCGGCGTGCGCGGCGACGTCGTCGGGTCCGACCCGGTGGAAGTCCCCGACGCGGTAGGCGCTGATCGCCCCCGCCACGATCTGGGCGCGGAGGGCGGCGTCGGTCGTGGGCATGGAGACGATTGTGCGGGGACGGTGGGTGCCCCGCGACCGCCAGTTCAGGGGGCGCGGACACCCGGGTCGCGGTCGAAGGTCAGGGTCTCGTCGTCGGGCGCGGTGACCTCGCCGGTGCGGGCGAACCCGGCCCAGACGGCGCGGAAGGCCCGACCGCGACGCTCGACCTCGGGCCAGTCGCGTTCCGGCACGAAGCGGGTGCCGGCCCACGCCTGCCGCCCACCGAGCAGCAGCGGCAGGTCGCTCATGTGCACGGCACCGGTCGGCTTCGTGGTCACGCCCCGGACGAGTCGGTACGACGTGGCTCGTCCGCCCGCACGGCGGTGTCGTGCGGTGAACCGGCGGACGTCGCGCCCGTAGATCACGTCGGACAGCGGTCGGACGAGCCACCACCGGAGGGCCGGTCGGAGCACGCGCGACCGAGCGATCCTGCGGAGTCCGGGGATGAGCGGCACGTACATGCCCGTCTCGTCGGTCGCCGACCCGATCAGGACGTCGACGTCCGGCGCGACCGCACTCCACGCAGCGTCGAGGTCGCGTTCCGCCGGCAGCGGCGCGAAGCCGTACTGCGTGCCGAAGGGCATGCCCCCGGCCAGGCCGTAGGGGGCGGCCGCACGGGTACCGGCCTGCTGTCGCTCGAGCAGGTCGTCGAGCGGGGTGTCGGCGTGCACGGCGCCCACGGCACGGACCATCGCGCGGTTCATCCGCGCCCGACGGCGGGAGAGCCCGAGCGGCGCGCTCTGGATGATCACCCGGCGGAACAGTCCGCGAGCGCCCGCGCTGATCATCAGGTGGGCGGCGGCGTCGCCCCCGGCGGACTGTCCGAACACCGTCACCAGGTCGGGGTCGCCGCCGAACGCCGCGATGTTCGCCCGGACCCAGCGCAGCGACTCGACCAGGTCGAGGAGCCCGAGGTTCGCCGGGATCGTCCTGCCGTCGCCGAGGAACCCGAGCACGCCGAGCCGGAACGTCACCGAGACCACGATGACGCGCTGCTCGGTCACCAGGTCGCGGGCGTCGTAGATCGGCAGGTCGCCGCCGCCGATCACGTAGGAGCCGCCGTGGATCCACACCATCACGGGCAGGCGCTCGTCGGGCGCGAGGTCGGCAGGCAGGGTGATCGACAGCCGCTGGCAGTGCTCGTCGACCTCGATCCCCTCGACGGGGTCGAGCAGTGCGTCGACGAACTGGGCCTGCGGCTGCGGGGCGACCGGCGACGGGGTCGTGGCGTGCAGTTCGTCCGCAGAGGGCGGCATCGGCTCGGGCGGCGCGAAGCGCTCGGCTCGCGCGTAGGGCACGCCGAGCACCCGCACCACGTCACCGTCGACCGTCCCGACGATGCGTCCGGCGGGGGTGTCGAAAGGGGCGGGTGTCGCGTCGAGCATGCCGTCCACGCTATCCGGGGCCCCTGACGGACGGGAGGCCCGTGGCGGGGTCGCCACGGGCCTCCCGTCCGTCGTCCAGTTGCTCTGCGCGACGGGTGCTACCGCACCCGCTTGATCGGGATGACGACGAGCGCGCCGAGCAGTGCGACCGCGCCCGCGGCCCAGCACATCAGGGCGTAGTTGTCGGCGTGGTCCGAACCGATCTTCAGGAAGAACAGGGCGATCGCCGGCGCGAGCGACTGCGGCAGCGCGTTCGCGATGTTGATGACCCCGAGGTCCTTGCCGGGCCGGTCGGCGTTCGGCAGGACGTCGACCACCAGAGCGGTGTCGATCGCGGAGTAGATGCCGTACGCGAAGCCCATGATGATCTCGGCGACGTAGAAGCCGGTGACCGTCTCGGCGTGGGCGAGCACGACGAGCCCGACCGCGAACATCGCCGTCGACCCGCCGACGAAGATCTTGCGGCGGCCGATCTTATCGGACAGCCAGCCGGACAGGGCGGCGCTCACCAGGAGCGCGATCGTGTACAGCAGGACGCCGAAGGCGACGGCGGCCGTGGCGTCCTGCGCCTTCTCGATCCCGATGTGCTCCTGCATGTAGAGCAGTCGGTACGTCGTGAACATGAACGTCGCCAGGATGATGAGGAAGCGCGACCACCAGGCGAACGCGAAGTCCGGGTTCTTGACCGGGTTCGTCCAGAACGACGAGATGAGGTTCAGGAACGTGAACTTCTTGAGCTGGTACGTCGGCAGTTCGTCCCGCGCGACGACGGCGTAGACCGCGACCAGGATGATCGCCAGGATGCCCGGCGCGATGAACAGCACGGGCAGGTTCGCGACGAAGAACACCGACAGGTAGGTGCCGGCGAGCACGGCGATGTTCTGCGCGAGCGCGATGATGCTGGATGACCGGCCGCGCTGCAGCTGGGGCACGTTGTCGGCGAAGCTCGCGAGCAGGGTGGCGAGCGTGGCGTTCGCGGCGAGCTGGGCGAGCAGCCAGGCCAGCGTCAGGTTGAGGACGTCCGGTGCGTAGGCGATCCAGGCGAGGGCGATCGCGAAGACGACGACACCGCTGAGCAGCCACGGGCGACGACGGCCCCAGCGCGTGCGGGTGCGGTCGGACAGGGCACCCGCCAGGGGGTTCATGATGAGCGCACCGAAGGCACCGATCGGCAGGACCGAGCCGATGACGTCCGCCGCGTCGTCGCCGACCAGGGCCTGCGCCTTGAGCTGCATGCTCACGTAGACGGGGGCCATGAGCGCGACGAAGAGGCCGAACTGTCCGAGGAACAGCGCGATCTGGTAGCCGATGCCCACCTTGACCGTGCTGACGGGCTGGGTGATGCCCTCTTCCGGGTTGAGCAGTGCCGGGCTGCCGGGTTCGGGTGTGCTCATGACGCCTCCTTGAGTCGATGAAAACCTTGCTCGGCAAGGTTTTTCCGACGCGAGCATACAACGACACGTGTCGTGTGCAACTCCGGCGCGGTCGAAAAACTACACACCGGGTGGTTTTTGGGGTAGCGTCGTGATCGATCTCGCCGTGGAGCATCGCTCCTCGACGGACTGCGACACCTGCGTGTCGTGACACCCAGACAGGACCGAAGGAGCCCAGGCAATGCCCACCACCTCTGTGCAGCTGTACTCGCTGCGCGACGCCATCGCAGAAGACCTCGACAAGGCCATCGCCCGGGTCGCCGAGATCGGGTACACCAACGTCGAGCCCTACGCCTTCGTCGAGCGCGCCGCCGACCTCGAGCGCGCCTTCGCCGCCACCGGCCTGCAGGCACCGTCCGGCCACGTCGCCGTCATCGACGCCGAGGACACCGCGCCGATCTGGGACGCCGCCGAGCGCCTCGGCATCCGCACCGTCATCGACCCCTTCATCCCGACCGACCGCTGGCAGACCGCCGACGACGTCGCGAAGATCGCCGAGCGCGTCAACGTCCTCACCGCCGAGGCGACCGCCCGCGGCCTGCAGTTCGGGTACCACAACCACCAGTGGGAGTTCACGAACAAGGTCGACGGCCGCACCGTCTACGACCTGTTCGTGTCGCAGATCTCCGCGGAGACCGTCCTCGAGGTCGACACCTTCTGGGCGACCGTCGGTGGCGCCGACGCCCCCGCCGTGCTGCGCGGCCTCGGCGACCGCGTCGTCGCGATCCACGTCAAGGACGGCAAGGTCGATGGCGACATCCGCACCGCGCTGCCCTCGTCCGAGAGCGCCCTCATCGTGCCCGAGGCGCTGCAGCGCGCCTTCGAGAACCAGACCCCGGCCGGCCAGGGCGACGTCGACGTGGCGGGCATCCTCGCCGCCGCGCCGCAGGCGATCCGCGTCGTCGAGTTCGACGCGTACTCCGGCGACGTCTTCGAGGGCATCACCGAGTCCCTCGCCTGGCTCGAGGACAACGACAAGTGAGCCGCGTCGGAGTCGGCGTCATCGGCGCCGGGAACATCTCGGACCAGTACCTGACCAACCTCACGCAGTTCGCCGACGTCGAGGTCCTGATGGTCGCCGACCTCATCCTCGAGCGCGCGGCGGCCCAGGCCGAGAAGTACGGCGTGCCCGCGTCCGGCACGGTCGAGGAGCTCCTGGCCCGCGACGACATCTCGATCGTCGTGAACATCACGATCCCGGCCGAGCACGCCAAGGTCGGCCAGCAGATCATCGCCGCCGGCAAGCACACCTGGAGCGAGAAGCCCGTCGCGACCACCGCCGAGGACGCCCAGGCGCTCCTCGACGCCGCGTCGGCAGCCGGGGTCCGCTACGCCACGGCGCCGGACACCGTGCTCGGCGCCGGCATCCAGACCGCCATCCGCGCCATCGCCCGCGGTGACATCGGCACGCCGCTCACCGCGACGACGATGTTCCACGTGCCCGGCCCGGACCAGTGGCACCCGGACCCCGAGTTCCTGTACGCACAGGGCGCCGGTCCGCTGTTCGACATCGGCCCGTACTACGTCACGACCCTGCTCCACGCGTTCGGTTCCGCCTCGCGCGTGCAGGCCGCGTCGTCGAAGTCGCGCGAGACCCGCGTGATCGGCTCGGGTCCCCGCGCCGGCACCGAGTTCCCCGTCGAGGTGCCCACGCACCACGCCGCGCTCATCTCGTTCGCCGACGGCCAGTCCGCGCAGACGACGCTGTCGTTCCAGCACGCACTGCCCCGCAACGGCTTCGTCGAGATCAACGGCTCGGAGGGCACGATCGTGCTGCCCGACCCGAACGTCTTCGACGGCGACAGCACGCTGTGGACGCTCGGCAAGGACGAGCCGACGACGCTCGAGCACAAGGGCTCGACGTGGGGCCGCGGGACGGGCGTGGTCGAGATGGCCCGCGCCATCGCCGAGGGCCGGCCGGAGCGCGCTTCCGGTGCCGTCGCGTCGCACGCGCTGGACGTCATGCTCGGCATCCGTGACGCCGCCGAGTCCGGTCAGGCCGTCGAGATCGCGTCGCGCATCACGAAGCCCGAGCCGCTGCCCGAGGACTTCGACCCGTCGGCGGCCGTGCTGACGGCGTAGCGGTACCGCGCACCACCCGGTGTGCAGCGGAGGTCGGGGCCCGTCCGGGTCCCGACCTCCGTGCCGTTCGGTGAGCCCGCGCCTCAGACCAGCGCGGTGAAGGACGCGTCCCGCACGAGCACCGTCGTCGCACCGTCGGACACGGCCTGGTCCGGGTCGCTCGACAGCCCCAGCGACCACGTGCCACCGCCCGGACGCTCCGGCAGCGTGAACTCGACCGTGGTGTCCGATGCGTTCATCAGCACCGCCACGGTGTCGTCGCCCTCCGTCAGCACGAGCGTCACGGCACGGTTGCCGCCGTCCGCCCAGTCGCCGTCCTCGAACCCGGCGGCGTCGGCACGGAGCACGGACACCGTCGACGCCGAGTCGCCCGGCGCGGTGCGGAACCACTGCGGGCGCAGCGCCTGGTGCTCCCGACGGAACGCGATCGCCGCCCGGGTGAAGGCCAGCAGGTCCTGGTCGGCGGCGGCCCAGTCGAACCACGAGATCTCGTCGTCCTGGCAGTAGGCGTTGTTGTTGCCGCCCTGCGAGCGGGCGATCTCGTCGCCACCGAGCATCATCGGGACACCGGCGGACAGCATGAGCGTGCCGAGGAAGTTCCGACGCTGCCGGTCGCGGTAGTCGTTCACCGCGCCGTCGTCGGTCGGCCCCTCGATGCCCCCGTTGAACGAGGTGTTGTCGCTCTCGCCGTCGTTGTTGTCCTCGCCGTTCGCCTCGTTGTGCTTCTCGGCGTACATCGTCAGGTCGGCCAGGGTGAAGCCGTCGTGCGCGGTGATGAAGTCGACCGAGCAGAGCGGCGAGCGGCGCGAGCCCTCGTACACGTCGGGGCTGCCGAGCACGCGCTGGACGGCGTCGCCCAGGGTGCCCTCGTCGCCGCGCCAGAAGGCACGCAGGTCGTCGCGGTACTTGCCGTTCCACTCTGCCCAGTCGGCCGGGAACCCGCCGACCTGGTAGCCGGCGGTGTCCCACGGCTCGGCGATCATCTTCACCTCGCGCAGCACGGGGTCCTGGTGGATGATGTCGAGGAACGCGGAGTGCTTCTCGGCCTCGCCGTCCTGGCGGGTCAGGGTGGTGGCGAGGTCGAAGCGGAAGCCGTCGACGTGCATCTCCTCGACCCAGTACCGCAGCGAGTCCATGATGAGACCGAGGGCAGCCGGGTGCCCGACGTTCAGGCTGTTGCCCGTGCCCGTGGTGTCGAAGTAGTTCGCCTCGTCGCCCTCGACCAGCCGGTAGTACGACTGGTTGTCGATGCCCTTGAAGGACAGCGTCGGGCCCATGTGGTTGCCCTCGGCCGTGTGGTTGTAGACGACGTCCATGATGACCTCGAGCCCGGCTGCGTGCAGGGCCTTGACCATCGCCTTGAACTCGGCGACCTGCTGACCGGCGGTGCCGGAGGACGAGTACTCGTCGTGCGGGGCGAAGAAGCCGATGCTGTTGTAGCCCCAGTAGTTGCGGAGTCCCTTGTCGGCGAGCGTCGAGTCCTGCACGAACTGGTGGGTCGGCAGGAGCTCGACGGCGGTGACGCCGAGGTCGGTCAGGTGCTTGATCGCGGCCGGGTGCGCCAGGCCGGCGTAGGTGCCGCGGATCTCCTCGGGCACGTCGGGGTGCTGCTTGGTGAAGCCCTTGACGTGCACCTCGTACACGACGGTGTCGGCGTACGGCGTGTGGAGCAGCGCGTCGCCGTCCCAGTCGAACGCGCGGTCGGCGACGACGGACTTCGGCATGGCGGCGGCCGAGTCGGTCTCGTCGATCTGCTCCGGGTCGTCCATGTCGTGGCCGAACAGGGCCTGGCCCCACTCGTACGAGCCGTCGACGGCGGTGGCGTAGGGGTCGAGCAGGAGCTTCGCGCCGTTGTGCCGCAGCCCGTTCGCCGGATCCCAGGCGCCGTGCACCCGGAAGCCGTAGCGCGTGCCGACGGCGACGTCCGGCACGACGTCGTGGAAGGTGTAGCCGGTGCGGTTCCGGAGCTCGGTGCGGTGCTCGGTGCCGTCGCTGTCGAAGGTGCAGAACTCGACCCGCTCGGCGGTGCTCGAGAACAGGGCGACGTTGGCGCCCCCGTCGACGAGCGTGACGCCGAGCGGGGTGCGCGAAGAAGTGGTCATGCTGCCCTTCTACCGGCCGGTCGCTGTGCCCTCGACCGCCTGGCGTACCCCGTGGCCGGTCTGCGCACCCGTGGGCCGCGGGTCCGCGGTCAGGGGGCGGGTGGGACGAGCTGCTCGAGCAGTCGCAGCACCCGTTCGCCGTCGACGGCGTCCGGGTCGAGCAACCACTGCACCTGCAGGCCGTCCGACGCGGCGATGCTCAGGCTGGCCAGGTCGACCGGGTCCAGGTCGGCACGGATCCGGCCGTCCGCCTGGTCGGCCGCGATGAGGCCGGCGAGCTCGGCACGCAGTCGGGCGAAGCGTTCGCGCATGAAGTCGCGCGTGGCCGGGTGCCCCTCCTGCACGGCGTCGGCCGCCAGCGTCGTGTAGAGCTGCACGAGCCCCGGGACCGCCCGGTTGCGGGACGCGCTCTCGCGCATGTCCCCGATCGCCGACTTCATCCGGTCCGGGGCGCCCTGCTCGCGCACCTCGTGCTCGCGGTACACGGCGAGCAGCAGTTCGTCACGGCTCGGGAAGTAGTGCCGCAGAGCCGCGTGCGTGATCCCCAGCGCTTCGGCGACCGAGCGGAGCGACGAGGCGTCGACACCCTGCTCCGCGACCATGCGGATCATCTCGTCGAGGATCTGCGCGCGGCGCTCGGTGCCCTTGCGGTACCCGCCGCGGCGCGGCTGGGCCGCGTCGTCCTCGTCCGCGGGGTGCGTCATGCGTCCAACTTACCGCTGGAAGGTTTTCTCGCCACCCCCGGACGGGAGGCCCGTGGCGGCGCCGCCCCGCGCCTCCCGTCCGCCCCTGGTCGCGTCAGGCGCGGTGGTCGACCGTGTACTCGTCGGCGGGCGCGGGCGAACCCGCGGCGAGCGCCTCGACCACCTTGGTCAGGGAGTCCGCCAGCACGGCGTTGTCGGCGTCGGACAGCCGGTCGAGCACCTCGACCACGGCTTCGTGGAACGGCGCGTACGAGGCGTCGATCTTCTCGGCGGCCCGGTCGGTCGGCGCGAGCACCTGCGCCCGGCGGTCCGTGGGGTGTGCCGTGCGGGACAGCAGCCCCTGCTGCACCAGCCCGTCCACGATCTTGGTGACCGAGGCGTTCGAGACCGCGAGCATCACGGCCAGGTCCTTCGGACCGGTGACGCGGCCGTCGCGGTGCGCCTGGAGCAGGTAGCGGACGGCCAGGAACTCGTTCTTCGACAGGCCGCTCTCGATGCGCGCGGACTCGATCTGCTGGTCCTCGGCGTGCTGCAGTCGCAGCAGCGCGTCGACGGCGGTCCTGGCCGCCGCGGACCGGGGTTCGCGGGCGTAGAGGTGGACGTGCTCTCGACGGACGACGGTCAACGGCATGCGGTCATGCGCTCCTTGCTAGCTGACGGGTGCGGCGAAGAAGTCGCCGTAGGACGGCTCGACGTGGCGCGTGAGCAGTGCGGGGTCCTGGATGCGGCGCTCGACGTAGGCGTCGATGACGGCGGGGTCGGTCAGCCCGACGCGGGTGTGGCTGCCACCCGTCCGTGCGGCCCGAGGCATCCCGGAGTACGTGCTGAGCATGTCGTGTCCCACCCTTCGTGCGTCCCTGCGTCCCGTTCGGACGATCGAACTCTTTCACACCGTGAACGATCAGTCCAACGAACTACTCGCCAGCTGTACGTTTTGCGCGGTGAACGATCGGAGTCGTCGGTGCAGCCCTGGCGGGAGCGCAGTTCTCGGCGTCCTCCGAGCAGACGTTTGGCACTCACCAGGGTCGAGTGCTAGAACGTTGGCAGTTGAGTCGAGGGGACTCAACGAGAACCACGAAGGAGTTGATTCCGATGACGATGAACTTCGATCCGTTCCGCGAGCTCGACCGCCTCGCCGGCTCCCTGCTCGGCACCGCGACCGGCCCGCGCTCGATGCCGATGGACCTGTACCGCACCGGTGACCACTACGTCCTCGACGTCGACCTGCCCGGCATCGACCCGGGCTCGGTCGACATCGACGTCGACGGTTCCGTCCTGACGATCCGCGCCGAGCGCACCCTCGGCGCCCCGGAGGGGTCGCAGTGGCTGACGCGCGAGCGACAGCCCGGCTCGTTCGTCCGGCAGCTGACGCTCGGCGACGGCCTCGACGCCGAGCGCATCACCGCCGGCTACGACAACGGCGTGCTGAGCGTCACCATCCCGGTCAAGGAGTCCGCGAAGCCGCGCAAGATCGCCGTCTCGGTCGGTGGCGGTTCCGAGCAGCTCGCGGTCGGCAGCGGGCAGTCCGAGTAGCACGGGGGCGCGATGGCAGCACTGCTCAACGCACTCGTCGCGATCGCGGCCGTCACCGCCGCGCTCACCGCGACGAGCCTCGACCGCCGGGCGGCGGTCCTGCTCGGGGCGACCGGCAGCACGGTCGGCGTGTTCCTGGCCTGGGTGATCGCACCGGCGGCCTGGGCCGGCGCCCCGTTCCTGCCGTGGCTCGCCGCGGTCCTCGGGACCGCGGTGCTCGTGGCGGGGTGGAGTGCGGTCCGGCTGTACGACGGCGTCTTCGCCCCGCCGCCGGAACCGCCGGACGACACCGGCGCGGTCGCGACGGCCCGGTGGTGACCACCTGACGGACGGGAGGCGCGGTGCCAGCCGGCACCGCGCCTCCCGTTCGTTCGTCACCGTGTGGGCAGACGGTGCGCGACTACTCCTTGTTGAGCTTGTCCTGCACCAGGCCGGCCGTCTTCTCGACGACGTTCGGCAGCTCGGTGGTGCCGTAGAACCGCACGTCGGGGTGCGTGGGCGGGGGCATCGGCACCGAGGTCGTGGGGCCGTCGTGGTACGTGTACTCGCCCTTGCCGTCGAACGACGGACCGCTCGCCCACGGGCCGTTCTTCGCCTCGGCACCGTCGGAGAAGTTGAGGTACTGGTAGTTGACCTCCTGGTTCTCCTTGGACTGCGGGAAGTTGCTCGGCACCGGGAAGCCCTCGACGCCCTTCTCGCGCAGCTCGGCCGCGGCCGTCGCCCACATGTTCTGGTGCATGGTGTCGCGGGCGATGAGGAAGGACAGCAGGTCCCGCACGCCGTGGTCGTCGGTCATGTGGTACAGCCGTGCAGCCTGCACGCGCCCCTGCATCTCGGCGTTCTCGTTCGCGGTGAAGTCGGCGAGCAGGTTGCCGCTCGCCGTGATGTACGAGCCCTGCCACGGGTTGCCGTTGCTGTCCACCGGACGGGCGCCGGCACCGGCGACGATGGCGTGCTGCACGTCGGTGCCGCCCACGATGGCGGCGACGGTCGGGTCGTCCTGCAGTGCGTCCTCGGTGATGCCGAGCGGGGACTTCTCGAGCAGCTGCGCGATCATCGTCGCGAGCATCTCGACGTGGCCCATCTCCTCGGCACCGATGCCGAAGACCATGTCGCGGTACTTGCCCGGGATGTGCATGTTCCACGCCTGGAACTGGTACTGCAGCGCGACGGAGATCTCGCCGTACTGACCGCCGAGCACCTCCTGCAGCTTGCGTGCGTAGACGGCGTCGGGCTTGTCGGGCGTCGACTTGAACTGGAGTTCCTGCTTGTGGAAGTACAAATGGTGCTCCTTCGTCTCAGCGGATGCTCTCGATCCGAGCGGCTGTTGGTCCCGATGCTCCGCGGCGGGCACTGGGCGGCCGTTCGGACTGGCCGGATCACGCGGGCGGACCTCCGGCCCGCCAGGACCCCCGGTACCGGTCGGCTTCACCCGGCAGGCGGAGGCGCTTCCACCCACCGCCCGATGCCCCTGGTCCGCCGGTTCCGCAGGCTGGGAGCATGCAGACGTCCACCAAGCACACCATCGCCACCCTGCTGCTCTGCGCCGCGATCGTGGCCACCACCGTCGTCACGCTCATGGCCATGACGCCCCCCGCGTGACGCCGCCGCGGCATGGGAGGATCGAACCGTGACCGAACGGGGCAGGTTCCTCCGGCCGCTCGCCACCCGGTCGATCGTCGTCGACGTGGCCTGGGCGGCCCTCGCGGCGTTCGTCTTCCTGCTGCCCATCGACCTCGAGCTCGAGCGTGCGAGCCTCGCCGCGGTCCTGTCCGCGTCGGTGGCGATCGCCCTGCGCCGGGTGTCCCCGTCGGCGGCGATGGCGATGATCGTCGTCCTCGGTGTCATCCAGGTCGGCGGCGGCGAGCGCCCGTCCCTCGTCGACCTCGCGATGTTCGTCGTGATCGGCACGGCCGCGGTGGTCGGCAGCCGGACCGAGGTCGTCGTGTCGGGTGTGCTCGCCGTCGTCGCCGGCGCGTCCGCCACGGTGTACCTGGCGTCGACGGGCTTCCGGTTCCTCGTGCTCATCAACGGCCCGCGCGACCAGGCCTTCCTCGCCATGGCCGCCCCGGTCACCGCGCTGCTCGGGGTGTGGGCGGGCGGGGTCGCCGTCCGGGCCTTCCGGTCCCGCGACCGCGAGTCCGAGCGCCGCGCGGACGCCGAGGCCGCCGCGTCCCGGGCCGAGGCCGTCGCCACCGAGGCCGAAGCCACGGCCACCCGCGCGATCGACGTCGCCGAGTCCGAGCGCATCCGCGCGGACATCGCCCGCGACGTGCACGACGTGGTCGGACACTCGCTCGCCGTCATCATCGCGCAGGCCGACTCGGTCCCGTTCCTCGAGGACGAGGCGCGCATCCGCGCGGTGAGCGCGACCATCGCGAGCACCGCCCGGAGCTCCCTGGTCGAGGTGCGACAGGTGCTCGGGCACGTCGACGGCTCGGCCGCCGCGACCGGCCCCGGCTCGCTCGAGGAGATCGTCCAGGGCATCCGTGACGCCGGCGTGGCCGTCGACCGGACGGTGCGCGGTGTGCCCGGCACCCTGCGCCCCGACACCGGCACCGCCGCCCGACGGGTGCTGCAGGAGATGCTCACGAACGCACTCCGGCACGGGGCACCCGGCGAGCCGGTGGTCGTCCGCGAGACCTGGCGGAGTGCCGACCTGGTGCTCGAGGTCGAGAACACGGTCGGCGACGGCACCACCCGGGGGTCCGGCCGCGGCATCGACGGCATGGAGTCCCGCCTCGGCGCACTCGGCGGGTCGTTCGACGCCGCCGTCCTCGACGACGTGTTCACCGCACGCGCCCGCATCCCGTCCGACGTCCAAGGGGGAACCGTCCGATGACCGAACCGATCAGGATCCTGCTCACCGACGACCAGGCGCTGTTCCGCGCCGGGCTGCGGGTGGTGCTCGACGCCCAGGACGACATGCGTGTGGTCGGCGAGGCCTCCGACGGTGCCGAGGCCCTGGCCCTCGTCCCCGAACTCCGCCCCGACGTCGTGCTGCTCGACATGCGGATGGCCGGCATGGACGGCGTCGAGACCGTCCGGCAGCTCTACTCCGGCGCGGTCGAGGGCCCGCTGCCCCGCGTGGTCGTGCTCACGACCTTCGGACTCGACCCGGCCGCCGCGACCGCGATCCGCCTGGGCGCGAGCGGGTTCCTGCTCAAGGACACCACGCCGCCGTTCCTGTTCGCCGCGGTGCGCGCCGTGCACGAGGGCAGCTCGGTCATCGCGCCGAACGACCTCGCGCAGCTCTTCGGCACCGACGTCGCACGGGCACCCGCCCCGCAGCCGCCCGAGTTCGCGAGCCTGACCGAACGGGAGCGGGTCGTGTTCGGCTGGGCGTCACGCGGCCTCTCGAACGCCGAGATCGCCACGAAGGAGTTCGTGACCGAGTCGACGGTGAAGACCCAGATCTCGAGCATCCTCGGCAAGCTCTCGCTGCGCGACCGGGTGCAACTCGTCGTCTACGCGCACGACCACGGGCTGGCGGGCACCCGCGAGCACTAGTCCGCGGCGATCCGGTCGAGCCACTCCGCGAGCATCGTCCGCTCGGCTGACGACAGACGCTCGAGCCGGGGCGCTGCGGCACGGAGGGTGATCGCGGCACTCGTCACGGCTCCGTTCCCCCGTCCGCGACCGTCCGACGCCGCGCTGCGGTGGTCCGTCGTCGACTCGCCCGACACCAAGATCCGCCCGAGCACGGCCTCCAGGACGTCATCGGCGAGGGACGGGTCCCGCTCGTCCGCCGGAGCGGCGAGGACCGCGAGGACCGCCCCGGTCCCGGCCGCGTGCACGAGCTCGACCGCGCGGCGCTCCGGCACGGCCAGTCGCCCGGCCTCGGCCACCCGCTGGATGCGTTCAGCGAGCAGCGCAGTACCGGCCCGGGCGGCTGCCGACCGACGGCCACGCTCCGGGTCGCTCAACAGCACGAACAGGTCGGGGTTCGCCAGCCCGAAGCCGATCGTCATCGACCACCCGGTGCGCAGGTCCTCGACGGGGTCGGTCGCGTCGTCACGAGCAGCCCGGACGGCGTCGGCCTTGATCGCCGAGAACGTGGCCATGGCGTGCTCGGCCACCGCCTCGAGCAGGCCGTCCTTGTCGCCGAACAGCCGGTAGATGGTCGGTGCCTGCACGCCCGCGCCGTCCGCGACGGCCCGCGTGGTCACCGCCGCGGCACCGCGTTCGCGCAGCATGGTGCCGGCGACCTCGACGATGCGCGAACGCGTCTCGTCACGCTGGCTTCCCTGCTCGATCACGGAACAACGATAACGGAAGTGTGCTATCACTGTGTTAACGGCGGTACCTGATCGCTGTTTCCATCGATACGGAGAAGCCATGATCGTCATCACCGGGGCCACCGGAGCCCTCAACGGCGCCACCGCCGACCACCTGCTCGAGCGCCTCGCGCCGTCCGATCTGGCCGTGGTCACCCGCGACCCCGCCCGCGCCCAGCGGTTCGCCGACCGTGGCGTCGAGGTCCGCCGAGGCGACTACGCCGAGCCGGAGACCCTGCCGGCGGCCTTCGCGGGCGCCGAGCAGCTCCTGCTCGTCTCGTCGAGCGACCCGGCCGCCGACGCCGTCGCACTGCACCGTGCCGCGGTCGATGCAGCCGTGGAGGCCGGCGTCGGTCGGGTCCTCTACACGAGCCACCAGGGCGCCTCGCACGGTTCGCCCTTCGTGCCGGCGACACACCATGCCGCCACCGAGGACCTGCTCCGCGACTCGGGGCTGCCGTGGACGAGCCTGCGCAACGGCTTCTACGCCCACAGCGCGGCCTGGATGACGGGCCCCTGGCAGGAGACCGGCGTGGTGTCCGTCCCCGTCGACGGGCCGGTGTCGTGGACCGCCCGCGAGGACGCCGCCGAGGCAGCCGCAGCCATCCTGCTCGCTGACCAGCCGTTCGACGGGCCGGTGACGCTCACCGCTCCGGAAGCGCCGACCTTCGCCGACCTTGCTCGGCAGGCCTCCGAGGTGTCCGGACGGACGATCGGCTTCGAGGCCCTGGGCGTGGACGAGTGGCGTGCCCGTGCGCTGGCCGCGGGGCAGGACCCGCACATGGTCGGGTTCCTGATCGGCATGTACCAGGCCGCCGAGCAGGGCCTGTTCGCCGGCACCGATCCGCTGCTCGGCGAGCTGCTCGGACGGGCCCCTCGGCCGGTCCGCGACCAGCTCAGCTGAGCGCCGCGACCTCGTCGAGGATCGTCGCGACCGCGGCGGGATCGTGGGCGAACCGTCCGAGGAACAGCCCACCGATCCGGCCCCGCCCCCGCGTGAGCAGACCGGGTCCGGCGCTGCCCCCGTAGACGACGGTGCTGCCGTGCAGTTCGGGTCGCGACGCCAGGTGCTGCTCGATCCCGTCGAGCACCGCCACGATGTGGTCGTCCGGTGCCGGTGCCGGCGCACCGATGGCCCACACCGGTTCGTAGGCCACGGTCAGGGGTCCGGTCAGGCCGTCCGCGACGGCGGTCGCGACGGCCCGGTCGAGCTGCGCCGTCACCGCCGCCACGGCCTCCATCGGATCGGAGGCCCGGTCCGGCTCTCCGACGCACAGCAGCGGACGCAGGTGGTTGCGGCAGGCCGCGTGCACCTTCCCGGCGATCGTCGCGTCGTCCTCGTGGAACAGCGTGCGGCGTTCTGCGTGGCCGATCTCGACCAGGTCGACCCCGATCTCGCGCAGCTCGGCGCCGGAGACCTCACCGGTGAAGGCGCCGTCGTCGGCCCACGACAGGTCCTGCGCGGCGAGCTGCACTCCGGAGCCCGCGAGCAGGTCCCGCACCGGCACCAGCGCCGGGAACGTCGGCGCCACGAACAGCGTTGCCGTTCCCGAGCGCACCGCGGGGTGCCGCCGGGCGATGCCCGCGACCTCGCCCGCCCAGGCCAGCGTCCGGGCGTGCGAGAAGTACATCTTCAGCGACACCCCGATCGTGATCACGGTGCGACCGTCTCCACGATGAGCGCGAACGACAGGGCTCCCGGGTCCGCGGTGCCGACGGCCTGCTCGGCGTGGGTCCGGGCACGGCCCATCCGCGGCACGAGGGACTCCGTGGCGTCCGCGGCCTCGCGGGCGGCACGGACGGCGTCACCCCAGGCCTCGGCGAGCGCCGCCCCGGCGTCGAGCCGGGTGCGGAGCACCTCGTCGAACGGCACCAGCGCGTCCACCATCGTCTTGTCGCCCACCGTCGCGCCGAACGCCAGCACCGCCTCGGTGGCTTCCCGCACGGCCTGCGCGACGGTGGCACCCGACGGGCGCTCGTCGTCCCCGATGACGCGACCGAGTGCCTCCAGTGCGGCGCCCCAGATCGCACCGGACGTGCCGCCGGCCTTGTCGGACCACGCGTCGGCGGCGATCCGGAGGACGCTGCCGACACCGGCGCCGCCGGTTACAGCCTCCGCCGTCGCTGCCGCTGCGGCGTGCGCGCCGCGCTGCATGCCGATGCCGTGGTCGCCGTCACCGGCGACCGCGTCGATGCGGCCGAGCTCGTCGGCGTGCTCGTCGAGCACCGCGCGGACCGCGTCGAACCCGGCGGCGACCCGTTCGGCGACCGCTCGTGAGTCGTCGCTCGCCGGACCGATGGGCACGGCCTCGGCGTCGGCGGCGACCGTCGACGGGTCGACGCGCTCCTGCGCCACCGCACCGCCCTTGCGGTAGGCGGGGGTGTCGGCCGGTGCAGCCCAGAGCTGCTCCAGCTCGTCGTCCAGCCAGAGCAGCGTCAGCGAGACGCCCGCCATGTCGAAGCTCGTGACGAGCTCACCCACCTCGGGCTCGACGATCACGACGCCGGCGTCCGCCAGCCGCTGCTGCACCGAGCGGTAGACGACGAAGAGCTCCTCATACTTCACCGACCCCAGGCCGTTCAGGATCGGGACCACCCGCTGGCCCTCGAGCACCGTGCCGTCCGGCAGCTCGTCGAGCAGGCGTGCGACCAACAGCTCGGCCAGGCCGTCGGCCGTGGGCACGTCCGTCTCGTCGATCCCCCGCTCGCCGTGGATGCCCATCCCGACCGCCATGCGCCCTTCGGGCACCTCGAACAGCGGCTCGTCGGCACCGGGCAGCGAGCAGCCCGAGAACGCGACCCCGAAACTGCGGGTGCGGTCGTTCGCCCGATCCGCGACGGCGGCCACCGCGTCCAGGTCGTCGCCCCGCTCGGCGGCGGCACCGGCGATCTTGAAGACGCACAGGTCCCCCGCGATCCCCCGACGCTTCGCACGCTCGTCCACCGTGGCGCTCGTGACGTCGTCGGTCACGCGCACCGTGCGGACCGGGATGCCCTCGGCCTCGAGCGTCCGCGCTGCGGCATCGAAGTTCAGGACGTCCCCGGCGTAGTTGCCGTAGCTGAGCAGCACGCCGCCGCCGTGTTCGGCGGCCCGAGCGACACCGGCCACCTGCTGGGCGCTCGGGCTTGCGAACAGGTTGCCCATGGCTGCACCGGCCGCCAGGCCGTGTCCGACCAGCCCGCCGAACGCCGGGTAGTGGCCGGAGCCGCCGCCGATCACGACCGCGACCGTGCCGTCGGGGCTCGTGGTGGCGCGCGCGACCCCGCCGTGCACCCGGCGCACCCAGCGCTCGTTGGCGACGACGAAGCCGTCGGTCGCCTCGTCGGCGAAGTCCGCCGGGTCGTTGAACAGCCTGGTCATCGCGTGCTCCCCTTCGGTTCGGTGGTGCGGACGTGCGTGGTGTCGAGCAGCTCGTCCGCCTTGGCGCCGCGGAAGAACCTGGTGCAGAAGATCATCACGGCGGCGACGAACGCCAGGACGCCGAGCGAGACGATGCCGAACGCGCCGCTGTCGGTCGGCACCACGTCGTTGATCGCGGTGCGCATGATCGGGGCGACGAACCCGCCCAGGTTGCCGAGCGAGTTGATCAGGCCGATGCCCGCAGCCGCTGCCGCACCGGTCAGGAACGCGGTCGGGTACGCCCAGGTGATCGGGCCGACGGCCAGGAAGCTCGCGACGGCCAGGGTGATGAACAGGATGCCGAGCACCGGCTGCCCGTTCGCGCCCGCCCACGCCGAACCGAGGATCGACAGGCCGGTCGTGACGTAGAAGAACGTGCCCCACCGGCGACGCCGTCCGACCGAGTCCGCCCGCGAGCCGACCAGGTAGCACGCCACGAGCCCGACGAGCCACGGGATGGCGGTCACCAGCCCGACCTGCCAGCCGACGTCCTGCCCGAGCAGCGACGAGACCTGCTGCGGCAGGTAGAACGTCGTGCCGTAGACGGCGACCTGCAGGCAGAAGTAGATGATCGTGAAGTACCAGACGCGGCCGCTCGCCATCGCGCGCCAGATGCCCTTCGGGCCGTCCTCGCTGCGCGCGGTGTCCTCGCGCTCCATGGCCGCCGTGAGCGATGCCTTCTCGCCCGGTTCGAGCCACTTCGCCTGCTGCGGACTGTTCGTCAGGAACACCAGGGCCGCGATGCCGGCGAACACGGCGAGCAGTCCTTCGCCGGCGAACATCACCTGCCAGCCGTGCCACGGGGTGACCTCGTCGCCGATGCTGATGAGCCCGCCGGACAGCGGGGCGCCGATCATCTGCGAGAACGGCTGCGCCAGGTAGAAGATCGCGAACATGCGCACGCGCACCTTGTTCGGGAACCACTCGGACAGGTACATGATGACGCCCGGGAACAGCCCCGCCTCGGTCACGCCGAGGATGAAGCGCAGGACGATGAACATCGTGTCGTTCGTCGTGAAGGCGAACAGGGCGGCGACGATGCCCCACGTGATCGCGATGCGGGCGAGCCAGAACCGGGCACCGAACCGCTTGAGCAGCAGGTTCGACGGGATCTCGAAGATCGCGTAGCCGATGAAGAAGATGCCGGCACCCAGCGCGAAGGCGGCGTCGGAGATGCCGCGGTCGACGCTCAGTGCCTCCTCGGCGAAGCCGACGTTGGTGCGGTCGAGGAACGCGACGAAGTACAGGATGACGAGCATCGGCATGAGGTGCTTCGTCGCCTTGCCGATGGCGGACTGCAGGCCGGGGTCGTTCGTCGACCCGAGCGCGGGGGCAGGGGGTAGGGACACGGGTTCGCTCCTTTGCGAGCACGGTGCGGTGGTTCGGGGCGTCCGGTGGTCGGGCCTGTCGGCTCGTCAGCCTTCGACTGATCGGACGGGAGGCACGGATCGCGTCGCGCGGTCGGCGCGCGTTCCGTGGGCGGCTGGCCCTAGTGCATGTACAGGCCGCCGTCGACGTTGAGCGTCTGGCCGGTGACGAACCCGGCGTCCTCGCTGATCAGGTAGGCGATCGCCGCGGCGATGTCCCTCGGGGTGCCGATGCGCGGCAGCACGCCGTCGGCGGCCATCTCGGCCTTCCGTTCCTCGGACAGCGTGCCGCCCATGATGTCGGTGTCGATCGGGCCGGGGGCGATCGCGTTGACCGTGACGCCGCGCGGGCCGAGCTCGCGCGCCAGACCACGGGTCAGGCCGATCACGCCGGCCTTCGCCACCGTGTACGGCGTCTTGCTGAAGGTGCCGCCGCCGCGCTGGGCGGAGACCGACGACAGGTTCACGATGCGCCCGTACCCGGACCGCACCATCGACTCCGCCGCCCGCAGGCTGGCGAAGTGCACACCGTCGAGGTTGATCGACAGCACCCGGTGCCACTCCCCCTCCGGCAGGTCCAGGTAGGCGTGCGCGGACGAGACCCCGGCCAGGTTCACCAGTGCGGTGATCGGCCGGAGTTCCGCCTCGATCGTGTCGAAGGCCGCACGGACGGCGGATTCGTCGGCGACGTTCGCACCGACGCCGACGGCCCGAACGCCGTGCTGCTCGCGGATCTCGGCGGCGACCTGCTCGCTCGCCGTCTGGTCGAGGTCGATGATCCCGACGTCCCACCCGGCCTCGGCCAGGTGGTGGGCGGTGGCGCGGCCGATGCCCCGCGGTGAGGCGGCGCCGGTGAGGACGACGGTGCGGGTCTGCTCCGTTCGGGGGTTCGGCGTGCTCTGGGGGTCCTGCGTGCTCTGGGGGTCCTGCGTGCTCATCGTTCGTGCTCCGGGCTCAGTGGATCGGGGCCGGGCCGAGCTCGTCGAGCAGCTTCTGCATCGCGACGTAGGCCTTGTTCCGGTAGGCGACGAGCTCCGGGGTGCGGTCGGCGGGGACCTCGAGGTACCCCGCGCCGGACTTCGTGCCGAGCTCACCGGCGTCGACGTGCTGCTGCAGCGACGGCGGGGTGGCGAAGCGCTCCGGCCAGCGGGTCTGGAGCGACCCGAAGCAGAACGCGTAGACGTCGAGCCCGGCCATGTCGGCGATCGCGAACGGTCCGAAGAACGGCAGGCGGAACCCGAACGTGGTCCGGACGATCGTGTCGATGTCGTCGGGGCTGGCGATGCCCTCGTCGGCGATCTTCGTGGCCTCCTCGAACAGCGCGTACTGCAGGCGGTTCAGCACGAACCCCGTCGAGTCCTTCACCCGCGCCGACTGCTTGCCGGTCGCGGCGACGACGGTCTCGCCGACCTCGATCGCGTGCTCGTTCGTGGTGGGGTGCGGGATGAGCTCGACGCCGGGGATGAACGGCGCCGGGTTCGAGAAGTGCACGCCGAGGAACCGCTCCGGGCCCACCACCGCCTCGGCCAGCGACTCGATCAGGATCGTCGAGGTGTTCGAGCCGATCACGGCGTCGGGGCGGGCGGCCTCGCTGATCCGGCGCAGCGTCGCGTGCTTGATCTCGAGCTTCTCCGGCACGGCCTCCTCGATGAAGTCCGCGTCGGCGACGGCGGCCTCGATCGACTCGGCGGCGCGCAGGTGGGCGCGGACCCGTTCGACGGCGTCCTCGGGGAACAGCCCGTCGGTGACGAACTGTGCGGTCTCGCCGAGCAGCCGTTCCAGGTTCTGCTGGGCGATCTCGGCCGAGACGTCGGCGATCCGGACGGTGTGGCCGGCGAGGGCGAGGACCTGGGCGATCCCGCCGCCCATGTAGCCGGACCCGACGACGGCGATGTCGAGGGTGCTCATCGGATTGCTCCTTCGGTGCTGGTTGCGGCAGTCCGGGTTGCCGTCGCGTCGAGCCTCGTCGTCGCGAGGACGGACCGGATGTACTGCTGGTTGGTGGCGCAGACGCCGAGGCTGTCCCCGCCGTACTGCTCGGTCATGACGATCCCGCGGAACCCCTCGGCGACGGCGTCGCGCAGGACCTGGCGGTAGTTGATGAGGCCCGTCTCCATGGTGCTCGGCGCACTCGTCGCCCAGCTGCCGTCGCCGGCCTCGTCCCGCGTGTAGTTCTTCACGTGCAGGTAGTTCGTGTGCGGCATCGTCTTCGCGAAGAGCTCCCGCCAGTCCTCGACCGGACGGTGCAGTCGGATGAGGTTCGCGACGTCGGCGTTGAGCCCGACGTTGTCGAGCCCGATCTCCTCGACCAGGCGGACCGCACTGTCGGCGGTGCCGAGGTACGTGTCCTCGTACAGCTCGAGCGCCATCGGCAGCCCGACGCTGGCGGCGTGCTCACCGAGCTCCCGCAGTCGCTTGACCGCGGCGTCCCAGACCTCGGGGTCGTCGGGGTCCTGCGGGCCCGGTGCCGTCCAGAACCACAGCGCGCGCTTCTGCGCGTCGCTGAACGGCTGGTGCAGCCCGGTCGAGAACACCTGCATGCCCCACTCGGCCGCCGCGTCGATGGTGCGGTGGGCGTAGGCCAGGTTCTCCTCCTCGTGTCCCGGCTGGATGACGCTCTTGCGCTGCAGGTGCACCGACGGGATACCGATGCCGTGCGCCTTCGCGACGGCGAACAGCTCGTCGCGGCGCGAGGGCTCCAGATCAGCGGGGCGGATGTGGCTGTCGGCGAGTTCGGCGAGCGAGAAGCCGACGGCCTCGATCTGCGCGAACACCTCGTCCCACACCTCGGCGGGGGCGTCGTGGAAGGCCGTGCCGTCGCGGGTGACCTGCGCGAACCCGTGCAGGCAGGCGGCGATCGGCCAGGTCGTCGACGTCCAGGTTGTGGGGTCCCAATCCTGGTCGACCCAGTCCTGCGGAGTGGTCACGGAATGCTCCCTTGCATGTCGTGGCGGTTCAACGGCGAACCTCTTTCCTATAGGAAAGATACTCACGCAACGACGGAACGCAACCCCTCTGCCTCAGCTCGTGTGCGAGGCGTCCGCGCGGGAGCGCAACCGGACGGCGTCGATGTGGAGCCGCATCGCGGCGACGGCCGACGTCGGGTCCGCAGCCAGCGCCTCCAGGATCGCCCGGTGTTCCTGCACGGCGCGATCCGTGTCGTCCCCGCCACCCTCGACGATCTGCCGCATCCGGTGCACACGGGTGGTGATGACCTCGGACATCTCCTCGAGGAACGGGTTCCGCGTCGCGTCGAAGATCAGCTGGTGGAACTGCCAGTCGCTGCGGAAGAAGCGGGCCATCAGCTCCTCCGGGGCGTGCGCAGCCCCGACCGACGCGACCTCGGCGGCCACCGCGGCCTGCTCGTCGAGCGCTGCCGAGAGCCGCTCGCGCAGGCCGTCGACGTCACCGCGGGCGGCGAGCTCGACGGCGCCGCTCTCCACGATGAGCCGGGCGTCGAACAGGGCCTCGAGCTGCTCGCCGGCCAGGGGCGGGGAGACCCGGTAGCCCTTGTTCGCCTGTCGGGTGACGAGACCCGTCCGTTCGAGTTGCACCAGGGCTTCGCGCACCGGGGTCGGCGAGACTCCGAGGGAGCGGGCGAGTCCGTCGATCGACAGTCGCATGCCCGGTTCGACGTCGTGGCCCATCAGGACCTCGAGCACCCGGTCGTAGACGCGGTCGCGCAGGCCGAGCTGCGTGATGCGCTCCGTCCCGAAGCTGGGCAGGGTTGCCGACATGTGTCGATCCTAGAGAATCGACGACTCAGCGCGGTCGACGTCGGACGCGGGACGGGGTGCCACGTCTGGGTCAGCAGCCCCTGTCCCGGTCGTGAGCGGTCACTCGTGGCTCCCGTGCGCCCCGGCCACGGCTGCGTCATCGGCGGCGCAGCGACAGCACAGTCCGCACTCCCCAGCCGACGAGGGAGAGGCCGCAAACGAGCAACAAACCGAAGAGCACACTCCGCGGGAGTGAGAAGAGCTTCCGCCCGAGGGGCTCACCCAGCTGGTCCCACTCCGCGATGAACAACAAGGAGGAGAGCAGGACGAATGCGAGTCCGAACAGCGCGGTGTTCCTTCCGCTGCGGCGCAGCGATCGGCGAACCTCTTCGTCCGTCATGTTCGACATGTCCGTCACCCTAGCGGCGACGTCCTCGGCGGGATCGGGACCGGAACGAGTGAGGGGCCGTGCTCGTCGCAGCCGCAGCTGTCCTCGCGGCTCACCTCCGGCAGCGCGCGATCAGGGTGATGCCGATGCCCAGGATGAGGACAACCGCGAGGACGATCACCCAGACCGGAGCAGAGACACCGTTCTGGGTGTTCGCGCCGCCGGTTGCGAGCAGGAGGTCGAGCGCAAGAACCGCGAGTGTCATGTTGTTTCGTTCATTGCAGGCAATGGATCCGGGCCAGTGAGGCAGCGCACCTGACCTCGGAGCACACCGAGGCCGAGGCCGAGGCCATCATCCTCACTCGAGCAGCGATTGGACAGCGTTCCGGAGTGTCCCCTGCGAACCGCCGGAGAAGAGCGCCCCGGCTTTCTTGTACCGGTACGAGGACGAGAACCCGCTCGTCATCGCGACCCGGCTGACACGACCGATCAGTGCGCCGCCGGGAGCGCGTACCTCCCAGTCCGTCGGCACACCGGCCGCGGGGCCGATGCAGTGCACCGAGTAGCGATTGCCCGTGTCGGTCTCGACGGCGAACTCTGGGACGTGGTCGAGTTCGGCGTCCCAGTGCAGTTCCTCTGATCCCGAGGACACCGAGCGGATGTTCGCTTGCACGTCGGGTTTCCTCCTCATCAGAACCGATGCTGCGCCGCATCCTGCCGGATGACCGCCGACTACCGGCGGTGCTTCGTCCCACGAAGAGCAGCGCGCCACAGCCTCGCACCGGCGACGAGCAACAGGATGCCCAACGCGGTGTTCAGGACCACCGCTCCCCAGCACCTTCACGCTCACCACGTCCATGCGACGAACGTACTGCTCCCGATCGGCCGGCGGTCTCTCCTCACCCGACGCCCGCCCCGACCACCCTCGGGCCGGGCCGCGCCGTCGTCGTCGTCGGCACGGTCATTCGCAGTCCGTCCCGACCGGTCTCGACGGTGATCGACCGACCTCGACGACGCGGTCACGCCGGGACCCCTCAGAACGCGTCGCCGCCCGACCGCCGCCGCAGCGTCGTGGACGGCGCCTCCCCGAACGTCTCCGCGTAGTAGCCCGCGAACCGCCCCAGGTGCTGGAACCCCCACGCCAGTGCGATCTCGCTGACGGTCGTCGTGTCGGGGTCGGCGGTGCTCAGGGCGGCACGGACCCGGTGCAGCCGGACCTCTCGGAGGAAGTGCATCGGCGAGCGCCCCGCGTGCCGCTGGAACGACGCCTGCAGGGAGCGCACGGCGACCCCGGCGGCGTCGCATACGTCGGTGATCGTGATGGCCCGGTGCGCGTTGGCGACCATCCACTCCTGGGCGAACCGCATGGTGGTGGGACCGGCGGACAGGGGCAGCTGGATCGTGGGCTCAGCACGGAAGGCGTCGACGACGGCTTCGGCCAGGAGGGTGTTCCGTGCCGCCCGGGTGGCGCGGGGCAGGGCCGGGTCGAGCAGCTGCGGAGCGGCGTCGGTGATCACCAGCCGCAGGCGCTGCACCGCCGCCGGGTCGGACACGGCCTCGAAGCGGAGCGGTGCGGGGACGGTCTGCGTGCGGGCCGCGGCCACCGCCTCCAGGAACGGTCCGTCGAACCGGATGAGGTGCTGCGTGGTCGGGAGCGCGTCGAAGGCGAAGGGCCGACCGGATGGGTACATGGTCGGCACACCAGGGAGCATCTGGACGGGCGACCGGGTGCCGGTGTCGAGCGTGATGCCGGCGCCGGACGCCCACGCAAGGATGTAGTCGCGACCCGGGTTGATCGTGCCCCACCGCCGCGCGGCGACCATCGAGGTCCCGACGACGACGTCCTCGTCGCCGACGGCCCGGTACCGCCACGAGAACCCCTCGGTGACGGCGTCCCCGATGTGGATGTCGTGGCTGGAGTAGACCTGCTCGTAGAACGCGACGGCCTGGTCGACGTCGAACCCACGACGCTCGATGCGTGTGGTGGGAGAGATCTCGTCGGGCATGCCTGGTCGATTGTCGCGCGAGCCACCGACAGCGCTGGCCTGTGTGCGGGATCCGGCTCACCACGGCCGACCATCAGCGTCGCGGCGTTGACTCCCCGGGGTGAAGTTCGTGGTGTACGGCGAGAACAAGGTGATGACCGGCGACGCGATCGCCGAGGCGGTGCTGGCCTACGCGGCGGCGCTCGGCGAGAACGGGACGACGGACATCGTCGAGATCCCCACGTCGGACGAGCACGGCGTCGGGGTGGCGACGGAGCTGCTCCTCGGTCCGGCCTCGCAGGTCATGGTCGAGCCGGCGCCGGACGACGACCTCGAGCCGGAGGACGAGGACCTGGTCAACGAGCTCACCCGCCGGACCGCCGAGGTCGGTGGTGGCCGCTTCATCGACGCGGCGTCCTCACACTCCGACGAGCCCGAGGCAAAGCGCCTCCGCACCGACCCCCCGAAGAACTGACGCCGCAGCGCTGACCCCCGCCGCGGCTCAGGGCACCCGCACGAACCGCTGCGCCCCGCGCTCCCGCAACCGGAACCCCAGGCGCCGGTACAGCCCGATCGCCCCGGTGTTCCCGGCAGCCGCGTGCATGAGCGGCATCTCGCCCCGCTCCCGGATGCCGTGCGCCACGGCGAGGACCAGCCGCCGACCGAACCCCTGTCCGCGGTACCCCTCGTCCGTGCACACCGCGCTGATCTCGGTCCACCCCGGCGGGTGCAACCGCTCCCCCGCCATGGCGACGAGTCGGCCGTCCCGTCGGATGCCCAGGTAGGTGCCGAGCTCGATGGTGCGCGGCAGGAACGGCCCGGGCTTCGTCCGTTCCACCAGCGCGGTCATCTCCGGTACGTCGTCGGGCGTCAGCACGACCGCCTCGGCGTCGGGCTCCCCCGTCACCGCCTCACCGGTCAGCTGCACGCCGGCCACGCCCTCGACGAGCGCCCACCCGTCCGGCAGCGCTGCTGCACCACTCACCCCGAAGACCGCACCGGTTCCGAGCAGCGCACGGACGTCCTCCCAGTCGGCCGCGGTGGGCCGCTCCGGGATCGCGGTGAACACCGAGACGTCCGGCTGGTAGCGGACGACCTCGCCGCGGTGCTCGGCGAAGCGCGCGTGGTGGCCGTGCAGCGACGCCATGGCCGGCGCGTCGAGCATCCGCGTGTGGGTCCCGTCGTCGGCGAGCGTCAGGTCCAGGGTCCGTACCGCCGCGCCGCGGTCGTCTGCGCGGAACCCGAGGTCCTCGATCCACCGACGGTCACCGTCGGCCCACCCGCTCGTGTCCGCGACCACGGCCGGGGCGTACCGAGCGGTGGCGACCCCCACCACCTGCTCGGCGTCCGTGGCAGCGAGCAGGGCGACCTCACCGGGTCGGAGCGGTGCGGTCGTCGTCATGCTTCCATCCTCGGGCACCGCACGACGGGTGGACGACGGACGGGAGGCGCGGTGCCAGCCGGCACCGCGCCTCCCGTCGGTCAGTGGTCGCCGCTACTGCGGGTCGGCGGGCTCGCCGCCCGAGTCGACGTCGCTGTCCTGCTGCGGGTCCTCCGTGGCATCGCCCGTGGACGACCCGTCGGGCAGGTCCTCGGTGTACTGCTGCTGGGTCTCGGTGGGATCGCTCGATCCGTCCGGTGTCGTCGAATCAGTCATGTCCCGGACGGTACGCGGCACGGTCTGACGCCCGTCCAGCGACCTCGGACCGACGGTGCAGAACGTGTCCACGGGTTCTGCCGCACCGGCGTGTCGGGGTCGAGCCGCGCCTCCAGGTCGGATCCGGGCCCGATGCGCGACCGACGGCCGGGCGCAGACACCCGGCCAGGCGGACAGCACCCCGGGAACAGGAAAGGCCCCGGATTCCTCCGGGGCCTTCCTGTTCTTCGCCTGGTGCGCGAGGGGGGACTTGAACCCCCACGCCGTTTCCAGCACACGGACCTGAACCGTGCGCGTCTACCAATTCCGCCACTCGCGCCAGCCCGAAAACACTACCACGCACAGACGGGTGCCAACGCCAACCACTACCATGCAGTGGTTGACGACCGACGACACGGGAGACGCATGGGCCTGCTGGACAACTTCGAGCGAGGGTTGGAACGCGCCGTGAACGGCGCCTTCGCCAAGACCTTCCGCTCCGGGGTGCAGCCCGTCGAGATCTCGAGCACCCTCCGGCGCGAGCTCGACACCAAGGCTGCCGTGGTCTCCCGCGAGCGCATCCTCGTGCCGAACGAGTTCACCGTGCGCCTGGCGCCGCCGGACTTCACGCGCATGAACGACGTCGGCCGTCCGCTCATCGACGAACTGACCCAGATGGTGCACCAACACGCCGTGGCGCAGAACTACTCGTTCTCCGGTCCGGTCACCATCCGCCTGCAGCAGGACGGCACACTGTCCACCGGCATCCTGCAGGTCGACTCCACCACCGTGCAGCGTGACGTCGCGTGGATCGCGGTCCTGGACATCGGGTCGCAGCGCCACCGTCTGCAGCGCGGACGCACGGTGATCGGCCGCGGGAGCGACGCCGACATCACCATCGCGGACACCGGGACGAGCCGGAAGCACGTCGAGGTGCTGTGGGACGGCAAGCACGCGCAGGCCACCGATCTGGGCTCGACGAACGGCTCCAAGCTGAACGGGCAGCACTTCCAGCAGGCGATCGTGGAGCCGGACTCCACCATCGAGATCGGTCGTACCCGTATGGTGTTCCGGGTGATCCCGGAGAACGACGGAGGTGCTCGATGACCACAGGGCTGACCCTGCTCGTCCTGCGCTTCGCGTTCCTCGCGGTGCTCTGGCTGTTCGTCTTCGTGATCGTGTTCGCCCTGCGCAGTGACCTGTTCGGTCAGCGCGTGCGCACGATCCCGACCGATCCGAAGGCGGCCCCGTCGGGGCCGAGCACCCCCAC
>NZ_JAIXIG010000036.1 GCF_020297365.1 Curtobacterium oceanosedimentum
CGACGGCGTCGAGCATGGCTTCTGCGGACCGGGCGTGCGCCACGGCGTGGACGGGGAGCCCGGCGGCGCTGGCATCGGCGGCGGTTCCGGGGCCGATGCAGACCACGCGCGTGCGGGGGTCGAACGGGGTCAGCCGGCGGGCGGTCTCGCGGGCGACGCTGCCGCTCGTCACGAGCACCGCGTCGGGTGCCGGGTCGAGGGTGATCGGCTCGTCGCCGGTCCCCACGGTACGGTACGCCACCACGTCGTCCACGTCGATGCCACGGGCTCGGAGGCCGTCCACCAGGGTGGGTGCGGCGATCTCCGAGCGTGGGAACAGCACGGTGCCGTCGGTGTCCGGGAACACCGCGACCAGCCCGGCGGCGGACGTCTCGGTCGGCACCAGGTCGACGGCCCAGCCCGCAGCACGGGCGGCCCGGGCGGTCGGCTCGCCGACCGCCGCCACGCGGGTCCCGGCCGGGAGGCCCGCCACCCGTCCGGCGACGACCGTCACGGCCGTCGCACTGGTCACCACGATCCAGGCGTACCCAGCCATGCTGGTTCCGTCATCGACGGGATCGGCCGGTCCGGGCCTCTCCTCACCGGCACGGCCGGACCGCCGCTGGCGCGTCGGTCCGGAACCGGCGTCGTGGGCCAAGACCGTTCCGGAGGCGACGAGACGGCGGACCGCAGCGTCGAGCGCCGACGGGTCCGACGGCGGGGCGTCCGTGATGAGGGGGACGACGACGGGCCGGAGCCCGCGCGCCCGCGCACCGGCGGCGACCCGGTCGCCCCACGCACCGCCGCGCGGGACGAGGACGACCGGGGGTCGCGCCTCGTCCGCAGCGGTGGTGGTGGGTTCCGTGACGACCGCCTACTCGGCAGGGGTCGCGAGGCCCGGACCCGCGGTGTACGGGCCGTCGGTGGTGTCCTCGGCGACCGTGGTCGCCAGGTCGGCGAGCTGTGCGGCGCCGTTCTCGAGCAGCTCGGCGGCCACGCGACCGCCGACCTCGAGCGCCTCGTCGAGGCGGTCCTGCGCGGAGCCCTCGAGCACCGCCGCGTGCGAGGCCGTGCGGTACTCGCTGCCGTCCGGTCGGTAGACCGTGGCGGACACGAGCAGGAGCTCGGCGTCGACGACGGCCGTCGCACCGATCGGCGCGGAGCACCCGGCCTCGAGCTTGGCGAGGACCTCGCGCTCGGCGGTGACCGTCAGCCGGGTCGGCGCGTGCTCGATCTTCCGCAGGGCCGCGAGCAGGGTGCGGTCGGTCTCGTCCGAGCGGACCTCGACGGCCAGGGCGCCCTGACCGGGAGCACTCGGCCAGAAGCCCAGGTCGAGCAGTTCGGTGGCGGCCGACAGCCGGTCGATGCGCCCGAGCCCGGCGGCCGCGAGCACCACGGCGTCCAGGTCGTCGTCCACCCGACCGAGCCGGGTGTCGATGTTGCCGCGGATGTCGACGACGTCCAGGTCGGGTCGCTGCGCCTTGAGCTGGGCCACGCGACGCGGGGAGCCGGTGCCGACCTTCGCACCCTCGGGCAGGGTCTCGACCGTGGCGCCGTTCCGCGCGACCAGGACGTCACGGGCGTCCGCACGCTTCGGCACGGCGCCGATGGTCAGGCCCGGGTACGGCGCGGTCGGCAGGTCCTTCAGGGAGTGCACGAGCACGTCGACCTCGCCGGCCACCAGGGCCTCGCGCAGGGCGCTGGCGAACACGCCGGTGCCCCCGAGCGACGCCAGGGACGCACGGTTCGTGTCGCCCTCGCTCGTGACGGTGACGAGTTCCACCGGACGCCCGGCCGCCTTCGCCAGGCGATCGGCGATGTCCTGCGACTGCGCGACCGCGAGCCGGCTGGCACGGGTGCCGAGCCGGATCGGGGCCGGGCCGTCGGTCGGTGCGTCGGTCGTGGCGTCGGTCACGGTGCGACGCCGGCCGCGGCGGGCTTGAACCCGGCGCGGACGTTCTCGCAGCAGCCCGGACGGCAGACGTCGTACCAGGGACCGATGTCGGTCACGTGCGGACGCTCGGCCTTGGGCGTGCCGTTGACGCGCTCGAGCACCAGGTCGACCAGACCGGACACGTAGGCCGGGTCGATGCCCGGCGTCTGCGTGCGGAGCGACCAGAAGCCCAGCTCGCCGGCGGTCTCGGTGGCTTCCTCGTCGAGGTCCCACATGACCTCCATGTGGTCGCTCACGAAGCCGAGCGGGACGATCAGCACGGCTCGCGTCGGGCCGCCCTTGAGGTCCTCGTTCATGTAGTCGTTGATGTCGGGCTCGAGCCACGGCTGCGTCGGGGGGCCGGAGCGTGACTGGTAGACGAGCTTCCAGGCGGGCTTCGACGTGCCCTGCAGGTGGGCGTGCTCGGGCTGCTCGAGGAGCTCGGCCCAGGCCTGGTCGAGCACGACCTGGCCCACAGCGAGGTGCTGCGCCTCGTACGCGCCGTGCTCGTCGAAGCCGCGGTAGTCGGGGCCGGAGCGGGCGGCGTCGGTCGAGGGGATCGAGTGCGTCGAGAACAGCACGTGCAGCTCGGTCGCGACGTCGAGGCCCTCGTTCTCGGCGATCGCCCGGGCCATGCCGTCGCGGACGCCGTCGATGAACGGGCGGACGAAGCCGGGGTGGTCGAAGAACTGGCGGACC
The DNA here is from genome assembly GCF_020297365.1 of Curtobacterium oceanosedimentum. GTDB lineage: Bacteria > Actinomycetota > Actinomycetes > Actinomycetales > Microbacteriaceae > Curtobacterium. The sequence continues at coordinate 2,612 of NZ_JAIXIG010000036.1, forward strand.
TTGTCGATCTGGATCGTGTCGATCAGCCCGGTCTCGGTGAGCACGCGGGCGTAGTCCTCGCGGTACTGCCGGCAGCTCGAGAACGACGAGTAGGCGCTCGTGGCGATGGCGACGAGCTTGGTGTAGCCCTTGTCGGCGGCCTCGGTGAAGGCCTCTTCGAGGTAGGGCTCCCAGTTGCGGTTGCCCCACAGCACCGGCATGTCGATGCCGCGCGACGCCAGCTCGGCCTCGAGCGCCGCCTTGAGCGCACGGTTCTGTGCGTTGATCGGGCTCACGCCGCCGAAGTGACGGTAGTGGTGCGCGACCTCTTCGAGCCGCTCGTCCGGGATGCCGCGGCCCCGCGTGACGTTGCGCAGGAACGGGATGACGTCGTCCTGGCCCTCCGGTCCGCCGAAGCCGGCGAGCAGGATCGCGTCGTACGCGGTGGGGACCTCGACGTGCTCCGGCCCGGAGGCTGCCGCCTCGGTCGCGGCGAGGACGGGCTGGCCGTTCGTGATCATGCTGGTGTCGGTCATGACAGCACCTCCGGGAGTTCGGCGGTCGTCACACGACGACCCGTGAAGAAGGGGACCTCTTCGCGCACGTGCATGCGCGCTTCGGTGTAGCGGAGATCGCGCATCAGGTCGACGAGGTCGACGAGGTCCGGGCTCTCGAGCGGCAGGATCCACTCGTAGTCGCTCAGGGCGAAGGTCGCGATGGTGTTGGTGAGGACGCGGCGGTACTTCGCGCCGGCGATGCCGTGGTCGCGGAGCATCGTCGAGCGCTCTTCCTCGGGCAGCAGGTACCACTCGTAGGAGCGGACGAACGGGTACACCGTGATCCACGCCTCGGGGTCCTTGCCGCGCAGGAACGCCGGCGTGTGCCGCTTGTTGAACTCGGCCTCGCGGTGCATCGCCATGGCGTGCCACACCGGCTCGGCGTCCTGGAACAGCCCGGTCCGGCGCACCTCGCGCAGCACGGCCTGGATCGCCTGCGCGTCGTCGCCGTGCAGCCAGACCATGACGTCGGCGTCGGCGCGGAAGCCGGAGACGTCGTAGAACCCGCGGATCGTCACGCCGCGCTCGGCAGCGCTCGCGATGACGGCGTCGAGCTCGGCCACGGCGTCGTCGCCGACGCGGTGGATCGGCCCGAGCGGACGGCGGAAGACGGCCCAGAGGGCGTACGCCGTCAGCAGGTTCGGGTCGATCCCGGTCGCGGGGTCGGTCTCGTGCGCGGGTGCGGTCTCGTGCGCTGATGCGGGCGGGGTGGTCGCGGGCACGTCGGAGCTCATGGGTCCTCTGTCCTATCGGTCGCCGGGGGTGGTGGCCGCCCCGTGCCGGTGGACCGCGCTCGGGCGGTCTACCGCCGTCGGAGCACCATCACGACGATACCCCCGACCACCGCTACTCCGGCTGCGATACCGGTCAGGTACGGCACCGGCTTCTCGTCGATGCCCCGCTTGAGCTTCGACGCCGCGATGCCGAGCTGCTTCGGCACGTTGAGCTTGTCCTCGATCGCGTCGAGGGTGTCGAAGAGCTGGGCGCGGGTCGCGGCGACGCGCGCAGCGATGTCGTCGTGCTGGTCGGACACGGTTCCTCCGTCGGTGGTGCGGCTGTCGGCGCTCAGGATCGAGCGTCGACGTCCGGCTTGCGGCTGCCGTACTGCGTCGGCGGGGTCGGCTTCTTGCCGAGGCCCTTCACCGCGTTGATGTCGTTCTTCACGCTGTCGATCGTGCGCTTCGGCGTGATGGGCAGCCCCTTCTGCAGGCGCTTCCACCCGATCCACCCGAGGATCGCCGCCACGATGAGCATCACCACGGCGAGCAGGAGTGCGGCGAGCCACGCGGGCATCACCGTCGCCAGGCCCATGACGGCCGCGGTCAGCAGCACGCCGATCGCGTAGAGCACGATGACGAGCGCACCGACCAGCAGGCCGGCGGCCAGGCCGAAGACCTTCGCCTTCGCCAGCATCTCGGCCTTGAGCAGGTCGATCTCGCCCTTGACCAGGCCCTTGACGAGCTTGGGGACGTCCCCGACCAGGCCGAACAGCGAACGCGACTTGCGGTCGCGAGTGTCGGTCATGAGGTGGTGGTGTCCTTCTTCTGGCTGACCTTGCGGACGGCCTTCTTGGTGGACTCACCGATGAACTCGGCGACGTCCGGCGTCTTGTCGGCGATGAAGTCCTCGGCGACGTGCACGCCCTTCTGGACGCCGTTGCTGTTCCAGACCTTGCCGCTGACGGTCTTGATCTGCTCGTACCGCGCCCGTCCGGCTCGCGATCCCAGGACGTACCCGAGAGCTGCGCCGGCGACGAACAGGAGCTTTCCTCGCATGTGCGATTCCTCCGTTTGTGGTGTGCGGTGGTCATGCGCCGAACGGAATACGTCCGGCGGTCCCACCACAGTAGCCCTCGGGCGCCCGGCGGTCCGCTCAGGTACCCAGGATCTGTCCAGCAGTCGCACGCGCCGCTGCGATGATGCCCGCCAGACCACGTCCGGCGGCGGTCTCGCCGATCCCCAGGACGCCCTCGGCCAGACCTGCCGCGGTCAGGTCGGGACCGTGCCACCCCACCCGCGCCGCGCCCGTCACCCGGTCGGCGGACAGGGGCACGCCGAGCAGCGTGGACGCGTCGCGCAGTGCCCGCTGGCCGACGGCGTCGCCCGGGTCGACCGGGAGGCTCGTGGCGACGCCGTCCGTGGCCGTCCCGTCGTGCGGACCGGTCGCGTCGGCGCCGGGGGCGCGGGTGGTCGGGGTCGTCGGGGTGGTCGCGTAGCTCAGCCGCAGCACGTGCCGGCCGCCCGCCACCTGCGCGAGCCAGGGCCACTTCACCGTGGCGTGCGTGAGCGCCTTCGCCGAGACGGCCGCCGCATCGGGGTGCACGAGCATGCCGGTGCCCCGGGGTGCCGCGTCGAGTTCGGGCTGGTCGACCACGAGCGTGACGAGCTCGATGCCCGTCCGGTCGGCGGCGGCGGTGCGCCCCGGGTCGGGCACCGAGGACAGCGTGTGCTCGGCGGGCAGCCGTTCGGTCGTGCCGTCGGCCCCGACGACCTCGACCGCGTGGGCCTCGATCCGGGTCGCACGGGTGTGCAGCCGGACGTCGACGCCGTAGGTAGTCATGTCGGCCACGAGTTCGTCCACCAGGCGCACGATGCCGCCGCGGATGCCCTGCACCGGGGTGCCCGCTGCCGCACGGGCCCGCAGGGCGAGCACCGCCCGGGCGAGCGACCCCTCGCGGAGCAGTGCGGCGCGCAGGCCGGGGGCCACGCGGTCGGGGTCGAGCTGGTCCGGGTGCGTCGAGTGCACGCCGCCCGCGATCGGCACGACCAGGTCGTCGAGCACACGCTCCCCCATGCGTCGCCGCACGAGTTCACCGAGCGACGGGGCCTTCGCGCCCACCGGGCCGGGCAGCAGCGAGTCCATCTGCGCCCGGAGCCCGCCCTTCTGCCCCACGACGGCCAGCACGTCGGCCGCCATCGGGGTGCTGGGGATGCCGAGCAGCCCGGTCGCCGGGATCGGTGCGGTCCGACCGTCGCGGGTCATCAGCCAGGCGCCGCGCGCGTCCGGGGACACCACGTCGTTGCCCAGGCCGAGCTCGATCGCCAGCCGGCCGACCGCATCGGTGCGGGTGGCGAACGAGTCCGCCGCCATGTCCAGGTCGAGTCCGCCGACCGTGTGCCGACGGATCATGCCGCCGAGCACGCCCGACGACTCGACCAGCACCACGTTCGCGCCGCCCTTCGCCAGGTCGCGCGCGGTGACGAGCCCGGCGACCCCGCCGCCGACCACGACGACGTCGGTCACGCGCGGGCTCCGTCCTGGGCGGCGTCGTCCGGCGTCGTCCCGTCGCCGAGCGAGTGGATCAGCTCGACCACCCGGGTCAGGACGGTCGGGTCGGTCTCCGGCGGGACCCCGTGGCCCAGGTTCACGACGTGGGCCCGCGCCGTACCCCCCCGGCGGACGACGTCGCGGACGTGCGCTTCGAGGACGTCCCACGGCGCCGAGAGCATCGCCGGGTCGATGTTGCCCTGCACGCTGACCCCGGTGCCGACGCGGCGGACGGCCTCGTCCAGCGGCAGACGCCAGTCGACCCCGACCGCGTCGACGCCGACGGTCTCCGTGCCGAAGGTCGTCATGTCGGCCAGGACCTCGCCGCTGCCGACGCCGAAGTGGATCCGCGGGACCCCGAGCTCGGCGACGTGCGACATCGCCTGCGCCGAGTGCGGTGCGACGGACCGGACGTAGTCGGCACGCGAGAGCGACCCGACCCACGAGTCGAACAGCTGCGCGGCCGAGGCCCCGGCGAGCACCTGGGCCCGGAGGAACGCCCCGGACACGTCGGCGGCCCACGCGAGCAGCCGCGACCAGGTCTCCGGGTCTGCGTGCATGAGCGTGCGGGCACGGATGTGGTCCTTCGAGGGACCGCCCTCGACCAGGTAGGCGGCCAGGGTGAACGGCGCCCCCGCGAAGCCGATGAGCGGGGTGTCGCCGAGCTGCTCGACCGTGCGCTGCACCGCCTGACGGATGGGCTCGAGGGCCGCGGGGTCGAGCTGTTCGAGGGCGTCGACGTCGGCGGGGGTGCGGATCGGCGATGCGAGGACCGGGCCACGGCCGGGGACGATCTCGACCTCCACGCCCGCGAGCTTGATCGGCACGACGATGTCGCTGAAGAAGATGCCGGCGTCGACCTGGTGCCGGCGGACCGGCTGCAGCGTGATCTCCGACGCCATCGCCGGGTCCAGGCAGGCGTCGAGCATGGCCGTGCCGACCCGCAGTTCGCGGTACTCCGGCAGCGAGCGACCGGCCTGCCGCATGAACCACACCGGGAGCGTGTCCGGACGGTCACCCCGGAGCGCCCGGACGAGGCGGGACCCGCTCGTCCGCCCTGTCACGAGGGGGTGGGAGTCGGGGAGGGATGTGGTCGTCGCTTCGGTCACCGGATGATTCTCCCATCGAGCGCGTTACCATTGACTACGTGCTCATCTGTCTCACGGCGTCGCATCGCAACGCCAGCTTCGACCTCCTGGAGCGACTGAGCATCGGCGCACCCGCGGCCGCGAGCCGTCTCGTGACCGACTCCGGCGTCCTCGACGGCGCCGTGGTCCTGGCCACGTGCAACCGCTTCGAGGCCTACCTCGACATCGCCGGTGACGACGGTGACTCCGCCGTGGCCGCCACCGTGCAGGCCGTCGCCAGCGCGAGCGACCTGGACGCCGCCGAGGTCCTGGAGTCCGTCAACGTCCTGGGTGGCGGGGACGTCGTGCAGCACCTGTTCGCCGTGTCGAGCGGACTCGAGTCCGTCGTGGTCGGCGAGACCGAGATCTCCGGCCAGGTCCGCCGGTCCCTCGAGGACGCCCGGTCCAACGGCACCACCACGTCCGACCTCGAGCGGCTGTTCCAGGAGGCCGCGCACACCTCGCGCGGCGTCAAGACCCGCACCCGCATCGGTGCCGCCGGCCGCTCGCTCGTGCGCCTCGGCCTCGAGCTCGCGTCGTCCCGCGTCACCGACTGGGCGCACGCCCGCGTGCTGCTCGTCGGCACCGGCAGCTACGCCGCCACCACCATCGCCGCCCTGCGCGACCGCGGTGCCACGACCATCCAGGTGTTCTCGCCCTCGGGCCGGGCCCCCTGGTTCGCCGCCAAGCACGACCTCGTCGCCGCGCGTGACCTGCGCCAGGCCATCGGCGAGAGCGACGTCGTGATCACCTGCACCTCGAGCGAGGTACCGGTCGTCGCACCGGCCGACCTGGACGACGGCTCCCGCCGCATCGTCATCGACCTGGGGCTCCCCCGCAACGTCGACCCCGCGGCCGCCGGCGTCGACGGCGTCGAGCTCCTGGACCTCGAGACCATCAGCATCCACGCCCCGATCTCCGAGCTGAACGCCGAGTCCGAGGCCCGCGCGATGGTCGACGACGCGGTGTCCCGGTTCCGCGCCCAGGCGATGGAGCAGTCGACGACCCCGGCGCTCGTGGCGTTCCGCAAGCACGTGTTCGACATCCTCGACGACGAGATCGAGCGGGCGAAGCGCCGCGCGGACGCCGACGGCGAGTCGGTCGAGCACACCGAGCGGGCGCTCCGGCACCTGGTCGGCGTCCTGCTGCACCGTCCCTCGGTCCGCGCCCGCGAGCTCGGTCGCGCCGGACGTGGCGAGGAGTTCGTCGGCGCGATCGACTCCCTGTACGGCGTCCGGCCGGAGGCCGAGCCGGAGCTGCCGTCGCCCGTCGTGCCGCTGGCCGACCGCACGGCCCTGGACCTGACCGCATCGGATCGCGACGACCAGGCGGACGCGAGCTGAGCCTCCAGACAGGCTCGCAACCACGCACGCTGCGCGTGAGTGCGCTGCTGCTGGTGCGTGACCGACGCGTCCTGATGGTGCGCGCGCGAGCGCGCGACGTGCTCTACCTGCCGGGTGGCAAGGCGGAGCCGCACGAGACCGACGTCGAGGCCGTCATCCGCGAAGCGCACGAGGAGACCGGCCTGCGGCTCACCGCCGACGACGTCGACGAGTTCGGTGTCGTGCTCGAGCCCGCCCACGGGCAGGCTCCGGGGACGATGGTCGCGATGACCCTGTTCCTGGTCCGGCCAGGAGGCGCGCTCGACTCCGCCACGCCCGTCGCCTCGGCCGAGGTGGACGAGATCGAGTGGGTCACCTCGGCGGACGTCGACCGCTGCCCACCCGCGGGCGTGGAGACGCTCCGCCGCCTGGTGGCGGCGGAGCTGGTCGACTGACCGTCAGGCCTTGTCGACGTCGGTGTACTCGCCGACCTCGCCGTCCTGGGTCGGCTCGGCCTCGCCGGGGATGTCCGAGTCGACGTACTCGCCGTCGGGTCCCGAGCCGTCCGGGCGGACCTCGCCGGGGATGTCGCTCGAGACGAACTCGCCGACCGGCTCCGTCGTCTCGACGTGGTGCTCGCCCGGGATCTCGCTGTCCGTGAAGGCTCCGGCGCGGGGCTCCACGCCGTCCGCGCGACCCTCGTCGCCTCGTGCCTGTTCGTGCTTGCCTGCCATGCCGACCTCCGCTGCTCGGGTTGCTTGCCTCGGAGTGTGCCCGCGGTGCCTGGACGCCGACCGAACCGGGTGCGGCGTTCGGTGGTTGCCTGTGCACCATGCAGCGCAGCAGTCGATCGAAGTTCCTGCTCGTCGTGACCGGGCTCGTCGCCGTCGGGACGCTGGCGGGGTGTGCCTCGGGCGGGCAGCCCGCCGCCACCGAGACCGTGACGGCGCCCCCACCGTCGCCGTCCGCGTCGGCGTCGACACCGCAGTCGGCTCCGGCCACACCGTCGGCCGGGTCTGGATCCGGATCCGGCTCTGGCTCTGGCTCGTCCGGTGCGGCTGCCGGTGACCGGTGCGCGGTGTCGTCACTGACCGGACGCATCGAGGCCGGCAGCGGTGGTGCGGCCGGCAGCGTGGTCGTGCACCTGGTGCTCGAGAACACCGGGTCGTCGAGTTGCACCCTGCAGGGGTGGCCCGGCGTCTCGTTCGTCGGGAGTGGCGACGGCGAGCAGATCGGGGCGGCAGCGACGCAGGAGAAGAGCTCGCCGCACCCGACCGTGACCCTGGCGCCGGGGAAGACCGCCGTCGCCCCGCTCAAGATCGTCCGGGCCGAGAACTACTCGTCGGGCGACTGCTCGCCGCAGACCCCGGACGGCTTCCGCGTGTACCCGCCCGGGTCGGAGCAGTCCCTGTTCGTGCAGGACACCGACTACCAGGCGTGTGCCTCCGCCGATGCTGCACTGCTGTCGGTGCAGGCGTTCGTGCCGGAGGGACAGGCGACGTCGTAGCGGCGGGGCGGTGCCGCCGACTCCGGGGTCGGCGGCACCGTCGTCGCGTGGCTACTTCGCCAGGAACTGCAGGACGACGCGGTTCCACTCGTCCGGGTGGCTGACGTTGACGCCGTGCGGGCCGCCGGCGACGACGTGCAGCTCGGACCCCGCGATCGCGGCGTGGGTCCGGGCGCCGGACCCCGCGAACGGCACGGTTGCGTCGCCGTCACCGTGGATCACGAGCGTCGGCACGGTGACCTTCGGCAGGTCGTCGCGGAAGTCGGTGTTCGCGAACGACGCCATCGCCTCGAGCGCTGCCGGCTTCGAGGCCTGCTTCGCCAGGGCGAGCGCCTGCTGCCGGTCCTCCTCGGAGACGACCAGGGTGCCGTCCACCGAGAAGAAGTCGGTCGTGAACTGGTCGTAGAAGGCGTCCTCGTCCTTCGTCAGGCCCGCGGTCATCTCGGCGGCCTGCTCCTTCGGCAGCGGCCCGTCCGGGTTGTCCGAGGTCTGCAGCAGGTACGGCGGCACGGCCGAAGCGAAGACGACGCTGTGCAGCCGTTCCGTGCCGTACTTCGTGAAGTAGCGCGCGACCTCGCCGCCACCCATCGAGAACCCGACCAGCGTGACGTCCTGCAGGTCGAGCTCGGTGAGGACGGTGTGCAGGTCCTCGGTCAGGTGGTCGTAGTCGTAGCCGGTCTTCGGCTTGTCGCTCCGACCGAACCCGCGGCGGTCGTAGGTGACGACCCGGTAGCCGGCCTCGGCGAAGGCGGGGACCTGCTTGCTCCACGACTCGCCGGACAGCGGCCAGCCGTGGATGAGGACGACGGGTCGCCCGGGGCCGCCGGTGTCGTCGACGTGCAGGTCGGTGTCCTTGAAGAGCCCGTGGTGGGCGGTGATCTCGGTCACGAAGAACTTCCTTCCGAGCGCGGAGGTCGCGCCTCGCATCGATTCGTACCCGTCGGACGCTGGGCACCGGTCGGAGGGCTGTCCTCCTCGCGCGCTGCGCGGTCGGGGCTCGCGAGCTCATGCGCTGTACGACCCCGTCCGGCAGCGGTACGCCGGCGTTCGACAGACGGTCCTGCTCGACGTTCCACGAGTCACGCGGGTTCGTCGAGGTGCACGACGTCGAACCGCAGCCGCTGCGTTCCAGCGTGCTCCTGCGCTGAGCACGGATGGGTCTCGCGACCGATTCCACCCGCACCACGGCGTTCCTAGACTCGGACGCATGGGGGCTCGCGCACGGACACGTTCAGCAGCCGCCCTCGCGACCGCGCTCGGCGTCCTGCTCACCCTCGCCGCGTGCACGTTGTCCCCACCACCGCCGACCGGATCGGAGTCAGCGCTCGCGAAGCTGATCACGAGGGTCGAGCGGTTGCCCGGGGTCGACACGGCCGAGGGCGAGATCCGTCAGGTCGACGCGAAGGACGACCCGCACGACTGGATCGCGTCGCTCGAGGTGCAGGCCGACACCACCGACCTCGCCGTCGCCGAACGGATCCGGCACACGGCGGCGCAGGGTGTGACCGGGACGACGCTGACGGTGAGCGTGGACGTGCCCCGCGGCCGAGCGTCGGCTCCGGTCACTGTCGACCCGATGGACCCCGACGTCGTCGACCTGGCCGGACGGCTTCGCGCGGAGCCCTTCGTGCACCGGCTGGTGGTGACCCCGCACGACACCACCATCACGCTCGTCGGGCGGATCGACTTCGCCGAGGCCACCGCACTGGCTCGGCCGATCATCGCCGACCGTGCCGCGACCCTGGACCGCGGTGACATCTCCGTGGGCATCACCGCGACGCAGCCCGGCCCGGCACTGCTGCGGGCGATCGACGGCTTCCAGCGGGATCCGGGCGTCGATCGAGTGTCCTACTCGCCGGGGACGACCTACGCCCAGGCAGCGCGGGCCGACGCAGGAGCGGAGGCCGCGGGCGGACCGACCGGAGCCGGCACGCTCCGCTCGTACCTGGCGATCGACGCGCGCGCGCCGGCCGCGATCGCCCGGGTGCTCGCCACGACGGAGGACGAAGCGGCCGATGCGCGTGAGGGCCCGCGGACGGCGTACCACGTGGGGCTCGACGGGCCCGGCGGGTGGCTCGGGCTCCCCCTCGACGCGCGGGAGCCGGACGACCAGGGGCTCGACGAGGACACGGTACCGCCGGCGCCCTCGGCCCACCCCTGGACCCCTGCGGACGTCGACGACCGCGCCGCGACACTCCGCCGGTTCCTGCTCCGCTCGGCCGAGACCACGGGGGTGCCGGCCACCGTCGACACCGCGGCCGAACCGTGCACGCCGACCGGGACCTCCGACGCGAGCGGCACCCGGGCGACGGCCAGCACGGTGGTACCGGTCTTCACGGTGATGGACGACGCGCAGGTCCCGTTCGACGCCGTGACCGCGCTGTGGACGTCGGCGGGACTCGCACCCGGCGGACGGGCCATGGGGCGCGACTACTGGTCGTCGACGACGGGCGCGGACCCAGCCTCGGCGAGCATCCGCGGGACCGCCGACGGGCTGAGCCTGACCGCGGAGTCGGTCTGCGTGCCCTGATCCCCGCTCGACGGCCGAGGGTCAGCGAGCGAGCGGCCAGCGGGCGGGCGGTCAGCGCCGCGCCGGAGCGTGCACGGCCTCGAGCACCTCGGTCCCCATGGTCCGCAGCGCCTCGACGACGGCCAACCGCCGCTGCAACGACGCGTCATCGAACGTGACGGTGACCGCGTAGCTGACCGACGACCCGGGCCCCCGCAGGATCCCCGCCTCGGCCCGCACCCCCGTGCTCGACCCGGTGACGGCGACGACCTGCAACCCGTGGTCGAGCGCTCGGTGCGCCAGGGGGTCGAGCCCGAACGAGCCCGCGACCAGGCTCAGGTCGCTCGCCAGCGACAGCCACCCGAGCACCCGGTTCGACACCGCCTCGTCGACGACCTCGCCCAGGGCCAGGCCGCGCATCACCCACGACAGCTCCCCGGTCGGTGCGACGGAGGCGTCCGGGGCGTCGTCCGGACCGCGGCGGTCACGGACACGGTCGATCAGTGCCGTCCGCTCGATGCCGAGCGACTCCGCGCGCTCCCGGACGGCGTCGATGCCCACGGTCGACAGCAGGGCGTTGACCGCCCAGGCGTCGGCGGTGGCCCCGACCAGGGTCGCCAGGTCCGGCACCTGCATCGTCGGCTCCTGCAGGAACTGCCACAACCCAGCACCCGTCGCGGTGTCGCGTGCCATCCGCTGCAGCCGGTCGCCGTGCAGGCGGCCGTCCTCCAGCTGTGCCGCGACCTCGATGAGCAGCAGGACCCGGCCCAGGCTCGCGACCGGCTGCACCAGGGTGTCGTCGATCGCGAGCAGCGCCTTGCCGCTGGACGTGTCGATGACCGAGGCGCTGACGCCGGCGCCCTCGAGCGCGAGGGCGCCGAGCGCCTCGGTGGTGGCGGTGAAGCGGTCGTCGGACCGGCCGCTGTGCCGCCCACGACCGCGGCCGCCACCTGCTGGGCGGTCGTCCGGTCGGCGGCGGCGCGACGACCGGGCCGCGTCCGGCTCCGTCATCACCAGATGGCGACGCGCTCGGCGGGGTCCAGGTACATCGCGTCCTGCTCGGTCACGCCGAAGGTGTCGTAGTAGACGTCGATGTTGCGGACGACCTGGTTGCACCGGAACTCGGTGGGCGAGTGCGGGTCGATGCTCAGCAGGCGCGCGGCCTCCTCCGGTCGGATCGCCATGCGCCAGGCCTGGGCCCAGCTCAGGAAGAACCGCTCGGCGCCGGTGAGTCCGTCGATGACCGGGGGCTCCTGGCCGTCGAGGGACAGCAGGTACGCCTTCCACGCGATCGACAGGCCGCCGAGGTCACCGATGTTCTCGCCGATCGTCAGGGCACCGTTGACGTGGCCGTCGGGCACCTCGGTCGGCACCAGGGCGTCGTACTGGGCGATCAGGGCCTTCGTGCGCTCCTCGAACGCGGTGCGGTCGGCCTCGGTCCACCAGTTCTCGAGCTTGCCGTCGCCGTCGTACTGCGAGCCCTGGTCGTCGAAGCCGTGCCCGATCTCGTGCCCGATGACGGCACCGATCGCGCCGTAGTTCGCGGCGGCGTCGCGGTTCGCGTCGAAGAACGGGAACTGCAGGATGGCCGCCGGGAACACGATCTCGTTGAAGCCCGGGTTGTAGTAGGCGTTGATCGTCTGCGGGGTCATGAACCACTCGTCGCGGTCGATCGGCTTGCCGATCTTGCCGAGCTCGCGGTCGACCTGGAACGAGGCGTTCGCGCGGACGTTCGCGACGAGGTCGTCGGCCCGCACGGGCAGCGCCGAGTAGTCACGCCACTTCACCGGGTACCCGATCTTCGGCGTGAACTTGTCGAGCTTGTCGAGCGCTCTGGCACGGGTCTCGTCGGTCATCCAGTCGAGTGCCGTGATGCTCCGCCGGTACGCCTCGACCAGGTTGGCGACGAGGTCGTCCATCTTCGCCTTCGAGGTCTCGTCGAAGTGCTCCTGCACGTAGATGCGGCCGACGGCCTCGCCCATCGCGCCCTCGACCAGCGAGACACCGCGCTTCCACCGCTCGCGCTGCTTGGGCGCACCGGTCAGGGCGGTGCCGTAGAACGAGAAGTTCGTGGCCGAGAACGCGCTGTTCAGGTACGCGGCCGAGCCACGGATGACCTGCCAGCGGAGCCAGTCCTTCCAGACCTCGAGCGGCTGCTCGTGCAGCAGTTCGGCCAGTCCGGTGATGAACGAGGGCTCGCGCACCACGACGGTCTCGAAGGCTCCGGCGGGGGCGTCGATCGCCAGCCACCAGGTCTGCAGGTCGACGCCCTTCGCGAGCGCGGCGACCTCGGCCCAGGGCAGCTTGTTGTAGGTCTTCTGGCTGTCACGCGTGGTGACGTTGTCCCAGTGCTTCGCGGCGAGCGCCGTCTCGAGCGCGATGACGTGCTCGGTGCGCTCCCCGCCGTCCTCGAACCCGGCGAGCGGGAACATCGCGGCGACGAACTCGCGGTACTTCGTGCGGATGTCGGCGAACCGCTCCTCGCGGTAGTACGACTCGTCGGGCAGACCCAGGCCGGACTGCTCCAGGAACACGACGTACGACTCGGGGTCGCCCGGGTCGTTGTCCACGAAGAGCTGCAGGAAGCTCGGCAGGCCGAGCCGCTCGAAGCGGCCGACGGCGGCGATGACCTCGGGCACGGACTGGATGGCGTCGATCTCGGCGAGCAGCGGCTCGATGGGTGCCGTCGCCAGCTCCTCGAGCCGGGCTTCGTCGGTGAACGAGGTGAAGAGGTCACCGACCTTGCGCTCCTCGGTGCCGGGGGCGGCCTGCTGCGAGCGCTCGATGATGTCCCGCACGGCGATCTCGGCGGCCTCGGCCAGCACGGTGAACGAGCCGTACCGGGCCTTGTCGTCGGGGATCGGCGTCGCCTCGATCCAGGTCCCGTTCACGTGGCGGTACAGGTCGTCCTGGGGGCGCACCGCGGGGTCGAGTTCGTCAGTGTGGATGCCGGAGGCACGTGCGACGTCGGTCATGCCGTCCACGATAGCCACCGACTCCGTGCCCGCGTCGGTCAGTTCCGACGGTGCCGACGTGTGCGGAGCAGCCGCGCGGCACCGGCGGCACCCAGGCCGGTGGCGAGCAGGACGCCGGCCGCGCCGAGCACACCGGCGGGGTCCGCGCCCGTGAACGCCAGGTGCCCGGGCGTGGACCCGCCCGTCGACGCCGCCACGCCTGGTCTCGGCACCGCACCCGCACCGCCGGGACCGTCATGAGGCCCGTGACCGTCGCCCGGCACCGTGCCCGGATCGGTGCCGGGGTCCGTCCCCGGATCCGGGCGCACCGGGAGCTCCGGCAGGCGCAGACGCACGCGGCCCTGGTCGACGCCGTCGATGCGCTGCCGCACGACGACCGTGTCCGCCGGCAGCACCGCACGGGGGACCACGAGTTCCCACGCCCGGCCGACGGTCGTGCTGATCGGCTCGCCGTCCGCATCGTGCAGGGGCCGGCCGCGCTCGTCCTCGAGGCTGACCGTCGCCCCGATCTCGCCCCTGCCGAACAGGCGCACCGAGCCGCCGTCGACCTGCTGCACGGCCGCGGACAGGGCGATCGGGACGATCACGCTCGCCGTCGTCGACCCCAGCACGGTGTCCCCGTCGGCGGTGGTGACGACCACCCGGGCGAACCGAGCGTCCTCGGGGATGGGCAGGTCCACCGTCCAGTGCGTGTCGCCGGGTGTGGTCAGGGTGATCGGCGACCCGTCGCGGTCGATGAAGGGGCGGCCCTCGTCGTCGGCGAAGCGCAGCGTCGTCCCGGCCGCTGCCCGTCCTACGAGGGTGATCCGCTCGCTGGCTCGGGAAGCCGACGACCCGGTCACGGCCGCGGTTCCCTCGATGCGGAAGACCTCGTCGACGCCGCCGTTGTGCGTGCCGTCGAAGTACTGCCACGCCTCGATGTGGTGGTCGTCGTAGGACAGGTCGCGCATCGCGAAGGCCCACTGCCGGTCGCCGTCGACGTCGGTCTCACCGACGGTCGTGCCGTTGTCCTTGATGACGAGGTGCGCCCCCGGGTGGCCGGTGCCGACGATGTCGAGAGTGCGCGCGAAGCGGTCGACGGTGACCACCATCTCCGGCGGCATCAGGACGAGGACCGTCACCGGCACGTCGATCGTCCGTCCGGTCGCGCGCGAGGTGACGTGGAGCAGCCGGTCCCCGATCCGCACACGCACCGTCGCGCTCCACACGCCCGCGTCGTCGGCCTCGGCGCTGGTCGCCTCGACGTCCTGCCCGTCGATGTCGACGACGTCACCCGCGGGCGCGCTCCCGGCGAGCGTGACGATGCCGCGCCCGTGGTCGATCGACCGCACTTCCGCGGTGAGCTCGGTGGCGGAGGCCGCGGCCGTGGTCGCCGCGTGCGCCGACGCGGGCGCGGCTCCGGCGGTCGGCACGAACGCAACGCTGGTGAGGGTCAGGTTCGCGCAGGCCAGAACGGCGACGGACAGCGTCGCCAGCAGCGAGCGGGACCGAGACCGGGACCGGGACCGGGACCGGGACGGCGTCGTCGGACGGAAGGGCTGGTGCATGGATCTCCTCCGGTGGTACTCCACACACCATATACACAGCCGCCAGATCGACGGAAGGGTCCCCCGCCGGTACGGTCATCGCATGGGACTTCCGTGGAAGCTGCACGGTGACGGCAAGACCGTCTCCGGGACGACGATCGTGGCACCGGACGAGCGACTCACCTGGGGCCGGACCATCGGCCTCGGCGTGCAGCACGTCGTCGCGATGTTCGGCGCGACCTTCCTGGTGCCACTGCTCACCGGGTTCCCGCCGTCGACCACGCTGCTGTTCAGCGGCATCGGCACGATCCTGTTCCTGCTCATCACCGGCAACCGGCTGCCGAGCTACCTCGGCTCGTCGTTCGCCTTCATCGCGCCGATCGGTGCCGCCACCCAGATCGGCGGCATCCCGCTCGCCCTGTCCGGCATCATCGTCGTCGGCGCCCTGCTCGCGATCGTCGGGCTCGTCGTGCACCTGGCCGGCGCCGGGTGGATCGACCGCCTGATGCCCCCGGTGGTCTCGGGCGCGATCGTCGCCCTGATCGGCTTCAACCTGGCCCCTGCAGCGCGCGACAACTTCACGGCGGCCCCGGTCATCGCGCTCATCACCCTCGTGGCGATCATCCTGGTCACCGTCCTGTTCAAGGGCCTGATCGGCCGCCTGTCGATCGTCATCGGCGTGCTGGTCGGCTACGTCGCCGCACTGATCGGCGGCCAGGTCGACTTCTCGAAGGTCGACGCCGCACCCTGGCTCGGCCTGCCCGAGTTCACCGCCCCCGCGTTCGACCCGGGCCAGCTGGCGATCTACCTGGCCTTCGTACCGGTCGTGCTGGCACTCGTCGCCGAGAACGTCGGGCACGTCAAGGGCGTCGGACAGCTCACCGGCCGTGACCTCACCCCGCTCACCGGTCGCGCGCTCCTGGCCGACGGCGTCTCGACCGTGCTCGCGGGCGTCGGCGGGGGCTCCGCCACCACCACCTACGGCGAGAACATCGGCGTCATGGCCGCCACCCGCGTCTTCTCGACCGCGGCCTACTGGGTCGCCGCCATAGCTGCGATCCTGCTCGGCCTGTCGCCGAAGATCGGCGCCGTCATCTCCTCCGTCCCCGCCGGCGTGCTCGGCGGCGCCACCACCGCCCTGTACGGCCTGATCGGCGTCATCGGCATCCGCATCTGGGTCGAGAACCGCGTCGACTTCGCGAAGCCGAAGAACCAGTTGACCGCGGGCATCGCCCTGATCATCGGCATCGCGGACTTCACGTTCCGGTTCGGCCAGGCCAGCTTCGGCGGCATCATCGTCGGCACGATCGCCGCGATCGTCGTCTACCACGTGATGGACCTGATCGGTCGGGCCCGCGGCACGGACGAGCCCTCGACCGAGGCCCCCGACCCGGCCCACGCCGCCACCGGCGGCGTCCCCGCCGAACCGCGCACCGACTGACGCGGGCGGTCGCCCGGAACGCGCGTCCGGCCCGACGACGTGGCACCACCGGACTGGAGGCCCGTGGCGGACACGGCCACGGGCCTCCAGTCCGTCACGGGGCGGGTGGGACCGGAACGCCCCCCAGACGGTCGCTCCGGTCCCACCCACTTCGTGCCCGGTTCAACGGGGCGAGCCGGGCGACGGCGTCGCGGTCTGCACGCCGTTCAGGTCGTCGACGTACCGCTGGTCGAGCGGGACCTCGTCGGCGACCCCCGCCGTCCAGTGCCCGACCACCGTCGTGCCGTCGGACTCGTAGACGTTCCCGCCGTCCGGCTCGCTCCACAGGACCCAGCCCTCGCGGCCGTTGTCCGACGTTCCCGGCACGAGATCCGGGTGACCGGAGGCGTTCGGCACGCCGTAGGTCTGGCCCTTGTCGTTGACCCCCCACTCGGACGTGACCGCGGTGGCGTACTGCAGCGTCGCCGTCCACGTCGTCCCCGCGGACGCCTCGATGCTGAACGTCGTCGTCCCGTCCTCCGGCAACCGCCCGTCGACGACGTGCATCGTCCCCTCGTCCCGACAACTCAGACCGGATCCGCCACCCCCGGCAGTGGGCACCTGGACCATGCCGACGTCGTTGCGACACGTGATGTCGACGATCACGGCCCCGGCGTCGTCGGGCGCCGCACCGATGTCGATCAGGGCCGGGCCGGTGTGCGTCGCAGTGGTCGTGTGCCCGACGGCTGCCGTCGTCGTGGTCCCAGGGAGTCCCGCTGCGACCAGGGCGGCAGCGCTGGTCGTCAGCGCCACCGCCGCGACGGAAGCGACGGAGATCGCGATGCGTGCTCGTCGCTGCTGTCGCTGGAGGGTGCTCCGGCCGGTCCCGATGGCCGCGAGCTCGGAACGGACGGCCGCAGCGGCTTCGGGACGCATGTCGTTGGTCATCAGGAGGTGCCTTCCGGTGCGTTGCGGACACTGGGACGGAGGTCGTGCAGGTCACGTTGCAGGCGCTGCCGCATCCGGTGCAGCCGCACGCGCGCTGCCGGCGGCTCGAGACCGACCGCCTGCGCTGCCTGCCAGACCGGCACCGCCTCGACCCCGGTGAGCACCAGCAGTGCTGCGTCCTGCGGCGAGAGGCCGCGGATGGTCGCCCTGAGCCGCTCGCGGGCCTCCAAGTCCTCGGCGTCCGTGGCGGGAGCATGGGACTCGTCTCGCGGAAGCGCATCGAGGAGCTTCCGGTACCGGGCTGCTGCACGCCGGTGGTTCTGGGTCAGGTTGACCGTCGTGACCAGCAGCCACGGCGCGACGGACCCCGCCACGAGGGTGACGCTCTTGCGCTTGCGCCAGAGCTCGTAGAACGCCGCCGCCGTGATGTCCTCGGCGTCGTGCACGTTCGCCGTCAGGGTCAGCGTGCGCCGGTAGATGCGCGGTCGGTGCCGGTCGAACAGCGCGGCGAACGCAGCCCCGTCATCATGGACCGCCCGTGTCCACAGTGGGCTGTCGTCCTGTTCGTCCTTCACACTCTGGAGTGTCCGGTCATGGCTCCAGCGTTACAGACCGGCCGGGGAGTCCTCATCCGAGCAGGACGGGCACGCGCTCCGTCAGCTCGTTCCGTCCGATCGCTGTCGAAGGCCGCACCAGGCGGCGCAGACCAGCGCCGCGGCAGCCGCGACCGCCCACCCGACCGACGCATTCGACGCCGTGGCGATGAGGATGACGAGCGCCGTTCCGACAGCGGTCCCGAGCTGCGCTCCGGTGTTCACGATCCCGGCTGCACTCCCCGCCAGTGCTCCGGGGACACTGGTACCCAGCCCGGTCGCCGCGACCGATGCTGCCGCGAGGCCGAAACCGACCAGGGCGACACCGGCGGCGATTCCCGGCCACGCGTGCCCGAGCGTCGCGAGGACGACGTTGCCGCCTGCGATCGTCGTGGTCCCCGCGGCAGCCAGGCGGTCCGGCCGGAGCCGGGGAGCAAGACGACCCGTGACGACCGACCCGCAGACGACGGCGACGCTGAACGCCATCAGCACCACCCCGGACAGCAACGCCGGTATCCCGAGGCGGTCCTGCAACACCAGTGTCGCCAGGACCGAAGACGAACTGGTGGTCGCCGTGTTGCAGAAGGACTGGACCGTTCCTCGGCGCAGGTTCCTGCTGCGGAACGCGCCCGTCGGCACCAGCGGAGATCGAGCGCTGCGGAGCCGCCAGACCAGCGCCGCGGCGCCAGCGGCACCGAGCACCAAGAGCGCGGTGCCGCGCACGCTGGTGGCGGGCTGTTCCAACAGGGACAACCCCGCGATGACCGGCATCACGGCAGCGACGAGGAGGAGCGCACCGAGGACGTCGAGACGTTCAGCAGTCCGCCGGGCCGGCTCGTCCCGCACCACGACGACGACTGCGACGAACAGGAGCGCCGCGACGGGTGCGTTGACCCAGAACACCGAGGGCCATCCGAGTGCTGCGGTGAGCAGGCCGCCGACGAGGAACCCCGTGGCACCGGCCGCAGCGCCGACAGCGCTCCAAGCGGCGAGCGCACGCGTCCGGGCCGGGCCGTCCGCCGTCGCGTGGATGATCAGACGGAGCGCCGACGGCGCGGACACGGCAGCGGCGGCGCCCTGCACCGCCCGCGCGACGAGCACCTGCGGGAGGGTATGTGCGGTGCCGCCGATGATCGAGACTGCGCCGAAGACAGCGATCCCGATCAGCAGGACCTTCCGATGCCCGAAGCGGTCGCCCAGTCGCGCGCCGAGGATGAGCATCGCCCCGAAGAACATGGCGTACGTCGTGGCCAGCGGACCAGCAGCAGCCTGATCCGCACCGAGTCCTTCGAGGATGGCGGGGATCGCCGTGACCACACTCGTCACGCCGAGGACGTCGACGAACTGGACGAGGCAGAGGACGGTCACGACACCGGGACGCATACTCACAACGTACGTTCACCCGTCCGTCTCGGTGGCCGTTCCGGTGGGTGAGCGCTCTGCGTGGTCGTTCCACAGCGCTCGGCGACGCCGTACGGCCCTGAGCGTCACCTGCCAGCAGACGAGATAGCCGATGCCGACGAACGGCGAGACCGCCCACTGCGGGGCACCGAGCCAGCCGGCAAGACCTGCCAGGGCGACCACTCCGAACATCGACCCGACGAGGATCAGCGACTGGACGTTGCGGAGACGGCGTTCGCGTCTGCTCGGCTTCACCCGCTCACGATAGCGACACGATCAGGGCCCGGGGATGGCGGACTGGAGGCCCGTGGCGCCGCCGCCACGGGCCTCCAGTCCGTCTCGGGGTCGCGCCCACACCGCTCGCCGACCACGACGGGTCGGCATCGCCGACAGAATGGGTCGGTGCACCGACCCACCCGACCCGCTGTGACCGCTGAACGGCGCGCGGTCGACCGCGACATCGTGCGGCTGGCGGTGCCGGCGCTCGGCGCACTCGTGGTCGAGCCGCTGTTCCTGCTCACCGACACCGCGCTCGTCGGTCACCTCGGGGCGACGCCGCTGGCGGCGGTCGGGCTCGCGAGTGCCGTGCTGTCGACGGTGACCGGGCTGCTGGTGTTCCTGGCGTACTCGACGACGCCGGCCGTGGCCCGTGCGCTCGGCGGTGGTGACCGTCGCGGAGCCGTGCACGCAGGGATCGACGGGATGTGGCTCGCGCTCGTGCTGGGGGTGGTGCTGGCGCTGGTCGGGTGGCCGCTCGCCGGGCCGCTCGTCGACCTGTTCGGCGCCTCGGCCGAGGTGTCGGCCGCGGCGACCGCGTACCTGACGATCTCGCTGATCGGGCTGCCCGGCATCCTGGTCGTGACCGCCTCGACCGGACTGCTGCGCGGCGTGCAGGACACCAAGACGCCGCTCGTCGTCGCGACCGTCGGGTTCGTCGCGAACGGGCTGCTCAACGCCCTCCTGATCTACGGTGCCGGCTGGGGCGTCGAGGGATCCGCCGCCGGCACCGTCATCGTGCAGTGGGCGATGGCCGTCGTCTACGTGCGCATCGCGGTGCGGGCCGCTCGCTCGTCTGGGGCGCCCCTGCGACCCGGCGCCTCGGGCGTCGCACGGGCACTGCGGTCGGGGGCATGGCTGTTCCTGCGGACCGCGTCGCTGCGGATCGCGATGCTCGCGACCGTCGGGGCCGCCGCAGGGCTGGGGACCAGCGGACTGGCGACGACACAGGTCGGGCTGACCGTGTTCTCCACGCTGGCGTTCGCGCTCGACGCCCTGGCGATCGCCGGGCAGGCGCTCGTCGGACACGGACTCGGCGGACGTGACCCGGAGCGGGTGCGCCTGGTGACGCGCCGGCTCGTGCTGCTCGGGATCGCCGGTGGTGTGCTGCTCGGGGTGCTGACCCTGGCCGTGAGCGGGCTGCTCGGGCCGGTGTTCTCGGACTCGCAGGCGGTGCGGGACGCCCTGCCCGTCGTGCTGGTGCTCATCGCCGTCGGGATGCCCGTCGCCGGGTACGTCTTCGTGCTCGACGGGGTGCTGATCGGCGCCGGTGACGCGCGGTACCTGGCGATCGCCGGCGGCGTGAACCTGGTCGTGTACCTGCCGCTGCTCTGGTGGGCCGGCGGGACGCTCGCGGGGCTGTGGGCGGTGTTCTCCCTCGGGTACATCGGGGTCCGGGCGGTGACGCTCGGGGTGCGGGCGCACCGGCGCGGATGGGTGGAACAGGCGTTGGCGCGGTGAGCGGGTCTTCTGTGGCGTCGATTTCTGTCGCGTCGTCGGCCGTGCTCGCCACGGTCGGCATCGGGGTGCAGGGCGTCGCGAAGCTGCTCGTGACCGTCGTCGTCGGTCGGGTGTTCGGCACCGAGACCCTCGGGCAGACCACCGCGCTGCTGTCGCTCTCGGTGTTCGTCGCCCTGCTCTGGCCGAACGCCGCGGGCAACACTGCCTCCCGCTTCCTGGCGATCGCGCTGCGGGGTCGGCGGTCGGATGCCGCAGTGAACCGGGTGCTCGGGGTGTCCATGCTGCTGTCGAGCGTGGTGCTCGCCGCGGTCACCGTGCCGGTCGCACTGGCCTGGGGCAACGGCCCCGGGATGGTGCTCGGTGGTGCCGCGGTCGTCGTCGGGTACGGGCTCTACTGCTACGCCCGCGGCGCACAGCTCGGCTACGACCGGGCGCCACGGGTCGCGCTGTGGGACTCGGTGACGAGCGTGCTGGCGCTCGGGTTGCTCGTGGTGGCGTGCGTCGCTCGGCTCGAGCCGTTCGTGCTGCTGCCCCTGGCCATCGGGTACACGGTGTTCGCGATCGCGTGCTGGCCGCGGGGGAACGGCTTCGAGCCTGCTTCGCGCGAACCCGCTTCCGGGGTGCTCGGGTTCGCGGCGTGGAACGTGCTGGCGGTGGTGACCTCGAACGGGTTGCTGCAGTTGACGATGATCTCGGCACAGGTGACCGCGTCGGCGTACGACGCCGGTGTCTACGCCGCCGCCTTCACCCTGGCGACGCCGGCGTCGATGCTCGGGCAGGCGTTGGGGCAGGTGCTCGTGCCGGCGTTCGCGCATCGGACCGGTGGTGGGTCGTTGCGCTCCCGCGGGGCGCTGGTGCTCGTGGTCGGGTTCGCTGCTGCTTCGGCCCTCGTGTTCGGCATTGTCGCCCTGCTCGCGGGGTGGTTCCTGCCGATCGTCTACCCCGCCGAGGGTGCAGCTGCCGTCGCCGACCTGCGGTACCTGATGGTCGCGGTGTGGGTGTTCACCGTCGGGCTGGTGCCGGCGGCGCTGCTGCTCGCCGCTGGGCGCTCACGACAGGTCGCGCTGGCTTCGGTCGCCGGGTTCGTCGTCGGGGCGGGGCTCATGG
>NZ_JAIXIG010000037.1 GCF_020297365.1 Curtobacterium oceanosedimentum
TCCATGCGGCGACATACGGATTGCTGGCGGCGGGGGCGCTGGTGGTCCTACCGTCGCCGCATGGAACTCCGGAGCGCCACCTGGCCCGTCCACGAACACGCCGATCGCCCCTGGCGCAGCTCGGTGCGCGGACCGCGGGAGGACCGCGAACTCACGCGCATCCGGGTCGCCGTCCCCCCGCGGATCGCCCGGGTGCGGTGGCGGCCGGACGCACCGACCGAGGCCCTGCTCGACCGGAGCGCAGCAGCCCTCCGGAGCCTCGACGTCCACCACGGCGGGCGGCTCGCCCCGCTCGGCCTCGTGCTCGGCAGAACCGAGGCCGTGGCGTCGTCGCGCATCGAGGACGAGGCGGCATCCGTCGACGACCTGGCCAGGGCGCTCGTCGGGGTCCGCGCCGACCCCGGGGCCACCGCCGTCGTCCGCGCGGCCGGGGCGGCGGACCGGCTCGTCTCGGACGCCGACCGCTGCGGTGCCGTCACCGAGGCGTCCCTGCTCGACGCCCACCGCCTGCTCATGCGCGACGATCCGGTCGACGGTCGGTACGCAGGGCGGTACCGCGACGTGCAGAACTGGATCGGCGGAGGGCGCACGCCACGACTCGCGACGTACGTGCCTCCCCCACCGGAGATCGTCGCCCCGCTGATGGCGGACCTGTTCGCGTTCCTGCACCGCACCGACCTGCACCCGATCGCGCAGGCGGCGATCGGGCACGCCCAGTTCGAGTCGATCCACCCGTTCACGGACGGCAACGGGCGCATCGGCCGCGCCCTCATCGGCGCCGTCCTCCGGCGACGCGGTGTGACCACCACGGTGACCGCGCCGGTCGCCACCGTGTTCGCGGCGGACCGTGCGCGGTACTTCCGGCACCTCGAGCGCTACCGGGACGGCGAGGTCGACGCGTTCGTGGTCGAGGTCGCCCTCGCGATCGGCACCGTGTGCGACGAGGCCTCGCTGACCGCGCTGCTGCTCGCCGAGTCCGCGGTCGACCTCGCCGCGGGACCGTGCGCAAGGGGCCCGCACGCGGTGGTCGGTCGCGCGCTCGAGATCGACCCGGTCCTGACCGAGGAGCAGCTGTCGGAGCTGGTGCCGGCAGCGTCGGTGCCGGTGGTCGTCGCGGACCTGGAGCGCGCCGGCGTGCTCCGGCCCGTGACCGAACGGCGGCGGGACCGAGCGTGGGTGGCGCCCGCGGTGGTCGCTGAGCTGCAGGCCTTCGAGGAGCGCGTCCGTGCCGCTGTCCGAGCGCGATCACGGCCGTGGGCAGGCGACGGGTCCGCAGCCTGACGGAACCGTGCGAATAGGGTGGGACGGTGAGCAGCGAGCACACCCAGTCCACCCCGCCCAGCGCCGCCAAGCGGCCCGTGACGCGGACCCACCACGGGATCGACTTCGTCGACGACTACGAGTGGCTGCGGGACAAGGAGTCACCGGACACCCTGGCGTACCTCGAGGCCGAGAACGCCCACACCGACGCCGCCACGGCGCACCTGGCACCGCTGCGCGAGCGCATCTTCGCCGAGGTCAAGAGCCGCGTGCAGGAGACCGACCTCTCGGTGCCGGTGCGCATGGGCGACTGGTGGTACTTCACCCGCACCGCGGAGGGCAGCCAGTACGGCGTCCACTGCCGGACGCCCGTCTCGGGCCCGGACGACTGGACGCCGCCGGCGGTCGTCGAGGGCGCGGCGACGCTCCCCGGCGAACAGGTCGTCCTCGACGGCAACGCTCTGGCCGACGGGCACGAGTTCTTCTCCCTCGGCACCTACGACATCAGCGACGACGGCACGCGCCTGGTGTACGGCAGCGACGTCGAGGGCGACGAGCGGTACACCCTGCACGTGCGCGACCTGACGACCGGTGCCGACCTCGGCGACGCCATCCCGAACACCGGCGCGGGGGCCACGTTCGACCCGACCGGCCGGTACGTCTTCTACCCGACCGTCGACGAGTCGTGGCGCCCGGACCGGATCTGGCGGCACGCCGTCGGGACCGCGGCCGCCGACGACGTCGTGGTGTTCGAGGAGCCCGACGACCGCTACTGGGTCGGTGTCGGCGTGACCCGGTCGTCGCAGTACATCGTCATCGAGCTCGGGTCGAAGATCACGTCCGAGGCGCACGTCCTCGACGCCGCGGACCCGACCGGCGAGTTCCAGGTCGTGTGGCCCCGTCGCGAGGGCGTCGAGTACGAGATCGAGCACGCGATCGTCGGCGGGAGCGACCGGTTCCTCGTGCTGCACAACGACGGTGCCGAGAACTTCGAGCTCGTCGACGTGCCCGCCGACGACCCCACCTCGGAACGTGACCGCCGCGTCGTCGTCGCGCACCACAGCGAGCGTCGCATCGAGTCGGTCGACGCCTTCGCCGGTCACCTGGCGCTGGAGTACCGGTCCGAGGCACTCCCCCGCGTCGCGATCATCCCCATCGAGGGCGACGGCTACGGCGACGCGCACGAGGTGCCCTTCGACGAGACGCTGTTCTCCGCCGGTCTCGGCGGGAACCCGGAGTGGGAGCAGCCGACGCTCCGCCTCGGGTACACCTCGTTCGTCACGCCGTCCGAGATCAGCGACCTCGACCTGGCGACCGGCGAGGTGACCGTCCTGAAGCGGCAGCCCGTGCTCGGAGGGTACGACCCCGCCGACTACGTGCAGGAGCGCGACTGGGCCACCGCGCCGGACGGCACGCGGGTGCCGATCTCGCTCGTCTGGCGTCGCGACGCCGTCGACGAGCGCACGCCCGCACCGCTGCACCTGTACGGCTACGGCTCGTACGAGCACTCCATCGACCCCGGGTTCAGCGTCATGCGCCTGTCGATGCTCGACCGCGGTGTCGTCTTCGCCGTCGCCCACGTGCGTGGCGGCGGCGAGCTCGGACGGCACTGGTACGAGAACGGCAAGACCCTGACGAAGATGAACACCTTCACCGACTTCGTCGCGGTCGCCGACCACCTGATCGCCTCCGGCCGGACGAGCGCCGACCGGCTCGTCGCCGAGGGCGGCAGCGCCGGAGGGCTGCTCATGGGCGCCGTGGCGAACCTCGCGCCGGACCGTTTCGCGGGCATCCTGGCCGCCGTGCCGTTCGTCGACGCGCTCACGAGCATCCTCGACCCGGACCTGCCCCTCACCGTCATCGAGTGGGACGAGTGGGGCGACCCGCTGCACGACGCCGAGGTCTACCGCTACATGAGCGAGTACTCGCCGTACGAGAACGTCCGCGACGACGTGCAGTACCCGCGGATCCTCGCCGTCACCTCGATCAACGACACCCGTGTGCTGTACGTCGAACCCGCGAAGTGGACGGCGAAGCTGCGCGAGGTCGGCGCCCCGGTGCTGCTGAAGACCGAGATGTCCGCCGGCCACGGTGGCGTCAGCGGCCGCTACGCGTCGTGGAAGGAGCGGGCGTCCGAACTCGCCTGGCTGCTCGACGTGCTCGGGCTCGCCGACGAGACGCCCGCCGCGGCGAGCGCGAACCCGATCGCCGCCGGCTGAGCCGACGGACACTGCGCGTCACGAGCGATCGCACGACATCGTGAGCAGGAATGGTCGGGTCCCGAACGGGAACCCGACCATTCCTGCTCACGAAGTGAACAGCGCGAACGCGAGCGACACCGCGAGCGTGAACGACACGCACGCGCTCACACGCGGTTGAGCGCGTGCACCGCCTCGTCGTAGGACTCCTCGGCCAGGCGCACCCGGTCCCCCGCGAGCACCCCGTAGCCGAACGTGCCCTCGCCGCCGCGCTCCGCGATCGCAGCGTTCGCCCGCAGGATGTCGAGGGCGTGCAGGGACCGCACGCGTTCGGTCAGCACGTCGGCCGCGGTGCCGATCCGCTTCCACAGCGCGTGCGGGAACGCGTCGTCGCCGAGCACGTCCATCGTCATCCGGGCGCGCATGGTCTCCTGCCACGCGGCCTCGGTGGTGGCGCGGTCGGCGGCCTCGCGCTCGGCGGCGGTGTCCGACGTGTCGTCGGCGACGGCGGCGCGGACGAGCTCACGCACGCGCGGCTTCACGTCGGCTCCGACGTCCTGCGCGACCTGCTTCGGCGAACGGAGCGACCACGCCGTCGGCACCGGGCGCTCCGCGGCGTCGTCGAGGGCGTCGAGCAGTTCGAGGAACGGCTCGCCGTGCAGGAACGCCAGGACGTCGCGCACCGCCTGGTCGCGACGTTCGCGGGTCGAGGCGAGGATGCGCTCCCGCGTCATGGCATCGACCAGGTCGTCCTGCGCGGGAGACGACGCCCGGGGCAGCCGGTCGATCAGGTACTCGGCCAGCGCGGCACGCGCGGTGACGGCCGCCAGGCCGTCCGCCGCCTCTGCGGCGCGGTCGACGGCCTCGCCCGCCGGGAACGCCGGGCGGTACGCGCCCATGATCGCGGCGATCTCCAGGGTGGTCTCGGCCGCCTGCCGGAGGTCGGTCGCATCGCCGAAGCGGAGCCGGGCCTCCTGACCGAGCAGTGCGGTGCGCAGCTTGCGCACCCGCTTCGCCAGCACGCGTGCGGTCGTGCCCTTGGCCGGCTTGTCCTCGGTCTGGAGGCGCGGTGCCGGTGCGCCTGCCAGCCCACGCGCCAGCTTGGACGCGACGGCGGCGGGGCCGGCACCGACGGCCGCGAAGCGCCCGTCCAGCGCTGCGAACAGCTCGTGGGCGATCTGCGGGTCGACGTCGCCCACGGTCTCGACCTCGACCTCGCGCCAGGTGCGCGGCGTCTCCGGTGCCTCGTCGTCCAGACGCTGCGCCGACACGCGGTCGTCGGCGAGTTCGGCGACCTGGTCGCCGTCCTCGTCGAGCAGGCGGGTCACGGTGCGGGTCGTGGTGATGCGCACGACGGGGCGCAGCCCGCGACCGCGACGCTCGGTGAACAGCGCGGCGAGGACCTCGACCGGCACGGTGTCGGCGTCGTCGGTCAGCGGGAAGTGCTGCTCGTGCCGGACCGTGTCCGACTCGGCGCGCTTGATGTGCCAGCCGGCGTCCGGACCACCGGTGCGGCGGCGGACCGTCACCCGTGCGGCCACCAGGTCGTAGCGCTCGGTGTCCCAGTAGGTCGCGTTCAGTTCGAACGGCTCCTGGTGCTCGGTCCGGAGGATGCCGCCCGCGCCGACGAGGTCGGGCAGGGCACCGCCCTCGGGCAGGTCGTAGGTGCGCTCGATCTCGAGGTGGGTGTCGCTCACGCGCTCTTGTCTACCAGGGCTGCACCGTGCGGTTCGACCACTGCCGGCGCTTCTGTGGACAACCGCCCCGCAATCACCGCGCCGACGACGGCGACGAGGAACGGCACGGCGCCCAAGGCGCACGACACCGTCGCCGAGACCGAGTCCGCGAGATCGGTCTGCCACACAGCGTTCCCCAGCGGGAACACGAGGACGGACGCGACCACGGGGAGGAGCAGGAGCGACCAGGTAGGACCCGGACGACGGAGCACGACCAACCAGACGGCGAGCCAGGCCACGGCGACCGTCCCGAGCCTGAGCGCAGGGTGCACCGGCGCGTTGAAGAGCCCCGTGGTGAGCGACCACCAGAGGGCGGTCACGGCGAGCACGGCGAGCGCGCCGATCATCCGGCGGCGCAGCGATGCTCCCGTCACGAGCAGGACGCACGCTGCGACGACCGTCCCCGGCAGGACGGTGAGGCCGATCGTGACGAGCTGCATCACCGAGACGGCGCCGACGAAGCCGTTGTACCGCTGCAGGAGCCCCAGACCCACGCTGGCCGCCAGGAACGAACAGACCGCAAGGGCGAGCAGCACCGGGATGGTCGGGACGGCGTGCGCGCTGCGGCGGACGGAGCCGGGCATCGTGGTCATGGTGTTCCCCCAGGTGGATCGGTGACCGGCGCGTCGGTGGAACAGCGCCGTGGTGAGTGCGCCGAACGCGAGTGTGGTCGGCGAGAGGTCGAGTTCGCGGGCGTCGCGGACGTCGGCGGTCCACTGCTCGCGTCGTGCAGCGCGGTGCGACGCAGGCGAGGCCGCCAGGGCCGCTCCGAGCAGCACGCGCTCGAGCGCGCTCACGAGGTCACCGGCCGGCTGTTCGGGCGCGCGGCACCGGTGGACCGGGCAGCAGCACGGGCTGCGTCGGCACGGGCCGCGACCAGTTCGCGCGACGCGACCTGGCCCTCGGCGGTGAACTCGTACATCCGGCGTCGAGGCCCGGACCGCTCGGCGTCGTCGTCCCAACTGGATCGGATCCACCCGAGCTGTTCGAGTCGTTCGAGGATCGGGTACACGGTGCCGGCCTGTCGCCCGGTCGCCTTGATGACGAGCAGCCCCCAGGTCGGCCCGTCCGCGGTGAGCAGTGCATCGAGCACGTCGAGCGTGGGGGCGGTCACGCGTCGGATCAGTTCCATGCGCTCAACCTACCTATGTAGAACAAGCGCCGCAAGCCCCTCAGGAGCACGGGTTAGCCTGCTGCCATGAGCGACACGATCACCCGCGAGCAGTTCACCCCCGAGTCCGGCGGCGTCACGATGTTCACGACGACGTGGTGCGGCTACTGCGCCCGGTTGAAGAACCAGATGACCAAGGCGGGCGTGCCCTTCACCGAGGTCGACATCGAGCAGACCCCGGGGACGGCCGAGCTCGTCGCCCAGGTCAACGGCGGCAACCAGACCGTCCCGACGCTCGTGTTCCCCGACGGCAGCACCGCCACGAACCCGTCGCTGGCCGAGGTGCAGTCCCGCATCTGAGCGGCGGCGCACCCGCGCGAGCGGCCGCGGCGGCGGCGCGGCGCGGCGCGGCGTCCCTGCGCACAACCAAAGTCCGTCCGAACCACGCGATCACGTGGTTCGGACGGACTTTGGCTGTGCGAGCCGGGTCGGCGCCGGGCGCCGGGCGCAGCGGCCGCGCCGGGCGCAGCGGCCGCGCCGGGCATCGCCGGGCGCCGGACGCGCGCGCCGCGCTAGCCCCCGAGCGCCTCCGTCAGCAGGGCCGCCATAGCGTCGAGCTGGATGTCGCCGGAGTCCACGACCTCCTCGTCCGAGCCGTCGAGCGCACGAGCGGCCAGGGACGCCTTCGAGTCGATGAGCTCGGCGATCTTCGTGTCGATCGTCTGCGCCGCGATGATGCGCCACGCGGTGACCGGCTCCTCCTGCCCGATGCGGTGCACGCGGTCGATGGCCTGGGTCTGCTCGGCGCTCGTCCACGACAGCTCGGCGAGCACGACGTTCGACGAGACCTGCAGGTTCAGGCCCACGCCGGCCGCGGTGAGCGAGCAGACGATGACGGCGACGTCGGGGTCGTTCACGAACGAGTCGATCTCGGCCGTGCGCTGCGCCGGGGTCTGGTCGCCGCGGATCGTGGCGGTGCGCAGGCCCCGGCGTGCGAAGACCTCCTCCGCCTGGTCCATGACGTCCAGGTGCTTCGCGAAGAACACGACCTTGCCGACGTTCGACGCGAGCTGCGCGGCGTAGTCGGCCGCCAGCTGGGCCTTGGCGCGACCGATGCGGCGGACCATCGAGAACACGTTCTCGCCGGTCGACGAGGCATCCTGGTCCTCGAGCTCCCAGCGGGCGACCTGGCGGACGAGCCGGTGGTCGATGCCGACGACCGGGTCCTGCCCGGTCCGGGCGTCGAGCGCCTGGTGGTACCGACGGACGAGCTTGGCGGTGAGCTCGCGCTCCGCGTCGCGGATGGAGCGGCCCTCGTCGCCGTCGAGCTCGACGGGAATGTCGGCGATGCGGCGGGCGGGGATGTCCGCGGCGACGTCGACCTTGCGGCGGCGGACGATGCCCTGGTCGATGACGGCACGGCGCGCCTCGACGAAGAACCCGGGGTCGGCCGGCGTCAGGCCGATCTCCTCGAGCTCGTTCATGAGCTGGGCGCGCGGCTTCTTGTCGTCGATCCAGCCGAGGTACTCCCAGATGGTGCGGAAGTCCTCGACCGAGTTGATGAGCGGGGTACCGGTGAGCGCCATGAGCAGCGGCGCGGCGGTCCGCTGCCGGATGCGTTCGGCGATCTGCAGCACGAACCGGGCGCGCTGCGAGTCCTTGTTCTTGATGAAGTGCGCCTCGTCGACGACCATGCCCTTGAACCCGAAGTTCCCGAGCCATCCGGCGTGCCGGTCGAGGATCTCGTAGTTCACGATGACGATGTCGGCGAAGCCGTCCAGGTCGTTGCCGTCCCCGTGGATGACGGTGGCGCGGTGGTTGGGCACCCAGCGCTCGGCCTCGCGCGCCCAGTTCGTCTTGACGACGTTCGGCACGACGACGAGCAGCGGGAACGCGTTCGCGGCGTCGGCGGCGAGCAGCGACTGCGCCGTCTTGCCCAGGCCCGGCTCGTCGGCGAGCAGGAACGTGCGGTGGCCCTGCGCCGCGGCTGCGACGACTTCGGCCTGGTGCTTCATGAGCGTGGTGCCCGAGCGCGAGTGCAGCGACGTCGGCTCCGGCAGCGGCATCGACGCCGCTCCCCCGCCCGCGCCGTACTCGAACGACTTGAAGAGCGGCCCGAACAGCTCCCAGTTCGCCAGGCGACGCGGGTGCGCGACGGGCTGGTCGGCGAGCGCGAAGTCCGGCGGCATGAACGGGTTGGCGAGCTGGCGCTGCACCACGGCCTGCGGCACGACGGCCCGCACCGGGGTCTCGACGACCGGGGCCGGTTCGGCGGCGATGACGAGGTCCTCCGGCTGCAGCTCCATGCCGCCGGCGATCATCATGTCGCGCTTCACCGCACGGGTGGCCTCGGAGACCTGCACCTCTTCGGCGAGGAGCTGGATGACGCTCGTGTCGCGCGCCGCCGTCTTCGCCAGGATCGTCGCGACGCCGTCGAGGCGCTTGAGCTGCTCGGCGCGCTGCGCGTCGGTGAGGTCGGTGTCCGCCTTCACCCGCGCGCGCTCCTCACGCATGAGCAGGGCGACGGCCTGGAACTTCGTCCGGTTCGACGCCTTGAGCGGACCGCGCTGCGCCGCGGCCTCGACCTCGCGCACCGCGCGGGCGAGCACGGGGATGACGCCGTCGTTGTCCAGCGGCCGGGTGCGGCGTGACGCGGTCCGCGTCCCGCCGGCAGCTCGCCGGGTGCCTGATCGAGCCAACGCTCCTCCTGTTCCGCCCGCGCGTCGGGGCGATCCGCCCGCGGGCGGGAAGTCCTGCACCGGGGCCTCGCACGGCTCCGGTCCGGCTGCGGGCCACCGTGGCCCGCCGCATCGCCGGTCCCCGCATCGGGACGTCCGGTGGAGTCCCGCGGACCGTTCCACCGCGAGCGCCTGGTCGGCGCCGGGTGCGACGGTCCGCGCCGGGATCCGGCGTCGTCACACGCACGTGATGCCCCCGCGGGGCGGTCACGGCCCGGTCCCCGCGTCGATCAAGTGATCGACGGCTGCGTCCGGAATCGACGCGGCACGCGGGAACGCGGTGCGTGCGCGGTCAGTTTACTCCCCGACCACCGACGGAGGCGAGTCGGCGGCACCCGCGCGCGTCGCGGCGGCGGACGGGAGGCCCGTTGCGGGCCCGCCCCGCGCCTCCCGTCCGCCCTTGGGCCACCTGCACCCCACGCGAGCGACAGGTGCCGCGGATGGTCCGCGCGGATCCGTCGCCCACGCGCCCGCGGTCCGCGCCTCAGGCCTGGGGCGCGGACCGCGGGCGCGTCGACGCCCCGGTCGGGAGGCTCGGGGCCGGGTCCGCCAGGGCAGCCCGCGTCGCACGCAGCAGCTGCTGCGCGGTCTGCACCCCGTTCGCCGAGCCGGTGGTCGCCTGGCCGCCGGCGTGGGCGAGCAGCTGCGCGCCGATGGCGGGTCCGATGCGGTCGGCCTCGCGCGGGTTGCGCGCCGCCCAGTCGCGGGCGATCGCGTCGGCGAGCCGCTCGGCGGCGGCCCCGCGATCGGCGTCCCCTCGGGAGCGGTGCCACAGCCCCGTCACCACCAGGTGCGCGACGACCGCGCCGACGTCACGGACCGGGAAGCCCCAGCCCGCGGTGTCGATGTCGAGCAGGCCGGAGATGCGCCACGGCTCGTCCTCGTCGACGAAGACCTGCTCGAGGTGCAGGTCGCCGTGCACGACCTGCTTCGTCGCGCTGGTCCACCCGATCGAGCGGCGCCCGATCGCGTCGTACAGGTGGTCGATCTCCTCGGCGTCCTGCGGCAGGGCGGCGACGAGCGTCCGGCGGTGCCAGTCGGCGTGGTCCATCGCGTCGGCGCGGGCCTGCTGGGTCATCGGGACGGTGGCGACCCGGCCGCTCAGCGCGGCGAGCGAGGCCACGAAGCGCGGGTCGTCGGCGATGTCGAGGATGCGGCTGCCCGCGGGGACGCCGCGGATGCGTTCGAGCACCAGCAGACCGTCGCCGCGGCTCGACAGCACGCGGGGCACCGGCAGCCCGGCCGCGACGAACTGCTCGTGCGACCGGACGATCGGCGCGACGCGGTGCGGGCGCACGATCTTCAGGAACAGGGTGCGCTCAGGGGCGTCGACCCGCACCACCGCACGCTTGCCCGGTCGGTAGGCGGCCACCGTCAGGACCGGGTCGGTGACCGGCATGCCGAGCGTCGTCAGGAGCTCGGCGACGGCGTCGCGGTAGGTGACCTGCGGCAGCACCGGCAGGCCGGGGTCGTTCGGGTACGCCCACACGGACACCGGCTCACCCGTCGTGGGATCGGTGACGATCGCGCTGTTCTGGTCGTGCGTGCCGCCGGTGTCGACGTACGTCAGGACGGTGGCGCGCTGTCCGGTGCGGTCGACGGTGTCGACCTCGTAGCCGTACAGGTACCCGTTGCCCGACGGCTCGACGGAGTGCGCGCGTGCGGCCACCACCGAGGTCCCGGAGCCGGCGAAGGCCTGCGGGATGACGCGCTCATGGTTGGGCCACACGACATCAGTCAACCGTGTCGGGGCGGTTTCGTCGCGTTCGTGCACGGCTCGGCGCGCGGCCGGTGGCTACCGTGGTCGGTGTGAACCCGGTCGCCCGTCTCCGCAGCTCCAGTCGGACGCCGTTCCTGCAGGTCGTGAAGACCGCCGTCGCCGTGGTCGCCGCCGTGCTGCTCTGCCGGCTCGTCATCGACGGGCCGTTCCCGACCTTCGCCGCGATCGCCGCGCTGCTCGTGGTGCAACCGAGCATCACCCAGTCGTTCGTCAAGGGGCTCGAGCGGAGCGCCGGCGTCGTGCTGGGGGTCGTCCTGGCCACCGGGTTCCACCTGCTGCTCGGTGACGGTGTGCTGGTGGTGCTGCTCGTCATCGTGCTCGCGATCCTCATCGCCTGGGCGCTCCGGCTCACCCCGACCTCGGCGACGCAGGTCGGGATCAGCGGCATGCTCGTGCTCACCGCCGGCGTGGTGACGCCGAACTACTCCGCCGACCGGGTCCTCGAGACCGTGATCGGCGCGCTCGTCGCCCTCGTCGTCAACGCGCTGATCGTGCCGCCCGTCCTGCTCGAACCCGCGCACCTGGCCGTCGCCCGGCTCGCCCGCGACACCGCCGTCGCGTTCGAGCGGATCGCGATCGGACTGACCGAGGGGTGGGACCACGACCGGTGGGACGAGGCGCTCGTGACGGCACGGGCCCTGCGGCAGCAGCACGCGAAGACCGAGGCGTCGCTCGCCGCCGCACGCGAGTCGCTCACGATGAACCCGCGCGGCGGGCGGCACCGCCGGGTGCTGGACCGCGACGTCGCCGTCACGGACCACCTGCGGGTCCTGGTCACCCGGGTCACCGGGATGACCCGGGCGATCCGTGACAACACCGCGCCGGACCTGCGCGCCGACCCGGTGGTGCACGGCATCGCGACCGAGGTGGCCCGGATCGGCGCCGACGTGCGGGCGCTCAGCGCTCGGGTGGAGTCGACGCGGCTCGAGCCCGGTGCCGGTGCGGGCGGTTCGTCGGACGAGCTCGGCGCCTCGGAGGTCACGGAGCCCGCGCTGACGGCACCGCTCACGGTGGTGCGGCCGAACACGCGGCACTGGGTGCTCATCGGCGCGCTGCTCGAGGACATCCGGCGCGTGCGCGAGGAACTGCTCGGCGAGGACGACTAGGCGCGCTCGTCGGTGCGGGTGGGCCGGGCCGAGGCGCGTGGCGCTCGCCCGACGGCGACGCGCGGCGCGCGGTCGGCCGGCCCGTGGGTCGGTGCTCGGCGCGACGTCAGCCCGTGGCGCGCGCCGCCTCCGACGCCGACTGCACGACGTCGCCCCAGATCACCGCCGTCTGCACCGTCGCCGTCGCTCCCGGAGCGCCGACGTGGGCGTACCGGCAGATCTCGGCGACGACGGCCTCACTGCCGACCTCGCGAGCGGCACGGCTCGCGACGTCCGGCACGGCCGTCCGCAGTTCGGCGACCACCCGCCCGCGCGGGACGTCGTCCAGCTGTGCGAGTGTGCCCATGCCCTTCCACGCCGCGTCGAGTTCCGCGCGCAGGCGCAGGATCGCCGGGTGGTCGATCGAGTCGTTCATGATCCCCCAGTGCTGTGGCCAGCGCCTCGGGTGACGCCGTCCGCTGCCGGAGCCTAGCAACGACGCAAGCAGTGCTCACGTCCCTAGAACAAGGGACGGACCGTTCTGCCTGTCCTGTGACGAGATTCAGCGAGATCGGCCGGGGGAACGACCGCCGCGACCGGTTCGATGCCACGATGGGTCCGAGGAGGTCGAACATGCGGCTGTTGGTGGTCGAGGACGACGACGAGATGCGCGCGCTCATGGAACGCGGGCTCGCTGCCGAGGGGTACCGCGTCACGGCGGTCGAGAACGGCGTCGAGGCACTCATCGCCCTCGGCGAGCAGGCGTTCGACCTGGCCGTCGTCGACGTCATGATGCCCGGCATGTCCGGCTTCGAGCTCGCCCGACGCATCCGCGAGCGCGAGGACCCGGTGCGCATCCTGCTCGTGACCGCGCGGGACGCCGTCGACGACCGGGTGTTCGGGCTCGACGCCGGTGCCGACGACTACCTCACCAAGCCGTTCGCCTTCGCCGAGCTCACCGCCCGCCTGCGCGCCCTCGGTCGCCGCGAGTCCGCCGGCGCCACACGCACCATCGAGGTCGGCGACGTCTCCATCGACTCCGAAGCCCGTCGCATCGCGATCCGCGGCCAACGCGTCGCCGTGAGCCCGACCGAGTTCGCACTGCTCCGGCTGCTCGCGCGGTCGGCGGGGAGCGTCGTCGACCGCCCGAAGATCCTCGAAGAGGTCTGGGACGGCTCGCAGCACGTCGACCCGAACGTCGTCGAGCAGTACATCTCGTACCTCCGCAAGAAGCTCACCGCGCACGACGCCACGGTCGCGATCGCCACCGTCCGGGGCCGCGGGTACCGCCTCGACCTGCTCGGAGCGTGAACGAGGCCGCGGACGGCTCGCGATCGGACCGCCGCGGCCCGATCCGTCCCCTGCGGCTGCTGTCGCTGCGCGCGCGGATCACGATCGGCTCGACCGCCATCGCGGCGATCGTCATCCTGCTGCTCGTCCTCGTGATGCGGTTCCAGGTGGTGAGCGTGGTCGCCAGTGCCTCGCGCACCCTGCTCGACGCCGACGCCGACCCGTACGTCGCCACGCTCGAGGTCGACAGTGATCCAGACCTGTCCCCGCCCGGCAACGCGCAGCTGGTGGCCGTGGTCTCGCCGTCCGGCGAGATCCGCCTGTCCACGATGCCGAAGCGGGTCGAGCAGGCCCTCGGCAGCCTGACGACCACCCCGGCCGGAACCTCGGTCATCCGCGTGTCCGGGTCGGAGTACCGCGTCGTCGTCGAGCACCCGGTGAACCAGGTCGGCCGGTGGACCGTGGTCGCGGCGCGGAACTCGCAGGCCGAGGCGATCGTCGTCGACGACCTCACCACGACCCTGTCGCTGACCGGTGTCGCGATCCTCGTCGCCTTCGGTGTGGCGTCGTGGATCCTGGCGACCGCGGCGCTGCGGCCGGTCAACCGGATGCGGCGCGAGGCGGAGCGCCTGTCCGCCGCCCCCGAACGCGCCGAGCTGCCCGTCGGTCCGGCACAGGACGAACTGGCCTCGCTGGCGACCACCCTCAACGCCTTCCTCGCCCGGACGCGGCAGGCCACCGAGCGGGAACGGCAGATGGTGTCCGACGCGAGCCACGAGCTCCGCACACCGCTCGCCATCCTGACGACGCAGCTCGACCTGGCCGCGCTCGACGCCGACGACGCCGCCGCACTGGCCGCGCACATCGAACGCGCCAAGCACAGCGTCGCCCGCCTGTCCCGACTGGCGAACGACCTGCTCGCGCTGTCGCGGATCGAGGAGTCGGAACGCCGTGAGCAGGACGGCGACCAGCGCCCCGAGACCGCCTGGTCCGACCTGGGCGACGAGGTGATGGCCGCCGTGGACCGCGTCCGGCTCATCGCGTCGGCGAAGGACATCACCGTCGACTTCGACCTCGAACCGCCGGTCGCGGTGGGTGGCGCGGGACCGGGCACCGGCGGGGGCACCGTCGAGCCTCGCTACCGGATCGACACCGGTGGGATGGCGCAGCTCGTCACGAACATCGCGGGCAACGCCGTCGCGGCACTCCCCCGCGGCGGTGGCATCTTCGTGTCCTGGCGCAGCACGGGCGACGAGGGTGTGCTCCAGATCACCGACGACGGGCCCGGTGTGCCCGAGTCGTTCATCCCGGTCGCGTTCGACCGGTTCACCCGCCCGGACGAAGCTCGGAAGTCGCGGCCGAATCCCGACCCCTCGACCGGTGCCGTCGCCGTGCCCGGCGGGTCCGGCCTCGGGCTCGCGATCGTGCGTGCCGTGGCGGAACGGGCGGGAGGCACGGCTGGGCTCCGCAACGTGCCCTCGGGTGGTCTCGAGGTCACGGTGCGTCTGCCCGAGGTGCGCTGAGCGCAGCGGTCCGCGGTGCCGGCCGGATCATTGGAAGTCCCGTGAGCGTGTCCGGACCGACAGGGACAGGTGCTCGATCCGGTCGGCCACCAGGTTGACCACACCGTCGGGCGAGCGTTCGAGGATCCCCCGGACGATCACCGCCGGCGACTCCCGTGCCACCCGCCGGTAGCGGCCCCACACCCCGACGCTGCAGATGACGTTGACCAGTCCGGTCTCGTCCTCGACGTTCAGGAACGTGATGCCGGACGCCGTCGCCGGACGCTGCCGGTGCGTGACGATCCCGCCGATCTCGACCCGCCGTCCGGTCTCGGCGGTCGCGGTGTCCTGCACGCTGAGCACCCGCCGCGCCGCGAGCCGGTCGCGCACGTGCCGCACCGGGTGGTCGTCGGTCGTCATGCCCGTCGACCACATGTCGGCGATCAGGACGTCGCCGCTCGTCATCTGCCCGAACAGCGGCGGTTGCACGACGACCTGCGTGTCCGGCAGCTGGTCGGGCCGCTCGGCAGCCGCCTGGGCCGCCGACCACATCGCACCACGCCGGTCGATGTCGAAGGGCGCGAAGGCGTCGGCGGCGGCGAGGGCCTCGAGCTGTGCGGTGGTCAGGCCGACCCGGCGGGCCAGGTCGGACATGTCGGCGAAGGGGCCGTTCGCGTCCCGCTCCGCGACGATCTTCTCGGCGCTCCTGCGGCTGAGCGACGCGACCTCGGCGAGCCCGAGCCGCACGGCGAAGGCACCGTCACGTCGATGGCGTGCGGTGTCCTCGGGGAGCGACCCGTCGAACGGCAGGACCGGCGGCTGCTCCGTGACCAGGCAGGCGTCGTCCCCGCCCGACGCTGCACCGTCCGGCACGGCGCCGTCCGGCAGCGCTTCGAGCGTCGCGTCGACCCCGGAACGCAGGATGTCCGGCCGGAGCACCTGGACGCCGTGCCGTCTGGCGTCGGCGACGAGCGTCTGCGGCGAGTAGAACCCCATCGGCTGCGCCCGGAGCAGCGCCGCGAGGAAGGCGCCCGGGTAGTGCAGCCGCATCCATGCGCTCGCGTAGACGATCAGGGCGAAGCTGATGGAGTGGCTCTCCGCGAAGCCGAAGTTCGCGAACGCCTGGATCTTGGCGTAGATCGCGTCGGCATCGGCCCCGTGGATGCCGTTGTCCGACATGCCCGTGTAGAGCTTGTCGCGCAGACGGTCGATCTTCTCGTGCCCGCGCTTCGACCCCATCGCCCGTCGGAGCAGGTCGGCGTCGTCGCCCGAGCAGTTGCCGACCGCGATCGCCATCTGCATCAGCTGCTCCTGGAACAGCGGGACCCCGAGGGTCCGTTCGAGCACCGGCTCGAGCGACGGGTGGATGTACGTGATCGGCTCCTCGCCGGTGCGCCGACGGATGTACGGGTGCACGGCACCACCCTGGATCGGCCCGGGACGGACCAGTGCGACCTCGATCACCAGGTCGTAGAACCGGCGGGGCAGGAGCCGGGGCAGCGTGCCCATCTGCGCCCGCGACTCGACCTGGAACACCCCGATGGTGTCCGCCCGGCAGAGCTGGTCGTAGACGCCCTGTTCCTCCTTCGGCATGGAGTGCATGTCCCAGCGCTCCCCGCAGTGCTCCGCCGCCAGGTCGAACGAGTACTGCAGCGCTGCCAGCATGCCGAGCCCGAGCATGTCGAACTTCACCAGGCCCATGTAGGCGCAGTCGTCCTTGTCCCACTGCAGCACGGTGCGACCGTCCATCCGGGCGTGCTCGATCGGCACGACCTCGCCCACCGGCCGGTCGGTCAGCACCATGCCCCCGGAGTGGATGCCGAGGTGTCGCGGGAGCCCGAGCACGTCGCTGGCGAGCCCGACGACCGCCGGCGGGATGTCGTGGTCCTGGCTCTCGGTCACGGATCCCCACCGCTCGACCTGCTTCGACCAGGCGTCCTGCTGCCCCGGGCTGTGGCCGAGCGCCTTCGCCATGTCCCGCACCGCGCCCTTCGGTCGGTAGGTGATCACGTTCGCGACCTGCGCGGCGTTGTACCGGCCGTACTTCTCGTACACGTACTGGATCACCTCTTCCCGCCGGTCGGAGTCGAAGTCGACGTCGATGTCGGGTTCTTCGTCCCGCATCGCCGACAGGAACCGTTCGAACGGCAGCCCGTACCGGATCGAGTCCACCGCGGTGATCTCGAGCAGGTAGCAGACCGCCGAGTTCGCCGCCGATCCCCGTCCCTGGCACAGGATGCCCCGGCTGCGGGCGTACTGCACCATGTCGCGCACGATGAGGAAGTAGCCGGGGAAGTTCTTGTCCTGGATCACGGACAGTTCGCGTTCGATGCGCTCCCGCTTGTGCGGGTCGACGCCGTCCGCGCTGCCCGGGTAGAGCCGCCGCGCACCGGTCCAGGTGAGCTCGCGCAGCCACGACATCGCGGTGTGCCCGTCGGGGACGTCCAGGTCGGGCAGCCCGGGCTTGACCGTCCGCAGCCGGAAGCCGAGCTCGTCGGCCAGGGCGACGGTGTGCTCGATCGCGCCCGGGTAGCGTCCGAAGCGCCTGGCCATCTCGGCCCCGGAGCGCAGGTGCGCGGTGTCCGCGGCGGGCAGCCAGCCGTCCACCTCGTCGAGGCTGCGGCGGGCCCGGACCGCCGCGAGTGCGGTGGCGACGGGGAACCGGTCGGGGGTGGCGTAGTGCACGTTGCCGGTCGCGACCACCGGCAGCGCGTGCTTCGCGGCCAGTTCGGCCAACGCGTCGTTGCGGGCGCTGTCCAGGGGGTCGCCGTGGTCGATCAGCTCCACCACCACGTTGCGGGTGCCGAAGCGGTCGAGCAGCACCCGCAGGGCGGTCTCGGCCGCAGACGCGCCGCCCTGCTCGAGGGCCTGCCGCACGGTGCCCTTCCGGCAGCCGGTGAGCACGCGCCAGTGTCCGTCCGCCCGCGCCGCCAGGTCGTCGAGGTCGTACCGCGGGCTGCCCTTCTCGGACCCGGCTGCCAGGTGCGCGCTCGTCACCGCGCCCGCCAGCCGGTGGTAGCCGTCCTGCCCGTCGGCGAGCAGCAGCAGGTGGGAGCCCTCGGGGTCCGGGACACCGTTCTGCGGCTCGGTCAGCCCGAGCGACAGCTCGGTCCCGAAGACCGTGCCGACCTGCGGGTACGCCTCGGCGACCTCGGCCATCCGGGCGGCCCCGTAGAAGCCGTCGTGGTCGGTGAGGGCGAGGGCGTGCAGCCGCAGTCGAGCGGCCTCCTCGAACAGCTGCTCGGGCTGGCTCGCCCCGTCCAGGAAGCTGAACGTCGAGTGCGCGTGCAGCTCCGCGTACGGCACGACGGGCGCGGTCTGGCCCGGCTCGGTGGGTGGCGGGGCGGCCGCGTACGGTTCGCGCTTGCGGGACCACGCCGGGCTGTCCCCGCCGTCGCCGTCGTGGGTGCTCCCCGGGCTCCGCTTGTCGGACAGGGCGCGCTCGAACTGCGACCACGGGATGGGTGGGTTGCTGTAGCCCATCAGGTCACGCTCCTGTTGCTGGTCCGGTTCACGTCGCGACCGCCTCGGCCCACCACCGGTGGTCCGCCAGCACGAGGTACCACGCACGACCCTCGGCGTCGACGAGCTGCAGCCGGTGCAGGCGCCGCCCGCCGGACTCCCACCACCGCACGACCAGCGGCCACGGGCCCGCCCAGGCCGTCACGCCGGCGAACGCACCGCCGCGGTCGCCGTCGGCACGGAACCGCCCGGGCACGCCGGACAGCACCCCACGCTCGTCGACGTCGACGTGCTCACCGCCGACCGTGACCACGTCGACCGGCCGGGGGCGTTCGAGCACGGTGGCCGGTGGCGGGCCGGGCAGCTTGCCGGGCCACGGGCGGTCGCGGACGGTCGCCAGGGCCCGCTCGCCCCCGGCCGGGGCGTCACCCCACGGCACGAGCACCACGCGCTCGGACAGGGTGCGGCCCCCGCCGATGCGCGGGCTGACAACGCCGTCGTGCCCGACCATGCCCTGGATCCGGGCGAGCCCGTGGTGCACGCGTTCGTCGGGGCCGGAGCCCCACAGTCCGCGTTCGTGGTTCGCCACGTCGTCGACGGCCACGGGCTCGAGCACGACCGAGGTGACCGGTGCTTCGAGCCCGCTCGGGTCCACCCCGCCGGCGAGCTGCCAGCGCACCCGGTCGACCACGTCGGCGGCGTCGAACCAGCGCGGGTGCGCCCAGGTCCGTTCGAGCAGGACGTCCCGCTCGTCGACGATCCCCACCCGGATGGTCGTCGCCACGAGTCCGGCGACCCGGAGCCGCTCGGCGAAGTCGTCGGCGGAGCGCCGGAACGCGAACGCGATCTGGTCGGCGCGGTCCAGCGGCGGTTCGAACGACGCCTCGACCCGGAGTTCCGGCGGGACCTCCCGCGCCGCGATCTCGCGCGGGTCGCGACCGCCGGCCAACCGGTGCAGGAACGCCCCGGCCACGCCGAACCGGTCCCGCACCTGCTCGTCGCCGAGTGCCGCGAAGTCGCCCAGTGTGGTGATGCCGAGCCGGTCGAGCACCGTCGCCAGGTCGGGGTCGCCGAGCACCCCGAGCGGCAGGTGCGCGAGGAAGTCCGCCGATCCGCCGACGGGCACCAGGCGCACACGTTCGCCGGGACGCACCGGACGGGCACGGGCCGCCTGGTCCGCCGCGAACGGGGTGTCGGCGACCCCGGCCCGCACCGCCGGTGCACCGTGGTCGGCCGCGATGCCGGCCAGGGTCGCCGCAGCCGCTCGCTCGCCGCCGTAGTACCGGGCCGGCCCGCGGGCGCGCAGCGCGAGGGTGCCGGGCCGGAGTACCTCGACCCCGGGGACCGCTGCCTCGACCGCACGGATGACGGGTTCGAAGGCGCGGTGGTCCAGGGCGTCGTCGTACGGCTGCACGACGAGCCCGGAGCAGCGGGCCTGGGCCTCACGCACACGGAGGCCCCGCACGACGCCCTGCTCGCGTGCCGACGCCGAACTCGCGAACACCAGGCCCTTCGCGACCAGGGCGAACGGCTGCTCCGGCGGGGTCCCGGCCGCCCGGGACGCCGCGATGACCGGCCAGTCCGGGCACCAGAGCACGATGGTCCGGGTCGGGGGCGGTTCGGGCAGTGCCGCCCCGCGGGTGATCGCGTCGGCTCGGACGCGGCCGGCGGCGATCACGACGCCACCGCCACGGGCCGGAGCACCCGGGTGTCGCCGGAGCCCACCGACGGCACCGGGGTCGCGGCCCGGACCGCGCCGTCCGCCGCGGGCAGGAGGAGCTCGGCGGTCGCCGGACGCACCGCGCCGGCCCGCCCGCTCGCCGTCACGGTGGCCCGGCGCTCCGTCAGGTGCCCGTGGCCCTGTCCGATGCCGCTCCACGTCGAGGCCGTGACCCGCAGCGTGACGTCCGCCCCGGGCCAGGAGCCGAGCGCGACGAGCGCCCCACCGCGCTGCCGCAGCCGGGCCGACAGCCGTGCGACGTCACCGGGCACGACCCGGCCGAGCGGTCGGGTGAGGACGATCTGCGCGACGTCGGCCATCGCCGCCGTCACCGCGAGCCACTGGTCACCCGGGTCGGGGACGAGCACGAGCCGCTCGAGGTCGATCCCGGCGGCGGCGGCGGCCTCGATCCCGAAGGACGGCACCCCCACGACCGCGCACCACGCCCCGGCGGCCGAGGCGGCCTGCAGCATGGTGATCGCGAGCAGCACGGACTCGGGCACGGCGTAGGTGCCACCGACCCGGATGGCTCCGCCCGGCAGCAGGGGTTCCAGTGCGGGCGCGGTGGGGAGCCCGGCGGTGTCGACCCGCGTGGACTCCATGTCGGCGACCCGCGAACGCAGGGAGGTGATGCGGTCGAGCGCCGCGCGGGCATCGCCCAGGTGGTCGGTCCCGCGGCGCGGTCCGCCCCGGGCAGCACCGCTCCGCCCGCCCCGTTCCGGGTCGGGCGACCGGAGTGCTGCCGCCGACTGCATGCCCTCATGTTCGAACATGTGTTCGATGATGTCAATCGCGTCCGACATCCGTGGACAGTGCGGTTCGAACACACGTTCGTCGGCTCTGTCAGCTCACCACGACACCACGGCTCCGACGCTGCCCAACACCGACCGCGTCTTCGTCTCGACCTCGTCCGCCTCGTCCGCCGCCACCGACGACCACGTCACCGCTCCCCCGGCCCCGAGGGTGCGGGACCGCACGGAACCCGCGTCGTCGAGCACCGTCACCAGTGTCCGGATCACCACCGACAGGTCCACCGCCCCGCTCGCCGAGAAGTACCCGATCGCCCCCGAGTACACCCCGCGCGGCGCCCCTTCGAGCCGGTCGGCGATCGCCATCGCGCTGATCTTGGGCGCCCCGGTCATCGACCCCGGCGGGAAGGCCGCACGCACCACGTCGGCGCGCGACGTCCTCTCCGGCAGCACCGCGCCGATCGTCGACACCATCTGGTGCACGCTCGCGTAGGTCTCGACGTCGCACAACCGCTCGACGTGCACCGAGCCGGGCAGCGCCGTCCGCAGCAGGTCGTTCCGCAGCAGGTCGACGATCATCACGTTCTCCGCGCGGTCCTTCGCGCTCGTGGCGAGTTCGTCGCGCTCGGCCGCGTCCGCGGCGGGGTCGACGAGTCGCGGTCGCGTGCCCTTGATCGGCTCCGCCAGGACGGTCCCGGCGGCGTCGATCCGCAGGAACCGCTCGGGCGACCGGCTCGCCACCCGCAGCGGCCCGAGCCGCAGCCAGGCGCCGAACGGCACCGGGTCCGCCGCACGCATCCGCAGGTACTCGAGCAGGTGGGCGTCCGCGCCGGAGCCGGCCCGGGCCTCCCGGCCGACCGCGAAGGCGGTGGTGAGGCAGACCTGGAAGGCGTTGCCCTCGCGGATCTCGGCGCGGCACGCGTCGACCGCGTCCTGGTAGGCAGCGCGGCTCACGCGGGCGGTCGCCACCCCGTCCGGGAGGCCCGGGGGCACCTCCCCGGGGTCGGCCGACGCCGTCGACGTGGGCACCGACTCGAGCCACGCCCGGTTCCGCGCGCTGGCCGCCGGTTCCGCGTCGGCGACGAGCGCCAACGCCCAGGCCCCGCCGGCGTGGTCCACCACGACCGCGCGGTCGACGAACCGCAGGTCTGCGTCGGCGTGGCCGTCGGCGGTGCGATCGGGGCCGCCGGACTCCCTGCCGAGCTCGTAGCCCAGGAACCCGACCCAACCGAGCGCGAACCCGCACCCGGCAACCGCTCCGGGCAGGTGGGGCGTCCGTGCCAGCAGGTCGGCCAGCGCCGCGAAGGCCGGACGGTCGTCCGAGCCGGTCGGACCGAACCAGGCCGCGGCCGGTGCTGCGACGGTCCGGTGCGCGCGGCGGTCCTGGTGGTGGAACCGACTGGCGAACGGCCCGTCGGTCCACGCGAGCACCGACCAGCGCGCACGAGGGCGTGCCGTCGCGGGAGCGCCGTCGG
This sequence comes from Curtobacterium oceanosedimentum, assembly GCF_020297365.1. GTDB lineage: Bacteria > Actinomycetota > Actinomycetes > Actinomycetales > Microbacteriaceae > Curtobacterium. The sequence goes on from NZ_JAIXIG010000037.1 coordinate 22,107, forward strand.
GCAGCGCCGAGTCGAGCCAGACGAGGTCGGCGGTCGACGCCGCCGCGAGGACGGCCAGGTCGGGAGCCGGGTCCAGCCGGCGGACCTCGATGCGCGCGGCCGGGACGGTCAGACCGCGGCGATCGTCCATGCGGCGGCGTGCGAGGCGCCCGGCGTGAGGACCACGAGACCGCGGTCCTCGCCGTCGTTGAAGGCGTCGGGGGCGCACGTCATCGGCTCGACGGCGAGGCCGGTGCGGTGGTACTCCGGGACGACGTGGTCCGCCGTGTGCACCTGCGCCCAACCGCACTCGGGTCCGAAGGTCACCCGGACGCCGTGCCCGTCCGTCGCCGTGACCGTGATGGCGGCGAGTCCGGCGGCGTCGCGGTCGAAGCCGGTGAACGCGTGGTCGACGAACCGGTCGCCGATCAGCGTCGGGGTCCGCAGGTCGAACTCGTCGTGCACCGGCACCAGGTCGGTCGGCACGAGCCGGTCCGGCGTGACCTCGAGCACCTGCGCCGCCGGCAGCGTGAGGGTCCAGTCGTCCACGCTCCCGGGGCCGGCGCTGAGGTACGGGTGCGGACCGGTCCCCCAGGGCGCGTCGTCGGCCCCGGTGTTCGTCCCGGTGATCGTGGTGTGCAGCCCCTCGGCGTCGAGCCGGTACTCGACCGTGACCTCGACGCGGTACGGGTAGCCCTGCTGCGCCTGCACGGTCGTGCCGAGCACCACGCGGTCGGGCTCGGCGGCCCGGACGCCGAAGTCGGTCCAGGCGACGAGTCCGTGCAGGGCGTGGTGCCGCGTCGGCTCGGTGAGCGCGAGCTCGTGGTCGGTGCCGCCGAAGGAGTACTCGCCGTCGACGATCCGGTTCGGCCACGGGGCGAGCACGGCACCGCGGAAGACCGGGCGGACCTCGTCGGCGTCGAACGGCACGACCAGGTCGCGGCCCTCGTGGCGGAGCGTCCGGAGCGTCGCGCCGACGGTGGCGATGTCGGCCGTGTACCCGGCGGAGGCGATCGTCAGCGGGGACCCGGACAGCGGCGCATCGTTGCTCATGCGCTCAGCGTAGCGGGCGGTCGGGCGGAGCCGGAGACGAGGAAACCCCCGCCGTTCCGAGGAACAACGGGGGTTGTTGGTGGATCTGAGGGGACTCGAACCCCTGACCCCCTGCATGCCATGCAGGTGCGCTACCAGCTGCGCCACAGACCCAGAACATTTTGCTGTCGTGACCTCCGGTTCCCCGGGGGCACCATGGAAGCGTACACCACGCGAACGCCGGGTGACGAAATCGGTGCCGTCACCCGGGCGCGTCGCTGATCAGGCGGTGTGGTCCACCGGGAGCTCGAGCGAGATCGTCGGGCAGTCGGCCCAGAGTCGCTCGAGCGAGTAGTACTGGCGGTCCTCGTCGTGGAACACGTGCACGACGATGTCCCCGAAGTCGATGAGGACCCAGCGGCCCTCGGCCCGGCCCTCACGACGGAGGGTCTTCGCGCCGAGCTCGAGGAGGCGTTCCTCGACGGCGTCGGCGATGGACTGCACGTTGCGTTCGTTCCGACCGGTTGCGAGCAGGAACACGTCCGTGAGCTGCAACGGCCCGGTCACATCGAGCGCGACGAGGTCCTCGGCCTGCTTGGCGTCGGCCGCGAGTGCTGCGGCCTGCACGAGTTCCAGTGCGCGAGTGGAGGCGGTCACGGATTCCTTCCGGTCGTCGAACCGACGGACAGCCGGTTCGCTTGCTGGGTCACGATCATAAGCCACGCCACCGACAGCGGCCAGACGGCTGCCGACGGTGGCTGCGGGTGCGGCGATAGAGGACGCGGGCGTCAACCGCCCATGTGGGTCGTGATGAGAGCGACGATGATCACGCCGGCCGCGGCCAGTCCGACCGAACCGAGGGCCAAGCTGAGCACGAGCGGCGTGCGTGACTCCTTCGGCTTCGCCGCGGCGAGGACGACCTGGCGCGTGGACGTGTGGCTCGACACCGCACGGCTCGCCCGCACGGGGCTGGCGTCCGTCTCGGGCTGCTCGTCGTGCTGCTCGAGCAGCCGGTCGACCTCGGCGCCGTCGATCGGCCGGTGCGACCCGGTCGAGGACAGCGACGCCGGCAGGTCGATCGAGCCGGTCAGGATGACCTCGCCCGTGGCGTTGAGCGCACCGGTCGGGTCGGCCAGGGCCGAGTTCGGCAGGATGATCGCGTTGGTGTTCGTCACGGCGACACGGCGCGTGCCGGTCTCCTCGTCGTGCACCTCGGAGTCGTTCGAGTCGTGTGCCTGCTGCGACCAGTGGCCGGCGGGCGGCGCGAACGCGGTCGTCACGGGCTTGGGCTCGGACGAGCGCTGGAACGCCGCGGGGACCTTCGGAGCAGCTGCCTCGGGCTCGGCGGGGGTGTCCGTCGCGATCCTGGGCAGGGGCACCTCGTTGGTGTCGTCGTCCTCGGCGTCGAGCGAGAGCGGGAACACCGCCGGGGTGGCGGCAGC
>NZ_JAIXIG010000038.1 GCF_020297365.1 Curtobacterium oceanosedimentum
GCCCCGTCTCCCGACTCGTCGGAGCGACCGTGCTGTCCGTCGTCGTCCTCGTCGTGGCGTGTGCCCTGTCGATCGCGTTCGGGTCGCGGCCGATTCCGCTCGGCACCGTGTTGGACACCGTGCTGCACCCGGGGCGCAACGACGAGGTCGGGCTCATCGTCTTCGGCAACCGGGTACCCCGCACCGTCGTCGGGCTGCTCGCCGGATCGGCCCTCGGCGTCGCCGGCGCGGTGATGCAGGGCGTGACCCGCAACCCCCTGGCCGACCCGAGCATCCTCGGCATCAACTCCGGCGCGACCCTGGCGATCGTGGCCGGCATCGCCCTGTTCGGCGTGAGCGGCACCGCGACGTACCTGCCGTTCGCCTTCGTCGGCGCCGCGCTCGCGGCCCTGCTCGTCTACGGCGTCGCCGCGGCCGCTCGCCGCGGGTTGTCGCCCGTCGGCCTCGCCCTGTCCGGAGCCGTCGTCGCCGCCGCGCTGTCCTCGGTGACCACGGCGGTGCTCGTGACCGACCAGAGCCTGCTCGACCAGCTGCGCTTCTGGCAGGTCGGCGCGCTCACGGGCAAGGACCTGGCGACGGCCGGGGTGGTCACCGTCCCCGTGCTCGTCGGCCTCGTCATCGCGTTCGCCCTCGGCCGGTCGCTCAACACCCTCGCGCTCGGTGACGAACTGGCGGCGTCGCTCGGGCAGCGGGTCGTGCTCGTCCGCGCCGTCGGCGGGGTCGTCGCCGTGCTGCTGGCCGGATCGGCCGTCGCCGCAGCCGGCCCCGTCGCGTTCGTCGGCCTCGCCGTGCCGCACGCGGTCCGCCGGCTGAGCGGGCCGGACCACCGCTGGACGATCCTGCTGTCGGCGATCGTCGCCCCCGCGCTGCTGCTCGTCGCCGACGTCGTCGGGCGGCTCGTCGCGTACCCGGGGGAGCTGCAGGTCGGCATCGTCACCGCGCTCATCGGTGCACCGGTGTTCATCGCACTGGTCCGGTCGCGGGCGGTGCGGGGACTGTGAGCGGGGTCCGTCGCCCGACCGGCCCCCGGCTGACCGCGCTCCGCCGCGAGGCCATCGTCCTCGTCGCGGTCGTCGCCGTGATCGCGGTGCTCGTGCTGGTCGGGCTCGGCGCGGGATCGATCCCGCTGTCACCGGGGCAGGTCGTCGCGGGTCTCGCCGGGCAGGGCGACCGGATCTCGGACTTCGTCATCGGACAGCTGCGCGGCCCCCGGGTCCTCGGCGCGGTGCTCGTCGGCGGCAGCCTCGGGGTCGCCGGCGCCATCGTGCAGAGCGTGGTGCGGAACCCCATCGCGAGCCCCGACGTCATCGGGGTCACCTCGGGTGCGAGCGCCGCCGGCCTGACCGCCATCGTGCTGTTCGGAGCGTCCGGCGGCACGTTGTTCTCGGTCGTGCTCGTCGGCGCCGTCGTGGTGTCCACCGTGATCGCGGCGCTGGCCTGGCGTCGGGGCATCACCGGCAACCGCGTCGTCCTGGTCGGCATCGGCGTCGCCGCCGTGTGCTTGAGCATCACCGGGTGGATGCTCACGAGCGGGTCGGTCACGCAGGCCGGCACCGCGCTGCTCTGGCTCTCGGGCAGCCTGAACGCCGTGGACCGCGACCTGGTCGGCGTGCTCGGCGTCGCGTTCGTCGTGCTCCTGGTGCTCGCGCTGCTGCAGTCCGCGCGCCTGCAGGTCCTGGGCCTCGGCGACGAGGTGGCCGCGGCGCTCGGACTCCGGCCGGACCGGGCGAAGGTGCTGCTCCTGCTGACCGCCGTGAGCATGACGGCCGCCGCCGTCGCGACCGCGGGTCCGGTGTCGTTCGTCGCGCTGATGGCCGCGCCGATCGCCCGGCGGCTGGTCGGCGGGGGCCGGGTCGCCCTCGCCCCGGCGGCCGCGGTCGGTGCCGCGATCACGCTCGGCAGCGACCTGATCGCACAGTTCGCGATCCCCGGCAACGCCCTGCCGGTCGGTGTCGTCACCGGCGTGGTCGGCGCGCCGTACCTGCTCTGGTTGCTGGCGCGCGGACGCTGAGCCGCGCCATGCGCCCGGCGGGACCCACTACCGGACGGGAGGCGCGGTGCGGCCCCGCCACGCGCCTCCGGTGGGTCCGTCCGCGCCGCTCGCGCGGGGCTGCGCGTTCGCGGATCGCGGAAGTCCCTCCACAGTCCCCGATCGGGGCTGCCGTTCCGGCCCTCGTTTCCGATACGCTGATGGGCCAAGAGGAGGAGGTCCACCGATGCCAGATCCAGTGGTCCCGCAGCCGGGCGGTCAGAAGACCCCGGAGCAGCGGCTGGTCGACACCACGCTGACCTTCAGCATGGACATGGGAGCGGCGCTCACCGCCGAGTCCGGTGTCTCGAGCGAAGAGCGTGACGCCGTGAACGCCCTGCCGTCCGGCTCGGCGTTGCTCGTGGTCCGCCGCGGCCCGAACGTGGGCGCGCGGTTCCTCCTCGACTCCGACGTCACGACGGCCGGTCGGCACCCCGACGCCGACATCTTCCTCGACGACGTCACGGTCTCGCGCAAGCACGCGCAGTTCCTGCGCCACGGCACGAGCTTCAGCGTCAAGGACAACGGCTCGCTGAACGGCACGTACTTCGACGGTGTGCGCATCGACGAAGCGCTGCTCACCGACGGCGCCGAGGTCCAGGTCGGCAAGTTCCGCCTCACGTTCTACGCATCCCGGGTCGACCTGGCGCGCCTGGCGAACGCGTAGTGGCCGCACGGTCCGCTGCGGCCCGGGCGGGGTCCGCGGCCCCGGACCTGCTCACGATCGGGCAGGTCCTCGCTCGCCTCAAGCCCGAGTTCCCGGACCTGTCGAGCTCCAAGCTGCGGTTCCTCGAGGAGCGCGAGCTCGTCACCCCGATCCGCACGGCCAGCGGCTACCGCAAGTTCTCCGCCGCCGACGTCGAGCGGCTCCGGGTGATCCTGGGCCTGCAGCGTGACCACTACCTCCCGCTCAAGGTCATCAAGGACTACCTTGCCGACCTCGACGCCGGTCGCGAGCCCGTGCTCCCCGGCGGTGGCGACGCGCCCCGCCCCTCGATCCTCGGCCGGGAACGCCGCCACACTCGCGACGAGACCGTCCGGGCCGCCGGCGCCTCGCCGATGCTGCTCGCCGATGCCGTCTCCGCGTCACTGCTGCCGGCGACGGAGACCTACGGCGACGACAGCGTGTCGGTGCTGAAGGCACTGGTCGAGCTGCAGCGCACGGGCATCGAGCCGCGGCACCTCCGCACCCTGCGCAGCACCGCCGAGCGCGAGGTCGGACTCATCGAGTCGGCGCTCATGCCCGTCTCGCGACGCGGTGACGCCACGTCCCGTGCCAAGGCCACCGAGCTCGCGCGCGAGATCGCCGGACACCTCGAGATCATCCGGTCGAACCTCATCCGCCAGGCCATCGGCCGTCTCGACGCATGACGCCGGCGGGTGTCCCGACGGGGGTTGTGTGTCGGTGGTTCGGGCGTATCCTCGACACGCCGGACGCGCCGGGTCGGATGTCCCGCGCGGGAGCGGTCGGAGTCGCTACCGTGGACCTCGGAACAACTCTCAACCCGTCGTTGAAGCTTCGGGTGGGAGCTCGATCGTCGTGGAAGGCAAGCTCATGAGTGGGAACGACACCCCTGGCACCGAGTCTGATGTGACCCGGTACGACCTCGGGCTGCTCTTCACCGATGGTCTGCCCGAGCACGACGAGCAGAACGGCTACCGCGGCACCGTCGCCGCACGCGCAGCCGGCATCTCGTACCGTCAGCTCGACTACTGGGCCCGCACCGAACTCGTGCAGCCCACCATCCGCGGGGCCGCCGGCTCCGGATCGCAGCGCCTCTACGGGTTCCGCGACATCCTCGTGCTCAAGCTCGTCAAGCGCCTGCTCGACACCGGTATCTCGCTGCAGCAGATCCGCACCGCCGTGAACCAGCTGCGCGAGTCGGGCGTGTCCGACCTCGCCCAGACCACCCTGATGTCCGACGGCGCCTCGGTCTACCTGTGCACCTCGGACGACGAGGTCATCGACCTGGTGTCCCGCGGCCAGGGTGTGTTCGGCATCGCCGTCGGCAAGGTCCTGCGCGAGGTCGAGAGCTCCCTCGTCGAGCTCGACGCCACCGCTGCGGCGGACCCCTCCGACGAGCTCGCCGCTCGTCGCGCTTCCCGCGCTTCCTGACCAGGTTCTCGTCCCGCGGCTCGGCCCGGGTGGTCACGAACCGCCGTGCGCGCGTCGCCGACTGGTCACGGGCTGTCGGCTGCGACCTTGCCGTCCGACAGTCGGTGACCGCTCGTCGGACGTGAGCGACGTGTCGTGACCGCTGGGCGAGCCGGACCCGGGCGCGTCTGCCGGGGGCGGGGTGCGCCTCCTGGCAGTCGGCGCGTGGCCACGAACCGTCGCGTGCGCGTCGCCGGGTGGTCACGAACCGCCGTGTGCACGTCGCCGACTGGTCACGGGCTGTCGGCTGCGACCTTGCCGTCCGACAGTCGGTGACCGCTCGGCGGACGTGAGTGGCGTGTCGGCGCAGGCGCACCGCCACAACGAGCTGAGGTCGCACTCCGGCCCAGTACCAACTGCCGGTACTGGGCCGGAGTGCGACCTCGACGTGTCGCGACGGGCGTGCGACTAGGCGGCGCCGCCGTCGGCGTAGGGGCCGATCTTGCCCGTCCGCATGATGCGCTCGAGCAGCTGGTCGAAGTTCTTCGCCATCTCCTGCGCGGACTCGCCGGGCCACACGTGCAGCGGCTTCGCGGCACCCTGCGCCTGCTGCAGCGACGTGCGCTCCGGCAGCTGCGGGGAGAGCACGAGCGGGCCGAACATGTCGCGGAGCTCCTTGATGCGGAACTGGTGCTCGAGCGACTGCACGCGGGCACGGTTCACGATGATGCCGAGGGGCTGCAGGCGCGGGGAGAGTCCGCGGCGGATCTCCTCGATGGCACGCAGGGCACGGTCGGCGGCGGCGACGGAGAACAAGCCGGGCTCGGTGACGACGGTCACGCGGTCGGACGCAGCCCACGCGGTGCGGGTCAGGGCGTTCAGCGACGGCGCGCAGTCGATGAGCACGAGCTCGTAGTCCTGCTCGACGTTGGCCAGGGCCTCTTCGAGCTTCCAGATGTCGCGGATCGACGGGTGCGGCCCGTCGAAGTTGATGGCCGAGGGCGACCCGACCATGACGTCGATCTTGCCCTGGGAGCCCTTCGTCCAGCCCGAGGGGGCGATCGCCTGACGGACGATCTTCTCCTTCGGGTTCTCGAGGACGTCCGCCACGTTGAGGTGGCCGGCGAGGTTGATGTCGAGGCCGGTCGAGACGTCGGACTGCGGGTCCAGATCCACCACCAGCGTGCGCAGTCCCTTGGCGAACGCGGCCGAGGTCAGGCCGAGCGTCACCGTCGTCTTGCCGACACCACCCTTGAGGGAGCTCACGCTGAGTACATGCACGATCAGCAACGTTACCGCCACTAGGGTTGTCTCACCTCAACCCGGGCTGAAAGGGACGTCGTGTTCAGCAAGATCCTGGTCGCGAACCGTGGCGAGATCGCCATCCGAGCCTTCCGTGCCGCGTACGAGCTGGGGGCGCGCACCGTCGCCGTCTACCCGCACGAGGACCGCAACTCCCTGCACCGGTTGAAGGCCGACGAGGCCTACCTCATCGGTGAGCGCGGCCATCCCGTCCGCGCCTACCTGGACGTCTCCGAGATCATCCGCGTCGCGCGCGAGTCGGGTGCGGACGCGATCTACCCGGGGTACGGGTTCCTGTCCGAGAACCCGGAGCTCGCCGCCGCGGCCGCCGCGAACGGCATCACGTTCATCGGGCCGGGCGAGCACGTGCTCGAGATGGCCGGCAACAAGGTGACCGCCAAGGAGCACGCGATCGCGGCCGGCGTGCCGGTCCTGGCGAGCACCCCGGCGGGCCGGGACATCGACGAGCTGATCGCCGGTGCCGACGCGATCGGCTTCCCGGTGTTCGCCAAGGCCGTCGCCGGCGGTGGTGGCCGTGGCATGCGCCGGGTGGAGACGAAGGACGAGCTGCGCGCCGCCCTCGAAGCCGCCATGCGCGAGGCCGACAGCGCGTTCGGTGACCCGACGATGTTCCTCGAGCAGGCCGTCATCCGTCCGCGGCACATCGAGGTGCAGATCCTCGCGGACGCCTCGGGCACCGACGACGGCACCATCCACCTGTTCGAGCGGGACTGCTCGGTCCAGCGGCGCAACCAGAAGGTCGTCGAGATCGCCCCCGCGCCGAACCTCGACCCCGCGATCGCGCAGGCACTGCACCGCGACGCCGTGGCCTTCGCCCGGTCGATCGGCTACGTGAACGCCGGCACCGTCGAGTTCCTGCTCGACACCGAGGGCGAGCGCGAGGGGCAGCACGTCTTCATCGAGATGAACCCGCGCATCCAGGTCGAGCACACCGTGACCGAGGAGGTCACCGACGTCGACCTCGTGCAGTCGCAGATGCGCATCGCAGCGGGGGAGACCCTGGCCCAACTCGGGCTCTCGCAGGACACCGTCGCCGTGCACGGTGCGGCCCTGCAGACCCGCATCACGACCGAGGACCCGACGCAGGGCTTCCGTCCGGACACCGGTCGGATCAGCACGTACCGCAGCCCCGGCGGCGCGGGGGTGCGGCTCGACGGTGGCACGGTCGCCACCGGCGCACAGATCAGCCCGCACTTCGACTCCATGCTCGCGAAGATGACGTGCCGCGGGCGGGACTTCCCGGCAGCGGTGGCCCGGGCGAAGCGCGCCCTCGCCGAGTTCCGCATCCGCGGCGTGAGCACGAACATCCCGTTCCTGCAGGCCGTGCTCGAGGACCCGGACTTCGCCCGCGGTGACGTCTCGACGAAGTTCATCGAGGAACGCCCGCAGCTCTTCGGCGGGCACGTCTCGAAGGACCGCGGGACGAAGGTCCTCACCTGGCTCGCGGACGTCACGGTGAACAAGCCGAACGGCGAGCGGTCGCCCCTGGTGATCGACCCGAGCGCCAAGCTCCCCGCGGTCGACCTGTCGGCGCCGGTGCCCGAGGGGCAGCGCGACCGTCTGCTGGCGATGGGGCCGGTTGCGTGGTCGAGGGCCCTGCGCGCCCAGACGGCCCTCGCCGTGACCGAGACGACGATGCGCGACGCCCACCAGTCGTTGCTCGCCACCCGCGTCCGCACGAAGGACCTGGTCGCCGTCGCCCCGCACGTCGCCCGGCTCACCCCGCAGCTGCTCAGCGTCGAGGCCTGGGGCGGTGCCACGTACGACGTCGCGCTGCGGTTCCTCGGCGAGGACCCGTGGGAGCGGCTCGCCTCGCTGCGCGCGGCGATGCCGAACATCCCGATCCAGATGCTCCTGCGCGGTCGCAACACGGTCGGCTACACGCCGTACCCGACGGAGGTCACCGACGCCTTCGTCGCCGAGGCCGCCGCCACGGGCGTCGACGTGTTCCGGGTGTTCGACGCGCTCAACGACGTCAGCCAGCTGCGTCCCGCCCTGGAGGCCGTGCTCGCGACCGACACGGCCGTCGCCGAGGCGGCGCTCTGCTACACCGCCGACCTCCTCGACCCCGCCGAGGACCTCTACACGCTCGACTACTACCTCCGCCTGGCGGAGCAGATGGTCGAGGCCGGCGCGCACGTCATCGGCATCAAGGACATGGCCGGGCTGCTCCGCGCCGGTGCGGCCGAGAAGCTCGTCACCGCCCTGCGGGAGCGCTTCGACCAGCCCGTGCACGTCCACACGCACGACACGGCCGGCGGACAGCTCGCGACCCTGCTCGCTGCCTCGCGCGCGGGTGCCGACGCGGTCGACGTCGCCGCGGCCCCGATGGCGGGCACGACGAGCCAGCCGAGCATGTCGGCCCTGGTCGCCGCCCTGGCCCACACCGAGCGCGACACGGGCCTGTCGCTCGACGCCGTCGGTGACCTCGAGCCGTACTGGGAGGCCGTCCGCCGCGCGTACGCCCCGTTCGAGTCCGGTCTGGCCGGGCCGACCGGGCGCGTCTACAAGCACGAGATCCCCGGCGGACAGCTGTCGAACCTCCGGCAGCAGGCGATCGCGCTCGGGCTCGGCGACCGGTTCGAGCAGGTCGAGGACTGGTACGCCGAGGCGAACCGGATCCTCGGGCGCCCGACCAAGGTCACGCCGTCGTCGAAGGTCGTCGGCGACCTCGCGCTGCAGCTCGCCGCGGTCGGCGCCGACCCGGTCGACTTCGAGCAGAACCCCGACAAGTACGACATCCCGGACTCCGTCGTGGGGTTCATGGCCGGCGAGCTCGGCGACCTGCCCGGCGGCTGGCCCGAACCGTTCCGGTCGAAGGTGCTGGCCGGCCGTGACGTCCGGGTCGAGATCACGCCCGTGCCCGACGACGAGCGGGACCACCTCCGCACGCCCGGACCGGGACGGCGGAGCGCGCTGAACCGGCTGCTCTTCCCGCAGCCCACCCAGCAGTTCGCCCGGGCCCGTGAGCAGTACGGGGACCTGTCCGTCGTGCCGACGGTCGATTACCTGTACGGGCTGCGCCCCGGGCAGGAGCACACCGTGCCGCTCGGCAAGGGCGTCGACCTGCTCGTCGGCCTCGAGGCGATCGGCGAGGTGGACGACAAGGGCATCCGGACGGTCATGGCGACGATGAACGGGCAGCTCCGCCCGATCGCCGTCCGCGACCGTTCGGTCGAGGTCGAGACGAAGGCGGCCGAGAAGGCCGATGCGTCCGACCCGAAGCACGTGGCCGCGCCGTTCTCCGGCGTGGTGACGCTCAAGGTCGCCGTCGGTGACGTCGTCCAGGCCGGTCAGGCCGTGGCGAGCATCGAGGCGATGAAGATGGAAGCGGCCATCACGGCGCCCGTTGCGGGCACCGTGGGCCGTCTCGCGATCCCGGTGACCCAGCAGGTGGACGCCGGCGACCTCCTGGTGGTGCTGCAGTAAATTGACCGTCCGTCCCATCCGCCTGTTCGGCGACCCCGTCCTCCGCTCACCGTCCGACCCGATCCGCCCCGAGGCGCTCGGTTCCCCGGGCGTCCGTGACCTGGTGCAGGACCTCATCGACACCGTGCAGGAGCCCGGCCGCGCCGGCGTCGCCGCTCCGCAGATCGGCGTCGGCCTCCGCGCGTTCTCGTACAACGTCGACGGCGAGGTCGGGTACGTGCTCAACCCCGAGCTCGTCGAGGTCTCCGGCGAGCCCGAGCTCATGGACGAGGGCTGCCTGTCCGTCCCGGGGCTCGGCTACCCGACGCGCCGGTACCCGCACGCCAGGGTCCGCGGCGTCGACGTCGACGGCAACGAGGTCGTGCTCGAGGGCACCGGGCTCATGGCCGAGGCGCTGCAGCACGAGTGCGACCACCTCGACGGCACCGTCTACGTGATGACGCTCGACCCCGAGGTGCGGCGGCAGGCACTGCGGGACATCCGTGCGCAGGACTGGTTCCACTGAGCGGTCCCACAGCCTCCGGCGCCGCAGCTGTGCGCTCCGGGCACGCTGCTGGTGACACCCCCACGGGGGATTGTCGCTCCGTCCTGACGAGGAGGTACCGTGCTGCTGTCGGCCTCCCACCGACACCCCTTCCCACCCCCAGGACTCCCGCATGACCAGTCAGAACGACGAGCTCAGCTCGCACCGCACCCGCACCAACCGCCGTCCCGCCGAGACCTCCGTCACGACCGGGTCGACCGCCGTCCTCGACGCTCCCGCGACGGAGCAGTCGCAGGAGGCCTGAGCACCGCAGGCGCCCCCGGCGCCCGCTGAACCGCCTGGAGGCCCGGATCCCGTCCGTCGGACGTGATCCGGGCCTCTCCCCATCGGCACGGCCGACCCGCCGCTGGCGCGGCGCGTCGGAACCGGCGACGTGGGCCCAGGCGGTTGCGGCCAGGGCGGTCGCGGCCAGGGCCGCTACGAGCGGTTCCGGCGGCGACCCTCGACGACGGGCGTCGCCGTCGTCTGGACCTTCGACCCGGAGTAGATGTGGTCGACGTCGGCGGCGAAGTCGCGCAGGATCACCGACCGCTTGATGGTCAGCTTGGGCGTGAGGTGTCCGGAGGCCTCGGTGAGCTCGGCGTCGAGGACGGTGAACGACCGGACCGACTCGGCGCGGGACACCCGCCCGTTGGCGACGTCGATCGCCTCCTGCAGTGCGGACAGCACCCGCTCGTCGGCGGCGGCCGCGCGCGGGTCCAGCGCCGGCGTGATGCCGCGGGACTCGCACCAGCCGGGCAGCATCTCGCGGTCGAGCGTGACGAGCGCGGCGACGAACGGCTTGCCCTCGCCGACGACCACGACCTGCCCGACCAGCGGGTGCTCGCGGATGCCGTCCTCGAGCGGCGCGGGGGCGACGTTCTTGCCGCTCGCCGTGACGATGAGCTCCTTGGCGCGACCGGTGACCGTCAGCACGCCGTCGGCGTCCAGGCGGCCGAGGTCGCCCGTGCGGAACCAGCCGTCGGCGAAGGCCGCCGCGGTCGCCTCGTCGTTCCGCCAGTACCGGTCGAACACGTCCACGCCGCGGATGAGGATCTCGCCGTCGTCGGCGGTGCGCACCTCGACCCCGGGGAGCGCACGGCCGACCGACCCGATCCGCAGTTCGCCGGCACGGTTCACCGTCGCGGGGGCCGTCGTCTCGGTCAGGCCGTAGCCCTCGAGGATGTGGACCCCGATCGAGCGGAAGAAGTGCGACAGCCGGGGGGACAGGGGCGCCGAACCGCTGATCGCGTACCCGACGCGGCCGCCCAGGGCGTCGCGGAGCTTCGCGTAGACGAGCCGGTCGAACAGCCGGAACCGCAGGCCGAGCAGGAACGGCACGCGTCCGGCGGCCACCGCCTCGGAGTGCGCCACCGCGGTCGCCGCAGCGGCGCGGAAGATCCGTCCCTTGCCGCCCAGGTCGGCCTTCTGCTCGGCGGAGTTGTAGATCTTCTCGAACACGCGGGGCACCGCGAGCAGGAAGGTCGGGCGGAACGTCGACACCGCCCGCATCAGGTCCTTCGTGTCCGGCTCGTGGCCGACGAGCACGCCGGCGTGCACCGACATGACGGCGATGAACCGGGCGAACACGTGGGCGAGCGGGATGAAGAGCAGGGTCGAGGCGCCGTCGGCGACGACCTCGGGCATGGCCTCGGTGGCGCCCTCGACGGTGCCGGTGAAGTTGTCGTGCCGCAGGACGCAGCCCTTCGGCCGTCCGGTGCTGCCCGAGGTGTAGATGATGGTGGCGTCGTCGTGGCCGTGCACGTCGGCGGTGCGGGCGTCGAGCTCCTCGTCGGTGACGTCCTCGCCGAGCCGCACGAGGTCGTCGAGCCCGCCGCCGTCGATCGTCCAGTGCTGTCCGAGCGCGGGCAGGTCGGGCGCGATCGAGGCGACCCGGCGCGCGTGCTCCTCCTGCTCGACGACGATCGCGACGGCCTCGGAGTCGGACAGCACCCAGCGCACCTGGTCCGGGGAACTCGTCTCGTACACCGGTACCGAGACGAGGCCGGCGGTCCACACGGCGAAGTCGACGAGGGTCCACTCGAGTCGGGTGCGGGACAGGATCGCGACGTGGGCGCCCGGGGCGAGCCCGGCGGCGACGAAGCCCTTCGCGATCCCACGCACCCGCGCCAGCGTCTCCGCCGCGGTGATGGGGGTCCAGGTGTCACCGTGCCGCTGGGCCAGGATCGGACGGTCCGGCGTCAGGCGGGCGCGGTCGGCGAGCAGCTGCGCTGCGGAGCCGTGGTCGGGGGCGACGGGACCCGTCCCGTGGGGTGCGGCGTGCCTCCCGGCCGACGTCCCGGTGCCGGCGGCGGCGCTGCCGACCGGGCTGGTGTCGGCGGCGGCGCTGCGGGTGGAGGCGCTGCTGCGTGCAGGACGCTGATCGTTCACGGTGACTCCCTTGTCTGCCGATTCGACTCGAGTGCCCCTCGACGTGCGGGGGCACCGCCAGCATAGGACGCGTCACCCACGCGTTCCGCGACTTCGCGGTGAACCGGTAGGCTCGTTCCTCGTGCACGCCATCGGAATCGACATCGGGGGCACCAAGATCGCGGGTGCGGTCGTGACGGAACTCGGCGAGATCGTCGCCGAGGACCGCGTGGCCACCAACGCTGCGGACCCGAACGCCATGCTCGACGACGTCGTCTCGATGGTCGAGCGACTCAGCTCGCTCCACCAGGTCGGCGCCGTGGGGGTCGCCGCCCCCGGGTTCATCGACGCCTCGCAGTCGATCGTCTACTACACGCCGAACATCCGGTGGCGCAACGAGCCGCTCCGGCAGAAGCTGCAGCAGCGCCTCGGCGACCTGCACATCACGGTCGACAACGACGCGAACGCCGCGGGCTGGGCGGAGTTCCGGTTCGGTGCCGGTCGCCTGGTGTCCGACATGACCATGCTCACCATCGGCACGGGCGTCGGCGGCGCCATCGTGACCGAGGACCGCCTGTTCCGCGGCGGCTTCGGCACCGGCGGCGAGATCGGTCACCTGCGCATCGTGCCGAACGGTCTGCCCTGCGGCTGCGGCGCCCGTGGCTGCATCGAGCAGTACGGTTCCGGCCGCGCCCTGCAGCGCATGGCGAACGACGTCGCCGACGCCGGCGGCATCGGCTCGGCCCTGGCCGACGCCCGCGCCGAGAACGGCGGCGAGCTCGACGGCAGGATCGTCGGCGACCTCATCCTCGCCGACGACCCGGGCGCGCTCGCGGCCCTGCGTCGGCTCGGTCGGCACCTCGGCGAGGCCTGCGCCTCGCTGTCGGCGGTGCTCGACCCGCAGCTGTTCGTGTTCGGCGGCGGTGTCGCCAGCGCGGGGGACCGACTGCTCGACCCGATCAAGCAGGCGTACCTCAACAACCTGCCGGCGCGGGGGTACCACCCCGAGCCGGACTTCGTCATCGCCGAACTCGTCAACGACGCCGGCGTCGTCGGTGCGGCCGACCTCGCGCGCATCCACGCCCGCACGGCGTAGGGTCGGGCGCCACACCACCCCGGGTCACCCACCACCTGGACCTTCTCACCACCTGGAGTCGTCGATGACGTACTGGCTGCTGAAGAACTTCGTGCTCGGCCCGCTCATCCTCACCCTGTTCCGGCCGTGGGTGGTCGGTCGCGAGCACGTGCCGACCTCGGGGCCGGTCATCTTCGCGTCGAACCACATCTCGTTCATCGACTCGGTGATCCTGCCCGCCGTGCTCGACCGTCGGCTGTCCTTCCTGGCGAAGAGCGACTACTTCACCGGCCGCGGCCTGAAGGGCTGGGCGACGAAGACGTTCTTCAACGCCATCGGGCAGCTCCCGATCGACCGTTCCGGCGGCAAGGCGTCCGAGGCGTCGCTCCGCACCGGTCTGCAGGTGCTGGCGCGCGGCGAGCAGCTCGGCATCTACCCCGAGGGCACGCGCAGCCCCGACGGCAAGCTCTACCGCGGTCGTACCGGCATCGCCCGGATGATCCTCGAGGGCCGGGTGCTCGTCGTGCCCGTCGCGATGGTCGGTACGCGTGAGGTGCAGCAGATCGGCCAGAAGTTCCCGAAGATCAAGCGCGTCGGCGTGGTGTTCGGCAAGCCGCTCGACTTCTCGCGCTTCCAGGGCTTCGAGACGGACCGGTTCATCCTGCGGAGCGTCACCGACGAGGTCATGCACGAGCTCGCCGGCCTGAGCCGCCAGGAGTACGTCGACGTCTACGCCACCAGCGTCAAGGAGCGGGCCAGCTCGGCGCGCGAGGCCGTCATGCGCGAACGGAAGACGACGCCTGCACGTTAGGCTCTGAGGGTCCCGGTACCCCGCCGGGGCGCCCGTCGTGCCGGTCGTCGGCACCGGGCCGCACGCACAGAACACCGAGGTAACGCCCGTGCCCGAGTCGACCGACCCCGTCGCCCTGCAGGATCCGGACGCGATCGAGGGGCTCGACCACTGGCGGACGCTGCCGATCAAGCAGCAGCCGACCTGGCCCGACCCCGTCGCGGCCGAGGCCGCCTCGGCCGAGATCGCCGCCCTGCCGCCGCTGGTGTTCGCGGGCGAGGTCGACGAGCTCCGCCAGCGGCTCGCCGCCGCGGCCGAGGGCAAGGCGTTCCTGCTGCAGGGCGGCGACTGCGCCGAGACCTTCGCCGGCGCCACCGCCGACTCGATCCGCGACCGCGTCAAGACGATCCTGCAGATGGCGGTCGTACTGACCTACGGCGCCTCGACGCCCGTCATCAAGATGGGCCGGATGGCCGGGCAGTTCGCCAAGCCGCGCTCGAGCGACTTCGAGACCCGCGGCGACGTCACGCTGCCCGCCTACCGCGGCGACATCGTGAACGGCTACGACTTCACGCCGGAGAGCCGCCAGGCCGACCCCCGGCGCCTGGTGCAGGGGTACCACACGGCTGCGTCGACCCTGAACCTCGTGCGTGCCTTCACGCAGGGCGGGTTCGCCGACCTGCGGCAGGTGCACTCGTGGAACCAGGGCTTCGCGTCGAACCCGGCGAACGCCCGCTACGAGCACCTCGCCAAGGAGATCGACCGCGCGATCCGCTTCATGGCTGCCTGCGGCGCCGACTTCGAAGCGCTCAAGCACGTCGAGTTCTACGCCTCGCACGAGGGTCTGCTCATGGACTACGAGCGCCCGATGACCCGCATCGACTCGCGCTCCGGCCAGGCGTACGACACCTCGGGGCACTTCATCTGGATCGGCGAGCGCACCCGTGACCTCGACGGCGCCCACGTGGACTTCCTGTCGCGCGTGCGCAACCCGATCGGTGTGAAGCTCGGCCCGACGACGAGCGTCGACGACATGAAGGCCCTGGTCGACAAGCTCGACCCGGAGCGCGAGCCGGGGCGTCTGACGTTCATCACCCGCATGGGTGCCGGCAGGATCCGCGACGAGCTGCCGAAGCTGCTCGAGGCGATCAAGGGCATGGACGCCAACCCGCTGTGGGTCACCGACCCGATGCACGGCAACGGCCTGACCACGCCGACCGGGTACAAGACCCGCCGGTTCGACGACGTCGTGGACGAGGTCCTCGGTTTCTTCGAGGCGCACCGCCAGGTCGGCACGTACCCGGGCGGCATGCACGTCGAGCTCACCGGTGACGACGTCACCGAGTGCCTCGGCGGCTCCGAGCACATCGACGAGGCCACCCTCGCGACGCGCTACGAGTCGCTCTGCGACCCGCGCCTCAACCACATGCAGTCGCTCGAGCTCGCGTTCCTCGTGGCCGAGGAACTCGGCGCACACCCGCACGTCCGCCCGTAGCGGCTGCACCCACCGGACGGGAGGCGCGGTGCCAGCCGGCACCGCGCCTCCCGTCCGTCGTGTGCGCGCGTTCCGGGCCCGCCCCGAGTCCCGGGGTGCCGGACGGCTCGCGCGTACGGCGACGCGAGACGTGTCCGCTCGGGCGAGCCGCGCGGCGGCCTACTGGTCGTAGGACAGGGTGATGGTGTCGCCGCGGCGCACGGTCGCACCGGCGCCCGGGTCGGTGCCGGTGACGGGCAGCGAGCCCTTCCAGTCGTAGAAGCCGCACAGGATGTTCGTGCAGTCCGGCACGCGCACCTGGAGCCCCAGCCCCTCGAGCGTCGCAGTGGCGTCGTTGATGGTCTCGCCGACGACGCCCTCCCCGGGCACCGTGATCGGGGCCGGGCCCTTCGACACGACCACGTCGACCGCCGACCCGCGCACGGCGGGGGAGTCCGCCACCGTCGCCGAGACGACCTGGCCGGACGGCACGCGCTCGTCGTACTCCTCGGACCGGGCGCCGAGGACCAGCCCGACCTCGTCCAGGGCAGCCGAGGCCTCGTCGACCGTCTTGCCGACGACGTCGGGCACCGGGCCGAGCGACACCGTCAGGGTGATCCGCCCGGTCTCGCCGTACGCCTGCACCGACGTCAGGTCGAGCGCCTTGCCGCCCGGGGCCCGACCGGTCGCCGCGATCACGGTGTCCTTCGGGGCGTCGGCGGAGAACTGGTAGCGGTCGTCCTGCAGTGCGAAGTCGTCGTCGAGCGCTGCCGTCACGGTGGACACCGGCTGCCCGACGATCGCCGGCAGCGTGATCATCCGCGGGCCCTGGGACACGACGAGCTGGACGGACGTGCCCTTCCGGACCTCGCGTGCCGCGGCGGGTTTGGTCGTGGACACCTGCCCCTTCGCGACGACGGCGTCGAACCGGGATCCGGTCGTCGACGCCGCGTGCAGGCCCTGGGCTTCGAGCAGCTGCCGGGCCTGCGAGACCGACTTGCCCGTGACTTCCGGGATCCGGACGTTGCCGCCCGGTCCCGGTCCGAAGTACCAACCGATGCCGGCCGCGACCACGGCGAGGGCGACGACGACGGCGAGCAGCACCCAGCCGCGACGCCGCCGCTTGGCCGACTGGTCGGCGAGCCGCTGGCCGGCGGGCGAGAGCGCACCCGGCTGCGAACCGGTGCGACGGGGGCCGGGAGGCGCGTTCCGGCCGCGCGCCGGGGCCCGGCCGCGGTCGGCGTGGTCGATGACGGCGGTCTCGTCGGCGGCCGGCGACGCCGGGGCGGCGGCGCTGCTCGCACCGGCGACACCGCCGGTGCCGTCACGGGACGGAAGGATCGCGGTCGCGTTCTCGGGGCGCAGCACGGCCGTGCGGTACTGGCCGGTCGCCCGCTGCTGGTTGCCCGCCATGTGGTCGAGCATCTCGCGGGCGTCGCGGGGACGGTCCTCGGGGTCGCGCGCGGTCGACCAGGCCACCAGCTCGTCGAGCTCGGGTGGCACCCCGTCGACGGCGGCACTCGGGGCGGGGACGGAGTCGTTGGCGTGCTGGTAGGCGATCTGCATCGGCTGGTCGCCCTTGTAGGGCTGCTCGCCGGTGAGCATCTCGTACAGCATGATGCCGAGCGCGTAGATGTCGCTGCGGGAGTCCGCCGAACCGCGCGTGACGAGCTCGGGGGACAGGTACGCGATGGTGCCGAGCAGTGCGGCGCCGGTCGCCGTGTTCGCCGTCGTCGCCCGCGCGAGCCCGAAGTCGCCGAGCTTGATGCGGCCGTCGTCGGCGAGCAGGACGTTCTCGGGCTTGAGGTCGCGGTGCACGATGCCCGCGCGGTGCGCCGACGCCAACCCGGCCAGGACGGCTCGCAGGATGTCGGTCGCCTGTTCCGGGGTCAGGGCGTGGTGCTCCTGCAGCAGGTCCCGCAGCGTGATGCCGGGGATGTACTCCATGACGATGTAGGCGATCTCGCCCTCGGCGCCCTGGTCGTACACGCCGACCAGGTTCGGGTGCGACAACCGCGCGGCGGAGCGGGCCTCCTGGATGAACCGCTCGCGGAACGCCTGGTCGTCGGCCAGGTGCCCGTGCATGATCTTGATCGCGACGCGTCGCTCGAGGCGGACGTCGGTCGCCAGGTACACGGTCGCCATGCCCCCGCGCGCGATGCGGGAGCGGACGCGGTACCGCTGATCGATCATGCGACCGATCATCGGGTCCGTGGCGGCGTTGGTGCTCATCGGCGGCATTCTACGAACCGAGACCGGGGCGGACCGCACCGGCGCACCGGCCGTGACCCAATCTCGATCTTCCGGATGAGGGTCAGAGCGTCGCGAGCCAGCCCTGGGCGGCGCTCGCCCAGTTCGCGTAGGCCTTGGGGTAGGCCGAGAGCTGGACGGCCTGGGCCGCGTCGGTGATGCTCATCGACGACCACCGGGGCACGTCGAGCAGCCCGCGGGTCTTACCCGCGTTCGGGTTGCTCTGTCCGCCGAAGAACAGCTTGGTGGCGTACGTCGGGTCCTGCAGCTGGCGCGCGGTGCCCCAGCCCTGGCTCGGACGCTGCTGGAACAGGCCCACCGAGTCACGGTCGCCGTGCGACAGGTTGCGCAGGCTCGACTCCTGCATGGCCGCTGCCAGGGCCACGACGATGCCACGTTCCGGCACACCGAGGGACCGGCCGACGGCGACGATGATCGCGGCGTTCGCGCGCTGTTCGGCGCTCAGCCCGACCGCACCGCTCACGGCTGCGCCGGACGCGGCCGAAGCGGCGGTGGTGCGCGACGAGGACGGGATCACGAGGGTCTTGCCGGCGTAGATCGTGCTCGTGTACGACAGACCGTTCGCCGACAGCAGCGACGCGACGGACACCCCGTTCGAAGCAGCGATCGAGCCGACGGTGTCGCCGGAGCTGATCGTGACGCTGGACTTCGCGGCCGGGGCGGCGGTGGTCGCGGGGGAGGCGGTGGTCGAGACGGCCGTGGCGGCCGACGTGCCGTGCGGCACCCGGAGCGTCTGGCCCGGGTAGATCACGCTGCGCTGGGACAGGTCGTTCGCCCGCAGCAGCGCCGAGGTCGACACCCCCACCCGGGACGCGATGCCGGAGACGGTGTCGCCCTGCTTCACGTGGTAGCTCGAGGTGCCGGAGCCGGTCGAGGCGGTCGACGTCGACGCCGTGCGCACCGAGGCCGTGGTCACGGCGGGCGTGGAGGCGAGGTGCAGCGTCTGACCGGGGTGGATGATCGTGTTCCACCCGAGGCCGTTGCGCACCAGGACCTCCTGCGCCGACAGACCGAAGCGGGCGGCGATCGAGGACACCGTGTCGCCCTGGCGGACGGTGTAGGAGGTCGGCGCCTTCGTCGTCGCGGCGACGGTCGTCACCGTGGTCTGCGCGGGGCGGGCGACGGCGGTGCCGAACACCGGGCGGTCGCCGAGGTTGCGGTCCTGGTCGACGTGACGCTTGTGGTTCGCGTCCGCGTCGTCGTGCCGCGGCTCGGCGTGCGCGACGGGTCCGGTCAGGCCGGCGGTCACCGCGATGGTGCCCGCGAGGACGATGGGCATCGTGGCGAAGCGGGCGGATCGTGCGCGCCGGGCGTCTTCGTCTGCAGCGTGGTCCACGGGTCTCTCCTGATCTCGACTGCGCCGTGCGCGAGCATGCGCGCACTCACAGGTGGCACAACGCTGGCATGGCGTGATTCCCAAGTCAACCAGAGAGTCGGATGTGATGGATGTGACCAATGTTGTGCACGGGGCGGCGCAACTCCCCGGTCCGCTCTGGCAACATGGGCGTGTGAGTGCCGAACCCACCGACGACCTGACCCTCTCCGAACGCTGGCTGACCGTCCCCGAGCTGGTGGACATGTTCAGCACGAGCCCGGGGCGGATCCACCGGCTCTTCGAGCAGAAGACCCTGCTCGCCGCGCGTGTGGGCGGTGTCCTGCGGGTGCCGAGCGAGTTCATCGAGGACCGCGAGCCCCTGCCCGAGCTCCGCGGCACCCTGATCGTGCTCGGCGACAACGGCTTCACCGACGACGAGGCCGTGCGCTGGATGCTCACGGTCGACGACGCGATGGGCACCACGCCGATCGCGGCCCTGCGCGCCGGCCGCAAGGCCGAGGTGCGTCGCATCGCCCAGTCGCTGCTCTAGTCGCGACCCCCTTGACGGACGGGAGGCGCGGTGCCAGCCGGCACCGCGCCTCCGTCCGTCTGCTGGTTCGTCTAGGACGACCGGCGGCTGACCGTGTCGGCGAGCGACGCGAGCTGCTCGCGTGCCGACGGCGACAACGGCGACGCGTCCAGCGCCGCCTTCGCACGCTGCACGTGCCGGTCGATCGAGCGCTCCACCGCTGCCACGGCACCGGACTCGGTGAGGGTCGCGCGGAGCATCTGCACCTGTCCCTCGTCGAGGTCCGGGTCACCGAGCAGCTCGTCGAGCAGCTGGCGCGGACCGTTCGGCAGCGCCTTGCGGGCCGAGGCGATGAGGACGGTGCGCTTGCCCTCGCGCAGGTCGTCGCCCGCCGGCTTGCCCGTGACCTCCGGGTCGCCGAACACGCCGAGCATGTCGTCGCGGAGTTGGTAGGCCACGCCGAGGGGCAGGCCGAAGGCGCGCAGGCCCTCGAGCTGCGAGTCGCTCGCGCCGGCGACCAGGCCGCCGATGACGAGCGGCGCCTCGATCGAGTACTTCGCCGACTTGAAGACGATGACGCGCTGGGCGCGGAGCAGGTGCTCGGACTCGTCGGTGACGGGCCACGCGGTCTCCTCGTGCACGTCGAGGTACTGCCCCGCCGTGACGTCGAGGCGCATCGCGTGGAACTCCTGGCGGACGATCCGGGCACGGACCGGGTCGAGGAGCGCGAGGCCCTCGTCGAAGACCGAGTCGCTGAGCGCGAGCAGCAGGTCGCCGAGCAGCAGCGCCGCGTTCGTGCCGTACTGACCGCGGTCGCCGACGAACCCGGAGTCCTCGTGCAGCGACTCGAACCGGCGGTGCGCTGCCGGGCGCCCGCGGCGGGTGTCCGAGCGGTCCATGATGTCGTCGTGCACCAGGGCCGCGGCGTGGAAGACCTCGAGCGCGGCCGCGACGGTGACGATCGCCTCGGCGGTGGTCTGACGGGAGCCCTCGGCCAGCGGGTCGAACGAGCCCGAACGGCCCGCCACCGACTGCCATCCCCAGTAGCAGAACAGCGCCCGGAAGCGCTTGCCGCCGGACAGCAGGTCCCGGGCGTACTGGTCGAACGGGGCGAGGTCGGGGCTGATCGCGAGCAGGCGTTCCCGTTGCTCGTCGAGTGCCCGGTCGATACGCGCCGATACGAGGTCCACTAATCGCGTACTCTCAGCCACGATCCCTACCCTAGTGGAGTGGTCGAGGCATAGAATCGGTCCACTCAACCCGCGTTTCCCAACCCCGCGTCGATCCCAAGAACAGAGGGAACCAAGATGCCGCTCTCGGAACAGGAGCAGCGCCTTCTCGAAGAGATGGAGCGCAGCCTCTACCAGAACGATTCCGATTTCGTGGCGCGTGTCACACGTCGACAGGGCCGTCCGACGTACACGGTCATCACACTCGGAGTCCTCGGCGCACTCGCCGGTGTCGCCATCGTCATCGTCGGCCTGGTCATCAAGGCGCCGCTGCTGGGCATCCTCGGCTTCGTCGTGATGCTCGCCGGCGTCCTGTTCGCCCTGCGACCCGGCATGCGGGCGCCCAAGGCGAAGTCGGCTCGTCCGGGCAGGCCGGCGTCGGGTCGTCCGTCGCGGCCGTCCTCCGGTGGGGGCGGCGGTTCGTTCATGGACCGTATGAACGAGCGCTGGGACAAGCGGAACGACCAGAGCTAGCGCGCTCCACACTTTGTACGGGGTCGGCCTTCGGGTCGGCCCCGTTCTGCGTTCCCGGGGGTGGGGTGCGGTGGAGGGGTGCGCGCTGCGGTTGCGCGGGGTGCGGTTGCGCGGGGCTGTGCGACGCGCCGTCTGCTGTGCGTCGAGGTCGCACGAAGTGTCGCTCGACGGCCGCGCGAGCGACTGATGGTGCGACCTCGGCGGGGCGCACGCGGCGTGTCGTGACCGGTCGCTGACCCGACGTCGAGCGGGGCGCTGCCCGGGAGTCTGCGGTCGACGTCGACCGGACACTTTCAGGCCGTGCGGGGGTCAGCCGCCGCTGTGCCGCGCTGTGCCACGCCACGGGTAGTTCGTCGAGGTCGCGCGACGCGCCGTTGGTTGGCAGCCGAGGTCGCACGAAGTGTCGTCCGAGGTCGGCGAGAGCGACTGATTGCGCGACCTCGGCGGGACGCGGGCGGGGTGTCGTGACCGCTCGCTGACCATTCGTCGACCGGGGTTGACCGGGTTGGCCGGGGCGGCCGGGTTGGGCGGTTGACCGGACGACCGGACGACCGGACGACCGGACGATCGGACGACCGGGCTCGCGGGGGTCGACCGGGCGGGATCTGCGGTCGACCTCGGCCGGACGACCTCGGCCGGGCGACCTCGGGCAGGGCCGGGGACGGGCGTCGCCGCGCCATGCCCTGCGCGGACCGCCGAGGGTGCGCGACATGCCGCCTGCCGGACGCCGAGGTCGCACGACGTGTCGCCTCCGGCTGGTGGGAGCAACTGGTTGTGCGCCTTCGGCGGGGCGTGGACGGGGTGTCGCGACCGGTCGCGCAGAGGCCGGCCGACGGGGGAGACGCGACCGCCTCGTCTGGTGCGGGCGGCGG
>NZ_JAIXIG010000039.1 GCF_020297365.1 Curtobacterium oceanosedimentum
GACTCTGCCTCGCGCAGCACGCAGGGCAGCAGGAAGTGCGGGAGTTCGACCGAGGTACCGTCGAGCTGGTCGATGAG
The DNA here is from genome assembly GCF_020297365.1 of Curtobacterium oceanosedimentum. Lineage (GTDB taxonomy): Bacteria > Actinomycetota > Actinomycetes > Actinomycetales > Microbacteriaceae > Curtobacterium. The sequence goes on from NZ_JAIXIG010000039.1 coordinate 78, forward strand.
CGCGTCCGCCGCACGGACCCCCAGCTCGCGGCCCGGCGAGATCATCGTCGAGAGCCTCGGGTGGTGCTGGTCCCCCGCAGCCGCGGACGACGCGATGCTGAGCACCGAGACGTCCTCGGGCACCCGACGGCCGGTTGCGGAGAGGCCCACCAGCAGCCCACCCGACGAGTCGTCCTTCATGATGAGCACCGCCGTGGTGTCCGGCGCGACGTCGAGGAGCGTCCGGGCCGCCTCGCGTCCCCCCTCACTGCCGCCCTCGGTGTACACGACCGCGCCCTCGAGTCCGCGCTCGGCGACGGAGCGTCGGAACGTGGCCTCGACCCGCAGGTGCGGGGCGTACCCGGCCATCGGCGTGCCGTCCAGGTCCTCGAGGACGAGGCCGAAGCGTCGGTGCCCGAGCGCCTGGAGGTGGTCGAGGCCGTCCTCGATCGTCGTCTCGAAGTCGATGTCGACGTAGGGCAGCGCGCCACTGTCGCGGGTGCGGCCGATCAGCGTGAACGGCACGTCGAGCTCGGCGAGCTTGGCGACGCGGGGGTCGTCCATCCGCACCTCCATGAGGATCACCCCGTCGACCAGGCCGCCGGACACCAGGTCGTCCAGGTCGTCGCCGGCCGGGTCGACGGGCCAGAGCACCAGGTGGTAGCCACGCTCCGACGCGCGTTCGGCCGCGCTCATGAAGAACTCGGACGTGGTCGGGCTGAACCGGTTGCCGGTCGTCGGGAAGAGCAGCGCGATGATCCGGGTGCGTCGACTCGCCAGCGCCCGCGCGACGACGTTGCCCCGGTACTTCAGCTCGCGCATCGCGGCGGTGACCCGGGCGGTCGTGGCCGGGGTGACGTACTTGGTGCCGTTCACGACGAACGACACCGTCGCGATCGAGACGCCGGCGCGGTCGGCGACCTGCTGCATCGTGGCCATCGCGGCTCCTGTCCCGGTCGTGGTCGAGGTGGCTCGGGCGCCGACGCTCGGCTCACCCACAGGGTCCAGCCTAGCTTCCGACCGATCCAGAAAAGCGCTTTACAGGTGAAGCGCTTATCTGTTAGCTTCTCGCCCCAGGACCACCGCGACGACGACGTCAGTGGAGTCGTCGCACCGCGTCCTCCCCCGCATCCGCGAAGAGAAGAGCAGTGCAATGAAGCCTGGTTCCCACTCCACGTCCCGCAGGACCCGCGCCCTGATGGGCGCCGCAGCGATCGCCGCGACGGTCCCCCTCGTCCTCACCGGGTGCTCCGGCTCCGGGTCCGCCTCGTCCGGCGGCGGTGGGGGCAGCACGACCCTCACCATCGAGGACTACTACGCCGAGAACTACGACCCGATCTACCAGCAGTGCGCGGAGGAGGTCGGGGCCGAGCTCAAGATCAACCACGTCGCCGGCGCCGGTCTCATCTCGAAGGTGCTCCAGCAGGCGTCGTCGCGCACCCTGCCCGACGTGCTCATGCTCGACAACCCCGACGTGCAGCAGATCGCCGCATCCGGTGCGCTGTCCGACCTCGCCGACTACGACCTCGACGCGGAGGGCGACGTGCCGGGCGTGGCGGGTGCGAACACGTACGAGGGCAAGCTGTACGGCCTCCAGCCGGTCACCAACTCGATCGCGCTGTACTACAACAAGAAGCTCCTCACCGAGGCCGGCGTCGAGCCGCCGAAGACGTGGGACGAGCTCAAGGCCGCGGCGAAGAAGCTCACCGAGGGCTCGACGTACGGGTTCGCGATGAGCAACATCAACACCTACGAGGGCACCTGGCAGTTCCTGCCGCTGTTCTGGTCGAACGGCGGTGACGAGCAGGACATCGCGACCCCGGAGGCAGCGCAGGCCCTGCAGCTCGTCGAGGACCTGCAGAGCGACGGGTCGATGTCGAAGAGCTCGATCAACTGGGCCCAGGCGGACGTCAACAACCAGTTCCTCGCCGGCAAGGCGGCCATGATGATCAACGGTCCGTGGCAGCTCCCCGCGCTGAACGCGAAGAAGGGCCTGGAGTTCGACAGTGTGCCGATCCCGACCCGGACCGGGTCCGAGACCGTCGCACCCCTCGGTGGCGAGGCCTTCACCGTCCCGCAGACCGGCGACGAGGAGAAGATGCAGCTCGCCGGCGAGTTCGTCGGCTGCCTGAACAGCGACGAGATGCAGAAGGTCATCGCGAAGACCACCGGCAACGTCCCGACGAACATCGAGGTCGGGGCCGCGTGGGCGAAGGACAACCCCCAGGTCGCGTCGTTCGTCACCACGGTGCAGACCGCCCGCGCCCGGACCGGCGAGCTCGGGCCGGACTGGCCCAAGGCCGCCACGAAGATCTACACCGCCGTCCAGCTCGCCCTGACCGGCAAGGCCGACCCCGAGCAGGCGCTCGAGCAGGCGCAGTCGCAGAACCAGTAGCGGAGCCGGGGAGCCGGTCCGCGACCGGCTCCCCGTCCCCCGATCGGAAGGACCTGACATGAGCGCCTCGACACAGATCCGGCCCCGGGCGACGACGCCCGCGGCCCCCGCACGACCCGGACAACGCCGCGCACGGCTCCGCTCCGGCTTCACCCGCTGGTTCTTCGTCGCACCGGCGGCGGTCTTCGTCGCCGTGTTCTTCGGCTACCCCGTCGTCAAGAACGTCCTGATGTCGTTCCAGGACTACACGACCAAGACCTTCTTCACCGGCGAGGCCCCCTGGGTGGGGTTCAGCAACTACGTCTCGGTGTTCACCAGCGCCGTCTTCACGACGAGCGTCGTCAACACTGCCCTGTTCACCGCGGGCTCGATCGTCCTGCAGTTCGTCCTCGGCCTCGGCCTCGCGCTGTTCTTCCGGCGGCACTTCCCGCTGTCCGGGTTCCTGCGCGGTCTGCTGCTCCTGCCGTGGCTGCTCCCCCTCATCGCCTCGAGCGCGGTGTGGAAGTGGCTCCTCGACCAGGACAGCGGCGCCCTGAACCAACTGCTCGGGGTCGTCGGCATCGGCCCGGTGCCGTGGCTGGTCAGCCCGAGCCTGGCCCTGATCGCCGTGATCGGCGTGAACGTCTGGCTCGGCATCCCGTTCAACACCACGATCCTCTACAGCGGGCTGCAGTCGGTGCCGCCGGAGCTGTACGAGGCCGGCGCGCTCGACGGCGCCACCGGGTTCAAGGCCTTCTGGTACATCACCTGGCCGAGCATCCGGTCGGTCGTGAGCGTGGTGATCGTGCTCGGGGTCGTCTACACGTTGAAGGTCGTCGACATCATCCTCGGCCTGACCGGTGGCGGCCCGGCGAACTCGACGCAGACCCTCGCCACGAACGCGTACCACCAGTCGTTCATCAACTTCCAGTTCGGCATCGGAGCCGCGGTGAGCAACGTGCTCATCGTCGTCTCGTTCGTCTTCGCGATGGTCTACATCGCGATCTCCAGGAAGGCGGTCGACGAATGAGCGTCGGACTCGCGAACAGCACTGTCACCGCCACCCGGGCGATCACCACCCGGGCCCGGGGCGAGCGGACACGACGACCCCGCGGGTCGGCCAAGGGTCTGCCGTCCACCGTCCTCGGGATCGTGTTCCTCGCGATCATGATCTTCCCGGTGTACTGGATGGTGAACACGAGCCTGCAGGCGACGTCGGGCGCGGCGACGGCCACGTGGTTCCCCTGGAACCCCACGTTCGCCGGGTACCGCGCGGCGTTCGCGCAGCAGGGGCAGAACTTCGTCTCGAGCATGGTCATCGGGCTCGGGACGGTGCTGCTGACCCTCGCCGTCGCCACCCCGGCCGCGTACGGCCTCGCCCGGTTCCGGATGCGCGGCACCCGGGTGTTCCTGCTGGTGCTGCTCATCACGCAGATGATCCCCGGGATCGTCATCGCCAACGCGCTGTACACGCTGTTCAACAACGTCGGACTGCTCAACAGCTACGTCGGGCTCATCCTGGCGGACAGCGCCGTGCAGGTGCCGTTCGCGATCCTGCTGATGCGGGCGTTCATGGAGTCGATCCCGCCGAGCCTGGTCGAGGCGGCCCTGGTCGACGGCGCCAGCGACTTCCGCGCCTTCGTGTCGATCGTGCTGCCGATCAGCCGGAACGCGATCGTCACCGCGGCGCTGTTCACGTTCCTCGGCGCCTGGGGCGACTTCCTCATCGCCCTCACCCTGACGTCCACCGACGCGGTCCGGCCGATCACCCTCGGCATCTACAACTACATCGGTTCGAACGTCACCGACTGGGGTCCGGTCATGGCGACCTCGGTGCTGGCGTCGTTGCCGGCCGCCGTGCTCCTGATCTTCGCCCAGCGGTACATCTCGGCCGGCGCCCTCGGCGGCGCGGTCAAGTGACGTCCCGCCCACTCCACCTCGGTCACCACGGAAGAGAGACCACCGACATGAGCGCCACCACCAGCACCCCGCTCCGCATCACCGTCTGGGGCGAGAACGTCCACGAACAGGTCGAGCAGCACGTCGCCGAGCGCTACCCCGACGGCATGCACGGCGCGATCGCGGACGGCATCCGCGAGCACCTGCCCGAGGCCGTCGTCCGGACCGCCACCATGCAGGAGCCCGAGCACGGCCTCACCGACGAGGTCCTCGCGGACACCGACGTCCTCACCTGGTGGGGGCACGCCGCACACCAGGACGTCGACGACGCCGTGGTCGACCGCGTGCACCGGCACGTGCTCTCCGGCATGGGCCTGGTCGTCCTGCACTCCGGCCACTGGTCGAAGATCTTCGGCAAGCTCATGGGCACCACCTGCACCCTCCGCTGGCGCAGCGAGCACGACCAGGAACTCGTCTGGACCGTCAATCCGCAGCACCCGATCACCCGGGGGGTGCCGAACCCGATCGTCATCCCCGAGCAGGAGATGTACGGCGAGTACTTCGACGTCCCGACGCCGGACGAGCTCGTGTTCATCTCGGGGTTCACCGGCGGCGAGGTGTTCCGGAGCGGCATGACGTACCGCCGCGGAATCGGGAAGATCTTCTACTTCTCCCCCGGTGACCAGGACTTCCCCGTCTACCACCACCCCGACGTCCGCCGCGTGATCGCGAACGGTGCCGAGTGGGCCCGTCCGGAGCGCGAGCGGGAGATCCCGACGCTCCGCCGGTACGACCTGGGCGAGTACTTCGACGGGCAGCACTACCGCGGCCCGTTCGACGACGCCGAGCCGGAAGCGGTCGACGCGTGAGCCCGCTGCGCGTCCTGCAGGTCGGCGCCGGCGGGATGGGCCGCGCCTGGCTCGCGACCGTCGCCGCCGAGCCGGAGGTCGAGCTCGTCGGCATCGTCGACCTCGACCTCGACGCCGCCCGCGCCGGGGCCGAGCACGCCGGGGACCCGTCGATCCCGGTCGGCACGGACCTGACCGTGCTGGCCGCCGAGACCGGTGCCGAGGCCGTCCTCGACATCACCGTGCCGGTCGCGCACCACCCGGTCACGCTGCAGGCGCTCCGTGCAGGGCTCCCCGTGCTCGGCGAGAAGCCGGCCGCGCAGACCGTCGCCGAGGCGCTGTCGCTCGCCGCCGCCGCCGAGGCCACCGGCACGCTGTTCATGGTGTCGCAGTCCCGCCGCTACAACGACCAGCTCGTCGCGTTCCGGCAGCACGTCCGCGACCTCGGCACGGTCGGCGGCCTGAGCACCCGGTTCGCGAAGGCCCCGCACTTCGGCGGCTTCCGCGAGGAGATGGACGACGTCCTGCTGCTCGACATGGCGATCCACGCCTTCGACTCCGCCCGGTACGTGCTCGAACGCGACCCGGTGTCGGTGTACTGCGAGTCGTGGAACCCGGCGTGGTCCTGGTACCGCGGGGACGCAGCCGCCGCAGCGGTGTTCACGTTCGAGGACGACGTCCGCTACGTCTACGACGGCTCGTGGTGCGCGCCGGGTGCCGAGACCTCGTGGAACGGCGACTGGCGTGCCTCCGGCGCGGCCGGCACGGCACTGTGGGACGGTGACCACGACCCGTCGAGCGACCTCGAGGGCACTCCGGGCGCACCGGCAGCGGCACCGTCGGTCGGGCACGAGATCGCGGGCGCACTGGCGTCGTTCGTCCGCGCGGTCCGCTCCGGCGGGGTGCCCGACGGTGAGGTCCACGGCAACGTCATGAGCCTGACGATGGTCGACGCGGCCATCGCGTCCGCCCGCAGCGGTCGCCGGGTCGTCATCGACGAGGTGCTCGAGCAGGCGCACCGGGACGCAGTCGCCGCCGAGCGGGACGAGGCGGTGCGCGACCGCCTGACCGGTTGGGGTCCGGTGCGCGACGTGCTCGCCGCGCACACGACGGCGGCGACGCCGGCGGGCTGATCGCCGGCGCGTGCGACGCACGCACCCGACGGACGGGAGGCCCGTGGTGACACCGCCACGGGCCTCCCGTCTGCGTTCTCCGGCGATCCGCGCCTGCGCGGACGCCCGACGAGGACGCCGACGGTTACGGTTTCGGTGTGCACGGACAACGGTCGTCGGACAGCGGCACGACGGCGGAGCCCGTCGTGCTCGTCGCCGCCGACCCGCGCCGGCGGACGGGCCGGACGCCGTGGCGGCTGGTCCTGGTCGGCGTGGTGGTCGCCGCGCTCGTCGGCGGAGCCGCCGTCGCCACGGCCGGCACCCTCGTCGCCCAGCGCATCGCCGAGTCGTTCGCCGTGCGCGACGCGACGAGCGACACGGCGGCCCTGGCGCGGGTCGTGGTCGAGCCGGCACTCGGTGACGCGATCGCCGACCGCGCCGTGCCCGAAGCCGACCGCGCGGCGGCACGTGCCCGGCTGGACGCCGCGGTGGCCGGTGAGCTCCGCGCGGGGTCGGCCGTCCGCATGAAGCTCTGGGCCGCCGACGGCACCGTGCTCTGGTCGGACGAGCCCCGGCTGGTCGGCGAGCGCTTCCCGCTGTCGGACGAGGACCTCGAGGCACTGGAGTCCGACCGGTCCGACGCCGAGGTGTCCGACCTGCAGGAGCCCGAGAACCGGTACGAGCGGGGGCACGGACCGTTGCTCGAGGCGTACCAGGCGGTGCACACCCCCTCGGGCGAGGCGCTGCTGTTCGAGGCGTACCAGCCCTACGACGACGTCCTGGCGCGCGCCACGGACCTGCGCCGGTCGTTCGCCACCCTGGCGTTCGGCACCGTCGCCGTGGTCCTCGCCCTGCTCGTGCCGTTGCTGCTCTGGCTGCTCCTGCGGATCCGGTCGGGGCAGCGGCTCCGGGAACGGCTGCTCGGCCGGGCGCTCGACGCCGAGTCCGCCGAGCGCCGCCGGATGGCCGCCGAGCTGCACGACGGCCCGGTGCAGGACGTCGCCGGGCTCGCGCTGTCCCTCGGCGCCGCACCCGCGACCCGCGACGCCGCCGCCGTGCTCCGGGGCGCGGTGTCGTCGCTCCGCACCTCGATGTCGGCCATCCGACCGGCGGCTCCCACACGTGACGGCCTGGGGCCGGCGCTCGACGACGCCTGCGCACGCGCTCGCGCCGCCGGCCTGACGACCGACGTCGACGTGCCGCCCGTGGTCGATGCGTCGTCGGCGGCGCTGCTCGCGGTCGTGCGCTTCGTCCGCGAGGCCGTGTGGAACACCGTCAAGCACGCGGCCGCGACCCGGGTCGAGGTCACGGTGTCGCGGGTGGGCGCCGTGGTCCGGGTGGTCGTGCGCGACGACGGCACCGGGTTCGACCCGACCGTCGTCACGCGGGCACGGCGCACCGGACACCTCGGCACGACCCTGCTGCGCGAGGTCGCCGAGGACACCGGCGGTTCCCTGCGGCTCCGCGCGGCGCCGGGTGCGGGCACCACCTGGGAGCTCGAGGTACCCGCCGACGTCGAGGCCCTGCGGTGAGGGTGCTCCTGGTCGACGACCACGCGCTGGTGCGGAGCGGCCTGCGTGCCGTGCTCGCGACGACCGACGACTGCGAGGTCGTCGGCGAGGCGGCGACCGGCGAGGAGGCCGTGGCCCTCACGCCCGTGCTCCGCCCCGACGTCGTCGTGATGGACCTGTCGATGCCCGGCGCCGGCGGCGTCGAGGCCACCCGCGGCGTGCGGGCAGCGTCGCCGACCACGCGGGTCCTCGTGCTCACGACGTTCTCGGACGACGACCGGGTGCGCGCCGCACTGGCCGCCGGCGCGACCGGCTACCTGCTCAAGGACGCCACCCCCGACGACGTCGTCGCGGCGGTCCGGGCCGCCGCACGCGACGAGGCCCCCATCGACCCCCGGGTCGCCCGGGCGCTGCTCCCCGGGGCCCGTGTCGCCGACCCCGGTCCGGACCTGCCGCCGCGCGAGCGGGACGTGCTCGTCCGGCTCGCCCGGGGGATGTCGAACCGGCAGATCGCGACGGAGCTCGGCATCGCGGAACGCACGGTCAAGGTCCACGTCGGGTCGCTCTTCCGGCGCATCGGGGTGGCGGACCGGACGAGTGCGGCGCTCTGGGCGCGCGACCACGGCTGGTGACCGGGAGCTGCTGCGCGGGAGCGGCTGCGCGGGGTACTAGTACCAAGGTCCGATGGTGCCGCGGCCCGGCTGCGACGACGATCGACGCAGCGGCCACCCCGGCCCACCAGGAGGCACTCATGCACACCCAGCGCTCACGCCGACGCAGCACCGCCATCGCCGCGGTGGTCGCCCTCGGCGCCGTCGCGGCAGCCGCCCTCGTCGGCGTCTCCCCCGCGAACGCGTCCGGCAAGACCTCGACCGGCGGCGACTACGCCGTCACGATCAACGGCAGGACGACGAACCCGGCAGTCGGCAAGGACTACAAGGTGAAGGACGTCGCCGCTTCGGGCACCATCGCCGTCCGTGGCAAGCACAACCGCTTCGACATCCGCGTCGCCGACCTCGGGGTGTACGACTACACGCTCACCGGTGCTCCGGACACGCAGCGGATGGTCACGGAGCCGACCGTCGTGTTCGCCTCGAAGGTGCCGTCGCTCACCCCGGCGCAGCTCGCCGGGGCCAGGCTGTCGCAGCTCGAGATCAGGGACGACACCCTCGTCGCGATCTTCGGCACGTCCCTCGGCAAGCTGAAGATCCAGGCGAAGGACGGTGCGCAGGGCGGCATCTTCCAGATGGAGACCGAGTTCTCCGGCCCGGTCACCTTCACGCACACGCTCGGTGCGGGGCTGTTCTACTTCGAGAACCCGTACACCGGGAAGATCAACTTCGGTGACGGCACCGCCGCGGTGACGTCCGGGAGCGGCGCGCACCAGATGCTCCTCGGCAAGGACAGCCCGCAGGTGGCGACGAAGACCTCGCAGACCACCACGACGACCACCTGGACGGTCCAGCCCGGCGGTCGGATGGGTGGGGTCCTCGGCGAGGACGCCGTCGAGCTCTCGCAGGGTGCCACGAACTGCACCAGCGACTGCCAGGCGCAGAACCGGATCCGCGGCTCGCTCCCGGTGCCGCCGGACCCGGTGGACCCGACGCCCCTGGCGGTCGCGCGCACGCGCTGACCCGCACGTCCCGCCGGGCGCGGCCCGGGCGGTGGACGCGACAGGAGACGGACGGGAGGCCCGTGGCGACACCGCCACGGGCCTCTCGTCCGTCACGCCGTCGCGACGCGCACCTGCGCGTCAGCGCGGGATGACCGAGAACAGGAACTTCTTGCGGACCATGTACCAGGCCAGCAGGATCAGCACCGAGTGGACCACGAAGCCGATCCAGAAGTCACCCCACGGCACTCCGGGGATCGAGGCGATGGCCAGCGCGAAGAACACCTGCCAGACGAAGACGTACAGGCTGGCCTGTCCGAGCGGGATCCAGAGCCACCCGATGGCGGCGGCGATGGGCTTCCAGAACACCGTGAGGATCGCGTACGACACGATCGCGAAGAACGCGATGTCGACCAGGCGCCCCCACTGCAGGTCCACCCGCTGGTAGGCCGTGTTGTACAGGGACTGGTACATCGTCTCCGGGAACGGCGCCGGGGTGAACCCGTAGTGGTCGCCGGCCCACACGTACACCAGGAACGCCGCGTAGCCGCCGACGGCGACACCCACCAGGATCTTGCCCAGGCGCCCGGTGAGCGCGCCGACGATCTGTCGCCGGTAGTACCCGAGCACGAGCCCGTGGGTGAACACGACCTGCCAGGTGAGCAGGGGGAACACCGCCTCGAACTGCGAGTTCAGCGGGCGGAAGTCGGGGTTGAGCGCCTGGAACACGTAGAGCGCCCAGCTCACGGCGAGCAGCGCCCACCAGAAGCCGCGGCGGATCACCCAGATGAGCAACGGGATGAACAGGCTCAGCACCACGAACAGCCCCATGATGTTGAACGGCCACGGCCCCATCTCGAGCAGCAGGAACTGCCGGATCGCGTACCAGGGCGGCGGGTAGGCCAGCAGCTGCATCGCGTTCGGGTACAGGTCGTAGACCCGGCCCTCGGCGTCGACCCCGCCGGTCCCGGTGCCGCGGTCGGTGAACGTCGTGATCGCGTCGGTGTTGAGGAACGGGACGAAGCTCAGCGCGAAGACCACCGCGATCACCACGAGCGTGACGACGTACTGCTTGCGCGCACGCTTCCACGCCCCGATCGCCGCCGCCCACTCGCCGAACTTCTTGACGGCGAACGGGTAGGTCATGCCGAGCACCATGCCGGACAGGAACACGAACATCTCGGCGCCGGTGATCGCGCCGACGGCGTGCAGCGTCAGGTACGAGTACGGGCCGCCGATCTCGATGTGGGTGATCACCACGGCCAGGATGATGAACCCGCGGAACAGGTCGAGCCGCAGGTCCCGGCCGGGTTTCCCGTCGTCGGGGTACCGCCAGCTCGGCAGGATCCTGCCGATCACCCCGCTGAGCAGGAACACGACGGCCAGGCCCGCGGCGAGCCAGACGATCCACGCCATCTGGTCGCCGCCGGTCTCGTACTCCTGCGAGATCGCGGCGTTGCCCTCCTGCACGGTCACGCGGTCGGTGACGGGTCCGAAGACGAAGTCGCCGGACCGCTCGAGGTCGGTCCGGAACGACCCGGCGATGGCCGGCACGGCGGTCAGCCGCCAGTCGGCGATGCGGTTGCCGGCCTCGGGCTCGCGTCGTTCCGTCTCGAGGACCGTCATGCCGCGGATGAGCGGGCGCTCCTGCACGGCGGCGAGGACCTGCCGCCACCAGCTCCGCTTCACCTCGAGCTGGGAGTCGCCCTGCAGTTCACGGTTGTACAGGGCACCGGTGTCCAGCAGCATCGGACGGTCACCGGCCTCGGCGAACCGGTCGTAGAAGCTCTTCGGCTGCGGTTGGTCGTACCCCCAGTCCTCGTCGAACCGGGCCTCGACCTCGCCGCTGCGGGTGAGCGGGACGGCTCGACCCGCGGCCTCGGTCGGGTCGCCCTTGCCGTACGAGAACATCGAGAGCCCGACCCAGTCGGCGGCCTCGGCGCCCGGCCAGTACGGGCCGTACGGGTCGTCGGCGCCGGTGAGCTGCCCGTCGCCGTTGGTGTCCGCCTTGGCGACGTCGACCGGTGACAGGTTGCGGAGGCGCCCCGCGGACTCACCGAAGGGGTAGCCGGCGCCGTACGACGGGGACCACACCATGAGCGCGTCCGAGGAACCGGCGTGCACCGTGTCGCTGAGCGAGCGGAACGTCCGGACGAACTCGGTGGGTTGCTGCCCCCAGCGCACCCACGAGCCGTTCATCTGCGGCGCGTACCGGACGAGCACCTGGGTGTCGTACTGGTCGTGGAGCTCTTCGAACACGGAGTTGACCGCACGGGCGTCAGCGGTGTCCAGCGATCGCAGTTCGCGGTCGGGTTCCAGGCTCACGACGAGGACCGCGCCCTGGGTCGCGGCTGCGCGCGCGGAGCGCAGGAGCTCCTGTCGCGCCGTGCGGTCGAGCGGGTAGTCGACGGACACCCCGTACATCGACGGTGTCGCGCCGAGCCGCCCCTCGTACCCTTCGGGCGAGTCGCTGGCCCAGTCGAGGTCCGGTCCGAACCAGGCGGTCCCGTCGGCCGGCTGCACGGCGGCAGTCTGCACGGACGCGGCGGACGCTGCGGACGCCGGCAGCGCGCCACCGAGCAGGAGCGTGGCGAACGTGACGAGGAGGGCGGCCGCGCGGGCCACGGACTTCTTCACCGCGCGCACGCAAGGGTCCAGACGTTGTGGCCGGGCTCGTGCCGGTGCTCCAGCCGGTCGAGCGCGGCGATGGCGAGCGCGAGGCCCCGACCGCTCTCCTGCTCGACGTCGGCCATCGTCACCGCGCTCAGGTCGATGTCGACGGGCATCCCGTTGTCGGTGAGCACCGCCGTCAGCTCGCGGTCGGTGGCCGCGAGGCGCACGGTGTACCGCCGGCCGGTCTCGCGGTCGGTGCGCACGGTGTGCTCGACGATGTTCGCGGCCACCTCGGCCAGTGCCGTCTCGAGGGCGAAGCGCAGACGGAGGTCGTCGATGTCCAGGCCGTCCCACCACGCGGCGAAGCGGTCCTGGACCACGTCGAGGGACTCGGGTGTCGCGGCGACCTCGAAGGTGGTCTCGGTGGTCACAGGGGTCCTCCGGCGGTGCTCGACTCGTGTTCGGACTGGGTGGCCGTGCTCGGGCCGCGGTACAGGACGGCACGGATCACGATGCTGAAGATGAACAGGTCGAAGACGACCCACGCGGTGTTCACCAGGGGCGCGATCCCGGAGGCCTGCCCGGTCAGGTAGCGGATGCCGATCATGACCAGCGCGGCGACCAGGGCGCCCATCGCGTAGAGCTGCGGCTTGACCAGGTCCCACCGCGGCTTCTGCTCGGTCTCGTCGCGCACCTTCGGCGTGACGCGGAACCCGAGCGGCTTGCCCCGGTAGACGTTCTCGAACGCGCTCGTCACCGACTCGATCCAGACCGGGAACAACGCGAGCGAGTACTGCTGCCCGCGCCACGTCGGTCTGCCGGCGGCCACCACCCAGAACAGCAGCTGGTTGAGCACCAGGAACGGGATGAGCCGGGCGAAGAAGTCGACGCTGTACGCCTGGACCGGCACGACGCCGAACGACAGGCAGAGCACCGGCGCCGCGATGTAGACGATCGCCGCGAACCCGGACAGGTAGCTCCACATCGTCGAGAAGTACATGAGCCGCTGGCCCCACGACAGGCCCTTCTGCACCAGGGGGTTCTCGCGGAAGAACACCTGCATGGTGCCCTGCGCCCACCGGAGCCGCTGCACGAGCATGGTCGGCAGGTCCTCGGGCGCGAGCCCCTTCGCCAGGATCTCGTCGTGGTACGCGGACTTCCAGCCGAGGCCGTGCAGGCGCATCGCGGTCGCCATGTCCTCGGTCACCGAGATCGTCGCCAGCGGCATGATCGGCTGGGCCTCGTCGTCGCGGTTGACATCGAGGGCACGGGCGAGCACGGCGATCGACTCGATGGCGGCGACCGGTGAGGCCTCGCGGCGGCCGAGCACGTCGAGGGCGGCGTCGTCGAGCCCCGCGAAGGTGTTCGCGTCGGTGGACATCGCCGCGAGCTCCTGCAGGTCGTTCCGCACCGACTCGAGGTCGGCGGCGGCGAACCGGAACGCGATGGCGTCGATCCCGCGCTGGAACGCGTACGTCACGTCGCCGAGGGGTTCGCCGGCGCGCACCTGCTCGCGGGCCTGGTCGACCACCTGTTCGGCGTCGTCGAGGGCGGCGAGCACGCGCGGGTCGGTCTCGGTCTCACGGGAGCGCGCGAGCAGCGTGCGCGAGGTGGCGAGGGTGCGCTGCACGGACGCCTCGACCTCGGCCACGTACCGCGAGATGCCGAGCTGCATGAGCGCCTCGCGCCGCAGGATGGCGTTCGACCCGCAGAAGAACGCGGCGTTCCAGCCGTCCTTCGACTGCTGGATGGGGCCGTAGAACAGCGGTGCCTGGCTGCCGAGGGGGTCGTCGTCGGGCACGTTCTCGAACCACTGCGGCGTCTGCACGAGCGCCATCTTCGGGTCCTTGAAGTAGCCGAGCGTGCGGTCGAGGATCGCTGGGTCGGGCACCTGGTCGGCGTCGAGGATGAGCAGGAACTCGCCCTGGGTCGCGAGCAGGGCGTTGTTGAGGTTGCCCGCCTTGGCGTGCCGGGGTCGGTCGACCCAGTCCGCGCCGCGCGTGATGACCCCGATGCCGAGCGCCTCGGCCGCCGCACGCATCTCGGGGCGGTCGCCGTCGTCGAGGATCCACGTCGTGTGCGGGTGCGTGATCGCCTTCGCCGCGCGCGCCGTGCGTTCGACGAGGTCGATCGGTTCGTTGTAGGTCGTGATGAAGACGTCGACCGTGACGTCGGACGACGGCTTGGTCGGCGGCTCCCCCCGCTCGCGCAGGCGCCACGCACCGAGGGCGAACAGGAGCGAGTCGATCACGCTGTAGGTCTCGGCCAGGATGAGCGGCACGGCGATCCACCACGACTGCCAGTTCACCGAGGCGGCCCACCGCCAGATGATGTAGTTCAGGCCGGCCAGGGACGCCAGCAGTGCGACGGTGCGCACCGTGACGAGTCTGCGGTTCGCGGTCCCGGTGGCGAGGCGTCGCCGGTCCTGCCGACTGACGTCCAGCGCGGTCACCGGGCCGCCCCGTCCACGGCGTCGCCCACCCTGCTCCGTCGCAAGCGTTCCTCCTGATCCACGGTGCCCTCTGGTCCGCGCGGCCCCTGTCCGACCGCAGCGTCACACCTGTCTACCCCAGCGTCCGGCGCCCTGCCACTCCGTGGCCCCGATCTGGGGACGAGACCGTGGCGTTCCCGGCCAGGAGACGGCAAGCTGCTGGCAGGACCCTGCCGCCGGCAGTGCGTCATGCGGATCAACGGAGGGACCGATCGTGTCGCAGCACCGCCTGGTCATCGGAGCCGGCCCGGTCGGCCGACACGTCGCCGCCCTGCTCGTCGACCGCGGCGACCGGGTCACCGTGGGCACCCGATCGGGCCGCGACACCGGACTGCACGGGGTCGAGCACGTCGCCCTCGACGCCGCCGACCCCGAGGCGCTCAGCCGGGCCGCCGAGCACGTGGCGGTCCTGTACAACTGCGCGAACCCCGGCGACTACACGCAGTGGGAGCGGACGTGGCCGCCGCTGGCGGCGTCGATGCTCACCGCAGCGGAGCGGGCCGGCGCCGTGTACGCCGTCACCGGCAACCTGTACCCGTACGGACCCGTGACCGGACCGATGCACGCGGGACTCCCCGACGCCGCGACCGACCACAAGGGCGTGCTGCGCGCGCGGCTCTGGGCGGACGCCCTGGCGGCGCACCGCGCCGGACGGGTCCGCGCCGTCGAGGTACGCGGGTCGGACTACCTCGGCCCGGGCATCGGTCCGAACGGACACGTCACGCGGGTGCTGCCGGCCGCGCTCCGCGGGGAGCCCGTGACGATGATCGGTCGCACGGACCTGCCGCACACCTTCACCGACGTGCTCGACGTCGCTCGCACCCTGGTCGCCGCGGCCGACGACGACACCGCGCTCGGCCGCACGTGGATCGTGCCGAGCAACCCGCCGCGGTCGCAGCGTCAGGCCCTGACCGACGTCCTCGCCGCCGCCGGGCACGCTCCGGTGCGGGTCCGCAGCCTGCCGGGCGGCGCGCTGCGGGCGCTCGGACTCGTGTCGCCGATGCTGCGCGAGCTCGCCGACCTGCGGTACCAGTGGACGGCGCCCTACGTGGTCGACGACACCGAGACCCGCGACCGGTTCGACCTCGAGCCCACGCCGTGGGACGAGGTCTGCCGCCGCACGGTCGACGGCGTCACCGCGTGAGGACGGGGTGGGACGCGCCGTTGCGTCCCACCCCGCCCTGCTCGTACCGCGACACGGGTGCCGCGGGTCCTGCGGCTCAGACCACCACGAGCCGCGAGTACTGCGCCGCCGAGAGCTGCTCGGCGGGACCACCACCGGTGGGCACGCGCCACAGGCCCGGCGTCGGACCACCGTCGATGTCGAGGAACACGTCGCCGGCCTCGTCCGCCGCACCGACGAACGACCCGCGGCCGTTCGCGGTCGCGCCGCTCGTCGTCAGCTCGGTCGTGGTCCCTGCCGCGTCACGGGTGACCAGGTGCGTCAGCGTCTTGTCGACGTGGCACCCGCCGGGGCTGCCCTCGGAGACGGCGGGGCACCACTCCTGCGACTGCACGAGCGAGAAGTGGGTGGAGTTGACCGCCGCGTACTGGTGGGCGTAGCGCGTCGAGAACTGGGTGAACGTCGTGGCGTGCGCCGGGAGCGCGTACCACCCGGTGTACGCCGAGCCACCGAAGGCCTGGAAGCTCGGGTAGAGCGTGCCGTGTCCGTCGGCGACCAGTCCGTTCAGGTACCCGAACGCCGAGCCGCCCGGGAACGTCACCGTGCGCTTCGTCACGGTGCCCGAGGGGCTCGCGGTGTTCACCAGCGCGTCGTGGGTCGTGCTCACCAGCGTCGAGACGGTGCCGTCCCGGCCGACCGCCCACTGCGTGCGGGTCGATCCGCTCGCCGTGCCGGCGAAGGTGACCACCGTGCGCGCCGGCTGGCCGTCGTCGGCGAGCTTCTGCACCGAACCGGACACCGAGTCGAGCCAGTACAGGTCGCCGTGGGCGTCCGAACGCAGGTCGGCGGTCAGGTGCAGGCCGGACGCGATGGTCTCGGTCGGACCGCCGTCGGCCGGGTGCAGCAGGATGCTGGTGCGGTCCGCCGAGGGGGTGAAGACGTCACCGGCGGCGTTCGCGGTGAACCCGGCGCCGTCCGTCGCCACCGTCGTCGGCTCGTCGGACCCGGACGTGGGGAACCGCACGACGTCGCCGTCGCCGTCAAGCGCGAACAGCGACGCCGTCGTCTGCTGCTCCGGCTCGGTGGGTGCGGCGGGCGTCGTCCAGCGCCCGACGATGGTCCGGCCGTTCGCCCGGTGCCCGAGCGCCCGCACCGAGTACCGGTAGGTGGTGGCCGGCGTCAGCTCGTCGAAGCCGGCCGACCTCGCACGCGAGTGCAGCCGTCCGGCCTGCCGGTCGTGGTCGTCGTGGACGGCGGCGATGGCGACCTTCCACCCGGCGACCCGCGCACCGTGCCGCGGGGCGTGCCAGGTGATCGTGGCGGAGTCGGCATCGCCGGTGATGCGGACCACGGTCGGGCTGCCCGGCGCCGACCCGCCGGAGCCGTGCGCCGTCGCCGGCGCCGCTCCCCCGATGACGAGCGCCGCGGCGACCACCGCGGTGACGAGTGCTCGGTACACGATGGATCCCCTGCCTCCTCCGCGGCTCCCTGCGCCGCGGCTCCCGACATCACAGCACCGCGTGGGCCCGCGGGGAACGGGACCGGGAGCGATCTGCGGTTCCCCGCAACGCATCGGCGGGGCGCGCCCCGCCGGAAGCACCCCGCCGGCACTGCGTGACGAGCGTCAGGGGCGCGCACAGACGGACGGGAGGCCCGGTGCCAACCGGCACCGGGCCTCCCGTCTCGTGGGTGGTCGCGTCAGTAGCGCGGCTTGCGCGCCGGGCGGTCGTCGCGGTCACCGCGCGGGGCGCGGTCGCGGTCCCGGTCTCGGTCGTCCGAGCGACGTGCACCGCCACGGCGGTCCGGACGGATCTCGATGAGCTTGCCGCTGATCCGGGTGTCCGTCAGGCGGTCGAGCACGCCGCGGTCCATGTCGGCCGGCAGCTCGACGATCGAGAAGTCCGGGCGGATCTGGATCGCGCCGAAGTCGTCGCGGCGCAGGCCGCCCTCGTTCGCCAGGGCGCCGACGATCTGGCGCGGCTCGACGCGGTGACGGCGGCCGACCTCGATGCGGTACGGGGTCATCGGCTGGGAGCGTCGCGGTGCACGGTCGCCGCGGTCACGGTCGCCACGGGCACCACGGTCGTCGTCGCGCTCACGGCGGTCCCCGCTCCGGCTGTCGCGCTCGACGCGGTTCCGCAGCTCGTCGGCCTTCGGGTCGAGCAGCAGCGGGTCCTCGCCCTGCGCGACGACGGCCAGCGCGGCGGCGACGTCGTCGGCGGGGACGTCGTGGTTCCGGACGTAGTGCGCGATGACGTCGCGGAAGGCGGTGATGCGGTCCTGCTGCTCGAGCGCCGCGGTGATCGCGTCGTCGAAGCGGGTCAGGCGCGTCTCGTTGACGTCGTCGATCGTGGGCAGCTGCATCTGGGTGAGCGGCTGCTTGGTGTGGCGCTCGATCGCCGACAGCAGACGACGCTCGCGCGGCGTGACGAAGCTGATCGAGTCGCCCTTGCGGCCGGCGCGACCGGTGCGGCCGATGCGGTGGACGTAGGACTCGATGTCGACGGGGATGTCGTAGTTGACGACGTGGGTGATGCGGTCGACGTCGAGCCCACGGGCGGCGACGTCGGTGGCGACCAGGATGTCGAGCTTGCCGGACTTCAGCTGGTTCACGGTGCGCTCGCGCTGCGCCTGGGCGACGTCACCGCTGATCGCGGCGGCGGCGTACCCGCGGGCACGGAGCTTCTCGGCCAGGGTCTCGGTCTCGCTCTTGGTGCGGACGAAGATGATCATGCCCTCGAAGTCCTCGACCTCGAGGATGCGGGTGAGCGCGTCGACCTTCTGCGGGTACGACACCATCAGGTAGCGCTGGGTGATGTTCGCCGCGGTCTTCGTCTTGGTCTTGACGGTGATCTCGGCCGGGTCGGTCAGGTACTGCTGCGAGATGCGGCGGATCTGCGCGGGCATCGTCGCGGAGAACAGGGCGACCTGCTTGTCGTCCGGCGTCTCGGCGAGGATCGTCTCGACGTCCTCGGCGAAGCCCATCTTGAGCATCTCGTCGGCCTCGTCGAGCACCAGGTACTTCAGCTCGGACAGGTCGAGGGTGCCCTTGGCGATGTGGTCCATGATGCGACCGGGGGTCCCGACGACGACGTCGACGCCGCGGCGGAGTGCGGACAGCTGGACGCCGTAGGCCTGGCCGCCGTAGACGGGCAGCACGTGCACGTGCTTCATGTGCGACGCGAACTGCTCGAACGCTTCGCACACCTGCAGCGCGAGCTCGCGGGTCGGGGACAGCACGAGCGCCTGCGGCACCTTCGCGCCCGACTCCATGCGGGACAGGATCGGCAGCGCGAACGCCGCGGTCTTGCCGGTGCCGGTCTGCGCGAGGCCGACGACGTCGCGCCCCTCGAGCAGCGTCGGGATGGTGGCCTCCTGGATGGCGGAGGGGGTCTCGTAGCCGATGTCCTTGACGGCCTTGAGCACCGCGTCGCTCAGGCCGAGGTCGGCGAAGGTCACCACGGGCCCCTCGTCGGCGGCCTCGGTGGTGCTGGTGTTCTCGGTGCTCATGGGGAGAACGGTATCTCGGATGGGACGCCAGCAGTGAATGCGGAGCCGTGCGGTGCAGGGCCGGACGCCCCGTGTCGACCGCGGCCGACCGGTGCATTTGGTTGCACAACGGAAGTAACGGATGTATCGTTGCGCGGTCTGCAAAGTTTCACAGTCCGAAAAAGGAGTTCGATGACCGCCACCGCACCCGTCCCGGTGCAGCCCGGCCGCCACGCAGCCGAGGCCACCGCGGCCTCCGGCGACGCCGGCCAGCAGCCGCTCATGACCCACCGTCAGATCCTCCTGGTGATCTACGGGCTGATGGCCGGGATGTTCCTGTCCTCGCTCGGCCAGACGGTCTTCGGCACGGCGATCCGCACGATCGGTGACGACCTGAAGGGCCTCGACCAGCAGGCCTGGGTGACCACGGCGTACCTCATCACCTCGACGATCGCGACGCCGATCTACGGCAAGCTCTCCGACATCTTCGGCCGCCGTCCGCTCTACATCTTCGGCATCGTGGTGTTCATCCTCGGCGCCGTGCTGTCGTCGATGTCCTCGTCGATGCTCATGCTCGCCGCCTTCCGCGCGGTGCAGGGCATCGGTGCCGGCGCGCTGATGTCGCTGCCGCTCGCGATCATGGGCGACATCCTCGCCCCGCGCGAGCGCGCCAAGTACCAGGGGTACTTCCTGGCCGTGTTCGGCATCTCGTCCGTGATCGGCCCGCTCATCGGCGGCGTGCTCGCCGGCTCGTCCGAGATCCTCTGGATCACCGGCTGGCGCTGGGTCCTGCTCATCAACGTGCCGATCGGCATCGCCGCGCTCCTCATGGTGATCGTCTTCCTGCACCTGCCGAAGGTGCACGGCGTCGACGACGCGAAGCCGCGGATCGACTGGTGGGGCGCGACCGCCGTCATCGTCGCCCTCGTCCCGCTCCTGCTCGTGGCCGAACAGGGCCGCATCTGGGGCTGGGGCTCCCCCGCCGCGATCGCCTGCTACGTGATCGGCGCCGTCGGCCTGGTCGCCCTGCTGCTCATCGAGTCGAAGATGGGCGACGCGGCGATCATCCCCCTCAAGCTCTTCCGCTCCGGCACGTTCTCGATGGCGACCGTGATCGGGTTCCTGGTCGGCTTCGCGATGTTCGGCGCGATGCTCACCATCCCGCTCTACCTGCAGATCGTCGTCGGCCTGACCCCGACGGAGTCCGGCTTCGCGACCCTGCCGCTGGTCGGCGGGCTCATGATCGCGTCGATCGCGAGCGGCCAGATCGTCGCCCGCGTCGGCCGCTACCGGATCTTCCCGGTCATCGGCACCGCCCTGGTGTCCGCCGGCTACGTCGTCCTGACCTTCATGTCGATCGACAAGCCGCTGTGGTTCCTGATGATCGGCATGTTCCTGATCGGCCTCGGCCTCGGCTCGGTCATGCAGTCGCTGACCCTGGCGTCGCAGGGCTCCGTCGAGGCCCGTGACATGGGCGTCGCCACGTCGTCCGCCACCTTCTTCCGCCAGATCGGCGGCACGCTCGGCACCGCCGTGCTGCTGTCCATCCTGTTCTCGGTGATGCCGGCGAACATCCTGCACGCGACCGCGAACGAGAAGGACCTCAACGCCGCCCTGCAGGCAGCGACGAACCCGTCCGTCGCCACCGCGCCGCGCAACGCCGGCGCGATGGACAAGATCTGGACGCCGGTGGTCACCCCGATCGAGCAGGGCATCCAGCAGCAGCTCGACCAGGCCACCGAGCAGGCGGTGCAGGCCGCGGGGCCGTCGGCTCCCCGGGCCGCCGTGCTGGCAGCGGTCGCCGAGCAGGCACACGCCTCGGTGCAGGACGGCCGCGTCGTCGTGGACTGGTCCGACACCGCGCAGCGCACCTACTGGGTCGACCAGGTCACGCCCGACCTGGCCGAGCGGATCGAGGACGGCGACGGCACCAGCTCGAGCGCCACGTCGACCAACGACACCTCGTTCCTGACCGGTGCCGACAGCGCCCTGACCCGCCCGTTCATGGCCGGCTTCAACGCCTCGTCCGTGACGATCTACTGGGTCGGACTCGGCGTGATCCTGCTCGCGTTCGTGCTCACCTGGTTCTTCCGGGTGCCGCCGCTGCGCCAGCGGTCCGCCCTGCAGGAGCGCGCCGACATGTCGGCCGAGGCGAAGCTCGAAGCCGAGGCCGGACTGGCAGCGGCCGAGGCCGGGTCCTTCACCGGGCCGATGACCGGCTCGACGCCGACCCAGCGCCGATGACCGACCGGGCCGCCCGCACCACGGACCCGTCCGACGCGGG
>NZ_JAIXIG010000003.1:0-75723 GCF_020297365.1 Curtobacterium oceanosedimentum
CGTCGGCGTCCCCCTCCTGACCCCCGCCCCCGCTCCGGCTGCCGCCGCCGAGGACCTCGCGTCCCGCTTCACCCTCGCGGTGCTGCCGGACACGCAGTTCTACTCGCGCTACTCGGCGTCGCAGTTCGTGCCGCGCTACGGCGACGACCCGTTCCACGTGCAGACGCAGTGGCTCGCCGACAACGCCGACGACCTGCGCATCCCGTTCGTGACGCACGTCGGCGACGTCGTCGACCAGGTCGGCCAGGCCGGCGAGTGGCAGGCAGCCGACCGGGCGATGTCCGTGCTCGACGACGCCGGGCTGCCGTACAGCGTGACGACCGGCAACCACGACGTGCGGAACTCCGCCGACACCGTGTTCGACACCTCGTACGACCTGGCCGCCGAGCCGTACCTGCAGACCTTCCCGGCGTCCCGCGCGGCCGGGCAGCCGACCGTCGAGTCCGGCACGGACCGCACCGGGCTGAGCCAGTTCCACGTGTTCGAGGCCGAGGGGCAGCGCTTCCTGTCGCTCGCGCTGCCGTGGCGTGCCTCGGACGAGACCCTGGCCTGGGCGAACCGCGTGATCGCCGACCACCCCACCCTGCCGACGATCCTCACCTCGCACGAGGTCATCAACATCGCCACCGACGGCCTCACCGCGGTGGACACGGCCTACGGCGAGCGCCTGTGGAAGAACGTCATCGCGCCGAACGACCAGGTGTTCCTGACCCTCAACGGCCACTTCCACGGGTCCACGTGGAAGAGCCGCACGAACGACGCCGGGCACGCCGTCACGCAGGTGCTCATCGACCACCAGATGGACTACGAGGGCGGCGACGGCTACCTCGGCCTGATGGAGTTCGACCTGACCAACGGCACGCTCGCCATGCAGACCGCGTCGCCGTGGGTGACGTGGAAGCCGACCGAGACGCTGACCTCGTACGACCAGCCGCTGCTCGACGGCGCGAACCAGCGCTACACGGTGCCCGTCGACTTCCGAACCCGGTTCGCCGGCTTCGCGCCGGACTTCCGCGCCGGCACCCCCGACGAGCCGCCGCTGATCGACCGCGCCCGCGCGATGCTGCTCGACGGCTTCCAGGGCGCACCGCCCGTCACGACCGAGCTGCCCGGCGGACGTGCCGACCACACCGTGGTCGACGGCACCCTGGCCTGGTGGCGTCCCGGTGAGCAGGAGCCCGGCACCCTGGCTCCCGGCAGTACCGTCGCCGACGTCGTCGGTGACGCCGACCTCACCCGCATGACCCACGCCGAGTCCGGCTCCCCGACCGCGCAGGACGGCGACGTCACGATCGTGCCGGAGGCCCACCCGCTGTCGTCGGACGGCGCCGGCCTGTGCTTCGCGAACGCCGACAAGGCCGCGAAGCGCTTCAGCGCGCTGACCTCGCCCGGTGACACGACCGTCGACCGTGCGACGTTCCCCGACGGCTACACGATCGAGACGTTCCTCGAGGTCGACCCGTCCTGGACCGACGGCGCGAACTCGTGGTCGAAGGCGATCGTCCGCAGTGGCAACCGCTCGCAGATCGGCGTGCCGCAGACCCGCTGGGACTGGACGGCATCGCCCGCCGCGCTCGGCATCTCGAACCTCAAGGAGTTCCAGTGGACCGAGGTCACGGCGGACCCGGCGAAGGGTGACCGCACGGCCTGGTCCGGCGAGATCATCCCGGGCCGGTGGCTGCACGTCGCGCTCGTGAACGACGTGGACGCCCGCACCACGACGATGTACGTCGACGGCGCCCCGGTGCTCCGCAACGCCACGGACACCGGCGGCCAGACCGTGCAGGACGGCATGCCGTGGCTGTTCGGCAGCGACTGGGTCGACGACGCCGCCACGAACGGTTGGAACGGCTGCATCGGCGAGACCCGCGTGGTCGACCACCCGATCGGTGCCGAGTCGTGGATGACCGCGCGCGCCGACCTCGACGCGCTGACCGTCGACGCACCCGGCACCGAGGTCGCTCCGAGCACGATCACGGGGTCCGGCCACCCGGGCGCCACGGTCACGCTCTCCGGCGCGGTCGACGGCAGCACCGAGGTCGCCGAGGACGGCACCTGGTCGGTAGACGTCGCCGGCGAGGACGGCGACGTCGTCCGGGCAGCGGCCCTCGTCCGCGCCGCGGCGACCGGCGAGGCTCGGGCGGTGCAGTCGATCGGCACCCGCAGCGGGGACCCAGTCGCGTTCGCGGTCGCCCTGCCGGACGACGCCGACCCGACCGACCCGACGCCGACCGACCCGGCCCCGACCGACCCCGCGTCGCCCGCTCCCGGCGGCGGCACCGGTGGCGGCGGCGGCACCGGTGGCGGCGACGGGACGGGTGCCGGCGGCTCGCAGTCCCCCGCGCCGGGCACCGCGCTGCCGGGCGCGGACGGACCGGGCGCCGGTGACGGCACCGCTCCGCAGGGCGACCTCGCCTTCACCGGTGCGCACGGCCTGGGCCTGCTCGGGGTGACGGCGCTCCTGCTGCTCGCCGCGGGGACCGCGGTCCTCGTCCGCCGGCGGCTGGCCACGCTGCCCCGCGTCACGCCGACGGACCAGTAGCGACACACGGACGGGAGGCACGGTGCGGGCGCGCGCCGTGCCTCCCGTCCGTCGTCCGGTCGCGGCACACGACCCGCCCACCGGGACGGGGTGCGCGGACGCGCCGACGCGGGACGGCCCTGCGGGGCGGTCCACGTGGTGAGGTGGACCCATGACCGACGAGCTCGTGCCGTGGTTGGTCGCCGGGGGGCTCGCCGTCGTGGTGGTCGTCCTGGTGGTCCTGCTGCGGCGACACCGCACCGCCGCCCGCTCCGAGCTCGACGCCGCCGACCGGGCGCGCCGGGACGAACTCGCGCAGCGCGAGGCGGCGCACCGCGACGAGACCGCCCGCATCGAGGCGGACCGTGCGGCGCAGGTCGAGGCCGCGGAGTCCCGCCGTCGCGACGCCGTCTCCGAAGCCGAGGAGAGCCGTGCGCTCCTGCGCCGGGGCATGAAGTGGGAGGAGGCGTCGGAACAGGCGATCCTCCGGGCCTGCCGTGCCGCGGGGGTGAGCGGCGTGCTCATGACGAACGTCGTCTTCGTGCCCGTCGGCGAGACCGAGCAGGGATCACGGCGGACGTTCGTGGCACAGGCCGACCACGTGCTGGTCTCCGAGTCCGGGCGGGGCCTGGTGATCGAGAGCAAGCGGTGGGGCGGCATCGTGTTCGACGGGCGTCGGCCGAGCGAGGTCCACCCGGCGTTCCGCAACCTGGTCGACGAGTCGTCCCTCGTGCCGCCGTTCGCCGTCCAGGTGCAGAGCCGGACCGTGCTGAACGCCGACGAGGAGGCCGAGAACTGGTGGCGCGTGCGGGTGCAGGCCAAGAGCGCCTCCCCCGCTCAGCAGGTCCGCCAGCAGGCC
This sequence comes from Curtobacterium oceanosedimentum, assembly GCF_020297365.1. Lineage (GTDB taxonomy): Bacteria > Actinomycetota > Actinomycetes > Actinomycetales > Microbacteriaceae > Curtobacterium. The sequence continues at coordinate 3,381 of NZ_JAIXIG010000003.1, forward strand.
CGTCGGCTCGCACGCTTCGTCGACGAGCGGACGGGTGTCTCCCGCACGTGGTTCGACACCTGCGTGTTCTACTCGTCGCCGACGGCCACCGCCTTCGTGCAGGCGGAGGACCGCAGCGGCACCGTGGCCACGAGCATCGTGACGAACGACCACGAGCTGCAGTCGGCGCTCGCGGCCTGGGCGGCGAAGGACTCCGTGCCGAACCGGGCGCGGGCCGACGCGGTCGTGCGGGTCCTGGCCGGGCAGGGCGCCCACGCGATCACGGTCGGGAACTACCGCCTGCCGGAGTGAGCGGCCGGTCGGCGCTCAGGACACGGCGCGCAACGCGTCGGCGATGGTGACCAGCGCCGAGTCGATCTCGTCGGCGACCCGCACGTGCGTGGACTCCGAGCGGCGGTAGGGGTCCTCGACGTCGTCGGCGGCCGGGTCGGCGGGCGGCGGCACCACACCGCGGAGTCGGGCGACCCGTTCCACGAGCTCCTGCGGCGACCCGACGTCGGCCAGGTCCCCCGGCTCGAGCCCGTCGATGACCCGCGCGAACTGCTTGATCGTGAACGCACGCTTCGACGCCCGGGGCGCCAGCCCCACCGCGGCGGCACGGTGTGACCGCTCCGCCGTCAGGACGAGGTCGGCCGACGCAACGATCTCGGGCGTCAGGTACCGCGACCGGTGTCCGGACGGGTCGCCGCCCAGCCGCACGGACTGCGCCGCGGCGGCGGCGTCCATCGGGGCGCCGTCCTGGGCGATGGTGCCGGCCGACTCGACCACGAACGCGGGTGCGTCCGGGCCGAGTCGCGCCGTCAGGACCTGCGCGCCGAGCGGCGACCGGCAGATGTTGCCGCTGCAGACGAACAGGACCCGCACGGTCACGCGGCGGCGTCGCCGAGCAGGTCGTGCCGCACGACGATCGCGTCTCGGCCCGGGCCGACACCGATGGCCGAGATCCGTGCGCCGGACATCGCCTCGACCGCGAGCACGTAGTCCTGGGCGTTCTTCGGCAGGTCCTCGAACGAGCGGGCGCCGGTGATGTCCTCGGTCCAGCCGGGGAACTCCTGGTAGACGGGCTTCGCGTGGTGGAAGTCCGACTGGTTGACCGGGACCTCGTCGACACGGACGCCGTCGACCTCGTAGGCCACGCACACCGGGATCGTCTCGAGCCCGGTCAGGACGTCGAGCTTGGTGAGCACGAAGTCGGTCACGCCGTTGACGCGGGCGGTGTAGCGGGCGATCGGGGCGTCGTACCAGCCGCAGCGGCGCGGGCGCCCCGTGGTGGTGCCGAACTCGAAGCCGTTGGCGCGCAGGAACTCGCCCGACTCGTCGAACAGCTCGGTCGGGAACGGACCGGCACCGACGCGGGTCGTGTACGCCTTGACGATGCCGATGATGCGCTCGAGCCGCCCGGGGCCGATGCCGGAACCCGTCGCAGCACCGCCGGCCGTGGCGGAGGACGACGTGACGAACGGGTACGTGCCGTGGTCGACGTCGAGCATGGTGGCCTGACCGGCCTCGAACAGGACGGTCTCGCCGCGCTCGAGCGCCCGGTGGATCTCGAGTCCGGTGTCGGCGACCATGGGCCGCAGGCGCTCGGCGAAGGACAGCAGCGACTCGACCACTTCCTCCGCGTCGATCGCACGGCGGTTGAACACCTTGACCAGCAGGTGGTTCTTCTGGTCGAGGGCCGCCTCGACCTTCTGGCGCAGGATGTTCTCGTCGAAGATGTCCTGGATCCGGATGCCGACGCGGTTGATCTTGTCGGCGTAGGTCGGCCCGATGCCGCGGCCGGTCGTGCCGATCTGACGCTTGCCGAGGAACCGCTCGGTCACCTTGTCGATGGTGCGGTGGTAGTGCGTGATGACGTGCGCGTTCGCCGACACGAGCAGCTTCGACACGTCGACGCCGCGGGCGCGCAGGGCGTCGAGCTCCTGGAACAGGACCTCGAGGTCGACGACCACGCCGTTGCCGATGACCGGGGTGACCCCGGGCGTCAGGATGCCGGAGGGCAGCAGGTGCAGCGCGTACTTCTCGCCGCCGACGACGACCGTGTGCCCGGCGTTGTTGCCGCCGTTGAACTTGACGACGTAGTCGATGCGGGAGCCGAGGAGGTCGGTGGCCTTCCCCTTGCCCTCGTCGCCCCACTGGGCGCCGATGATGACTGCTGCGGGCATCTGGTTCTCCTCACGTTGGCGGAGGACCGCACACGGCCGTCCGGGCCGGTGGTCCACCCGAGTCTATCGGCTGGACACCTCCGCGCCACCCGGTGTGACGCACGGAGCCGCGTTCCGCCCCTGTCCGCATCCGGCACACCTGGGTGCCCGTCCGGGGCGGCCGGAGCACGGTCGGACGCGTCAGATCCCACCATCGGAAGGAGCACGACATGAGCGACCTCGGCGACAAGGCGAAGGACTTCGCGAACAGCGACAAGGGCGAGCAGGCGACGGACGCCGGTCTCGGCAAGGCCGGCGACGCAGCCGACAAGGCGACCGGCGGCGGCCACGGCGACCAGATCGACAAGGCGGAGCACGCCGCCGACGACAAGATCGGCAACTGACGTCCGCGACGTCCCCACCAACGCAACAGGAGGCGCGGTGCCAGCTGGCACCGCGCCTCCTGTTGCGTCGACCGTCGCGTCGAGCGCGACGCGACCGACCCCGGGGTCAGCTCCGGAAGAAGTCCTGGTAGGACGGATCGCCCACGGGCTGCGAGTGCCCGGGCTCCGCCAGCCGCTGCTCGATCATCGCCTGGATGACGTCGGGCGGGGTGAGTCCACGACGGCGCCACTCGACCGGGTTGGACCGGAGCTGCTTCAGCGTGTTCTGCATGCCTGCAACACTGGCAGCACTTCACTAGTTTGTCTAACTACCTGTCCTGTAGGCGCACCACCCGGAGTGCCCGGTGCGCCCGGTTCGCTTCGTGAGCAGAAGATGTCGGGTCCGAACTCGGGACCCGACATCTTCTGCTCACCATGTGCGCGCGAGCGGCGCGCTACCACGCCCTAGCGGCGCGTGACCTTCGCGGTCGCCTTCGACTTCGCCGTGCCGTCCGCGTAGCCGGAGGCGTGCGCGGTGACCACGACGCTCATCCGGTGCCCGAGGTCGGACGAACCGAGCTTGTACTTCGTGCCGGTGGCCTGCTCGACGACCTTGCCGTCGCGCAACCACTGGTACTTGTACGTCGCCTTGGTCGTGCTCCACGTGCCGTGCTTCGCCGCCAGGGTCGATCCGACCTTCGGGGTCCCGCTCACCGTCACCGCGCTGCCCTTCGCCAGCGCGAGCGTCGGGGGGATCACCGTGATCGTCGACGTGTCGGCCTGCTTGCCCGCGGCGTTGCCCAGGTGCAGCACCAGCACGGTGGCCTTGGTGACACCCGAGGCTCGGGTGACCGTGAGCGAGCCAGCGTCGGCGAACAGCGTGCCGGTCGTACCCCGCTGCGAGAACGTCAGCGCCGGCTTCGACGGGTCGAACGAAGCCGTCCGGGTCTCGTCCACCACCGAGGAACCGCTGGTCGCGGCGCCCGGGGCGTAGGCCGACTCGGTGAGCACCGAGTAGTCGAACTTCGACGAGGCGCCGATGACCGATCCACCGACGGTCAGCACCTTGACGGAGCTGTCGAAGGTGTTCACGTCCTGACCGGGCGCTCCGCCGTTGAGCGGCTGCGCGTCGACCGTCTTGCCGGTGGCCAGGTCGACGGTCGTGGCGAACGTCGCGTCCACCGTCGCCGACTTGGCGTCGTAGACCAGGTAGTCCGGCTCGCCGTCACGGTCGGTGTCGATGAGGACCTCGACGTTGGTCACGGCGCCGGGGTTGGCGTCGGGGCCGTCGGTCTGCACGCCGAAGGCGAGCGTGTCGGACGCCTTGTCGTACGCGGCACCGAACGAGCGGACGTCAGCGGCCCGCAGCGAGCGCGTCGCCGCACCCTCCGGGAACTCCTCCGCCGGGTCCGTGCCACCGAGCACGAACGGGGCGACGGTGGAGCGGTACCCGCTGGTCAGGCCGCCCTGGTCGAACGTGCGGCCCTTCAGGGTGAGCTCCGCCGACTTGCCGGGGCCCGTGAAGGGCACGGTCGTCCGCGCACGGACGGCGCTGACCGGCTTCGGGGCCACGTAGGTCCCGACGCGCAGCGGCACGGCCGTCGTGTCGGTCGGCGTGAGGGCCACGACCCCCGAGGCCGCGGTCACGAACTCGCGCTGGTAGCCCTGCTGCACGGCATCCTGCGTCGGGTCGATCACGCGGCGCAGCTGCGTCGGGTCGGCGACGGAGAACGTCACCTTCACCGTCGCGGTGCGGTTCGCCGGGACGGTGACCCGCTCCTTGTCGAGCGTGAGCGTCACACCGGGCTGCGTCACCTGCGGCAGGTACGCCACGTCGTAGGTGTGCGCGACGCCGTCGGTGTTGGCGATCTGCAGGGTGCGGGTGTCGCTGGTCGCGCCGGCGACCTCGACGACGCCGAACGAGGCGGTGACGAGCAGGTCGTTCTCGACGCTCCGCACGGTGGTGCCGGCGTTCACGGCCTGCAGGGCGTCGACACGGCCGGTGCCCTGGCGGAGCAGGGTCGCCGAACGGTTGCCGTCCTTCACGTCGTGCGTCGCGGTGTTCATGAGTGCCGCCTTGACCTGCGGTGCGGTCCACTCGGGGTGCGACTGGAACGTCAGCGCCGCGATGCCCGCGACGTCCGGCGTGGCCATCGAGGTGCCGCTCATCGACATGCGGCCGTCACCGGTGCCGTTGGCCGCCGAGATCACGTTGACCCCGGGGCCGGCGATGTCCGGCTTGACGATGTCGTTGAACGACCCGTGCACGCCCCGGCTGGTGAACGGCGCGAGCGTGTTCACGGCCTCCGGGTCGGTGGCGAGCTCGAAGCCCTGCAGCTCCTCGGCGAAGCGCACGTGCAGCGTGCCCGCCGTCGCGGCGGCCTGGAGGCTCGTCACGGCATCGCGCGTCAGCTCGGCACCCGGGATGGTCGCGTTGCCACCGATGCCAGAGTCGAACGTGTTGATCGTGCCCGCCAGGAGCACGCCGACGCCGCCCGCGGCCTCGACGTTGCCGAAGCGCACGCCGGAACCGCACTCGAGTGCGCCGTCCGTCCACTTCAGCCAGACCACCTTGCCGGCGATCCGGGCTGCCTCGTCGGCGCTGAACGCCGCGCAGCCGTCGATGTTCGTGGTCGGGACGACGACGTCGCCCTCGACCGGCAGCTCGCCCTGGAAGTTCTGCGAGTACTGCGCGCGGTAGGTCTTCGCGACGTCGCTCGGTGCGGTGACCTCGACGCCGTCGTACAGCGACTGCCCGGTGGCGCTCGCGGCGACGGTGAGGGCACCCTCGGCGTTGCCCGGGGAGCCACCGATGTCGGTGAAGTCGTCGGCGTTGCCCGAGGCGATCACGGGGAGCACCCCGCGCGCGGTCAGGGCGTCGATCTTCGCGTTGTCGGGGTCGTCCGGTGCGCCGTAGTCGGAGCCGAGCGACAGGTTCAGGACGTTGATGTCCTTGCCCTCGGTGAGCGCCTGGCCCACCCAGTCGAGCGCGGCACCGGTGACGTCGGTCGAGCCGCCGTTGTCGCCGAACACCTTGAGGGCGTACAGACCGGCCTCGGGCGCGGTGCCCGGGCCGATCCACATGTCCTGCACCTGCTGGTTGGTGAGCTCGGTGTAGTCACCGTCGAACCGCTGCTTGTCGGCGGTCAGGCCGTACCCGGCGATCGAACCGGCCACGTGGGTGCCGTGGTCGCCGCCCCTGCCGTCGATCGGGTTCGCGTCGGGCGCGGGCACCGGGTCGTAGGCGTCGGGGTCCGTCGGGTCCGCGTTGTAGGTGGCGCCGGCGAAGTCGTACCCGCCGAGGAACTTCGACGCGTCGTACAGGCTGGCGTCCGGAGCGCCACCGCTGGCGTCCGCCAGGGCCTGCTGGTAGGCGGCCGTGGTGCCGGGGCCGCCGAAGTCGGCCTGGGTGTAGTCGAGCCCGGTGTCGAGGACCGCGACGTTGACGCCCTCGCCGGTGTGCCCGGTCTGCTGCCACGCGTCGAGCGCACGGGTGTAGACGTCGCTCGCGGCGTTCTTCGGCGCGACACCGTCGGCACCGGGCTGCACGAGGCTCGGGTCCACGCCCGAGGGAGCGACGCCCGCGTCCGGCAGGACCGTCGGCTCGACGATCTTCTTCGGGGTGAGCGGGATGATGCTCGCCACGTCGGAGCGCTTCGCGAGCTGTTGGAACGCGTCGACGTCGGCGACGACCGCGACACCGGGGACGGTGTACTCCGTCGCGTACAGCTCCGTCGCGTCGGCGTCGGCCCGCTCGACGGCCGAGCGCACGGCCTCGACCGTCGACTGGATCGCCTTGACGCGGTTCTTGGCGGCCGACGACGGCGCGCGGGAACCGGACAGGTCGCCGCCCTTCGCCTCGGCGTCGACCTCGAGGGCGCCCTGGCCGGTCGTGCGGATGAACGCCGCGACCGTCTTCGTCGGCTTGGCGTCCCGCAGCGGTGCGGCGAGCTTGAGGTCCGCCACGGACTGTCCGGCCGGAGCAGCGGAAGCCGCACCCCCGACGGCGAGACCGCCGCACGCCAGGGTCGCGGCGGCGATGCCGGCGGTCAGGACGCGTGCGACGCGGTGGGAGGAGGGGTTCGGGTTCGGGTTCGGGTTCGGGTTCTGGTTCGGGTTCTGGTTCGGGTTCTGGTTCGGTGTTGCACGGTTCAAAGAGGGCACTCCTGGCTCAGTCCGTGGTTCGCATGAGATTCCTGTGAAGCTATGCGTTCGCTCTCAGGTCGCACAGTCCGCACTTCGGGGGACACCCCCGTCCGGGGGTCGTCACTGCTAACTTGCACAGGCTTGTGCACGTTATTACGATGAAGGCGTGACAACCGCTGACCAGCCCGTGCGCTCACCCCGCCGCGATGCCGCCGAGAACCGTGCAGCGCTCCTCGACGCCGCACGCACCTGCCTGCAGCGCGACCCGGACGCCTCCATCGAGACGATCGCCGCCGCCGCCGGGCTGTCGCGCCGTGCGGTGTACGGACACTTCCCGTCGCGCGACGACCTGGTGCGCGAACTCGTGACCACCGGCGCCGCCCGCATCGCCGCCGCCATGCCCACCACCTCGGACCTGCAGGAGCTCCCGCCCGCGGCCCGGCTGGCCGCCATCGCGGTGACGCTCTGGACCGAGGTCTCGCACGTCCGCTCGATGGCCCGGGTCGCCGTCCGCAGCCCCTTCGTCGAGCCGGTCGCCGCCGTGTTCGCTCCCCTGCGTGCCCAGGTGCGCGAGGCCTGCGCCCTCGGCATCGCCGACGGGACGATGCGCGACGACGTCGACCCCGCCACGCTCGGGCGACTGGTCGAGGGCGCCTGCATCACCGTGCTCGACGAGGCCACCCGCTCCGGCACGACCGACGAGGACGGCCGACGCATGGTCGTGGTGTCCGCCCTGGGGGTCGCCGGGATCGACTGGCGCACCGCCCTGCTGTCCGAACCCGCGAGCCCGGCCCGCGTCCCCGCTCCCGATGCCGCTCAGGAGGACCACGCATGACGCTCGAACTCGACCACGTCGGCATCGGCGAGGAGCCCGGCGCCGCACTGCCCGTCGTCTCCGCCGTCGCCGCGCCCGGACGCCCCGGCGTCGTGGCCGTCGAGACGGAGCAGTCCCCCGTGCTCGCGTCCCTCGTCGCCGGTGGGCGCATGCGACCCGACACCGGCCGCCTGCTGCTCGACGGCCACGAGGACCCGGCCGCCGTCCGCCGCTCCGTCGCCCTGGTGGACACCCCCGGGGTCGCCGAACCGTTCCCGGTGCTGCGTCTCGAGCAGATCGTGCGCGAGGAACTCGCCTTCGCCGGACGCCGGCCGAACCGCGAGCACGTCACCACCGTGCTCGACGAACTCGGGCTGCGGCAGTACGCCGCCACCCCCGTGCAGCGCGTCCCCACGGCCGTGCGCATCCGGCTGCTCGTCGAGCTCGCCCTGCTGCGCGACGGTGTCACCGGTCTGGTCGTCACCTCGCCCGAACGCCACGGCGGCGCCGTCGAGGAGTGGTTCCAGGTGCTCCGCGACGTCGCGCGACGGGACGTGACCGTCGTGCTCGTGACCTCCAAGGCCGCCGCGGCGACCGTCGAGCGTCTGCTCGACACCGTCGAGCCGCTCGACCGCGTCGATCCGATCGACCCCACCCAGACCGAGGACCCCGAGGACGTGGCCCGACCTGCCGGAACCGAGCCGGGCCTCCCGTCCGCTCCGTCCGGCACCGCAGATCCCGCAACCGTCCCGACGGAGGCAACCACGTGACCACCACCTCGCTCGTCCGCGCAGAACTCGCGCGGCTCACCGCGACCCCGCTCGCACGCCTGGCGTTCATCGCGCTGATGATCGTGCCGCTGCTGTACGGCGGCGCCTACCTGTGGGCGAACCGCGACCCCTACGCCAAGCTCGACCAGATCCCCGCCGCGATCGTGGACCTCGACGCCGGGGCGACCCTCGACGGCGACCACGTCGACTACGGCGAGGACGTCACGAAGGAAGCCGTCGACGGCGGCGACTTCGACTGGACGACGACCGACGCGGCCGACGCGCGTTCCGGCGTGCGGAACGGCACCTACGACTTCGTCGTCACGATCCCGCACGACTTCTCCGAGCGCCTGGCGTCCGCGCGGTCCGACGACCCCGCGCAGGCGGAGCTCGTCCTGACCACCGCCGACACGAACTCGTACCTGGCATCGACCATCGCCGAGCAGGCGGGCAAGACCATGCGCGCCGCCGTGACCGAGCGCGTCGGCAAGCAGGCGGCGAAGACCCTGCTCGTCGGGCTCGCCGACGTGCGCGACAGCCTCGGCGACGCCGTCGACGGGGCCGACCAGCTCGCATCCGGAACCGCGAAGGCGGACAGGGGTGCGCACGAGCTCGCCGACGGCACCAGCAAGCTGTCGTCCGGTGCGGCGGAACTCGCGTCCGGCACGGCCGACCTGCCGTCGCAGACCCAGCAGCTGGACAGCGGTGCGCAGCAGGTGGCGTCCGGGGCCTCGACCCTGGCGTCCGGGCTGGCCAGCGCACAGGAGCAGACGGCGGCACTGCCGTCGCAGACGCAGCAGTTGAACGCGGGAGCGCAGCAGGTCGCGGCCGGCAACGAGAGGCTCGCCGACACGGTCGACTCGTACAGCGCCGACGTCGAGTCGCTCCAGCCCCTCGACGCACAGACCCTCATCTCGGGCATCACCGACAACCTGCCCGAGGGCGTCGAGCTCACCGAGGAACAGCAGGCTGCCCTGCAGTCGACCGTCACCGACGCAGTCACCCGGGTCAACACCGCCGGCGCCTCGGCAAAGAGCACCTACGAGTCGACCAAGTCGTCGGTGGACAAGCTCCGTGACGGCTCCGCACAGGTCGCGGCCGGCACGTCGTCGCTCGCCTCCGCGGCGCCGACGCTCGCGTCCGGCATCTCCTCGGCGGCGACGGGTGCGTCGACGCTCGCAACGGGAGCCGCGAAGGTGGCCGACGGCACGTCGACGCTGGCTTCGGCTGCTCCGGCCCTGTCGTCGGGTGCATCCCAGCTCGCGACCGGCACGGAGTCCGCCGACCAGGGCGCTTCGTCGCTCGCGTCCGGGTTGGACGAGCTGAAGACCGGGTCGTCGAAGCTCGCGAAGTCGCTCGACCAGGGCCGCACGAAGATCCCCGCGTCGGACGCGTCGCAGCGCGAGGACCAGGCGTCCGTCATCTCCGACCCGGTCAGCGTCGGGGACGACAACATCGCCGCCGCGTCGAACTACGGGGCGGGTCTCGCGCCGTTCTTCATCTCGCTCGCCGCCTGGATCGGCATGTACGCGCTGTTCCTCATCCTCAAGCCGATCTCGAAGCGGGCCATCACGGCGGTGCGGAAGCCCCTGTCCGTCGTGTTCGGTGGCTGGCTGACCCCGGCGCTGCTCGGCCTGGTGCAGATGGTGGCGCTGTTCGCCATCGTGCGGTTCGCCCTCGACCTGGACGTCGTGCACACCGCCGGGACGATCGGCATCATGGTGCTGGCCTCGATGACCTTCGCGGCGATCATCATGGCGCTGAACGTGCTGCTCGGCTCGGTGGGGCAGTTCCTCGGCCTGGTGCTCATGCTCGTGCAGCTCGTCACCGCCGGCGGGACGTTCCCGTGGCAGACGCTGCCCGGGCCGTTGGCGGCGCTGCACTTCGCGCTGCCGATGACGTACTCCGTCGACGCGATCCGGCAGACGATGTACGGCGGCAACCTCGGCGCCGCGTGGTCGGACGCCGGCGTGCTGCTCTGCTGGCTGCTCGGGGCGTTGCTCGTGTCGTACGTGGTGACGGCCCGGCAGACCCGGTCCCGCACGTTGCGCGACCTGCGCCCGAGCCTGATCGGGTAGCGCGGGCGGGGGCGGGGCTTCGTGCGCTTCGTGCGCTTCGTGCGCTCGGTGCGGCCCCCGCCCCGCGAGCGCCGAGTGAGCAGAAGACTCCGGGTTGCCCACAGCGACCCGGCGTTCTCTGCTCACTCGACATGGCGCGCACGACGAGCGAGGAGCGCCGCGAGGTGTTCGAGCGCTCCCTGCGCATGCCCGCTCAGGTCGGACTTCGTCCACCGCACGACCGCCCAGCCGAGGCGCTCCATCTCGCGGTAACGGCGGAGGTCTCGCCCCCACTGCTCGGCGTCGGTCCGGTGGTGGTCGCCCTCGTACTCGATCACGATGCGCTGCTCCGGGTACGCCATGTCCACACGACCGACGAACCGTCCCGCCTCGTCGAGGATCTCGACCTGCAGCTCGGGCTCCGGCAGCCCCGCTCGGACGATCGCCAGACGTGCCCGGGTCTCCTGGGGAGAACCGGCTCCGACCCGCACCAGCTCGATCGCTGCACGCAGGTTCCGGATGCCCCGTCGACTGCCGGCCCCGACGAGCGCCGTGGCGAGGTCCTCCAGCCGGGTCGAACACCGCCGCGCGGACACGATCGCATCGCCGAGGACGACGAGTTCGTCGACGGTGAGCAACGCGCCGCACTCGATCCACGCGGTCGCCGGGCTGCTCGCCGGCACACCCCACCGTTGCCGGACGACGGCGCGCTCGGGCTGGACCCGATGCCCGATCACACCGGCACGTCGGGGCTGCGCCTGCGGCAGGATGCTGCTGATGTGGACGGGCGCGGCAGCGGCAGTCGGGACCGGTAACTCCCACAACACCGCTGCCGACACGTGGCTGATGAACTGGCCGCGGAGCAGGATCGGTCCGAGTGCCCGAATGCGCTGGACCGCGTCGGGCGGATCGTGCCGGGGCCAGCGGATGGACCGCGTCGGACACACGAGGTCGCCGCGCTGGAGTCGGTGACGGGGAACGCCCGCGCGGTCGGCGCGGCCGACGTCGAACGCACGACCGCGCAGCGAGGGTGGGAGTGGCTGTGCACGCATACCCGACACCTTCGGGTCCCCGCTCCCCGCACCGCCCGGAGAACGCGTGATCCGTGCACGAGTCGCGCCGCGCCTCCCATGTGGAGGACAAGGGTGCCCCTCGAGTGAGCAGAAGACGACGGGTGAGCACCGGCCACCCGTCGTCTTCTGCTCACTCGGCGCCCGCCGCGCGAGCGGGACGAGCCCGCCGCGAACGGGACGGCGCCCGCCGCGACCGCCCCCACGCTACGATCGACGCACGAACCAACGGAGGGTCGGAGCGCACCATGGGAGACGGCAAGCCCGCCACCATCTACGACGTGGCCGCGCGCGCCGGGGTCTCCAAGTCACTCGTGTCCCTCGTGCTGCAGCGCTCCCCCCGGGTGAGCGACCAGCGCCGGGCCGCCGTGCTGCAGGCGATCCAGGAGCTCGACTACCGCCCCTCCACCGCGGCCGTCTCGCTCGCCGGCACCCGCAGCCGCACGGTCGGCGTGGTGCTCGACGACTTCCGCAACCAGTGGTTCGTCGACCTGCTCACCGGCCTGCGCGAGAGCCTGCAGGACCAGGGGCACCGGCTCGTGGTGGCCGACCGGTTCCTCAACACGGGGCTCGACGCGTCACCGGTCGAGGGCTTCCTGTCGATGCGTGTCGAGGGCATCGTCATCGCGGGCGAACCGACGACGGACCTCGCCGTCCCCGCCTCGATGCCGCTCGTCATCGCCGGCGGTCGGGTGTCGATCCCCCGCGCCGACACCGTCGCCAACGACGACCGTGCCGGGGGCGCGATCGCGGCGGAGCACCTGCTCGGCCTCGGGCACACGCGCCTCGGCTTCGTCGGCGCGGCCTCGGCGGCATCGGCCGAACGGCGCACCGGCTTCCTCCAGGCGACGAGCGGCCGAGCCACGGTCGTCGACACCGTGCTGCCCGGTGAGCCCACCGAGGCGGCCGGCTCGCAGGCACTGGCCGCCCTGCTCGACGAACACCCCGACGTCACCGCCGTCTTCGCCGCGAACGACGTCATGGCACTCGGCGCCATGTCCGAACTCGCCGCGCGGGGACTCCGCGTCCCCGAGGACGTCTCGGTCATCGGCTACGACGACACCCCCGTCGCCGCGATGCGATACGTCGGCCTGACGAGCATCGACGACCGCAGCGTCGAGATCGGCCGCGGCGCCGGCGAGCGCCTGCTCGCCCGCATCGCGGACCCGGGCACCGCCGCGACGGAACTCCTGGTGGAACCCCGTCTGGTCGCCCGGCGCACCACCGCCGCACGCTGACGCATCGGCTGGGAGGCCCGTCCCACCTCCGCCCCGCCCGATCCGCGAGCCGGGATGGTCGCGTCCAGGGCCAGCACTCGCGCCCGCCCGCTCAGGGAGCGTCCGGCAACCGGGCGTGCTGGACGACCCAGGAGTGCATGACGATCGCAGCCGCCGCCGACGCGTTGATGCTCCGCGTCGACCCGAACTGCGTGATCTCCAGGTGTCCGTCCGCACCCGCGACGGCCTCGTCGGTCAGGCCGGGGCCCTCCTGCCCGAACAGGAACACGCAGCGCTCGGGGATCGTCGCGGTCTCGATGCGCTCGGCCCCCGGGGTGTTGTCGATCGCGATCACCGGGCGCCCGTCCTCGGCCATCGCGGCGAGGAAGGACTCGACGTCGGGGTGGGAGCGGACGTGCTGGTACCGGTCGGTGACCATCGCGCCCCGCTTGTTCCACCGCCGTCGCCCGATGATGTGCACGGTGCCGGCGAGGAACGCGTTCGCGCTCCGGACGATCGACCCGATGTTCAGGTCGTGCTGCCAGTTCTCGATCGCGACGTCGAACGCGTGCCGGCGGGTGTCGAGGTCGGCGACGATGGCGTCCATCGACCAGTAGCGGTACCGGTCGATCACGTTCCGGGAGTCCCCGGCCGCCAGCAGCTCGGGGTCGAGCCGCGGATCGTCGGGCCACGGTTCCGGGTGCGGCCCGACGCCGTTGGACGTCAACTCGTGCGACGGCGACGGCGAGGGCGACGACGACGACTCCTGCTGCGGGGACGGCTGGTCGTCGTGCTCGGTCACCGACCCAGCGTACGGGCCGCCGGGCGCCGCTCCGCCGTCAGGACCGGGCGCCGGACGCGATGCGGGACTCGATGCCCGCGATCAGGATGTCGAGCCCGAGCGCGAACCGGTCGTCGTACGAGTGCTCCCCGAGGATCTCGCCGACGAGTCGGTGCCGCTCGGGACGCCCGGCCTCGGAGTCGCCGCGGCCCACCTGCACCCCGGCGTGCCCGACCACGAAGTCGTACACGACGAAGAACGTGTACATCGCCTCGGCCGGGGGCAGTCCGGCATCCTCGAGTGCCCCGACGACCTTCGCCACGACCGCGTCGGACTCGGTCGAGGCCAGGGGCGCCCGCTGGCTGTGCGACTCGAGCACGAGCGGGTGGGTGCGCATGAGGTCACGGAAGGTCGTGGCGAAGGTCCGCACGACCGCGTGCCACTCGTCCGGCCAGACGAACGTGGCGGTGAACTCGTCGACGGTGCGGCGCACGAGTTCGGCGTGCAGGTCGTCGAGGCCGCCGATCGTGCGGTGCACCGTCATCGGCGCGACGCCGAGCCGCACCCCGAGGGCGCGGAAGGACAGTCGGTCGAGCCCGTCCTCGTTCGCGATCGTCGTCGCGGCGTCCACCACCTGCTCCCGCGAGAGCACGTTCGGCCGACCTCTGCGTCGTCGCGGCGCCACCTCCACCTCGGCCGACACCGGGGTGGGTCGGGGCGTGGCGGACGGGGATCCGGGTTCGACGAGCACGAGGGGGCCTCCTTGATTCGGTACGTGTCCCGAAAAGCGTAGAGCAAAAGCCGACTGCGATTCGGTGTCTCGACCATCCCGGGTCCGGCAGCGGCGCGCAAGAGCCGCTCCGAGCCTCCCGGCCCTTTCCGAGCCGGCCCCGAGGCGGGCCGCACGCGCCGCCCAGTAGGGTGAGCCCATGGCGACCCGAGACGACGTCGAGTGCTGGCTGACCGACATGGACGGCGTGCTCGTCCACGAGAACCAGGCGCTCCCGGGGGCACCGGAGCTCATCCAGCAGTGGCTCGACGACGGCACCGAGTTCCTCGTCCTGACGAACAACTCGATCTTCACGCCGCGTGACTTGAGCGCCCGGCTCCGCAGCTCCGGCCTGCACGTGCCCGAGGACCGGATCTGGACGAGCGCCCTGGCGACCGCCGACTTCTGCCGATCGCAGATGCCCGGCGGTTCGGCCTTCGTGATCGGCGAGGCGGGCATGACCACCGCCCTGCACGAGGCCGGCTTCATCATGACCGAGACCGCGCCCGACTACGTCGTCGTGGGCGAGACCCGGAACTACTCGTTCGAGGCGATCACCAAGGCCGTCCGCCTGATCCGCGACGGCGCCCGGTTCATCGTGACGAACCCCGACGCCACCGGCCCGAGCGCCGAGGGCGTCCTGCCGGCCACGGGTGCGATCGCGGCGATGATCGAGAAGGCGACCGGCAAGCAGCCCTACGTCGTCGGCAAGCCGAACCCGATGATGTTCCGCTCGGCGATGAACCGCATCGGTGCGCACTCCGAGAACACCGGCATGATCGGCGACCGGATGGACACCGACGTGCAGGCCGGCATCGAGGCGGGGCTGCACACCGTCCTCGTCATGACGGGCATCAGCGACCAGGCCGAGATCGACCGGTACCCGTTCCGTCCGAGCGAGGTCATCGCCGGCGTGCACGAGCTGGTGCGCACCGAGCCGTTCGAGGTCGAGCTCTAGCACCGAGCGCCCGGCGGGCAACGCCCGGCACTCGCGCGCTCAGCGCGCAGTCCGGGCTACGTCCGTGCCCACGGCAGATCCTGCGGCCGCCGTCGGGAACGCACCACGGGCCTCCAGGCCGGAGGCCGCCATCGGCGGCACCGTCCGCCACCGTCGCCGCAACCGCCGCGGCCCGTCGTCGGCCCACGCGACCATCCCGCCCGCCACGACGCCGAAGGCCAGGACGGCGAACGAGAACAGCCCGACCAGGCCGAGCAGCAGCAGCCGCTCACGGTCGGACGGGTCGACGGTCGCCGAGAACCCGATCGACCCGAAGTTCCAGAACGCGTGCAGCAGCATCGGCGCCACGAGCGAGCCGGTCAGCCGCCGCGCCACGTACAGGGTCGACCCGAACGAGGCCGCGAACACGACCTGGATCAGCGTCGGGGCGATGCCGGCCCCGGCGAGCGCGTTGAGCAGGTGCAGCAGCCCGAACAGCACGCAGGACAGCGCCCACACCCCGACCTCCGGCAGCCGGCGCCGCAGGCCGACGAGCAGGGTGCCGCGGGCCAGCAGCTCCTCGAAGACCCCGACGAACAGCACGCCCACGGCGAGCAACAGGAAGTAGTGCGGAGGCAGCGCGGTCCAGTCGACGAGCGGCAGGCGGACCACGCACACCACCAGCACGAGGACCGGCGCGATCACGGTCCAGCGCAGCCGGGTGCGGGTCCGGTCCACCATCGTGATGCGCCACCAGCCGAGGGCACTGACGAACAGGGCGAGCGCGACGAGGGCGATGCCCTCCGGGACGACGAGCGCGTGCACGACGCTGTCGACGGTGTGGCCGAGGGTCGCGTAGTCGTCGCTCGGGCGGGAGCGCCACGCGCTGATCGCCGCGAAGACCACGATCGGGGTGAGCCCGAGCAGCAGTGACGCCGGGACCGGCCAGCGACGACGACGGGGTCGGGCGGTGGCGGGGTCGTTCGTGGTCACCTCACGGTTGTACCAGGCGGCACGTACGATTGACGGTATGCGCCTGCCCTCCCTGTCGACCATGGCGGAGGACTACGTCAAGCTCGTCTGGAAGGCCGGCGAGCGCGGCGGGCAGGGCCTGGCGACGCGGGACATCGCCGCGGCGCTCGGGGTGTCGGCCTCGACGGTGTCGGGCAACCTCCGGAAGCTCGACCGGGACGGCCTGATCGAGCACACCCCGTACTACGGCGTCGTGCTCACGCCGCTCGGGCAGCAGGTCGCCGTCGCGATGGTCCGACGCCACCGGCTGATCGAGACGTTCCTGGTCGAACGGCTCGGCTACTCGTGGGACGAGGTCCACGCCGAGGCCGAGGCGCTCGAGCACGCGGTCTCGGAGCAGTTCCTCGACCGGGTGGACGCCGACCTCGGGCACCCGACGCACGACCCGCACGGCGACCCGATCCCCGCGGCGGACGGCAGCGTGCCCGCCTCGCCCGGCACCCTGCTCGGCGCGGTCGAGCCGGGGTCGTGCGGCACCGTCGACCGGGTGTCCGACGACGACCCGTCGCTGCTGCGGTACTTCGACGAGCTCGGGGTGGGTCTCGGCACGCACCTGCGCGTCGAGCGGGTGCGCGACTACGCCGGCGTCATCGCGGTGTCGCGGCGCTCCACCGACGGCTCGGAGTCGCTCGTCGACCTGCCGGCGGCGGCTGCCTCGGCCATCTGGCTGGCGCCCGACGGCGACTGACCGTCGCGGGCGCGTCGGTCCGGTCGGTCGGTCGGTCTGGTCGGTCTGGTCGGTCTGGTCGGTCTGGTCGGTCTGGTCCGACCGGTCGGGACACCCCGCTCACTCCCGCCGACGGGTCACGAACGGTCGCCCAGGAGCCCCGCAGGCGACGGTTCGCGACCACTCGGCGCGCAGCGCACGGGGCGTCGGACGGGAGGCCCGGATCACGCCCGCCACGCGCGTCCGGTCCGGTGCTCCCAGCGATCGTCGGGTGGTCACCGCCTGTCGGCTCAGCCCTTGACGGAGCGGGTGCGGCCGAGGGCGACCTCGCGCCGGGCCCGTTCGAGCGCGAGCTCCGACGCGGCACCCGGGTCGTGGAGCAGGCGCTCAGTCTCGCGCACGTGCTCCCGGACGGCGTCGGTCCCCCGGTCGGCGGCCGCGGCGAGGACCGGTGCGACGGTGTCCTCGCCGAGTCCCGCCAGGGCCCGCGACAGGCTGAGCCGGCGATCCCGGTCGCCGACACCGAGCTGCACCGCGAGGGTCCGCGCGAGCGACGCCCGCTCCTCGTCGGGCACCAGCGCGACGGCCGTCCGCCACGCGGCACGGAGCACCTCGTCGTCGCGGTCGCCGAGCAGCGGCCGGACCGCCGGCCACGCCTCGGGATCGCCGATCTTGGACAGCGTGTGCAGCGCCTGGCTGCGGGCCTGGGGCTCGGGGCGGTCGAGCTCCGGCAGGACGCGGGCGACGACGGCGTCGGCGGGGTGCCGGGTCAGCGCCCAGGTGAGCATGTCGCGGACGAAGAAGTCCGGTTCGGTCGCGCACTGTGCCACGAGGACGTCGAGGTCCTCCGTGTCCGGCGTGGTGCCCGCGGCCATCACGGCCTGCAGGCGCACGGAGGATCGCGGGTCGGCGAGGGCTTCGGTGAGCACGGTCATCCCTCCATCGAAGTCCCTCGGGCCGGGGCCGTGTCAAGGTCGGGGGTCGGTGGCGGCCGGCGAGGGTGCTCCCGCCGTCCGAGCACCCGCGACGCGACGATGTCGTTGTCGTACGACGTCGGCACCGTCGTTCCGAGTCGGTCCCGGTGGCGACCGTCTGCCCCGGCACCCGCTGACGCTCGCGGTGCGACGATGTCGTTGTCGTGCGACGTCGGCACCGTCGTCCCGAGTCCGTCGCCGCAGGCCAGCCAGCCAGTCAGCCCGACCGACCCGCCGCCTACGCTCCCGGCGCCAGCGACCCCGTCAACGGCTGCCCCGACGACCGCGTCACGAAGCACGAAATGAACCGGTTGCCCTGGTCCCACGTCGCCTGGTCCGGCGCGTACGACCCCTGCACCTGCACGTCGCCCAGCGGCGCCGCTGCCGACGCGTTCAGCGCCGCGTCCGACTGGCACCGGTCCGCGGCCTGGGTCGCCAGGGCCTCGGCGCCCGGGTAGGCATCGCCCTCGACCGACAGGCGCGCGGTCAACTGCCCGATGTGCGGGGTCGCGCAGTCGACGACCGTGAAGGTCTGCGACCAGGCGTTCGTGAACGGCGACAGGCACTCGCCGCCGGCCAGGTCCGTCCACACGTGCTCACCCGGCTGCGCCGGCGTCGTCGCGAACTGGAGCGTGGCCGCGGGGGCCTCGGCCGCGTCCGACTGCGGAGCCGAGGGCGCGGCGGACGGTGTCGCGGGCGCCGACGAGGCCGCGGCCACCGGGGACTTCGTCGGCACGACCTGATCGGCCAGGTTGTTGCCGAGGATCCACTTCGACAGCAGGAACACCAGCACGATGAGCACGAGGATCAGGGCGATCGACCCGTAGATCAACAGCTGCTTGCCGCGCTTGCCCTCGTTCCGCAGGCGGCCGAAGCCCTCGTTGATGAAGTTGTCCCGCTCGCCCGCTGGTCGCTCGGACGGGCCCGAGGCACCCGTGCCCGGGTCCGCGGCGGCACGCGCGGGCGACGCTGCCGGACCAGCGGCGGTCGAGGCCGTGGCGGCGGGCATCATCCGCGTCCCGGTGTCGGCCGGGTCGTACCCGGTGTCGGCGAGCTGCCCGACGGCCTCGGTGCCGAACAGGTCCTTGATGGCGCTCGTGTCGCTCGTCTCGCGGCCGTCCCACTCGGACTGGTCCAGGTCGTCCGGAGCGGCGGCGGGCAGGGACGTCGGCTGGGCACCGGTGTCATCGCCGCGGAGCCCGAGCACGGCGTCCAGGTCCTGACCCACCGCGGACGGCAGGTGCGTCGTGCGGGTCTGGTCGGCGGCGGGCTCGACGAGCGGCGGGACCGCGGACGGCGCATCGGTCGCGGCGGCGTCGGACCCGGCGTCGGACTCGGCCTCGTCCTGCGACCACCACGGCGTCCCGGCCACCGGCAGTGCCGTGGTCGGTGCGTCGGTCGCATCCGCGTCGCCCCCACCGTCCACCGGCGGAACCGGCGCGTCGGGAACGGCCGGCGGGACCGGCGGCGCAGCAGCAGCGGCCGGCGGCACCGGGGCCGGCACGGCGGGCGGGACGGGGTACGTGCGCGGGGCCTGCGGGACACCACCGACGGGGGTGTCCACCTCGCCTGCGACGACCTCGTCCTCGTCGTCGGACTCGTCGGCGAGCGACCACGACCCCGCGGACAGCGCCGTGGTGTCGAAGGAGTCCGTGGTGAGCGTCGCGGGGACCTCGCCGGCCTCGTCGTCGCGGATCGCCCAGTCGAACGGCCGGTCGGCGCCGCCGGGCTGCGCGGCCGTCGACCCGGTGTCCGACAGGCGGAGCAGCTCGGTGAAGGTCGGGGGCTCCTCGGTCGGCGGCAGCACGTTCTCGACGCCGACGGGCTGCGGCACCACGGGGGCGACGGGCTCGGGGTGGGAGCCGGTGGCGCGGCCGAGCCAGTCGACGTCGGCACGGCCCTCGCCGAACGGGTCGACCCGACGGCGCTCGTCCTCGATGGCCCTCGACGCGGCGGCACGCTCGTCACGGTGGGTCTGCGCGGTGGGCAGCACGATCGACGATGGGTGCGGCGCGGTGGAGGCGGGCGGCACGTCGGACGCCGCGGGGATCCGATCGTGCAGGGTGGAGCGCTCGTGCTCGGCAGCGGCCTCGGGGTTCACCGAGGGCGCGCGGAGCTCGTCGGGCATCGAGATCGCCTGCGTCGCCCCGTCGTCGAGCGTCGGAGCGGGAACAGCAGGAGCCGCAGGAGCCGCAGGAGCACCGTCCTCGCCCTCGGCCACGAACGGCTCGGGCAGCGGTGCACCGGTCTCCTTCGCGGTGCGCTCGGCCTCGCGGCGCTCCCGTCGGGACGGCCAGTCGTCGGCGCCCCGGGGTGCCCCGAAGATGTCCGCGGCACTGCGGAGACCGTGGAACGGAGCGTCCGTGCCGGACGCACGCCGAGCCTCCAGGCCGTCGTCCCCGTCTGCCGGGCCGGCGGTGCCGTCGGGTTCGTGTGCGTCCTCCGGACGCTCCCCGCTCACGCGGTCAGCCCCAGATCAGCCAACCCGATGGCCGCGAAGTACGGGTACCCGGCCGCTTCGATGGTCTCCTTCGCACCGGTGTCGCGGTCGACGACCACCGCGACGGCTGCGACGATCGCGCCCTCTCGCTCGAGCGCCTCGGCCGCCTTGAGCGGTGAGCCACCGGTGGTGGAGGTGTCCTCGAGCACGACGACGCGCTTGCCCTGCAGGTCCGGGCCCTCGACCTGCTTGCCGCGACCGTGGTCCTTGGGCTCCTTGCGGACGACGAACGCGTCGTAGGACAGCCCCTGCGCTGCGGCCTGGTGCAGGACCGCGCTGGCGATGGGGTCGGCGCCCATGGTGAGCCCGCCGACCGCGGAGACGTCCGGCACCTGCTGCACGAGCTCGGTCATGACCTGCCCGATGAGCGGGGCGACCCGGTGGTCCAGGCTGACCTTGCGCAGGTCGATGTAGTACGTCGCCTTCTTCCCGCTGGTCAGGGTGAAGTCGCCGTGGAACACCGCTTCGGCGGAGATGTACTGGATCAACTGTTCGCGCGCGTCGGTCACAGCCCACAAGGGTAGTCGTTCCGCCTCGCCGTGCGCTCCCCCAGCCCGTGGGGTGTGGATGCCGACACCGAGGCGCCCTCGGTACGCTCCGGGACATGTCCCGAGCACCGCGCCGCGCCGCCGTCGGCGCGGCTCCGTCCGGCGGCCGTCGGCCCGCCGACGTGGCCGTCACGGTCGGACGGGAGGCCCTGGGCGCCCTGGTCGCGCTGGCCCTGGCCGTCATCGCGTTGCGTCACGTCATCGCGACGGATCGGGTCGCCCTGCTCTGGTACGACGGCGACTCGGTGCTGCTGCCGCTCGTCGAGCGCTCGCTGCAGGCCGGGCAGCCGTTCGAGTGGGCGATGTCCCCGGCGCTGTTCTTCTTCCCCGAGCTGCCCGTCTACCTGCTGTGCTCGCTGGTGACGGGCACGCCGCAGCAGGCGCTCGCGCTGAACGGCGTGCTCGTGCTCCTCGCCCTGTACGCGCTCGTGCGGGCGGCGGCGAACGAGCTGATGCCGTCGGCGGGGCGTCCGGCGCGGATCGCGGTGTCCGCCGGGGCGCTCGGCGTCGTCACGCTGCTGGTGCTCACCGAGTCGACGGCAACGGCGACCTCGCTCGAACTGGCGTCCCTGCTGCTCACGACGACCTACTACTACGGCACGGTGCTGGCGATGCTCGGCAGCGCGGTGCTCGTGCTCCGGGCGGTCCGGCTCGGCCGAGCGTCGGTGCCCCTGCTCGTGACGCTCGGCCTGGTGGCCGTCTGCTCGACGGCGTCCAACCCGCTGTTCGTGCCGTGGTCGGCGGCGCCCGTCGTGGTCACGCTCGTCCTGCTGGCACTGGCGCGTCGGGTGCCGTGGCGGCCGGCCGGCCTGCTCGCCGTGACCGTCACGGTCGCGTCGGTCGTCGGGTACCTGCTGCGGATCCCGCTGCGTCCGTTCGTCTCGATCGACCCCGCGAGCTACGTGCGACCCTCCCGGGCCGGCCAGACCCTCGGCTTCTTCGCCGCACTGACCGACGACCGAGCCGGGTCGGCGCAGGGCGACGCCGGGCTGCTGCTGCTCTTCGCCGGGGTGCTCGTCGCCATCGGCGGCACCGTCTGGGCCTGGCGGGTCCGGACGGCGCGGACGGTGCTCGTCGCGACGGTGCTGCCCGTGGTGACGGTGGTGGCGGTGTCGGTCGGGGTCGTCGTGGCGGGCTCGGAGACACCGCGCTACCTGCAGCCGGTCGTCACCGCGCCACTGCTCGCCCTGGTCGCGGTGGCGGAGCTCACCCGCACGGCGGTCCGGCGCACGCGGGTGCACCGTCGGTACCGCGGCGTGCAAGCCACCGTCGTCGTCGCGATGGCCGTCGTGCTCGTCGCCGGCGTCGCGGTGACCCCGGCGACGACCGGGGCGGTCGCGGCTGCGCGGTACACGCCGGCGTCGTGCCTGGACCGGTGGGCCGACGGCCGCGACGTGACCGGCGTCGGACAGTTCTGGACGGTGCGCCCGCTCGCCGCCCACGCCTCGCCGGGCGTCGAGCTCCTGCAGGTCCGCGACACGTTCGAGACGTACCCGTGGCTCGTCGACCTCGGCGCCTACCGCGACGCCGAGCCGACCTTCGTGGTCGTGGGGTCGCGGGACCTCTGGACCACCGCGGTCGAGGACTCGCTCGGCGCCCCCGCGACCATCACCCACTGCACGGGATTCGACGTCTACGACTACGCCGGCACCGCGGGCGCCGACGTGCTGCGGCGCGACGTCGTCGGCAGCGCCGACGTGATCCGCCGGGAGCGCGGCTTCTGAAGTTGTCCACAGCGGCGCGTCGGCGTCCGATCACCGCTGTACGGATGTATAGGCTCGTGGTCGATGTCTCGTCCCAGTCACCACCGCGCCCCCCGTGTCTCCGCGCGCCTGCGCCTCGCCGTCACCGGCCTGGCGCTCGCAGGTCTCGTCGGCACGGTGGTCCTCGACGCCCCCACCGCGCAGGCCGTGACGTACCCGACGTGGGACGAGGTGAAGTCCGCCCGCGGCAAGGAGTCCGCGAAGCAGGGACAGATCAGCGAGATCAAGGGGATCATCAGCGAGCTCGACGCCAAGGTCGAGGCGGCCCAGGCGAAGGCCAAGGAGCTCGGGCAGGTGTTCTTCGATGCCCAGAAGGACGCGCAGGACGCAGCGGAGAAGGAACAGAAGCTCCGAGCCGATGCCGTCGAGCACGCGAAGGTCGCCGACCAGAGCGCCGCGCAGGCCGGGCAGTTCGCCGCGCAGATGTCCCGCTCCGGTGGCGCCGACGTCACCACCTCGGTGATCACCCAGGGCGAGGACGCCCGTGACCTCCTCTACAACCTCGGCGCACTCAGCAAGCTGTCCGAGCAGGCCGAGCGCGTGCAGGCCGCCGCGAGCATCGACGCCGGGGTCGCGCGGTCGCTCGAGGCGCAGGCCGACCGTGCCGCCGAACGCCTCGACGAGCTGGCCGACAAGGCGCAGGAGCGCATGCAGGAAGCCCAGGCGGCGTCCGACGCCGTGCAGGCCGCCTACGACGAGCAGCAGTCGAACAAGGCCCGACTCGACGCCCAGCTCGCGACCCTGACCTCCGGCCGTGTCCGGACCGAGGCCGAGTTCGCCAAGGGGGAGCGCGCGCGCAAGGCCGCCGAGGCGAAGGCCGCACGCGAAGCGGCACAGCGCGCCGCCGCGGCGGCGGCAGCCGCGGCAGCCGCGAACTCCGGTGGTGGTGCGCCGGCCGGCGGCGGGTCGACCGGCAGCAGTGGTTCGGGCGGCGGCGGCTCCGTCGGCGCCGGGTCCGGGACCGGTTGGGTGCGCCCGGCCAGCGGCTACGTCATCAGCCCGTACGGGTACCGCGTCCACCCGATCTACGGCACCGTCATCAAGCACGACGGTGTCGACCTGGCCAGTGGCTGCTCCACGCCGATCGTCGCCGCGTCCGCGGGCACGGTCGACTACGTCGGCTGGTACGGCGGCTACGGCAACTACGTCCGCATCAACCACGGCGGCGGCGTGCAGACCGCCTACGGCCACATCGTCGACGGCGGCTTCCGGGTCAGCCAGGGGCAGCAGGTCTCGGCCGGGCAGCTCATCGCGCTCGTCGGCTCGACGGGGCAGTCGACCGGCTGCCACAGCCACATCGAGGTGCACATCAACGGTGCCACCACCGACCCGGTGCCGTTCATGGGCGCCCGCGGGGTCGCCTTCTAGGCGATCGACCCCGGTGGGAACGCCGCCGTCGCCGCGGCAACTTCTCCACACATCGGCGTGAAACTTCACCGTTCGCACTTTCGCTGCCACGGTTCCAGGAGGGGGCCGGTCGGGTATCGGGGGGACGATGGGGATCGAGTTCGACGACGCCGCGGCGTCGCGGTTGATCGACTGCGGTGTGGAGGTGGCGATGACCCTTCGAGCCAGCGGTGCACCGCGTCAGAGCATCGCCGACGCTGCGCTGCTCGACTTCGACGGCGCGTACTAGCGGTTGTTCGAGGCCGCACGGCTCACGGAGTCACAAGACCGGATCCGGCTGGCGAAGGCGCTCGAGTCCCTGGTCGAGTAGCTCCGGACCGTGCAGCGGCAGGCCGTGCTGCAGACGGCCTGCTGGCAACGGCATGGAAACAGCGCCGGTCCGAATCGTTCGCGGTCGTGTCCTGGGTCGGGTACCGCGCACCGGGCGCAGTCGAAGTCCCCAGCCAGGCGCGCGCCGCCGCGGGCGGGGCGAACCTCGCCTCGTTCCTCGACGGCATCCACGACAGCCGGGGCAGCGCGCCGCGGTCACTGACCGTCCTCGGGCACTCATACGGGTCCACCACCGCGGCCGAAGCGCTCGCGCAGACTCGGCACCGGGTCGACTCGCTCGTCACATACGGGTCCGTCGGGTTCACCGACACCACGACTCCCGAGCACCTCAACGTGGACCATGTGTACGCGACCGAGGGGTCCGCTGACCACACAGCGATCCTCGGCCGGATCGGACGCACCGATCCACGCGACCTTCCGGACGTCGACACGTTCGGCGCTGACGATTCCCCTGGCGGCAGCGCCGTCACCGGGCACGACATGTTCCCGGACAGCGGCGTCGGCTACCTGTCCCGAGATGCCACCGCACAACAGACCATCGCGAAGATCATCGCGACGGGGAAGCCATGATGAAGACCATGCGACCGATGCTCCGTGCCATCACGACTGCAGCCCTGGCCCTCGGGCTGCTGTCGGGGTGCACGGCAGGAGGAAACCAGATGCCCACCGACGCAGCCGGCCTCACTCAGCACGACGTCGCCGAGATGTCCCTGCACCAAGAGTTCGACGCCTACCGCGACCACTACGAACACATGCAGCAACTCCTACGGAACGCGCAACTCCACGTCCACGAGGGCGAATGGGAATGGGGCGGCGGCGGCGACGTCCCCGGCATCGGCGGAGACGGCGTCGCACCCCTGCCCGGCTCAGACACGAAGAACAGCTACGACATGAGCGCCACCCGGCTCTGGTCCCCACCCAGCGGCACCGACCAACAGCAGGCACTCAAACCGATGATCGACTACTTCACCGAGCAGGGCTGGACCATCGAACGCCGCACCATCACCGGCGACTACGAGGTCTGGGCCACCACCGGTGACGGCTGGCAGATCCAGTACACCGCTCAAGAGAACGGCGACAACCCCCTCACCGTCTACAGCGAACCCTTCTGGACAAACGACGCGCACAAGCTCCGGCGAGCCGTAGCAGGTCGCTCCCGCGCCGACTTCCCCGATCGGTCCCTCCCCGGCGTCTACCCGGACTTCCCCGAGTGGGACGATCCCATCATCAACCCGCCGAAGATCTGAACCGATGCTCCGGTCCCTCGTGACGGCGATCCTCGAGTTGGGACTTCTCAGCGGCTGCGTCGCCGGAGGAACCCGAGCGTCCACCGACGCAGCCGGCCTGACCCGCGACGACATCGCCGGGTTGTCCCTGCACCAAGAGTTCGACGCCTACCGCGACCACTACGAACGCATGCAGCGGCTCCTGCGGGACGCGCAACTCCATGTCCACGACGGCGAATGGGAGTGGGGCAGCGGCGACGACCTGCCCGGGATCGGCGGAGACGGCGTCGCACCCTTGCCCGGCTCCGACACCAAGAACAGCTACGACATGAGCACCACACGACTCTGGTCCCCACCCGGCCCCACCGACCAGCAACGCGACCTGCAACCGATGATCGACTACTTCACCGAACAGGGCTGGGACATCGAACACCGCACCATCACCGGCGACGAAGAAGTTTGGGCCACCACCGGCGACGGCTGGCAGATCCAGTACACCGCCCAGGAGAACGGCGGCAACCCCATCACCGTCTACAGCGAACCCTTCTGGACCAACGACGCCAACGCGCTCTCGACGGCCATCTACGGACGCTCGACCGTCAAGTTCCCTGATCGGTCCCTCCCCGGCGTCTACCCGAACTTCCCCCAGTGGGACGACCCAGTCGTCAACAACCCGAAGATCTGAACCGATCGAGCACCACGACGGCTCCGGTTCAGCGCGCCGCAGGTCCCACGTCGTCCACGTCCCCGTTCCAAAGCGCCCGGTACCACGCGGTGCGCTCCGGGTCGTCCGGCAGCCCGTACGCCCGGTGGAACAGCGGCTCCCACCCGGGTCCGTAGTTCCACCCGAGCGCCATCGTCGCCACCGCGATGTCGGCCCAGCGGTCCGCGACTCCCATCGCGTCCAGGTCGACGTGCCCGCTCCACCGCCGGTCCGCACCGATGAGCGTGTTCGGGGTGCACGGGTCACCGTGGCAGACGACGATCCGGTCGGCCGGCGGCTCCGGGCCGAGCTCGGCGTCGGCGTCGGCGTCGGCGTCGGCGGCAGCCCCGCGTGCGCGATCAAGCCGGTCCGCGGTCGCCCACGTGAACGGGCAGTCGTCGACGGGCAGGGTGTCGTGCAGCGCGCGCAGGCCCTCCCCCACCGCGACCACCGCGGTCCGGGGTTCGTCGTGCCAGCGCGGGTCGACGGCGCTCCACCCGGGCACGGCACGGGTGTGCAGCCAGATGCCGTCCTCGTCGGTGCCGTGGTCGAGCACCTCCGGCACGCGGGCGTACCGGGACGCCCATGTCAGCCGCGCGGCCTCGCCGCTGATCCACGAACCGTATGCGTGCGGCAGGACCTTCACGAACTCCTCGGCGTGCGCGTCCGGTCCGATGCGGAACGTCGTCCCGCCGATCTCGTTGTGCCAGACGAGGGCGACCTCGCGGCCCCGGGCCATCTCGGTGACCACGCGCGGCACCGGGACGGTCTCGCCCGGCCGGGGCAGGCCGCCGATCGAGCGCACCACGACGGCGCTCAGTGCACGCGGTCCGGGCGGGAGGACCCCGACCCGCCACGAGCGATCTCGAGCAGCACCGGCAGGCGTTCGCCGAGCAGGGCGTCGAGGTCGGCGACGACGGCCTCGACCCGTTCGGTGATCTCGCGCGGCGCGGCACCCCGGCGCGGACGGACCCGCACCCGGATCGCCCGACCACCACGGACCCGGTAGACGTCGACGGCGAGCGAGCCGACCTGGGGCATCTCGCCGATGGCCGAGGAGAGCGCGTGCTGCACGGCCGTGGACTCGATGCGCACCGAACCGGCGACGCCGTCGGCCGAACCGTCGCTGTCCACGACGGTGCCCTCGCGGCCACCGCCGAGCGTCGTCAGCACGACGAGCGCGAGCACGCCGAGCACGACGCCACCGCCGAGCACGCAGGTCCAGGCGAACACCGAGTCGTCACGCGACGCCCCGGTGCCGAGTCCGGCGAGGACATCGCCGACCGTGCGCCACCACGAGGCGACGAGGGGCAGCCCCTGCGCGGTCTGCACCAGGATCGCGGCGACCCCGGCGACGAGCAGGACGAGCCCGAGCACGACGAGCGCCGTCCGGCCGAGCCCACGGTTCGTGGCGTTCATCCGTCCACCCGCCCGGTCGGCTGCACCCGGACCCGTGCAGCGAGCCGCGGCTGCGCGTCGATCGCGACGAACTCCCGCTCGACGGCCTCGGTTGCGGCGACCGCGGGGACGTCCACCCCGGCTGCTGGACGGAGCACGACGTCGACCGTGCGACGGCCGACGGTGCCCACGGCGGCGTCGGCGCCCAGACGGGTCGCGGATCGGGCGGCGCGGGCCGCAGCGGAGGCAAGGACCTCGTCGTCGACGACCACTGCGAGCCGGTCGGACGACATCACGTGCCGCGGACGCCGCTGGGGCAGGATCCCCTGCAGCAGGAGGACGAGGCCGATCAGGGCCACGACGGCACCGATCCCGATCACGATGGTGGTGTCGAGGCCGTCCGGAGCGGCGAGCGCGGCGTCGACCACCGCACGGGGGTCGACGCCGAGCACGTTCTGGTCGAGCAGGACGAGTGCGCCGGCGAAGACCGCGGCGGCGGCGAGCACCAGGGCGATGAGCATCGCGACGACGACGGCGCCCGAACGGGAGACGTGGGTCTCGCGGCGCAGCAGGCGGCGGTGGGTGGCGTGGTGGTCGTCGGGCGAGGGGCCGGCGGGGGCGATCGGATCGGCGTTGCCGCCGGCGGGATCGACGGCTGTGGCGGCGGTCACCGGACCCTCCGTGGGGTGTCCACGACCGACGAGGCGAAGGTCACGGTCACGCGGGCGACCTGTCGGCCGGTGATGGTCCGGAAGCGCGCGGCGATCGTGCCGCGAGCGCGGTGCGCCGTGGTGACGACGGGTTCGTCGGGGAGTGCGTGCGAGCCCAGCACCGGCAGGGCGAGCGGGGCGGTGATCTCGACCGCCAGCGCGCCGCGACCGTCGTCGGCGACCCGGGCACGGACCTCCCGGAAGGCCACGCGCAGCGCTTCCGAGGCGACCGCCTGCGCGGTGTGGACCAGGGCCGACGTGCCGATGCGGTCGGAGCCTGGGAGTCGCACGCCGCTGTCGCCGGTCGGGGCGACGGCGGCCTCGCTCACGACGAGCTCCGGCGTCCGCGCAGCACGTCGAGCAGGCGGCGGAGGTCGACGTCACCCGTCACGATGCGGGCGACCAGCCCGCCGACGGCCATGCAGACCGCGACGACCACGAACGCCCAGAACCCGAGCGTCACGGCGACGATCGCGAGCAGGGCGCCGACGCCCATCCCGACGACGGTGGCGTTCACCGGACCCGACCGTCCCGGGTGTCGGGCTCGTCCGCGACGCCGTTGAGCGCCGGGATGTTCACGTCGTTGATGGCGATGTTGACCTCCGTGACCTCGAGGCCGACGAGTTCGGTGACGGCGTTCGTGACCGCTGCGCGCACGGCCGAGGCGACCTCCATCATGGGCGTCGGGTAGTCCACGACGATCGTCAGGTCGACGGCGACCTGCGTCTCGCCGACCTCGACGCGGACGCCCTGTCCGAGCGCGCTCGACCCGATGGCGTCGCGGATGGCGCCGAACGCGCGTGAGGCGTTGCCGCCGAGCGCGAAGACGCCGGGGACGTCACGGGCGGCGATGCCCGCGACCTTCGCGACGACGGTGTCGTCGATGATGGTCCTGCCCTTGGCGGTGACCTGCGTCGTGGTGGTGCCCGCGGGCGTGCCCACGGTTGCGGTGCCGCCCCCGGTGGTGGTCCCGTCGACGCGGTTGCTCGTCGTTGCCATTGCTGCCTCCGATGCGCTCGATTGCTGGCCTCCAGCGAACACCATCGTGCCGGACGCCGCCCAGGCGACGCACCCGCCCCGCCCCGTGGTCAGCAGGCACCGGTAGGTTCTTGTTCCATGCGCGTGGCGACCTGGAACGTGAACTCCGTCCGCACCCGAGTGGGACGGATCGTCGACTGGCTGGTGCGCGAGGACGTCGACGTCCTCGGCATGCAGGAGATCAAGTGCAAGCCCGAGCAGTTCCCCGTCGCGGCGTTCGAGGCCGCCGGGTACCACGTCGAGGCGCACGGCCTGAACCAGTGGAACGGCGTCGCGTTCGCCAGCCGCCTGCCGATGGAGGACGTCACCCGCGACTTCCCCGGCCAGCCCGGGTTCCTCAAGGGCCACGAGGGGCCGGACCTGCCGGTCGAGGCCCGGGCGATCGGCGTCACCGTCGACGGCGTGCGCCTCTGGAGCCTGTACGTGCCGAACGGCCGCGAGGTCGGCGACCCGCACTACGCCTACAAGCTCGACTGGCTCGCCCAGCTGGCCGACCGCACCACGGAGTGGATCGAGGCGTCGCCGGAGACCCCGCTCGCGCTGATGGGTGACTGGAACGTCGCGCCGCTCGACCAGGACGTCTGGGACGTGCGGGTCTTCGAGGGGTCGACGCACGTCAGCGAGCCCGAGCGCGCTGCGTTCCGCGAGTTCGAGGCACGGGGCCTGCAGGACGTCGTCCGCCCGATCGTGCCGGACGGCTACACCTACTGGGACTACAAGCAGCTGCGGTTCCCGCGCAACGAGGGCATGCGCATCGACTTCGTGATGGGGTCGCAGGCCTTCGCCGACGTCGTCACCGACGCGTCGATCCACCGGAACGAGCGGAAGGGCGACGCCCCGAGCGACCACGTGCCCGTGGTGGTCGACCTCGACCTGGACACGTCGCTCGACGACGACCGCCCGATGATCTTCTGATCGGAGTCGGGTCCGGGCCAGGAGCCCTGGCCGAGGGGGCACTGTCCGGCTCTGTTACGCCCGGCGTCCGCCGTCGTTGAGCCGTCCGTCACGCCGACGTAGGTTTCCTGCACCGACCCCCTCCGAGAGCAGGTGAAGCCATGTCCCGCACGACGATCCTTCCCATCCAGCGCCTCATGGCGACCGCGGCCCCCGGAGCGTGGCGCGACGGCATCGTCGTCGAGACCCGCGCCGCCGACGCCGTGGTGGTGTTCCTCGACGGGAGCACCACGCAGCTGCGGGTGGCGGGCGCCGACGGCGTCCTGTCGGTCGGCGAGCCGGTCGCCCACCACCCGGTCGCAGAGATCCTCAGCGCCGGCGGTCGGCAGACCACCGCACGCGTCGCGTAGCGCGGGCGGAGTGGTTCAGGCGGCCATCGCGTCGAGCATCGCCTGGCACTTCGACACCATCTCGTCGCAGGCCATGGCGCAGTAGCGGCACGACTCGTCCATGTCCTGGTGCTGGCGGCACTCGGCGGCACACGCGGTACCCATCGCGACGACGGCCGTGAGCATCGCCTGCATCGCGGCGGTGTCCATCCCCATCGGACGCATCATCATCCGCATGCCGGTGTCGGCGAGCATCGCCGTGTTGGAGCACATCGCGGCGCAGGTGGCCATCTCGCCGCCCATCCGCATGTCGGCCGCGGAGCACATCGTCGCCGCCATCGACGCGGCGTTCATCGCCATCATCGTGTCCTGCATCATGTCCATGTCCATCTCCATGGGCATGTCCGTCATCGACATGTTCTTCATCATCGCCATCGTGTCCATCGCCGGTCTCCTCGTCGTGGTCATCGGTCACGGAGCGGTTCGCCCCGCGTGCCCGCCAGGGTACGCGCGCGCCGTCCACGCTCCGTGAGCAGATGTGGTCGAGTCGGCGGACGCGACCCGACCCTTCCTGCGCACCATCCGCGGTGGTCGCCACCACGGGACGGACGGGAGGCCCGGTGCGGCCCCGCCACGGGCCTCCCGTCGGTCGCGGCGCGCGTCCACCCCGCCCCGCCCCGCGGGTGACGCCGGCGTGTCCGCACGACGCCCACACGCCGGCGTCCCGACGATCGCTACGGGTGCAGCAGGGCGGCGATCGCGACGAGCACGGGCACCGAGCCGAGCGTCGTGACGAGCACGACGTCCCGCGCCACCGGGACCGCGGCCCCGTACCGCTGCGCGTAGTTGAAGACGTTCTGCGCCGCCGGCAGGGCGCCGAGGGTGGTGAGCACGAAGACGTCCTGGTCGCTCAGGCCGAACACGAACCGGGCGAACACGAACGCCACCGCCGGCATCACCACGAGCTTGATCGACGACGCCACGATGACGTCGGTGCGGATCGCCGGGTCCCGCAGCGGGGTCGCACCGTGCAGGCTCATCCCGAACGACAGCAGCACGACCGGCACCGCGGCCGCTCCCACCAGCGAGAACGGCTCGAGCACCGGATCCGGCAGGGTGATGCTCGTGGCCGAGCACACGAGCCCGACGAGCGAGGCGATGATGATCGGGTTCCGGAACGGCCCGGCGATCCGGCGTCCCCACCCGCCGGCACCAGCGGTCGCCGCGTCGAGGATCGTCAACGCGATCGGGGCCATCACGACGAGCTGCAGCAGAATCACCGGGACGACCGCCGTCGCCTGCCCGAGCACGTAGACGGCGACCGGCAGCCCGATGTTGTTCGCGT
Source organism: Curtobacterium oceanosedimentum (assembly GCF_020297365.1). Taxonomy (GTDB): domain Bacteria; phylum Actinomycetota; class Actinomycetes; order Actinomycetales; family Microbacteriaceae; genus Curtobacterium. Next base: position 35,393 of record NZ_JAIXIG010000003.1, read on the forward strand.
TCACGTAGCTCGAGGCCAGCGCCCCGACGGTCGTCGTGGTGACGGGTCGGCGCAGCACCAGACGGAACACGGCGGCAGCAGCGAGGGCGACCACGGCGGCGCTCAGCAGCGAGACCCAGAGCATCGACGACAGCAGCGACGCGATGTCCGCCGTCGCGATGGTGTGGAACAGCAGGCACGGCATCAGCACGAAGAACGCGAGCCGGCTCATCACGAACTGCGCGTGCGGACCGAGCAGTCCGGTGCGCCCGACGACGTACCCACCGGCGATGATCGCGCCGATGATCGCGAAGCCGATCAGCACGCCACCCATCGCGTCCATCCTCGCATCCCGTCGTGCACCGTGTGACGTCGCTCAGGTCGGAAATGCGTACGCATGGAATACCGTTGAGCCCACCATGACCTCGACGAACGCCGACACCCTGACCCGGTCCACCGACTCCAGCCAGCCGCTCGTGCCGCTGCTCGAGGAGCGGTGGAGCCCGCGCTCCTACGACGACACCGCGACGATCTCGGACGCGCAGCTCGACGCCGTGCTCGAGGCCGCCCGCTGGGCACCGTCGGCCATGAACTTCCAGCCGCGCCGGTTCATCGCCGGCCGCCGCGGCACCGAGACGTTCCGGAAGATCAACGAGAACCTGCTCGGCTTCAACGCCGCCTGGGCCTTCCGTGCGAGCGCCCTGGTCGTCGGCGTGCTCGAGACCGTCACCGAGGACGGCGAGGAGCGCTCCTTCGCCCACTACGACCTTGGGCAGTCGCTCGCCGCGCTCACCGTGCAGGCGCACGCCGAGGGACTGCACGTGCACCAGATGGCGGGCATCGACGCCGAGGGGCTCCGCGCCGCCTTCGACCTGCCCGAGCGCTTCCTCCCCTACACGGTCACGACCGTCGGCACCGTTGCGCACCCGTCGCAGCTCGACGAGAAGGCCGCCGAGCGCGAGGTCGCCCCGCGCACCCGCATCCCCCTCGACGAGGTCGTGCTCGTCAAGGAGTGAGCGCCGCGCGCGACTCCGCAGACTTCGCGCAGGGGCGCACCGGCCGACCGCACCACACGGCGCGGGACCGGTCGGCTCTGGCAGGATCGGGGGCATGACCACGCCCCGCCTCGTCGCCTTCGACCTGGACGACACGCTCGCCCCGTCGAAGTCCTCCCTCGATCCCCGCATGCTCGAGACCTTCGCGTCCCTGCTCGAGGTCGTGCCGGTCGCGGTCATCTCCGGCGGCAACTTCACCCAGTTCGAGCAGCAGCTCGTCACTCCGCTGCGCCAGCGTGACGGCCTGCGTCTGGACGACCTGCACCTGCTGCCGACCTGCGGCACCCGGTACTACCGGTGGTCCGACGGCGACTGGGCGCTGCAGTACGCCGAGGACCTGACCGACGAGCAGAAGGCGCGTGCCCTCGCCGCGGTGGAGGCCCGCGCGAAGGAGGCCGGGTACTGGGAGACCGAGACCTGGGGCGCCATCCTCGAGGACCGCGGGTCCCAGATCACGTTCTCCGCCCTCGGCCAGACGGCCCCGGTCGACGTCAAGAAGCTGTGGGACCCGACCGGCGAGAAGAAGGACCACCTCCGCCGGCTCGTGCAGGCCGACCTGCCCGACCTCGAGGTGCGCTCCGGCGGCTCCACGAGCATCGACATCACGCGCAAGGGCATCGACAAGGCCTACGGCATGCAGCGTCTCGCCGAGATCACCGGCATCGCCCTCGACGACATGCTCTTCGTCGGCGACCGGCTCGACCCCGAGGGCAACGACTACCCGGTGAAGGCCCTGGGCGTGCCGTGCCACGCGGTCGAGGGCTGGGAGGACACCGACGCGTTCCTGACGGAGCTCGTCCCGACGCTGCGCTGACCGCACAGGACGCCGCCCGATCGTCGAGACGCCAGTTCCAGCGGCGTCTCGCGCGGAGGGCGGCGCCGTACCGACACGACGGCGTCTTCCGTGGCCGCAACGGGCGACGCGACGGACGGGAGGCCCGTGACGGGCCCGCCCCGCGCCTCCCGTCAGCAGCGGCGCGCGTCAGCAGCCGCGCACGTCGGGTGCCGTGGGCGCGCGCTCAGCCCAGGCTGCGGACGGCCTCGACGAAGGCGCGGATCTTCGCCGGGTCCTTGACCCCGCGTTCCGACTCGACGCCGCTCGAGACGTCGACGCCGTCGGGATCCAGGGCCTCCACCGCCGCGACGACGTTCGCCGGGGTGAGCCCGCCGGCGAGGATCCAGGCCTCGTCGACGTCGCGCACGACGGCCGGGTCGACGAGGCGACCACTGCCGGGCACCGCGGCGTCGAGCAGCAGGAGGTCGTGGTCGTACGACGCCCGCTGCTCCGCCGTCTCGCGCAGGTAGTCCTCGGCCGCGACGGCCCGGATCGTGAAGAACCCGGCATCGCGGGCCCGGGCGAAGTCGGATGCCGTCTCGCCGCCGTGCAGCTGCAGGGTGGTGAGCCCGACCTCGGAGGCGATGCCGACGATCTCGTCGATCTTCTGGTCGCGGAAGACCCCGACGGCGTCGATGCCGTCCGGTACCCGCTCGACGAGTTCCTTCGCCAGGTCCGCCGTCACCGTCCGGGGGCTGCCCGCGGCGAAGACGAACCCGACCGCGTCGGCACCCGCGTCGACGGCGGCGTCGACGGTGTCCGGTGTCGACAGGCCGCAGATCTTGATCCAGCGCTGGTCGGTCATGCCGTCCATCCTGCCAGGGACGACGGACGAACGGGGCACCCGTTCACCCAGGGCCGACGACTCAGTGCAGGGCGCCCGCGACGTAGGCGGCGACGCAGGCGGCCGCGACCCCGAAGCCCGCGAACGACCCGAGCAGGACGTTCCGCCGCCGCCACCGCCGGACCGCCGAGAACGTGCCGCGGCGGGCGTGCCGGTGGGCCGCACGGTGCATGCGGTGGTTGCGCTGGTGGCGCTCACGCTCGGGCCCCAGGGGCACCGGGCCGGTGATCTGCGTCGAGCCGCCGCGCAGCGCGCTGGCGATGGCGACCGCGGTGGGGCGGCGTGCCGGGTCGCGGGCGGTCATCCGGAGGAGCAGGTCACGCCACTCCTGGGCGACCTCGTCGGGGACCACCGGGTCGTTGCGGAGCCGGGCGAGCGCCGCCTCGATGAGGGTGCCCGAGTACTCCTGCTTGCCGGTCAGCGCCTCGAGCAGCACGAGTCCGAGCGAGTAGATGTCGGTGGCGAAGCTGATCGGCTCGCCGGCGACCTGCTCGGGGCTCAGGTACGCGGCGGTGCCGATCACCGTGCCGTCGTTCGTCAGGCGCGAGCCGTCCACGAAGTGCGCCACCCCGAAGTCGGTGAGCTTGACGGTCCGGGCGAAGCCGGACGACCCCTCGTCGCTGATCAGGATGTTCGCCGGCTTGACGTCGCGGTGGACGATGCCGCGCGAGTGCACGTAGGCCAGGGCGTCGGCGAGCTGCGCGCCGAGGTCGGCGACCTCGTAGTTGTGCAGCGCCCCCTCGGACAGCCTGCGGAGGAGCGTCGTGTCGGCGATGAGCTCCATCACGATGAAGCGGTGCGGGCCGTCCTCGAACTCGTGGGTCCCGGCGTCGTACAGCGGGATGAGGCCGGGGTGCGACAGCATGCTGAGCAGCCGGATCTCGCGCTCCTGGCGGACGCGGTCGGCGGTCGTCATCTTGTCGGGCGTCGCGAAGAGCTTGACGGCCACGGCGCGGTAGGTGTGCTCGTCGCGGGCCTCGTAGACGGAACCCATGCCGCCGGTCCCGATGAGCTTGACCAGGCGGTAGCGGGCTGAGAGGACGGTGTCCGCCCGCGCGCTGTCCAGCAGGGTCATGTTTCCGTCGTCCTGTCCCGAGCCCTCGGGTTCCGCGGCTGCTGCCGGCGTGGTGGGCCCGCTGCAAACGGTACGCGTCCGACTCGACGGCCGCATGCCCGTTACGACATCGTGACCGCCGTGCTTCCCCGCGGTTCCGGGGATCGAGCGGGTACTGTCCGATCTCCATCAGCGACGCGGGAACGCGCAAGGAGGACAACATGGCGATGTCGAAGGGCGACGAGGTGCACTGGAACACCTCGCAGGGCAAGACGACCGGCAAGCTCGTGCAGAAGCGCACGAGCGACTTCGAGTTCGACGGTCAGCACTTCAAGCCGACGGACGACGACCCGTACTGGATCGTCGAGTCAGAGAAGAGCGGCAAGCAGGCCGCCCACAAGGAGTCGGCGCTGACGAAGGCCTGACGACTCAGTCGCGGGCGGGCTCGGCGCGGCGACGTCCCCGGGTCCCGCCCGCGTCGCCGTCGCCGCCCGACCGTCGCTCGGCCCGCATCCGTCGGATCCGCCGGACGACGAAGGTCACGACGACGACCGCGATCGCCACGTAGAGCACGCGGTCGATCCACTCCGTGTACATCTCCACGCGGTCGTACTGCGAACCGAACGCGGCGCCGAGCAGCACGAGCGCGCTGTTCCAGATGCCGCTCGCGATGATCGTGAAGACCGAGAAGGTGCCCAGGTGCATCCGGTCGGCACCGGCCGGCAGTGAGATGAGACTGCGGACGATCGGCACGAACCGGCCGAAGAACACCGCGCTCTTGCCGTGGCGGTGGAACCAGTGCGCCGCCTTGCGGAAGTCGTCCTCGTCGACCAGGGGCAGCTTGCCGAACCACCGCGTGGTGCGCTCGAAGCCGATCTTCGCGCCGAGCCAGTAGAGCACCAGGGCGCCGAGGTACGAGCCGAGCGTGGCCAGGACGAGCACGAGCACGAGGTTCATCTGCCCGGCACCGGCGAGGAACCCGGCCAGCGGCAGGATCACCTCGGACGGGATCGGGGGGAACACCGTCTCGACGAAGAGCATGAGCGCGACGCCCCACTCCCCGAGCGCGTCGATGAGCTGGAGCACGAGGCCGGAGAGCCCGCCCAGGTCCGAGGGAGCGGTGGAGTCGCCGGCGGCGACGGTCATGGCACGGGTGGTCACGGCAGTCGTCATCCGCCCATCATCCCCTGAACGTCCTGTCAGGACCCGGCACGCCGCCTGGGTCTCAGCCGAGTCCCATGTGCACGGAGCGGACGTGGGTGAGCGAGCGGGCGAGCGCTCCCATCGCCACGGCGTCCCGACCGACCGTGGACGGCACGATCGCGACGGGGTGCCGGAGCTGCGGGGCGACGTGCTCGTCGAGCGCGGCGCAGAACACCTCGGCCGCCGGCAGGACCTCGCCGCCCACGACGACGACCTCCGGGTCGATGGTCGTCACGAGCTGGACGACGCCCGGCGCGACGTCGGCGGCGAGCGCCCGGACGGTGTCGACCGCGGCGGTGGACGCCGCCTGGTCGGAGGCCGCCGGGTCGGAGGCCGCCGCTGCTGACGCGGCCGCGAAGACGGACTCGACGTCCGTGTCGGCGGTGATCCGGGCCTCCAGACGGGCGGGCGCACCCGGCCAGCCGGTCGAGGCGAGGCCGCCCATCTCGCCGGCCGCCCCGCGGGCACCGCGGGCCAGCACCCCGTCGACGACGAACGCGGCACCGATCTGCCGGCCCATCACCAGGTACAGGCCGTCCCGCACACCGCGGAAGCGCCCCCACATCGCCTCCGCCGTCGCGGCGAGCTTGGCGTCGTTGTCGAAGAACGTGGCGGTGCCCGGGAACAGGTCCTGGATCCGGCCCGGCACCCGCCGTTCCACCCACTCGGGCACGGCGACCGTGTAGTCGATCGCGCCGTGGCGGTCGACGACGGCCGGCACCCCGAAGGTGGCGGCGAGCACCGGCGCCCCGTCGACGGACCCGGTCAGGCGTCGGACGACGTCCTGCACGCTCGTCCACGCCTGCTCGGCGTCGGCGAGGTCGGCGTAGCGCTCCTCCACCCGGGCCAGGGTCACGCCCCGCAGGTCGGCGCGGACCCCGACGATGCCGTGCAGGCCGAGGTCGACACCGAGCACGGAGCCGGCCGAGGCGTCGGCGGCGAAGCGCTTGGCGCGGCGACCGGCCTTGTTCGGGGTGGCGATCGCCTCGGCCTCGACCACCCAGCCCTCGTCGACCAGGTCGGCGAGCGCCGCCTCGACGGTGGGACGGGAGAGCCCGACCGAGCGGCTCAGCTCGGTCACGGTGCGCGAGACGTCCTCGTGCAGGAGTGCCCCGAGGATGGCGCGGGAGTTCATCTGCCGGAGCACGCCCGGGGTCGTCCCGACGCTCCCCGGGATCGTTGACACGGTCAGGTCCACGGCCATAGCCTCCACATTACGAAAGATCATTGAGGAATGGTGGCTCCGACATGCTCGTCCCACGACCGCGCCGCACCGGACCGGGTGCCGGGGCCTTCGAGATCACCCCGTCGACCCGGATCGCCGCCGACCCGGCGAGCGAGCCGGTCCGACTGTACCTGCAGCAGACGCTGCGGGGCTCGACCGGCCTGCCGGTCCGGGACGCCGACGACGGTGCGTCGAGCGGGGCGGACGTCATCGTGCTCCGCGTCGCCGACGACCCCTCGCTGCCCGCCGGTCCGGCCGCCCCGGAGGGCGAACGCGCCGAGTCCTTCCGCCTGAGCGTGACGCCCGACCGCGTCGAGGTCGTCGGGGGCACGGCCGCCGGGGTCTTCTACGGCGTGCAGGCACTCCTGCAGCTCCTGCCGCCGGACGTGTACCGCCGTGGCCGGGTGGGCACCGGGCCCTGGACCGTCCCCGCGGTCGTCGTCGAGGACGCCCCCGCCTTCGCGTGGCGCGGCGTCATGCTCGACGTCGCGCGGCACTTCCGCACGAAGCACGAGGTCATGCGCGTCGTCGACCAGCTCGCGGCGCACCGGATCAACCGCCTGCACTTCCACCTCACCGAGGACCAGGGGTGGCGCATCGAGATCCGGAAGTACCCGCGCCTGACCGAGGTCGGGTCGTGGCGTCCGGAGTCGCAGGTCGGGGCACACGTCGCCGACGACGACGGCGTCCTGCGACCGGCCGGGTTCGACGGGCGGCCGCACGGCGGGTACTACACGCAGGACGACGTCCGCGAGATCGTCGCCTACGCGGCCGACCGGTTCGTCACCGTGGTCCCGGAGATCGAGACGCCCGGGCACGTGCGAGCGGCACTGGCCGCGTACCCGTCGCTCGGGGTCGGCGGCTCCGGCGGCGCGACCGGGACACCGCCGGAGCACCCGGTCGGGGTCTGGACCGAGTGGGGCATCGCGGACGACGTCCTGAACGCCGAGGACGCCACGGTCGACTTCTTCCGCGACGTCCTCGACGAGGTCGTGGCGCTGTTCCCGTCGCGGTACATCGGCATCGGCGGCGACGAGTGCCCGAAGGTGCAGTGGGAGACGGACCCCCGCACGCAGGAGCGCATCCGCGAGCTCGGGCTGCAGGACGAGGAACAGCTGCAGGCCTGGATCATCGGGCAGCTCGCCGCGCACGTCGAGTCGCACGGTCGTCGGGCGTTCGGCTGGGACGAGATCCTCGAGGGCGGCACACTGTCGCAGTCCGCCACGGTGCTGTCGTGGCGCGGCCTGACCGGCGCGCGGACCGCGGCCAAGCGCGGCCACGACGTCATCTCGGCCCCGGACGACCAGGTGTACCTGGACTACCGCCAGAGCGATCTGCCGACCGAACCGATCCCGGTCTCCATCGTGCTCACCGTCGACGACGTCTTCGCCTTCGACCCGGTGCCGTCCGGCCTGACGGACGACGAGCGCGCCCACGTGATCGGCGGGCAGGGCAACATGTGGACGGAGCACGTCGACACCGCCCGGAAGCTCGACTACCAGCTGTTCCCGCGCGTGGCCGCCCTGGCCGAGGCCCTGTGGGCGGCCGACGTCACCGGGCCGCGCGACCTCGCCGAGTTCCGGGGCCGGCTGGCCGAGCACACCGCCCGGCTCGAGGCGATGGGCATCGAGTACCGGCACGAGGCGGGCCCCTTCCCGTGGGAGCAGCGCCCGGGCGTCCCGGGTCGACCGCACTCCCGCGAGGAGCGCGCCGCGTACATCGACGCGATCACGGCGAACATCGCGGAGTAGCCGGGCCGCGGGTGGTCACGACACCCCGCTCGGGTGCGCCGACCGGTCAGGTTCCGTCGTCCGGGCGTCCGGCCGGCGACGGGATGTGGCCGCTCGACGCGCGGCCGCCGGTGTGTCGCGACCACACGACGGACGGGAGGCCCGGTGCCAGCTGGCACCGGGCCTCCCGTCCGTGCGCGGTCCGGTCCCGTTCTGTCCTGCTCACGGCACACCGGCGTCACCGCGAGACGCCGCCTGGTGCGCGAGACGCCGCCGGATCCGGAGGCGTCTCGGCGACGTCGCGGCGTCTCGGGCGGACGCCGGCGTCTCGGCGGGGGGCGGACGCCGGCGTCCCGCGGGGACGCCGGCGTCTCGCAGCCGTCCTAGGCGGCGACCGGTGCGTGCTGACCGACCGTCTCGCCGGCCGCGGTGGCCTCACCAGCGGCGGCGTCCTCGTCGGCGGGACGACGCCGGACCCACTTCTTCAGCGCGACGAGCACGCCGGCCGAGATGAAGGCACCGAGCACGACGGCCCCGAGCCAGATCCAGAAGTCGCCGATCGCGAAGAACACGAACACGCCGCCGTGCGGTGCACGCGAGGTCACACCGACCGCCATCGAGATCGCACCGGTGACCGCCGCACCGACCATCGACGCCGGGATGACCCGCAGCGGGTCCGCGGCAGCGAAGGGGATCGCCCCCTCCGAGATGAACGAGAAGCCCAGCAGGTACGCGGCCTTGCCGTTCTCACGCTCCGGCTTCGTGAAGCCCTTGCGGTAGAACAGCGTCGAGGCCAGTGCCATCGCGAGCGGCGGCACCATGCCGGCACCCATGACGGCGGCCATGATCTCGAACGGCACCACGTTCGTCGCGGTCCCGGCACCGAGCCCGGCGACGGCGAACGCGTAGGCCACCTTGTTGACCGGACCACCGAGGTCGAACGCCATCATCAGGCCCAGGATGATCCCGAGCAGGATCGCGGAGGCACCCGACAGCGAGTTGAGGAACCCGGTCAGCTGGGTCATGAGCCAGGCGATCGGCCCGCCGAGCACCAGGAGCATGAGGCCCGAGGCGATGATCGACGCGAAGAGCGGGATGATCACGACCGGCATCAGGCCACGCAGCCAGCGCCAGGTCGGGATGCGGCCGATCCAGTACGCGGCGGCACCGGCGATCAGGCCACCGACGAGACCACCGAGGAAGCCGGCGTTCATGAAGACGGCGATCGACCCGGCGACGAAGCCCGGCGCGATGCCGGGGCGGTCGGCCATCGCGTAGGCGATGTACCCGGCGAGCGCGGCGACCAGGAACCCGAGCGACACCTGTCCGATCTGGAACGCGGCGGCCCCGAGGTAGTAACCGAGGCCCTCCGCCGGCAGGTTCAGCAGGGTCGAGTGGGTCAGCGTCCAGGCGGCGTTGCTCACACCGTCGTCGCCGTGGGTCGACGCGATCTCGTACCCGGAGAGCAGGAACCCGAGCGCGATGAGCAGCCCGCCGCCCGCGACGAACGGGATCATGTAGCTGACACCGGTGAGCAGCCAGCGCTTGAGCGCCTGGCCGAAGTGCTCGTTCGACGTGGTCGTCTCGGTCGAGCTGGCGGCGCCCTGCACGCGGGTGGCGTTCGGGTCCTCCGAGGCGCGGATGGCCTCGGCGATCATCTCGTCGGGCGCGTCGACACCGCGCTTGACGGGGCCGGAGACGAGCGGCTTGCCGGCGAAGCGTCCGCGGTCACGGACGTCGACGTCGACCGCGAACACGACGGCGTCGGCGCGGGCGATGAGCTCCGGGTCGAGGGGTTCGACCTGCGAGGAGCCCTGCGTCTCGACGTGCATCTCGGCGCCGGCGCGCTGCGCCGCTGCCACCAGGGCGTCGGCCGCCATGTAGGTGTGCGCGATGCCGGTCGGGCAGGCGGTGACGCCGACGATGACCTTGCGGGCACCGGTCGCCGGACCGGACGCGTCGTCGGTCGCTGCGTGCGATCCGGCGGCGGGTCGCGCCTGCTGGCCGGTCGCGGTCGTCGCACCGGAGGCACGGCTCGCGTTCCCGACGCCGGCTGCGGACACCTCGCCGCTCACCTCGTGGTCGACGAGCTCGACGATCTCGTCGGGGGTGGTCGCGGCGCGGAGCGCGGCGGTGAAGTCCTCGCGGATGAGCGCGCGGGCCAGGGTCGACAGGACCGTCAGGTGGTCCTTGTCCGCCCCCTCGGGCACGGCGATCATGAAGACGATGTCGGCGTCGCCGTCCGGGGCGCCGAACGGCACCTTCCGGGCCAGGCGGGAGAACGCCAGGGTCGGTTCGGACACCGACGCCGAGCGGGCGTGCGGGATCGCGATGCCACCGGGGACGCCGGTGCCGACGCTCGCCTCGCGCGCGATGGCGTCGTCGGCGAGCGCGGCTCCGTCGGCGGCGCGGCCGGTCGCGGCGACGCGGGCGGCGAGCACGCGGATGACGTCGGTCGACGTGGCTCCGAGGTCCTCGTCGAGGCCGACGAGCTGCGCGCTGATGAGGCGCGGACTCGAGTCTGCGGACATGTGCTTGCTCCTTCGCAATGGCGCTGATCGCGCGGGTCGTGCAGGTGTTCGGGGGTGGGGAGGGGGTCAGGCGGGTTCGGGCGTCCGGTGCGTCGTGAGCACCCGGACGGTGATCGCCGTCGGGTCGGTGTGGTCGAGTGCCGGGACGTCACTGCCGGGCAGGGCGGCGGCTGCGGCACCGGTGGCGACCGCCTGGGCGAGACGCTGCTCCGGCGTCGCGCCCGCGCCCTCGGCGAGCAGGTAGCCGGCGAGCGAGGAGTCCCCCGCGCCGACGGTCGAGCGGGCGACGATCGTCGGCGCTGCGGCGACGAAGGCGCCCTCGTCGGACACCAGGACGGCGCCCGCGCTGCCCAGGGTGAGCAGGACCGTGCCGACGTTCCGCTGCCGGAGCCGCTCGGCCCCGGCCACGGCGGCGTCGAGGTCGCGCTCGTACTCCTCGGGGTCGCCGCCGACGACCTCGGCGAGTTCCTCGGCGTTCGGCTTGACCAGGTCGATCCGCTCGCCGGACTGCAGCAGGGCGGTGAACGGCAGCCCCGACGAGTCGACCGCGATCCGCACGTCCTCGCCGTGGCGGGCGCGGACCGCGCGGACCAGCACGGCGAGTGCGTCGTCCGGCAGCCCGGGCGGCAACGACCCGGCGACGACGACCCATCGAGCGGCGGGACCGGTGGCGGTCGCGCCCGCGGTGTCGGCGACCAGTGCGGCGAGGTCGTCGAGCCGACCGGCGAGCGAGGGGCCGGGCTCGTTGAGCTTCGTGGTGGTGCCGGTCGGCTCGGTCACGGTGACGTTCGAGCGGAGCGGGGCGCCGATCGGCAGCGCAGCCGTCGGGATGCCGCGCGTGGCCAGGCCGAGCAGGACCGGGTCGAGCTCGTCACCGGGCAGGACGGCCACGGTGTCGCCCCCGCTCGCGACGACCACGCGGGAGACGTTGACGCCCTTGCCGCCGGGCTCCGCCGTCGACCGCGTCGCGCGCTGGACGGCGCCGCGCTGCAGCTCGCCCGCGAGCTCGATGGTGCGGTCGAGGGACGGGTTCGGCGTCACCGTGACGATGCGGGTGCTGCTGCGCTGCTCGTTCACGCGACGACCACCTCGACGTCGGCGTCGGTGAGCGCACCGGCGAGGTCGGCCGGCGGCTGCTCGTCGGTGACGAGCGTGTCGATCTCGTCCAGCCGCGCGAACCGCATGAGGGCCTCGATCCCGTGCTTGGCGGCGTCGGCGAGCACCACGGCCCGACGGGCGGCGAGGACGTACGCACCCTTGACGGCGGCCTCGTACTCGTCGGGGGTGCTCAGGCCGAAGCCCGCGGACAGGCCGTTCGTGCCGACGAACGCGATGTCGGGCCGGAGGGCGCCGATCTGCTCGACGGTGGCCGTGCCGACCGCGGCGCTCGTGACCCCGCGGACCCGTCCGCCGAGCAGGTGCAGCTCGACGTGCTCGCTGTGCTGCAGGGTCGCGGCGATCGGCACCGAGTTGGTGACGACGGTGATCGTCGCGCCGGGGGTGGACGGCTCCCAGCGGGCGAGTTCGGTGGCGACGGCCGCGCACGTCGTGCCGGCGTCGAGGGCGATCGAGCCCGTGAAGGTCGGCGGGACCAGGCGCATGGCGGCCCGGGCGATGGCGGACTTGGCGGAGCCGTGCTGCCCCTCGCGTTCGGCGACGGTCAGTTCGATGACGCTCGAGCGCCCGACGGGGACCGCTCCCCCGTGCACGCGGCGCAGGACCCCGGCCGATTCGAGCAGGTCCAGGTCGCGGCGCACCGTCTCGGTGGTGACGTCGAAGTGCTCGGCGAGGTCGGCCACCGAGACGCGGCCGGCGGTCTGCAGCGCCGCGGCGATGGCGTCGTGCCGCTCGGTTGCGTACATGTCCGAACTCCTTCGTTCTCGTTGTTTCTCAGCACCTTACGTCGAAAAACCACACAGACACAAGCCTCTGTTCCCGAAATGTGGAAAAGTCGCCGTCCGGCATACTGGTACTCCAGTATCGAGGGATGATCCGAAGCACGGTGGGCCGTCAGCATCGCCTGGACGTCCAAGGACTCCGCGCGGTCGCCGTCCTCGGCGTCGTGCTCTTCCACGCGGGCATGCCAGGAGCACAGGGCGGGTTCGTCGGCGTCGACGTGTTCTTCGTCATCTCGGGCTACCTGATCACCGGGAACCTGCTGCGCGACCGTGCGGTCCACGGCCGTCTCCGGCTCATCGTCTTCTTCCGACACCGCCTCGCCCGGCTCGCTCCCGCCGCGCTGGTCACCGTCGCGGCGACCGTCCTCGCCGTCCACGTCCTGCTGCCCCCACTCGACCGAGTCGCGGCGCGCGTCGACGCGCTCGCGGCGCTCGTCGGAGCAGAGAACCTCCGACTGGCGCACGCGGGCACCGACTACCTCGCCGACCACACGACAGGGCCCTTCCAGCAGTTCTGGTCGCTCGGCGTCGAGGAACAGTTCTACGTCGCGTGGGCGCTGCTCCTCGCCGGTGTCCTCGCCGTTCCCGCACTCCGACGTCACGCGTTCGCGCTGACTGCCGTGCTCTGCGCGCTCAGCATCGGAGCCGTGCTCATCGGGAGCACCCTCAGCGGCCCGTGGACGTTCTTCGGCGTGCACACCCGTGCGTGGGAGTTCGGGGTCGGAGCACTCGCGGCCATCGCGGCCAGGAGCGGACGCCGTCGGGTCCTGCGGTCCGGGCGGCTCGCCCGACGAGCCACCGCCCCGGTCGGCCTGGGCCTGATCATGACGGCATCCGTCCTGTTCGACGCGAGCACGCCGTTCCCCGGCCCGCTCACGGTCGTCCCCGTCGCGGGCGCTCTGCTCGTCGTCCTGCCCGGCGATGACGACGACCCGGTCCGCCGGGCCCTGGCGTGGGGGCCGATGCGCTGGGTCGGCGACCGGTCGTACTCGATGTACCTCTGGCACTGGCCGGCGCTCGTCGTCCCCGCTCTCGCCCTCGACCGCCCGCTCGGCCCGGCCGAGACCATCGCCGCCCTCGCCGTCACCGTGGTGCTCACCTGGAGCGGACACGCGCTCGTCGAGACACGGATGTCGAACTGGGCCCGCCGAGGGGGCATCCGGTCATTCGTGGTGGTGGCCGGAGTCGTGGCCACCGCCGTCCTCGTCGCCTCCGCGACCGCGCTCCCGCCGCTCCGCAGCACGGTGGCAGCGCCGTCGGCGACCCCGGCGGCGGTCCTCCGCGGTCCATGGGCACCGCGGACGGTCCCGGCGAACCTCGCGCCGGGCATCGCCGAGGCAGCTGCTGACCTGCCTCCGGTCTACCGAGACGGGTGTCACGGCGACTACGCGGCCCTGTCGACGAAGGCCTGCAGGTACGGGGCGGGCCAGCGGGATGTGGTCCTCTTCGGCGACTCGCACGCTGCGCAGTGGACGTCGCCGCTCGCGACCGTCGCCGGACGGCACGATGCCGCCCTCGTCACCATGACCAAGTCGTCGTGCCCGAGCGCGGACCTGGCCGTCCGTCGGCAGCAACTCGGACGGAGCTACCCCGAGTGCGACGTCTGGCGACGCGACGCGTTCAGGCAGCTCGAGCGGATGCGACCCGAACTCGTGGTCCTCGCCGACGCCGCGAACGGGTACCGGTCCGACGCCGACGCGGCTGGCTGGCGCGATGCCGTCGCACGGACGATCGAGCGGATCAGGGCGACCGGGGCCGAGGTCGTGGTCATCGGCGACACGCCTGTGTGGGAGCAGACCCCCAACCGGTGCCTCTCCGCATCGCTCGAGGACGTCGCCGCCTGCACCGGACAGGTGCGCGACCTGACCGACACGTCCCGCTCGGCAGCGCAGGCAGCCGCCGCGTCCGCCGCCGGCGTCCCGATCGTCGACCCGGTGCCCTGGATCTGCCAGGACCACTGCTCACCGGTGCTCTGGGACGTCCTGGTCTACCGCGACACGAACCACCTGACCGACACGATGGCCCGTGCCCTGACGCCGAGGACGGACGCCGCCCTCGGCCCGGTGCTCGACCGCGTCGACGACCGATGAGCGCGCGCGACGCGCTACCCCTTCACGGCCCCCGCGGTCATCCCCGTGACGAGCCGCCGCTGCACGATGAGGAAGAACACGACCACCGGCACCGAGAACAACACACTCGCAGCCATGAGCCCCCCGAAGTCGGTGCCCTTGTCCGTCGAGAACCCGGCGAGCCACACCGGCAGCGTGTACATCCCCTGGTCCTTGAGCATCACGTACGCGATCAGGTAGTCGTTCCACGCGGCGATGAACGCGAACACGCTCGTCGCGATCACGCCGGGCATCACCAGCGGGAACAGCACGCTCCGCAGGATCCGGAACGTGCCGGCCCCGTCCACCTTCGCGGCCTCCTCGATCTCGGTGGGCACCGCGACGAAGAACCCCCGCATCACCCAGATCGAGAACGGCAGCACGCTCGCGACGTAGGCCAGGATCAGCCCGACGTAGCTGTTCAGCAGCCCGAGCGTCTGGAACGACAGGAACAGCGGGATGAGCAGCGCCCCGGACGGGATCATCTGCACGAACAGGATGGCCACCAGGATCACCCGACGACCGCGGAACCGGAAGCGTGACAGCGCCGCCGACGCCAGGAACCCGACGACGATCGACAGCAGCACCGCCGCCAGCACGACGATCGCCGAGTTCCGCAGGTACACCAGGAACCCGTCCTGTGTCAGCGCCCGGGTGAAGTTGTCGAGCGTCGGCCGGACGGGGAACCAGATCGGGGTGAGGGTGGTGACCTCGTCGGCCGGCTTGAACGCGGTGTTCACCATCCAGTAGATCGGGAACACCCACACCAGGCAGAACACCACGGCGATGGCGTTCGCCAGCACGCGCGGCCGGCGCCTGCGCTGGCGGACCGGCCGGGAGGCGCGGGTCGCCCCCGCCACGTCGGGCTGCGTCTCCGACGCGGTGGCGCCCGTCACACCGAGGGACGTCGTGGTCGTCACAGGTCCTCCTCCCCGCTGCGGACGAGCCGGCGGATGTAGTAGCTGGTGAGCACGCCGAGGATCACCGTCGAGATGACCGCGATCGCCGCGCCCTGGCCGTAGGCGTTCGACACGAAGGACTGCACGAAGGTCCAGATGCCGAGGGTCAGCGTCGCCTCCTCCGGGCCGCCGCGGGTGAGCAGCCAGATCTGGTTGAAGACGTTGAAGTCCCAGATCACCGACAGGATCGACACGAGCAGCAGCGTCGGGGCGAGCGCGGGCAGGGTGATCGCGCGGTACATCGTCCACGTCGTGGCCCCGTCGAGGGCGCCGGCCTCGTAGTACTCCGGGGCGATCTGCGACTGGGCCGCGTAGAGGGTGAGCGCCACGAAGGGCACGGCCTGCCAGATCACGAGCGTCAGGACGATCGTGTAGGCCTGCCCCGGGTGCGACGCCCAGTTGTCCTGGGTGTGGTCCCCGAAGACGCGCAGCTGCGTGATGACCCAGTTGAGCACCCCGTAGAAGGGCTGGAAGAGCCACTGCCACACCAGGCTCGACGCCACGTTCGGCATCGCCCACGCCAGGACGAGCACGACACTGACCACCGTGCGCATGACCACGCCGAGCCGGGTGAGCAGCTGCGCGACACCCATGCCGATCACGATCGTCCCGAGGACCATGGCTCCCGTCACCAGCACGGTGCGCAGGATGACCGGCCAGAAACTCGCGTCGGTGAGCACACCGGTGTAGTTCGCGAACCCCGCGAACCCGGCCTGCCCGGTGAAGATCGCCCGGAGTCCGTAGTCCTGGAACGAGATGACGACGAGCCGGACGAGCGGGTAGACGACGAGGGCGAGCAGGAGCAGTGCCGCCGGGGCGAGCAGGACGAGCGGCGCCCGCGACCCGACCGGCGACCGGCGCCGCGGACCGTTCCCGCCCTCGACACCCCGACCTCGCGACGGCCCCTGAACCGGACCGCCGCGGGCCCGCCCGCCGGTGACCGGCGCGGACTGCTCCGCGTCGGTCACCGGCTCCGCAGTGGACGTCATCGCCTACGGCTGCGCGTTCAGCGCGGTCGTGAGGTGCTTCGAGAAGCCCTCGGCGGCCTGCTCCGGCGACTTCCGGCCGGTGGCGACGTCGGCGAACATCGACTGGAACGAAGCGTCACCCTCGATGGTGGCCCAGCCCGGCGTGGCCGGGGTCGGTCGGCTCGTGCCGGCCGCCTCGAAGTACGGCTTGTGCAGCTCGTCGACGTCGCCGGCGACCGCGTCGAGCAGCTCGGTGGAGTTCGGCTCCCAGCCGTCGACCCCGAACACCTGGTCCTGCTGGAACTCCTTCGAGGTCAGGATCTTCAGGTAGTACAGCGCGAGCTCCTGGTTCTTCGCCTTGGCCGGGATCCCCAGGTCAGAGCCGCCGAGGAACACCGGCTGCGTCTTCCCCGCCGTGGACGACGGCATCGGGAACGTGCCGATGCGGTCGGCGAGCTCCGGCTTCGCCGTGGTGATCGAACCGATCTCCCAGGCGGACCCGAGGAACGCCGAGGTGTTCCCCTGTGCGAAGACGTCGCTCTGCGAGGGCTTGTCGGTGTTGATGTCCTGGGTCGACTTCGCGGAGTACGTGTTCTGGAAGTCCTTCCACGCCGTCAGCCCCTCGACGGCCTCGTCCGAGTCGAGCGTGCCGGTCCACTCGCCGCCGTCGTCCGTCGCGATCTCGCCGCCGGCGTCCCAGACCCACTGCAACCCGCCGTACCAGTACTGCCCGGGCATGTAGAAGGCCGAGAAGTCGCTCGCCGTGTTCGCTGCCTTGACCTTGTCGAGGGCGGCGGTGAGCTCCTCGTACGTGGTCGGCACGTCGGTGACCCCGGCGTCCTCCCAGACCTGCTTGTCGTAGATGACGGCGCGGTTGCCGGCGAACAGCGGGGCGCCGTAGAGCTTGCCGTCGACGGTGGCCGGACCCTCGAGCCCGGTCAGCCAGGTCTGGCCGTCCTTGAGCTCGTCGCGGTACGGCGTCAGGTCGGTCAACCCGCCGGCCGCCGCGTAGACCGGCACCTGCGTGTTGCCGAGGTCGACGACGTCGGGGGCGTCGTCCTGCGCCAGTGCGGTGGTCAGCTTGGTGGTGATGCCGTCCCACTGCTGGGTCTGCACCTTCACCTTCGCCCCGGTGTCCTCGGTGAACTGCTCGGCGGCGGCGTCGAGCACCTTCTCGCTCAGGTCGCCGTTCATCATCCAGACGGTGATGGTCTTGCCCGTGCCATCGGGGGTGCCGATGGACTTCGTGCCACCGTCGGAAGCGGCGTTGCTCCCGGCGGAGCACCCGGTGAGGGCGAGCGCGCCGGCGAGGGCGAGCGCACCGAGTGCGGCGAAACGCGTACGTGTCACGATGACTCCCTTGGTCCGACCTTTATGAAAGGACGTTGCGTATTCGCAATAGAAGACCTTCGGGAGCACGTTGTCAACCGTTGGATCGGTCCCTGTGACCGCTTTCGATCCGCGTGTTTCCGGGGCGTCACGGATGTCGAACAGATCGACGCAGACGCTTGACGAGGTGGTCATGACCAGGCATGATCCGCGCTTCGCGAGCACGGCTCGAACGCGACGGACAGGAGGCCCGGCACCGGTCCCGCGGACCGGCACCGGGCCTCCTGTCCGTCACGTCTCAGACGGCCGCCAGGGCGGACGTCGGCGGGATGCGCGCCGCGCGCGCCGCCGGGTAGAGCCCCGACACCCCGCCGATCACCACCGTGGCGCCGAGCCCGCCGGCGACCGCCCACACGGGCAGGGCCACGGGCCACCCCTGCGCCAGGGCGAACGCGATCGTGACCCCCACCCCGATCACGACCCCGGCTGCGCCGCCCAGCAACGACAGCAGCAGCGACTCGACCAGGAACTGGTCGCGGATGGAGCGCCGCCGGGCTCCGAGCGCCCGTCGGACCCCGACCTCGGCCCGGCGTTCGAGCACCGTGATGACCATCGTGTTCGCCACACCGATCCCGCCGACGAGCAGCGCGACGCCGCCGATGCCGACGAGCAGCCCGGTGAACGAGTCGTCGGTGGCGTCCTTCGCGGCGAGCGCGTCCGACGGGCGGGTGACCCCGACGTCCTGCGGCGCACCCGGTCGGACCGCGGCCGCGAGGACGTCGCGGGCCGCTTCCACACGCTCCTGGTCGACGCGCGTGTAGACGGCGGTCGGCGCCCCGTCGAACCCGAGCTGTCCGGCGAGCGCACGCGGCACGAACACGCTGTTGTCGAGTTCCGCGGCGAGCGCGAGCGGCCGGAGGACCCCGACCACCTGCACCCACTGTCCGCCGATCCACACCCGGGTGTCAGCACGGACGCGGTCGATGCCGAGCGCGGCGGCGGCTGCGTCCCCGAGCACGACCTGCGGTGCCGCGGTCCGGGCGTCGTCGATCCACCGCCCGGAGGCGAGCTCGCCGCCGAGCACCGCCGGTACGTCACCCCAGGCCGCGAGCACGGCGATGCCCTTCGTCTCCGGCGCCGGGACGAACCCGTTGCGGTAGACCCCGGCGCCCGGCACCGTGCCGACCGCGGCGGCGGACTCGACGTCGTCCTGCCGGTGCACCGCCTCGAGCGCGGTGTCCGGCAGCGGCGGTGTCTCGCCGAACCCCTGGGCCTCGGTGACGGTGAGCACGTTCGTGCCGAGGGCGTCGAGGACCTGGTCGACCTCCGCCTTGCTCGACGACGAGATCCCGACGACCGCGATCATCGCCGCGATGCCGATGGCGATGCCG
The DNA here is from genome assembly GCF_020297365.1 of Curtobacterium oceanosedimentum. GTDB lineage: Bacteria > Actinomycetota > Actinomycetes > Actinomycetales > Microbacteriaceae > Curtobacterium. The sequence continues at coordinate 54,502 of NZ_JAIXIG010000003.1, forward strand.
AGGGCCGACAGCACGACGCGTGCCGGCCGGGTCCGCAGGCCGAACACCCCGAGTCGGAGCAGGTCCGTCGGGCTGACGGTGCCCCGGGCGCTCACCGGTCGCCCCGGATCGCGGCGGCGAGCGCGGCGGCCCCGCCCGCGGTGTCGTCCTGCGAGACGAGACCGTCCCGCATCCGGACCCGGCGGGGCAGCGATGCCGCGAGCTCGAGGTCGTGCGTGATGACGAGCACGGTGGTGCCCCCGTCGTTGAGCTCGCGCAGCAGGCCGAGGACCGCCGCACCCGAGGCGGTGTCGAGCGCCCCGGTCGGCTCGTCCGCCAGCAGGATCGTCGGGCCGCCGACGATCGCCCGGGCGATCGCGACCCGCTGCTTCTCACCGCCGGACAGCTGGTGCGGGCGGTGGTCGGCCCGGTGCCCGAGTCCGACCCGGCCGAGCGCCTCGACCGCGCGCCGGTGCCGGTCGCGGCGCGGGACCCCCGCGTAGAGCAGCCCGTCGGCGACGTTCTCGGCAGCGGTCGCCCCGGGCTGCAGGTGGAAGTGCTGGAACACGAAGCCGATGTGGTCGGCCCGCAGACGCGACAGGGCGTCGTCGGACATCGTGGCGACGTCGTTGCCGGCGATCGTCACGGTGCCGGAGGTCGGCCGGTCGAGCGTCCCGACGATGTTGAGCATGGTCGACTTGCCGGACCCGGACGGCCCGACGACGGCGACGAGTTCCCCGGCCGTGACCTCGAGCGAGACGCCGCGGAGCGCACCGACGTCACCGTAGGTCTTCACGACGTCCGCGAGTGACAGGACGACCTCGCGGTCCGGCGCGGTGGTGCCGGTCATCCGGGCACCACCACCTGGTCGCCCGCGGCGACGTCGCCGGTGATCGCCACGCGGCCGCCGGCGGTGAACCCCGGCTCGACGGAAACGCGCTCGGTCGTGCCATCCCGGCGGACCACGTCGACGGCGTAGTGGCCGCCGGAACCCGCGACGAGGGCGGAGACCGGGACGGAGAGCACGCCCCGTTCGGTGGTGCCCTCCGCGTCGACCTGGGCAGAGGCCGCGGCCGGCAGCGTGCGGTCGCCGGCGTCGAAGGACACCGAGACGACGACCTTGGTCCCGCCGTCCTCGTCGGTCTCGGGCTGGACGTCGGCGACCTCGCCGCGCATCGGGGCCCCCGTGCCGTTCACCCGGACGTCCACCCGGGTGCCGACCGCCAGCCGCTCGGCGTCTCGCTGCGACACGGTCGCCGAGACGATGCGCTCCGTGCTCGTGACCTGCAGCACGTCGCCGCCGCCGGTGCCCGCTGCCTCCGCGCCCGCGGCGCCGGTCGACCGGCCGAGCTCGCCCTCCACCGACGCGACGCGCACGGCCCCGTCGACGAACGCGACGTCGGCGGCAGTCAGGACCCCGGTGACCTCATGGTCCCGGTCCTCCTGCCACTGCCGCACCGCGGCCTGGGTCCGCGGCCCGAACTCGTCGTCGACGGACACGTCGTAGCCCAGGGCCGCCAGGTTCTCGTTGAGCTGCCGCACGTCGGTGCCGTGCACCCCGCGGGACAGGTCGCGCCACAGCGGTACCGTGCCGTACATCGACCGCACACCGCGCTCGTCGACCGCGTACAGGTCCTCGTCCCGCTCGATGACGTCGCCAGGGCGGGGCAACCACGTGATCGTGCCGGCGGCCGCTGCGGGCACGCCCGTCGGGACGCCGTAGCCGAGGGTCCCGGCGAACACCTTCGAGTCGGTCAGGTCGCCCTTCGTGACGGTCGCGGTGGGTCCCGAGGAGGCGTCGTCCGAGGCCGCCGACGCCGACGACGGCTCCCCGGGGGCGACGGCCGCCCACGTGCCGAGCCCGACGCCGACGACGGCGACCAGGCAGACACCGACGACGAGCAGTCGTCGGCGACCGGGGCGGCTCACTCGCCGATCCCCGTCGTCTCGGACCCGAAGGCCTCCTCGTCGCACGCGCGCGCGACCTCGTCGAAGGCAGCCCGGTCGTCCGGCTGGTACGCCTGCCTGCCCGCCTCGTCGTCGGGGTAGTCGGAGAACCCGCCCTCGCGGATGCACGCCGCTGCCTGCCGCTGCTGCTCGGCCGCACCTTCCATCGGCTTCGCCATCTTCCCGTCCCCGGCACCCCCGCCGTCCCCGATGCACTCCTTGAGGTCGGCCTGGTACTGCTCCGGGTCGACGCCGTCCGGCGCACCGAACTGCATCGTCTGGCCGCCGCTCGAGGGGTCCGCCATGTCGTACCCCTTGCCGCGCATGCACTCGGCGAGCGTCGCGCCCTTGCCGGCTGCCACGGTGGAACCGTCGGCGTCGGTGTCCTCCGCGCTCGAGCACCCGGCGAGCAGTCCGGGCAGCAGGACGACGGCGACGGCTGCGGTGGCGAGGAGGGAACGGGTCCGGCGGGTCTTCGTGGTGGTTGTCGTGTTCATGCCACCAGGACACCGGATCAGCTGTTTCGCCCGGCGTCTCCTCGGGGTTGCACCGGCGAAACACCGACGCGGACGACGAGTCCGCCGGTCGGTCGCGCGTCGACGGACAACGACCACCCGTGCGCCTGCACGACCGACGCCACGATCGACAGTCCGAGACCGCTGTGCCGCCCACCCGGCCGCGCCGACGGGCACCGCCGGAACGGCTCGACCAGGCGGGGCGCCTCGTCCACCGGCACCGCGGGCCCGGAGTTCTCGACGACGATCCCGTCCGGCGACGTCGTCACCCGGACGAACCCGCCGGGCTCGTTGTACTCGACGGCGTTGCCGACCAGGTTGCCGAGGAGCTGCCGCAGCAGCGTCGGCTCGGCGTCGACGACCAGGCCGGGAGGCCCGGTGCGGGCTTCGTGGGTCAGCGCGACCCCGGCGTCGGCCGCGTTCCGGACCGCCCCCGCGACCACCTCCGCGGTCACGTCGTCCACGTGGACCACCTGCGTCGTGCCGTCGAGCCCGCGGTCGGCCTCGGCGAGCACGAGCAGCGACTCGACCAGGTGCTCGGTCCGCCGGTTCTGCTCGAGGAGTTCGTCGCGGACGGCCCGGACGTCGGCGGCGCCGACGTCGTCGTGCAACCCGATCTGCACGGCGGCCCGCTGCACCGCGAGCGGGGTCCGGAGCTCGTGCGAGGCCTGCGCCACGAACCGCCGCTGGCTCTCGAACGCTGTCTCGAGCCGGTCGAGCAGGTCGTCCACCGTGCGGGACAGCCGCCGGAGTTCGTCGTCCGGCCCGACCAGGGCGATCCGCTCGTGCAGGTTCGACGCGGTGATCCGGGTCGCGGTGGCGGTGATCCGGTCGATCGGGCGGAGCATCCGCCGACTGACGAACCACCCGACTCCACCCGCGAGCACCCCCGCCACGACGATCCCCACCGCCGACCACTGCCACTGCAGCGCGTTGGCCTCGGTGACGACGCGCAGGGTCGTCTGCGACGCACCGAGTCGTTCGGGGTCGATCGGGACGGCGGACGGGATCCGGGTCGCCGGCCCGCCGTCCCGACCGAGCACGGGCAGCGTCCGAGCGAACGACTGCTGGGACGCCAGGTTCACGAACACCAGCACGGCGGTGGTGAGCACCATCGAGGCCACGGCGAAGGCGAGGGCCGTCCGGACGCGGATGGTGAGCGTCCGCATCACAGGGCGTACCCCTGCCCCGGCACCGTCCGGATCGGGTCCGGGTCGCCGAGCTTCCGCCGGAGCTTCGACATCGTCACCCGGACGGCGGCGGTGAACGGGTCGACGTTCATGTCCCAGACCTTCTCGAGCAGTTCCTCGGCCGAGACGATCCGGCCGTCCGCACGCAGCAGGGTCTCGAGCACGCCGAGTTCCTTCGCGGTGAGGTCGAGCGGGCGACCGTCACGCGTCGCCATCCGCCGGTTCGTGTCGAGGAGCAGGCCGGCACGTTCGAGCACCGGCGCGACGGGAGCGACGCTCCGACGGCCGAGCGCCCGGACCCGCGCGACGAGCTCCGGGTACTCGAACGGCTTCGTCAGGTAGTCGTCGGCACCGAGTTCCAGGCCGTTCACCCGGTCGGTCAGCGTCGTCGCCGCGGTGAGCATGAGGATCCGGGTCAGGCTCTCCCGGGCCGCCAGCCGCCGCGCGACCTCGTCGCCGTGCATGCCCGGCAGGTCCCGGTCGAGCACGACGACGTCGTAGTCGTTCACCGCCAGGAGCTCGTCGGCCTGGTCGCCGCGGTGGGCGACGTCGACCGCCATGCCCTGCCGGGTCAACCCCGTCGCGACGAGGTCGGCGAGGGCTTGCTCATCATCCACCACGAGTACACGCACTGATGTATTGCAGGTGATGTTCCTACGAGGGAACTGGGAGCACGGCGACGGCGCCGGTCCGCTCGTCCACCCGGACCACGAAGGTGGCGGCCGTCGGCAGCGGGACGGTCAGGAGCGGCAGGGCGTGGATGCTCACGAGGTCCATGCTCCGACCATGACGGTCGGAGGGTTTCTCCGGTGTTGCGCGTGCGGCTCACGCGTCGAACGGCACCTCGCCGTGGTCGCTCACGCCCGCGCGCTGCCGGTACGACAGGTGTCCGCCCAGGTACCCGCCGACGCTGACGACCGCGAGTCCCGCGAAGCCGAGCACCTTGCCCGCTCCGTGGTTTCCCCGCTTGCGCTGCAGCCAGGACAGCCCGTACAGCGACAGCCCCACCCAGTTCACGGCCTGGTGCACCCATCCTGTGCGCAGCTGCTCGCGGTTCAGCTCGGACCAGTCGACGTAGCCGGCGACCGAGGCACTGCCCGCGGACACCACGCCGACGCCGACCAGGGTCTTCGCGGCCTTCGCGTTGCCCTTCCCGCCGAGCAGGTCCAGGACAGCCGCCGAGATCCAGGCGCCGAGCGGGACCTGCACCATGAGCGGGTGGATCGGGTGGCCGAACGGCACGCCGTGCAGCAGCTGCCGCAGGGCCTTCGGCTTGGCGAGGGCGTTCACGACGGCACGGTCGACGTCGACGGCCTTGTCGAGGACGCTCGCGTGCTCGACGGCGTCGGTGAGGCGGCGGATCGCGCGGATCTCAGGCATGTCGTGGACGCTAGACGGAACGGCCCGTCACCGATCCCAGGAACCGGTGACGGGCCTCCCGTCCGTCCGCAGCGTCTGCTGCGCTACTCCTCGACGATCTCGGCGAGCTCGAACGGCTCGACCGTCAGGCCGTCGCCGTCCGCGGCGACGTCGACCCGGACGGTGTCGCCGTCACGGACGTCGCCGGACAGGATGGCGCGCGCCAGCCGGTCGTCGATCTGTCGCTGCATCAGGCGCCGCAGCGGCCGTGCGCCGTACACCGGGTCGTAGCCGCGCTCCGCGAGCCAGCCACGGGCCTGCGGGGTGACCGCGAGCTCGAGCCGGCGGTCGGTCAGGCGACGGGCGAGGCGGTCGACGTCGAGCGACACGATCTGCCCGAGGTCCTCGGCGGTCAGGGCGTGGAACACCACGATGTCGTCGAGCCGGTTGATGAACTCCGGCCGGAACGCCTGCTGCACGAGCTCGCGGACGGACTCCTCCCGCTGCACGTCGGTCAGCGTCATGTCCGTCATGAACTGCGAACCGAGGTTCGACGTCAGCACCAGGATCGTGTTCCGGAAGTCGACCGTGCGGCCCTGCCCGTCGGTCAGTCGGCCGTCGTCGAGCACCTGCAGCAGCACGTCGAACACCTCGGGGTGGGCCTTCTCGATCTCGTCGAGCAGGATCACCGAGTACGGGCGTCGACGGACGGCCTCGGTCAGCTGCCCGCCGGACTCGTACCCGACGTACCCGGGCGGGGCACCGATGAGCCGCGACACCGAGTGCTTCTCGCCGTACTCGCTCATGTCGATGCGGACGAGGGCCTTCTCGTCGTCGAACAGGAACTCGGCGAGCGCCTTGGCGAGCTCGGTCTTGCCGACACCGGTGGGCCCGAGGAACAGGAACGACCCCGTCGGGCGGTCCGGGTCGGAGATGCCCGCACGGGTGCGCCGTACGGCCTCGGACACGGTGGACACGGCGGTGCGCTGCCCGATGATCCGACGGCCGAGCTCGCTCTCCAGGTGCAGGAGCTTCTCGGTCTCGCCCTGCAGCAGGCGACCGAGCGGGATGCCCGTCCACTGTGCGATGACGGCGGCGATGTCCTCGTCGGTGACGCTGTCGTTCACCATGCGGTCGGTGCTCCCGGCCCGCTCGGCGGCGGCGAGCTCGGCCTCGATGCGGGGCTTCTCGCCGTACTCCAGGCGGGACACGAGCTCGTAGTCGGCCTCGCGCTGGGCACGCTGCGACCGCATGTTCAGGTCGTCCAGCTGCTGCTTGAGCTCACCGATGCGGTTCAGGCTGGCGCGCTCGGTCTGCCAGCGCTGCTCGAGCTCGGCCAGCCGCTCCTCGCGGGTGTGCAGCTCGTTCCGCAGGGTCTCGAGGCGGGCCTTCGAGGCGTCGTCCTTCTCCTGCTTCAGCGCGAACTCCTCGACGCGCAGGCGGTCGACGTTGCGCTTCAGCTCGTCGATCTCGACGGGGCTCGAGTCGATCTCCATGCGGAGTCGACTCGCGGCCTCGTCGATGAGGTCGATGGCCTTGTCGGGCAGCTGTCGCCCAGAGATGTACCGGTTCGACAGGCTCGCGGCGGCGACGAGCGCGGAGTCGTTGATCGTCACCTTGTGGTGCGCCTCGTAGCGCTCCTTGAGCCCGCGCAGGATCGCCACGGCGTCCTCGACGCTCGGTTCGCCGACGTAGACCTGCTGGAAGCGGCGCTCGAGCGCGGCGTCCTTCTCGATGTACTCGCGGTACTCGTCGAGGGTGGTCGCGCCGATGAGCCGGAGCTCACCACGCGCGAGCATGGGCTTGAGCATGTTCGACGCCGCGACGGACCCTTCGCCGCCGCCGGCACCCATCAGGGTGTGCAGCTCGTCGATGAACGTGATGACCTGGCCGTCGGAGTCGTTGATCTCCTTGAGCACGGACTTGAGCCGCTCCTCGAACTCGCCGCGGTACTTCGCGCCGGCGATGAGGGCGGAGATGTCGAGCGACACGAGCCGCTTGTCCTTCAGGGAGTCGGCGACGTCGCCGGCGACGATGCGCTGCGCGAGCCCCTCGACGACGGCGGTCTTGCCGACGCCGGGCTCGCCGATGAGCACGGGGTTGTTCTTGGTGCGGCGCGTCAGCACCTGGGAGACGCGCCGGATCTCGGCGTCGCGTCCGATCACCGGGTCGAGCTTGCCGCTGCGGGCGATCGCGGTGAGGTCGACACCGAACTGCTCGAGGGCGGTCTTCTGCCGCTCCTGCGAGTCAGGGGCACCCTGGAGGTTCGCCATGCGTTCCGTCCTTTCGTTGCGGTGGTCTCGTACTTGAGTCTACTCCACTCAACTTACGTGGGCGCGGGGACATTCCTGATCCCGAGCGCACTGACCACGGCGCCGGCCAGCAGCAGCAGCGCCATCACCACCATCGCCCGGTGCAGGCCGTCGACGCTCACCCCGCCGCCGAGCACCACACCCGCGAGCGCCACCGTGACGAGTCCGGCGATCCGGGCGATCGCGTTGTTCACCGCGGAGCCGGCACCCGCGTCGGCCTGCGGCACGGACCCGAGCACCGCGCTCGTCAACGGGGTGACCATCAGGGCGATGCCCGCGCCGACGAGCACCAGGCCGGGCAGCACGGACCACCAGTACCCGGCGGGGTCCTCCCCGGCGAGGAGCATGAGGAGCGCCCCACCGGCACCGATCGCGGGACCGGCGGCCATGAACCACCGCGGCCCCCACTTCCCGGCCAGGGACCCCACCGCGGTCGAGAGCGCCAGGAGCATCACCGTCGGGGGCAGCGTCGCGAGGCCCGCGAGCCAGGCCGGGTACCGCCAGACCTCCTGCAGGAACAGCGTCACCACGAAGAAGACCATGCCGAGCGCGCCGTAGATCGACAGGGTCGCCAGGTTGCCCACCGTGAAGTTCCGCGCCCGGAAGAGCCCGAGCGGCACCAGCGGAGCGCCGGTCGTCCTGGTGACCCGGAGCTCCCACGGCACGAACGCCGCGAGCGCCAGGGCACCGAGCACGAGTGCCCCGACGACCACGGGCGCGTCCCAGCCGAGCCGTTCCTGCTCGATGAGCCCGAGCACGACACCACCGACCCCGACGACGGCGAGCACGGCGCCGACCACGTCGACGCGCGGCCGGGTCGCCGGGTGCACGTCACCGGTGATGCGCAGCGCCAGCGGGATCGTGACCGCGATCGGCACGGCCGTCAGCACGAAGATCCACCGCCACCCGATGCCGTCCACCACGAGCCCGCCGACCACCGGGCCCAGGATCATCGCGGCGCTCGACCATGCCGTCCAGGTGCCGATGGCCCGGGCCTGCGCCGCCCCGCGGAAGGCCGCGACGATGAGCGCGAGCGCACTCGGGGTGACCAGTGCCCCGCCGACGCCCTGCAGTGCCCGGGCGACGATGAGCACCTCGCCGGTCGGTGCGATCGCGCACGCGACCGAGGCGATCCCGAACACGACCATCCCCCACGTGATGATCCGCACGCGCCCGAACAGGTCGGACAACGACCCGGCGACCAGGATGAGCGAGCCGAGGGTCACCAGGTACGCGTCGACGACCCACTGCTGCACGACGAGCCCGCCGCCGAGCTCGTCGCGGATCGCGGGGAGCGCCACGTTCACGACGCTCCCGTCGAGCCCGACCACGAACGAGGCCAGGATCGCGACCACGAGCACGATCCGCCGGTCGTCGCGGAGCGGGGCGGCGGCGTGCGGCGCAGGAGCGGTCATGGTGCTCATCCTGCCGCTCCCGCTCGCTCCCAGCCCGACGGTCGACCCCGGGAACGCCGAAGCCCCCGCGACCGATGGGGTCGCGGGGGCTGCCGACAGGACGGGGCTGGGTGTCCTAGTTCTGGGAGTAGTTGCGGGAGTCGGCGTTCGGCTGCACCGAGGGGCCGGGGTTCACCACGGGCTGTGCGACCGGAGCGGCGGGCTCGGCGACCGTGTTGTCGACGGTACCGGTGGGTGCCGCGCCGTCGGCCTTGGCCTTCTTCTCGTCGTCCGACATCTCCTTCTTGAAGATGTTGATCGACTGGCCGAGGCCCTTGGCGAGTGCCGGCAGCTTGGTCGCGCCGAACAGCAGGATGACGATCCCGAGGATGACCAGCAGGTGTACGCCGCCGAGGTTTCCGAGCATCATGACTCCTTGATCTGGAACTGGTCGCCGTTCGTGTGGGTCGTCATCGATCCACGCGGCGGAAGTCCGTGTGCAGCCATCGTAACTCCCCCGCCGTCGGATGCCCAGGTCGGCCCGGGAACGGACACCGTTCGCCCAGGCAGGCGCGTCAGTAGGCCCCGTGCGACCGGAGGACCGACGGCACGGTCCGGGCGAGGATCACCAGATCGTGCACGAACGACCAGTTCTCGACGTAGTGCAGGTCGAGCCGCACACCCTCGGCCCAGTCGAGGTCGGACCGACCACTCACCTGCCACAGGCCCGTGATCCCGGGGGTGACCAACAGGCGACGGTCGGCGAAGTCCTCGTACAGGGCGACCTCGCACGGCAGCGCCGGACGCGGTCCGACCAGGCTCATCGACCCGGTCAGCACGTTCCACAGTTGCGGGAGCTCGTCGAGCGAGGTCCGGCGCAGGAACGCCCCGACCCGGGTGACGCGGGGGTCGTCCTTCATCTTGAAGAGCGGACCGGCCCCGTCGTTCCCCGCACGCAGGGCCGTCACCCGCGCCTCGGCGTCGACGCACATGGTGCGGAACTTGACGATCGAGAACTCCTCGCCCCCGCGGCCGACCCGCACCTGTCGGAAGAACACGGGACCGCCGTCGTCCAGCCGGATCACCAGGGCGATGACCGCCAGCACCGGCGTGAGCGCCAGCACCCCGAGGGCCGCCCCGACCAGGTCCAGGGCACGCTTGCCCGTCCGGCGCCGGTAGTCCGGGGTCTCGACGTGCATCAGCGGCAGCCCGTCGACGGGGCGCTCGTGCACGCGTCCGGCAGCGACGTCGGCCAGGGGCGAGGAGACCACGAGCTCGACGCCGTGCTCCTCGAGCTGCCATCCGAGCCGCCGCAGACGCTCGTGCCCGCCACGGACCGCGCCGGCGACGACGACCGCCGACACCCCCTCGGCCCTCGCCCGGCCGAGCACGTCGTCGATGCCGCCGACCACCGGCGCCGACGCCGCCCCCAGGTCCACCACGGTGCCGATCGGCTCGCAGTCGGTGACCACCGCGTGGACCCGGTAGCCGGCGCTGGGCGTGGCGGCGATGCGGCGGCCGACGTACCGGACGTCCTCGGAGTCCCCGACGATCAGGACGTCCTGCAGGCGCCCACCCCTGGCCCTGGTGCGCGCCAGCGCGGAGCGGACCGCCTTGCGCCCGAGCGACAGGAGCACCAGGCCGAGCGGGAACGCGATGGCGACGTACCCGCGCGCCAGGTCGATCTGCGCGACGTAGGCGACGACCGCCACCCCGGCCACCGCGACGAGGCTCGCGGTGACGAGCCGGCGGTACTCGTCCCCGCCGGTGCCGACGATGCGGGGGTCACGCGTGCGGAACGCCGCGAGCAGCACCATCCAGACCAGGACGATCGCCGGCGCGGTGGCGAACTCCATCCAGCCGACCCGGGGACGCACCGACGGCAGCTCCCCGGGGAAGCGCACGACGTGCGCCACAGCGAACGCGACCAGCAGCAGGGCCAGGTCGAGCGCCGCCACCGTGGGAGCGAGGCCACGACGAGCGTGCGCGGGTCCGTCCCGGCGCTGCGCCCCGAGGGTGGGCGTGGTTCGTGGACGGATCGCGAGCGACAACGTGGGACCTCCTGTCGACCGGATCGACGAGGGGTCGTCCGGACGCCGGAGTCGTTCGGGTCACGACAGCGAGCGGCGCACCAGCAAATATATCACCGTGATGTTCTGGACATCAACGGGCGAGCACGCGGTCCAGACTCCAGAGCACCGGCTCCGACCGCAACGCCGGCACGTCCGTCTCGGCGACCCCGGTGATCCGGAACACCACCCGCTCGCCCGGCAGCAGCGTCATGAACCCACGGTCCACCGCTCCCGTCGGCGACACCCGGTCCGGCTGCACCAGCAGGTCGCGCACGAGCGAGTCGGCCTCGACGATCAGGTCGAGACCACCGTCGAACGGCGTGAAGGTGGTGCGGTACCGAGCCGGCTCCCACCGCATCGAGTGGTCGGGCTCCGGCGTCCAGACGGCGCGGTGCCAGTCCATGTCGGCGACGATCAGCTCGTTCGTGGGGTCGTCGACGACGCCGACCGACTCCGGCAACGCCACGACGACCACGCCGGCGCGTTCGGACCGGACCGGCAGCGACACCTCGGCCAGGATCGCGCCCGCCGTGGTCACGCGGCGCACCCGCACGACGCTGTCCTGACCGCTGCGCGCCGACCGCACGGCGATCTCGACCGGCGAGGCGCCGAAGGCGCCGGGCGAGACCCCGAACGACAGCGTGTCCGCGAGCGTGCCCAGCTCGGCCGTCTCGCTGCCGTCGGCCGCGTGGTCGGGGCGATCCGGGCCTCCAGGCCGAGCGCCGGCTGCGGTGACGTCCGCGGTGACGTCGGACACCGGACGGATGGTCAGCAGTACGTCGTCGTACAGGCGGCGCAGCTCGTGCGCGAGCGGCTTCAGCCGCCCGGCCGAGTCGATCGCCGACCACGACGACACCGGCCACAGGTCGTTGAGCTGCCACATCACGACACCGGTGTTCCGCGGCCAGTGCGTGCGCCAGTGCTCGACGCCCGTCGCGACGGCGCGGGCCTGCTGCAGCTGGGTCAGGTAGTGCCACCGGTCGAACGAGGCGGGGTCGACCGTGCCGAACCGCGGCTCGATCCCGCGGGCGAGCTTCGCCATGCCGTCGGCGGCCTTCTGGTGGTGCAGGACGCCCGGCGAGTCGACCCGCAGCACGTCGTCGGCGACGCCCTCGCGCAGCGTCCGCCACGCGGGCGGCGCCTGCCAGCCGAACTCCGACACGAACCGCGGCACGGACTCGCGGTACGCCGTGTCCGGCAGCCGGTTCCAGGGGTCCCACGAGTGGTGGGTCTCGTGGTCGACGTCGTTCGCGGGGAGCGACTCGTCACCGGACCACGGCGAGGCCACGGTGTAGAAGCGCGAGGGATCCACGGCGTCGACGATCGTGGGCAGCAGGTCGAGGTAGTAGTCGAGGCCCCAGCCGCGGTCGCCCAGGGACGACCCCCAGTCGTCGGCGTCGTGCAGCCAGATGTTCTCGTTGTTGCCGTTCCAGACCACCAGGGACGGGTGCCGCGCGAGCCGGGCGACGTTGTCGCGCGCCTCGGCGATGACCTCGCTGCGGATCGGTTCGACCTCGGGGTAGGCCGAGCAGGCGAAGGGGAAGTCCTGCCAGACGAGCAACCCGAGTTCGTCGCAGACCTCGTAGAAGTCGCGCGACTCGTACACGCCGCCGCCCCACACGCGCACGAGGTTCGTGCCGAGCGACGCCGCGGCACGCAGCCGCGATTCGAGCCGCGACCGGTCCCCGCGCGAGACGATCACGTCGTCCGGGATCCAGTTCACGCCACGGACGTCGATCAGGGTCCCGTTGACGTGGATGCCGAACGGGCGGCCGACGCGGTCTGCCTGGGTGTCGATGCGCGTCGAGCGGAAGCCGGTGCGGAAGGTGTCGCGGTCCAGGACCTCGCCGTCGACGGTCTGCAGCTCGACGACCACGTCGTACTGGGCCTGGTCGCCGTACCCACGCGGCCACCAGCGTCGGGCGTCGGGCACGCGCACCGTCACGACCGTCTCGTCGTCCTTCGGGGTCAGCTGTGCCCGCGACCGCTGCCGGGTGGCGCCGCCGTCCTCGGTCGTGCCGCTGACGGTGACGACGAGCACCAGGTCGTCGTCCTCGCCGTCCTGGTCCAGGTCGGCGGTGTTCTCGCCGAAGCGTGACGGGCCGGAGCGCTCGACGGTGATGTGCGTGTCGAGCACGCCTTCACCCGCTTCGACGTCCACCAGCGGTCGCACCTCGCGCAGCCTCGCCGTGGACCACCGCTCGATCGCGACGGGCCGCCACGGGCCGCTGGTCACGGCCGTCAGTCCCCAGTCCCAACCGAAGTTCGCGGCCATCTTGCGCACGTACGGGAACGGTTCGTCGTACGGACCGGGCATGCTGCCGGCCTTCGCCGCCACCCGTCCGGCCTCGCGGTACGGCGACTCGAACAGGATCTCCAGGTCCTTCGAGCCCGGGCCGGACGCTCCGGACTGCACCCGTGCGTCGAACCGGTAGCGCCGGTGCATGTTCCTGGTGGTGCCGACGACCACCCCGTCCAGGCTCAGCTCGGCCACGGTGTCCAGGCCGTCGCACACCAGGTCGACGCGCTCGTGCCCGCGCGGATCGACGTCCACCGTGCGTCGGTACGCCCAATCGGCGCGGCCGACCCACCCCGCCGCCTGCTCGTTGCGGTGGAAGGTCGGGTCGGGCAGCAGCCCCTCGCGCTCCAGGTCGGTGTGCACCTGTCCCGGCACGGACGCCGGGATGGCGCGACCCGCGACACCGTCCGGCGCGCCGGTCCCTCCGGCCAGGGTCACGGTCCAGCCGTCGCGGAGTTCCTCACGGTCGAGGGTCATGCGGGTCCTTCTCTGGGTGCACGGGATGTCCGTCCACCTCGGTCGGGACGCCGGCCGGCGGCCCGCCCCGTGGCCGATCGGTCGGCCTGGAGGCGCGGCACCGGTTGCCCGGGCGTCGTCGCGTCGCGCGCGCGGACGGGTTGCGCTCGCGCGGAGGGTGCTCAGCGATGCTAGTACGCCGATGCCATCAGCACCCTCCGTGGTGACACGGTCGGCGGCGTGCGGCAGGGTGGGGACGTGATCACCGTCGAACTCGCCCGAGCACTGCACGACGCCGGCCTGCGCTGGCACCCCGAGACCGGCGACCGGTTCGTGATCGACAAGCCCGAGGCCGACGGCGACGTCTACACGGTGTCCGAGATGACCGTCGAGCGGCACGACTCCCCCACGGGCACGATCCTCGGCTTCAACGGCACGACCGAGTGGGCGCTCGACTCGGTCACCGCCGACGAGTCGCTCTGGCTCCCGCGCGAGGACCAGCTGCGGGAGCTGCTCGGGCCGTCGTTCGTCGGGCTGACCCGCGTGCAGGTCGGCGACCGCGTCGTGCACACCGTCACCGCGACGATCGGCGGGGTCGACCGGAGCTTCGCGTCCGAGGACCCGGCGGTCGCGTACGGGCAGGCGCTGCAGGCGTACATCCGCGCCGCGCTCGACTGACACGCCCGGTCGCGGCTCCTGGGCGTTCCTGGAATGCCCGCTGCACGCCGTTTGGTTGCATGGGGTCATGACCGTTCCGAACATCACCCTGAACGACGGCAAGACCATCCCGCAGCTCGGCTTCGGCGTCTTCCAGATCGACCCCTCCGAGACGAAGGCCGCGACCCTGGCCGCGCTCGAGGTCGGCTACCGCCACATCGACACCGCTGAGATGTACGGCAACGAGAAGGAGGTCGGCGAGGCGATCGCCGAGTCCGGCATCGACCGTTCCGAGATCTTCGTCACCTCGAAGCTCAACAACGGCTTCCACGCCCCCGAGGCGGCGCTGGAGAACGGCAAGAAGTCGGCCGACCTGCTCGGCGGCTACACCGACCTGTTCCTCATCCACTGGCCGCTGCCCACCGTGTCGGACTTCGTGCCGACCTGGAAGGCCCTCGAGGAGCTGTACCACGCCGGCACCGCCCGCTCGATCGGTGTCTCGAACTTCCAGGCGCACCACCTGCACCGCCTCCGTGCCGAGACGGACGTGCCGCCGTCGGTCAACCAGATCGAGGTGCACCCGTACATGGTGCAGGACGAGCTCCGCGCCGTGAACCGCGAGCTCGGCATCGCGACCGAGGCCTGGTCGCCGATCGCGCAGGGCCTCGTGCTCGACGACGAGACCATCACCCGCATCGCGGCGTCGGTCGGCAAGAGCCCCGCGCAGGTCGTGCTCCGCTGGCACATCCAGCGCGGCGACATCGTGTTCCCGAAGTCGGTCACCCGTGCCCGCGTCGAGGAGAACTTCGCGATCTTCGACTTCGAGCTCTCCGACGGCGACATGACAGCGATCACCTCGCTCGACAAGGGCCACCGCACCGGTCCGGACCCCGACACGTTCGACTACGTCCCGGCCTGATCAGCCCCCTTCCCGACAGGAGCCGTCCGCACCGCGGGCGGCTCCTGTCGCGTCGCGCCTGTCGCAACGGCGCCGGATACGCTGCACGACGAGGGGGTGGCGATGTCCACTGAGACCGACCGGGCGCAGGGGTTCGACGACGCCTACCGGGCCGTCCTCGGCGCCGCCCGCGACGGATCGCTCGAGCGGGACGTCGACCACGACGAGCTCGTGCTCTCCGGGCGCTTCGGGCTCGATCCGGTGGTGCTGCACGCGGTGCTCGAGCGGCTCACCGACGTCGGGCTCGTGACGGTCGTCGCCGACGGCACCGTCCGCTTCGGCACGCTGTCGGTGCCGGCGTGGAACGACAACGGCCACCTGCTCGTCGGTCTGATGGAGGGTGTGCTGCGCTCCGCACGGACGGCAGCGACACCGGCGTCGGAACCGACGCCGGCCGACACCGCCGAGCACGACGCCGTGTTCGGCGCCCTGCGCCGGGCAGCCGCGCTGCGCACCCCCGACCTCGACCCGGCGTTCTGGGCGTCGCTGCGGTTCTGGATCGACCGCTCCCCCAACGCCGCGCTCGCCGGGCTGGCCCGCGGCGCCCTCGAACGCGTCCGCTTCGGCGCGAGTCCCTCCGTCCCGTTCCGGACCACCGCGGTCGAGGACTGGGCCGCGGCGTCCGACCAGGCGCTGCGGTACCCGTCGCCCCGGACGGCAGAACGCGCCGCCCACGTCCTCGCCCGGGTGTGGGACGAGCAGCTGACCGCCGTCGCGCCGCGCCTCGGTTCCACTGCCGCCGACCTGCGCGCCGTGACGTCGTCGGCGGCGGACGTGCCGACGTGGGCCGCGTGGCAACCGGACGAGCTGTGGTGGGACCTGCTCGCGATGGTGCGCGACGGCACCCTCGAGCGTGGACGGACCCACCCGACGCGGGACGTCGCCGCGCGCCTCCGCACGTCAGCGCGCACCCTGGCGCCCTCGTTCCGTCGACTCGAGCTCATGGGCCTGGTCGACCGATCACCGGACGACCACGACGCCGTCCGGATCGCGGACCCCGGCGTGCAGCACTGGATCGACTCCCTGCAGCTCGCCACCACCCTCACCGAGATGTGCGCGCGGGCAGCCGTCCCGACGCTCTCCGCCGACGGTCGAACCGAACTGCACCGGGTCGTCGCCACCGTTCGGCAGTACGCGCGGACCCGCGACTACGCCTTCGCCGTCGGCATGGTCGAGCTGTCCCGCACCCTGGGTCGGCACACCCCGAACCCCTGGATCGCCGGCAACATGCGTCTGGCCATCAGCCGGCTCGCGTTCGTGTTCGACGAGGCCCCACCGCTCCGGCAGTGGGCCGTGGACGACGTGCTCACGCTGCTCGACGAGGCGATCGACACCGGCGACCCCGACCTCGCCAGTGCGGCCGTGCACGCCCTCGCCGTGCACTACGACGCGCACGTGCTCGAGGTCACCGCCCGGTGGCGACCGACGCCGTGACCGTGAACTTCTCCGTCCGCAGCACCTGCCGCGTCGGCCCGACCAGACGCTCGAGCACCGGCCGGTAGCGCAGGTGCGAGTTCCAGACGCACCACAGTTCACCGCCGGCCTGGAGGATCGTGGCCGCGTTCCGGAACATCGCCTCGGCCGCGTCGGTGGTCACCGTGGTGTCCGCGTGGAACGGCGGGTTGCAGAGCACCAGCTGGGCCGATCCGGAGGCGAGCTCGTCGCCGGCGTCGGCCCGCACCACCGTCACCCGGTCGCCCACGCCGTTGGCGTCGGCCGTGGCCCGGGTCGACTCGACCGCGATCCGCGAGACGTCGGTCGCGATCACCTGCACGCTCGGACGCCGGAGCGCCACGGCAGCGGCGACGACGCCGTTGCCGGACCCCAGGTCCACCACGGTCCGCGCCGTCGGGACCGCGTCGTCCATCGCCTCGAGCAGCACCCGGGTGCCCTGGTCGAGCGAGGTCCCGGCGAACACGCCGCCGTGCGCGACGATCGTCATGCCGAGCTCGTCGACGTGCACCGAGCGCGGCCACGGCGCGGTCGTCGCCGCGCGGTCCGCCTGCGCACGCAGCGGGTCCTGCGCGATGAGCAGGCGGGACTTGCCGCGCCCCCGCGACGCGGTGACCTCGCCGAACGACCGCCGCAGCACGTCGTTCTGCGACACGTGCATGTACTTCACGTTCCCGCCGCACAGCAGCACGACGTCGGGCGCCGCGAACCGCGCGACGGCACGGGCGATCTCGTCCAGCCGGTCGTGCGACTTCGACAGGCGGAGCACCACGAGCCGGACGTCCCGGAAGGCGTCCTCGAACGTCGACGGGTGGTTGAACCCGCGGATGCCGAACGTGCCGGCGTTCGCCTCGAGGGCACGCTGCCCCACCAGGGAGTCCTGCACCACCCGGACGTCCTTGGCCCCGTGCTGGGTGATGAGTCCGAGGGTCAGGACACCGTGACGATCGTCGACGACCGCGACCTCGCCGGGCTGCCGGAGCGCGTCGCCGTGCACGTGCGGTGCCTCGTCGATGAGGAACCGGTCGGTGCCGTCGATCGCGATGAGGTCCGGGGCGGAGTCGTCGCGGCGGCGGAAGAGGTCGGCAAAGTCGGGTGACACCGCGCCAGCGTAGCCGCGGCGCTCCCATCGCACTCGGAAGGTTCACATGCTGTGCATGCGAAATATCAATACGCTTTGGCTCCCCCACCAAAAGGAGCTCCCATGGCCCTCTCTCCCTTCCGGAGCACTGCAGTCGTCTGCAGCATCGTCACCGCCTCCCTCGGCTTCGGCCTCCTGACACCCGCCGTCGCGACCGCGGCGGCCCCATCACCGACGAACTCGGTGGCGCAGGACCCGCCCGTCGCCGCCATCGACGACCTCCCCGTCGATCCCCGACTCGAGTCCCCGACCGTCTCGCGCATCGAGGACACGTTCGCCGGGTCGCGTGCCGTCATGGGCTTCGCCGGCAGCGACGACGTCTACCTGCTCGACGGCGACGAGACCGTCAGCCGTTGGGCCGGCGGGCAGGGACTCTTCCTCCTCCGCGCCCTCGACAAGTACCGCGACAGCGCGCTCGACCTCGTCCGGGTCCACACCGCCGCCGACGGTACGAAGACCCGGACCGAGCGGACCCCGCTCCCGCGCACCCTTCAGGTCGACGGCCTCCGCGCGTCCAACCGGTTCGTCCCGGGCACGAAGCAGTTCAGCGGCACCGCGTCCGCCGGCGCCACCATCACGGCGACCGACGTCACCAGCGGTACGACGCTCTTCGAGACCGAGGTCCCTGCCGCCCGGACCGCAGTCGGAGCCTGGAGCGCCGGCGCCGAGCTCACCGCCGGCGACCACACCGTCACCTTCACGCAGACCCTGCCCGACCGACGGACGAGCGTCATCGACCGTGTGGCCTTCTCCGAGGGCACCGGTGAATCGCCCGCTGCACCGGTCGTCCAGCCGTCCGAACGACGCCTCGACGGCGACTTCACCCTGTGGGGCGCAGTCGACGACCGCACGGTCGAGGTGGAGGTCCGCACCTCCGACGGCACCTCCGTCGGCGAAACGCGCGTCGTGGACGGGGAGTTCACGGCGACCGTCCCGCAGGAACACCTCGGCTCCACGGTCGACGTCGTGGCCATCTCGGCCGACGGTACCGAGTCCGCCGTGTCCACGGCGGAGCTCATGCCGCTGCCGGTCAGCGCGGACGTGACGAAGCCCGCCGTGCGCGAGGTGAACGTCCTGCCCGACGGCACCGTCCAGGTCATCGGCGAGGTCCAGCAGATGGCCGGGGCGCAGATCCTCGACGGCGACACCGTCGTCGGGTCGATCCCCTCCGGGACCAACGGGTGGAGCTTCAACATCCGTGCGCAGTTCACCGGGAAGCAGCTCGACCTCGTCAACCTCGGTTTCGACGGACAGCGCTACTCGGCGACGTCCGAGCGCGTCGCGCTCCCCCGCCTGCTGCAGGTCGACGGCGTGGCAGCGGAGAACTCCTACACGCCCGGTGAGCACGACTTCTCCGGGTCGGCCGAAGCCGGCTCCACCGTCGTCGCACATGACCAGCAGGGCAGGGAGCTCTTCCGCGCAGAGGCCGAGGCGACCCGTTCCGGCGTCGCCAAGTGGTCTGCTCGTGCCGACCTCGCGAGCACGGACGGCTACGAGGTCACCTTCACCCAGACCACCGCGGACGGTCGCACCTCGGTCATGAAGGACATCACGTTCACCGCCGACGCGTCGGCCGTGTTCGCCGTGACGAGCCCGGAGGCAGGGTCGACCCACAAGGGCGAGCTCGTCACGTTCACCGGCACGGGGGCCGCGGGCGACGAGGTCACCCTGCACGTCACGAACTTCGACTCCACCGACGTGACCACCAAGGTCACGGGAGCCGGCACGTGGAGCGTCCAGCGGTACCTGGGCGTTGGTGCGTACGCCTTCGACATCACCCAGCGGAACACGGCCGGTGACGTCACGGGGAGCGTGACCGACCACCGGATCAATCAGCCTGCAGCCGGGGCGGGACAGCCGTTCGCGGTGACGAGTCCCGAGGCCGGCAGTGACCACAAGGGCGAGATGGTGACCTTCACCGGGACCGGCGCAGCGGGAGACGAGGTGACGCTCGCCGTCTCCAACTTCTCGTCCGCGCCGGTCAGCACCCGGGTCGGGCAGGACGGCACCTGGCGCGTGCAGCGGTTCCTCGGCACCGGCGCTTACACCTTCGACGTGTCCCAGCGGAACGCAGCCGGCGACACCACCGGGAGCGTGACGGACTTCCGACTCAACCAGCCCGTTGCGGGGATCGACAAGCCGTTCGCGGTGGCCACTCCGACGACCGGCACGACCTTCACGGCGAACACGGTCCTCGAGTTCACCGGGACCGGTGTAGTCGGTGCCGAGGTCCGCGTCGACCCGGGCCCGGGTCTCGCCGCGGTCACGACCCACGTCCGCGCCGACGGCACGTGGGCGGTCGGGAAGTACCTCGGCAACGGCCGGTACAGCTTCGTGGTGACGATGACGCCGGCGAAGGGCGACGCACAGTCGTCCGCTCCGATCGTGCTGACGCCAGCGGCCTGACACTGACGACGAAGCCCCCGCAGCCGAACGGCTGCGGGGGCTTCGTCGTTCTTTCTTCCAGAGAGGCTCGTCGGCTTGCTACTTCTTGTTCGTCTTGTCCTGCTTCTCGGACAGCGGCATCAGTGTGGTGCCACTGCCGATCTCGTTGTGGACCGGCTCGTCGCCGCTGTAGTAGATGGTGTTGCCCTTCCCCGCTGTCGTCACCTCGGCCACCGAGTCGACCGTGATGGTGTTCTCGTCACCCTCGACGGTGAGCTTCTGCAGCGCGTCCGCGGTGATCGTGTTGCCCGATCCCATGACGTCCACGAAGTCGCACTCGTCGAGGGAGAAGGTCGCATCGCTCTTCACGGGCGTGGAGACCCCGTCGGCGCACGTCCCGGAATCGTCGGCGACACCGCCGGTCGGAGCCGAAGACACGGTCGCCGGGGAGCTCGGCTTCGGTGCAGCGTCGTTCTTCGTCGCGGTGCCGGAACAACCGACGAGGACGAGCGCGGCGAGTGCTGCAGCGCCGAGGGAGATCGTGATCCGGTGAGTGGTACGCATGAGGTCTTCCTGTCTGTCAGGTGCGGAGTCGTGCTTCCGCTGCGAGATCGTGGAACGGCCGGGCCCGGTGGGAACCGGACCCGGCCGTCGTCATCGGCGTCTGCC
This sequence comes from Curtobacterium oceanosedimentum, assembly GCF_020297365.1. GTDB lineage: Bacteria > Actinomycetota > Actinomycetes > Actinomycetales > Microbacteriaceae > Curtobacterium. Next base: position 75,287 of record NZ_JAIXIG010000003.1, read on the forward strand.
GGTGACGGGTGTGTGGGGTGTGATCAGGACGCCGGCTGGTTGAACTGCAGCCCTTCCAGCGACGCCGTCACCTTCCCGGTGGAGACGTTCTTCTGCGTGATGTCGATCGTGTACGCGCCGGTGCCGAGGAACTTCTCGATCTTCCAGTGCCCCGTGTAGTCGACCCGGACCTTCGGCGTCTGGCTCTCGAAGTTAATCACCTTCAGGGTGATCTCCTCGTTGGCGTTCCCCGTCCCCTCGAACGTCACCATCTGACCGCGGAGGTCGGAACCATCAGCGGGCGAGGTGAGCGCGAACGGCAGGTTGGTGCTCTGGTTGAGCAGGATGTTGATCGGCGCACCCGTCTCGGTGCCGGCCGCGTTCTTCATCGCGACGTCGACGTCGTACGCGCCGACACCGGCGAACCGGTCGACCTTCCAGTCGCCCTTGTTGTCCAC